>JANPFD010000117.1:0-1550 GCA_031423255.1 Myxococcales bacterium | reverse complement strand
AACAAGTATTTCCATCCAACGATGGAGAAGGGCCAGCCTGGTCCGCCTCAAAGTACTTCATGAACCCATCGCTGGAGACGTCTTCTGGCCGCGATCGCGGCCGGCCCATGGCGGCGCAGGAGTTGAACTACTGGTCGGTCAGGCACAAGTTCACAATGTCCAGGTATCCTGCCGGATGGGGCTACATACTCAAGACAACTCGCTGCCCGGAGATGGGGCTGACTCAGGCGTGCCCTGACACATTGTCCCGTACTTACTCTGTGCCTCTGGACAAAAACTGAGCCCCGGTGCCTCTAGCGGTCCCGATGCCAGTGACTCGATCGTCGCCGAAGTGTCGGGACCCTATCGTCACGCCCCCTCCGGCCGGAATAGCTGTGGTCTTTTGTCGTCGACGCGCTAAGAACGCCGCCTTCCTTCCCTTCCAACGGAGAGTTCATGTACCACCACGCTGTCAAACAGTTCGCCCGGTCCCTGCAAAACCTCGACGCCGTCCTCACCAAGGCCGAGAAGTTCGCCGAGAAGCGCGAGTTCGACGTCAACAACTACTTCGGAACGCGGCTGTTCCCCGACATGTTGCCCTTCGCGGCGCAGGTCCGCATCGCGTGTGATACGGCGAAGGCCACCGCAGCCAACCTGAGCGGCACGGAGGCGCCGCGCCACGAAGACAACGAGACAACCTTCGCGGACTTGCACGGCCGCATCGCCAAGTGCCTGGCCTATCTTCAGACACTCACTGCTGCCCACTTCGAGCGCACGACGGCCCAGACCCTGGTCAGACTGCCTAGCCGACCTGGGAAGGCGCTGCCGGCAGAGGAGTACCTGTGGGGACGCCAGATCCCCAACTTCTATTTCCACCTGACCACCGCCTACGCTCTGCTTCGCCACGGCGGCGCCGAGATTGGCAAGTCGGACTATTTGGGCACGCTGGGCTTCATCGAGGCGTAGTAGGAGCCAGACAAGCGGCTCTTCCTAGGAAACAACCTGGACTGATCCCGCGACGCCAGGCTACTGGTCGCGCCCGGGGCGAGTCGAGTGGGTGCGCGAGATTGTGCAGCGTCAAGAAGGCAATCCCGCGGGTGGGGCGTTGGCGGGCGCGCTGATCGGGCCGTTCCTCTTTGGCGGCCACGGCCCACGAGCGCTCATCGGGGCCATGGGCGGTGCTGCCGTTGGCGCCTCCGCCAGTCAGGGCTCGGCCGAAATCCGCTCTTACGAGGTGCTGGTCCGATTCGATGATGGCACCCACGGCATGTTCGTATACGGCGGCCCGCCGCCCTTTCGTCCGGGGGATCCGGTGGTCTTGACACCTCAGGGGCTTGCCTGGCGCGAAGCTCCGCCGCAGCCCAGCAACGGTGCGACAACTGCTGTCAGGCCGCGATCGGCGCAAGCCGATGGCAAGAATCCGAAGATCGTGGGACCGCCTCAGCCGATCTCGGTGAGGGGACGTGTCAGGTACTCCGGTTGGGCCGCGTCGCCGAACGTCCGGTCCATGACCCCGTAGGCGTGGAGGATCCCGAGCAACAGATCCGCATTGCCAAGGCCTGAGCCCTTGA
>JANPFD010000116.1:0-93775 GCA_031423255.1 Myxococcales bacterium | reverse complement strand
GCCCCTCGTGCGTCTACCCCGGGATCTGTCCCAACCTGAACACCGACCACGCACCCCTGGTCGAGCTTTACCGCAAGGCGCGCAAGATCCCGGGTGTGAAGAAGGTGCTGGTCGCCTCCGGGGTGCGCTACGACCTGGCGGCGACCTCTCCCGAGTACGTCAAGGAGCTGGCCACCCATCACGTCGGCGGCTACCTGAAGATCGCCCCCGAGCACACCGAGGACGGCCCGCTCTCCTTGATGATGAAGCCGGGCATCGGCAGCTTCGAGAAGTTCCGCGCTCTCTTCGACAAGCACTCGAAAGAGGCGGGCAAGAAGCAGTACCTCATCCCCTACTTCATCGCCGCGCATCCGGGCACCACCGACGAGGACATGGTGGCGCTGGCGCTATGGCTCAAGAAGAACGGGTTCAAGGCCGACCAGGTGCAGGCGTTCATGCCCACGCCCATGGCCAGCGCCACGACGATGTACCACACCGGCAAGAACCCGCTGCGTCGGCTGCGCCGGGGTGGCGCCGATGTACACATCCCCCGCGGCCTCAAGGTGCGGCGGCTGCACAAGGCGTTCTTGCGCTACCACGACCCGGCGAACTGGCCGCTGCTACGCGAGGCGCTCGTCCGGATGAAACGCCGCGATCTGATCGGCAACGGACCGGAGCACCTGATCCCGTCGGAACGGGCACCACCGACCCGAGCGCGCGGGGGCCGGAAGTTCCGGACGCAGCACGTCCGTTAGGGGCGCAGGCACCAGTCGATCGCCGCTTCCAGCAGGCGCTGGCCGTCGGCGTTCAGCGAGCCCGATACGACGTCGGTGAAGAACGCGACCCGACGCCCGGGGGCGAGGATCGTCGCCATCATCACGTTCCTGTCGTAGGCGTAGAAGACTTTGTTGGCCGGCGTGCCGACCAGCTCCGCGACGTCGATGGCGCCGGTGGCCGGCTTGCCCCAGAACACGGTGCGGGTACCGTTGAAAACCAGGGCGTCGCCCACGGGCAGCCCCGCGGCCAGCGAAGTCGTGGCGTCGGCGATGCGGATCTGGGATTGGGCGGCGACCGAGCCCAGATTGCCGGTGCCGGTCGGGACCATTCCCATGTCGTCGACGATGCCGGGCTCCAGGAGAAGGACGGGCGCCGCCACGTCCCGGAGCTTGCCGATGAGGATCGTCGAGTCGACGCTGTTGGATACCACAACCAGTGCCTTGTTCAGCGCATCCCCGGTGGCCACCGCCTCGTCCGCGATGATGGTGACGCCGAGGTTGTTGTTCTTCATGCGGGTCTCGAGCGTCGTGTCCGACGCGGTGAGGGTCGCCACGGTTCCGACCACGAGCAGAGCCGGCCGCGCCGGGGCCTCGGGGCCCATGTCTCGGGGCACAGCCGCCATGTCGCGCGGCCGATCGGCCTGCGGTGCCATGTCTCCCTGCGCCACGTCGGGAGGGCCGCCGTCACGCCCCATGCCGCCGGAGCCGCCAGCGGAACCGCCCGAGCCGCCCGAGCCGCCCGAGCCGCCCGAGCCGCCCGAGCCGGCGCGACCGCCACCACCTCCGGTGCCACCGCCGCCGCCGCCATCACCCCCTGCTCCCCCTTGTGCGCCGCCGCCGTCGCCGGCCACCCGGCTCAGAGGAGTCGGGGCGCACGAGCCCAACACGGCCGCTACGAAAGCCAAGCTCAAGTACCGCATGCGAAGGGTGATCTTACCACCTGACGGGCGTTTCAGCCCACCGCAGCCCGCGGGGCAGGCCGATCGGCCTCGCCGTGGCACACCGTCCGGTTGCGGCCACCGTGCTTGGCCGCGTACAAGGCCTGGTCAGCCTTGGCGATAATCTCCTGCTTCGCCCGGGCGTCATCGGGGTAAACGGCCACCCCCAGCGACAGTGTCGCCCTGAACGACCCCTTGGCGGACTCGAAGCTCTGCTGCGCAACCTCCTGCCGGATCCGCTCGGCCAGCTGCCGCGCCCCCATCCGGTCGGTCCCCTCGAGCACGATGGCGAACTCCTCGCCGCCGTAGCGGGCGACGATGTCGATCCCGCGCGCGCTCGCCTTGAGGATGGCCGACACCCGCCGCAGCACCTGGTCGCCGGTCGGGTGCCCGTAGGTGTCGTTGATCTTCTTGAAGTGGTCGATGTCGGTCAGGAGCATCGACACCTTGGTCTTGTGCCGGTCCGCGCGCCCGAGCATGGCCGAGAACCGTTCCTGGAAAGTGCGGTGGTTCACCAGACCCGTGAGTCCGTCGGTGGTCGCCTGCTCCTCCAGGACCTCGTACATCCGACCGTTCTGCAGCGAGATGGCCACCTGGTTGGCGATCACCCCCAGCATCTCGCGGCGGTCGCCGGGAAAAGCGCCCGGGCGGCGGGCGCCGACGGTGAAGGTGCCGATCACCTCGTCCTTCACCAGCAGCGGAAGGATGTACAGCGACTCGAAGCCCTTCATGCGCACCGTGGGATCGAAGACGTAGGTGTCCTCGCGGTCGCGCCACTCGCCGGCCGAGGGCAGCGCAAGCTTGTTCTTCACCACCACCGCCGCCAGTGAACCGGCGTCGCGGTAGCGCTTGCCGTCGAGAAGCTCGGCCCCCTCACCCACGGCGCGACAGATGGCGTGGCCTCCGTCGCGGATGTCGTAGGTGGCGATGGCGGCGAAGTCGAACTCGCAGACGCCCCGCGCACCCTCGATGGCGGCCTCGTAAACCTCGGCCAGGGTCAGCGCCCGGTTCAGTGCCGACGAGGCCTTGTAGAAACGTTCGTGCTCGTGCTTCGAACGCTCGACCGCCTGGAACACACGCTCGGACTGCACGATGCGCATCACCTGGCCGGCCGCGCCCGTGAAAAGCTCGACCTCCGACGGCCCGAAGGGGGCGCCGGCACGTCGGTCGGCCACCAGAAGACCGCGTGCCGCGTGGCCCTCGACGACGGGCACCCCCAGGAACGCCGACACCTCAGCGGGACCCTCGTAGTACGGCAGGAGCTGTGGCCGGGGCGACTCGAGCAGCAGCGGCCGTCGATCCTTCAAGATGGCGCCGAACACGCCGGTCTGCGCCGGCAGCGGCCCCTCGGCGACCAGCGACGAGTCACTGGCCAGCTCCTTGAACTTCAGCTTCTCGCCAGCCGAGTCCAGCCACAGGAGGCCGCACGTCTGCAGCGACAGCGAGCGCCGCAGCAGGTCCAGGGTGTGGAACAGCTGCTGGTGGATGGTCTCGATCGAACCCTGCGACAGCTTCTGTTCCTCCTCGGCACGGCTGCGGACCCGGCTGTCGGCGCCGAGCGCCGTGGAGATGAGGCGGAAGTCGCGGGCCTCCTCGCGCATGGAGGCCACCTCTTCCTCGAGCCGGTTGCGGCGCTCGCGGCGCTGGCGCGCCACCTCGGCGTGCAGGAAGACGACGTTGAGGAGCGCGAAGATGACGATGAAGGCCACGTGGCCCGGAAAGGCGGCCGCCCCTCCAGGCGCAGCGACGGGACCGAACGCCATCAGCCCCTCGAACGCGATCGTCGCCAGCGCCAGCGGGATGCCGACCAAAAGGCGATGGAACGTCACCAGGAAGCTGACGAGAGCGTAGATCAGCGGGTGGATCGGCGAGGTGACGCCGCCGAGGATCGACAGGAAGACGTACGTCGCCGTCAACAGCAGCAGGCCGAGCTCGATGTCGCACACCACCTCGCGCCAGGGGGTGCGCCGGCGCTCGGAGGTGCGCAACCGCGACGCCACCTTGACCGCCAGAACGGCCGCCAGCAACGCTGCGGCCACGGCGCCGCTCCACCCGGCCCCTGGCAGTCGCAGGTCGGGGAAGGCACCGCGCCACAGCAGCGTGCCCAGCACCGCCACCACGCAGAAGCCCCAGATCGCGCGGACGAAGCGACGGATGGCGAACACCATCCGGGCACGTAGCCGTGACAGCTTCACTGGCCGCCCCCGAGGTCGAAGACCACCTCACCAGGACGGACCCAGCCGAGCTCGGCGCGGGCGACCCGCTCGACCATGCGCATGTCGGACCGCAGAGCCTCGGCCTCGCGCGACAGGCGTTCGATGTCGGCGTGCAGGCGCGCGTTCGCGGCGCGCAGCACCGCCAGATCCTTCCGTAGCTGCAGAGTGCGAGCGAAACCGGACCGCGCGTACAGATGGTACGGCAGATAACCGAAGGTGAACGCGAGCAGGAGCGCCGCGACCCCCCGCAGGACCCAGGTCCTCCTGGCGTTCTCGCGACGCATTGGCTTCGGGCAAGTATCGGGGCGACCCCGGGGACCGTCTATTTTTCATCCCGTACGGTGACGCGCTGAAGCACGAGCCCGGCCAGTCGGTTGAAACGCGGATCGTTGAGCAGCCGGGCCACATCGCGCTGCTCGAGCGCGGCCTTCAATTCGGGATCGGCCAGCAGCTGCTGGAGTTCGGGGTCCGCCGACAACGAGCGCAGGGCGGTCGCCAGCGGCGCGAGGCCCTCGGCCAGCTGGGCCGTGGTCCCCTTCCCGGCACCGTCCAGGAATCCCGCGTCGCGGGCCGCCTCCACGAACTTGGGGTCGTTGGCCAGGGCGACAAGCCAGGGGCTGTTGCCAGTCGCGCCAGGATCATCGGCCAGCTGGTGCAGGCGCTTGTCGGCAAGGACCTTCTCGAGGCCGCGGGTCGTCCTCGCCGGCTCGGCGACGAACCGTGCCGCCGTCGCCGCCAGGGCGTTGCTGTGGCTCACATCCCGCACGGCCACCCGGGTGGCAAGCTGCCAGAACGGGACCGCCATGCGGCAGGAGAACGAGGACGCCACGTCGAGACCGGGGGACACGGCGGAGCGCATCTGCAGCGCTCCCGCCAGCAGCACCACGAGAAACAGCCCGTGGGCCGCCCCCAGCGCGGCGCCCCCGATCCGGCTCGGCAGCACCGGGGGCTGGTCGCGCCCTCGCCGCAGGACGAGGCGCGCGACGCCCGCCAGGATCATCACCGTGAGCAGCACCAGCATGCCGCCCAGCGGATACGCGACCAGCGGCTGCCAGTCGAACGCACGTCCCAGCAGATCGCCCACCGGACGGTGGAGCAGGTACGCGGCGGGATAACCGACCGCCAGACCCGCCAGCGCCAGACCCGTCGACGCCACCCCCCACCGCCAGCCGCGAAAAGCGAGGCCGGCGACGAGAACCACCGCGAGCAGATCGACGACGAAGGGCATCGGCCCGCCGTCGATTATAGGCTACTGGTTACGCTCGCACTCGCCGACGAACGGGATGCGCGGGCCGCCCTCGACCATCTGGAAGTCGGTGATCTGGAGGACGGCCAGGTCGCGCTCGCCGAGCATGGTCTTGTTGCCGTCGACCCACTTGGCCTTCGTGAAACGGTCATTCTGGGCCGTCAGCGCCTTGCTGCCCCCGTCGGCCAGGAACATGCCGTGACGCTGCAGCGCCCGGGCAACCACGCGCGCTCCTGCCGGAAGCAGATCGACCGGGAAGTCCGCGCGCAGGCGGAAGCGCGCCCCGTAGGGAGGCGTGCTGGCACTACCTCGGGTGGCGCTGGTCGAGTGCGTGGCCGGCGCCACGTACACCCCGCGGCGGATCCGGTCGTTGGGCAGGATGAAACGGATGGCGTGCGGGATCTCGCCGGCGGCGACCTCGTCGGCCGTGAACAGCAGCGGCGCGATCGGGAACCCGGCGGCATCGGCGCTGGTGCAACCGACACCCCGGCCCGTCGCCGGATACTTCCGCGTCAGGTCCCAGACTGCCAGGCAGCCGCCCTTGAAAATCCCACCGGTGATGTCCGCCCGCCACATCTCGTAGAGCCGGTTCGAGGGCACGTGGTGGACGACCAGGTGGCAGTCTCGATCGACCAGACACTGGTAACCGACCTGCCCCTCCAGCGCTCCGTTGGGTGGAACCGGCACCGGCATGAAGTCGCAGTCCGGCTCGTAGAAGCCCGGCCCCTCGGTGAAGGTGAGCATCGGGGTGGTTTCGTCCGCCGTCAGCACATGGAAGTCGAAGTCGATGATGATGCTGCCGCTGCCAAAGCCGCCCAGCGCCGAAAGCCCCGCGATCACCTTCGGCGACTCGGCGTCCAGCGGCGCCTTCGAAATATCGCTGTTCCACGGAGCGTCGGCCGAGAAGAATTTCGGTGCCGCGCCGCTCGAGGGTGGGATCACCACCATCTGGTCGGTCGGCTCCGTGTCGCTGCCGCACGCTACGAGTGCCCACGCGCACAATATGATCGCCGCCCCACGCATGTTCCGCCCTCCTCACGCCAGGTAAGGAGGGGCGTCGCCCGATTCAAGCGGCGCTGAGATCCGCATCGCAGACAGTTGGACACCCTCGCAGCAACGCATCGCTTCCGACCACGCGGATTCGAAGATCGTCAGGCGAGAAAACGACCTGAAGTATCAGCGGTGCTACTATCCCCGGGCCCGGGAATGCAAGCCTCTCCAGGCGCCATTGGTTTTGTCATTCTGTTCGCGTTTGCCCTGTATGGATGGGGATGCGCAGTCAGCGTTCCCATCTGGCGGGGGAGGCTGTGCTACCCGGTTTTCACGACCGCGCTCGGCCTGGCGTTCGTGATGTGTGCCGGCGGCGTGCTGACGGCGGCGTGGGCGATCTCGCGGACCGTTCTGGGAGGGATCCTGATCTGCGGCTGGACAGCCGCGATCCTGTCGCATGCGCTCCAGCGCGAAGCGATGCGATCCTCGGCAGCAGCGCCACGCGATGATGCGCCAGGCGCGCGGCTGTTCAGCGTCCTGGTCTGGGGACTGGCGGGGGCTTTTACGGCATTCTTCGCTTTCACGTTGCTGCCGACGTCCTCGTTCAACCACGTGGACGATCTGGCGGCGTACATCGTACGTCCCGTGCGCCTTCTGCAACTGGGTGGGCTGGGGGAAAGCCCGTTCGACGGTGCCGGCACGGACAGCCTGGGCGGCCACGCTCTGATGCAGGCCTTCTTCGTCGCATTCTTGCCCCTGCCCATGATCTCGGCCTTTGAACCCGTGTTCGGGTTTGCCCTGGCAGCCGGGCTCGTGCTTGAGCTCGGAGCGATCTGGAGGGCGCGCCGCTCAGCCAGGTTCCTGGCGCTGGTGGCGTTCATCGTGATTCCCCCGCTGGCCGTTAATGTTTCGACGCTCTATGTCGGGGTGGCCCTGATGCTGGGCCTTATCACCGCTGTGACGCTGGCCGAGACCAAGGAGACGCCCGAAGACGTCCCGCGCCTGGACGGTAGGCGCGCGGTGGCGATCGGGCTGTTCATGGCCGGACTGATGGTCGCGAAGTCGACCTTCCATGTCCTGCTCGCGCTGTTTGCGGCGGCGTGGGTCGTCTATGCAATTGCACCCGTGCGGTATCGGTATCGTCCGGGTCGATGGCCGATCATGATCGCCTTGGGAGTTGCGGGGGCAATGACGTTGCCCTGGCTGGTTGTGCATCCGCAGATCGTGTCGCCGTCGGCGTTGTGGATCGCACCCGTGCTTCCCGACTCATCGGCGTCGGTGTATCCAGTTGGCCGCTGGCTGTCCTTCCAGGCCAGGCGACTGTTCTCGACGAACGAGATATTCTACGGCGGCGCCTTTATCAGCTTTACGGCTGCTTCACTGGGGGTGCTGGTCCTTTCGGCAGCGCAGGTCGTGGGAGCCCTGCGACCGGCCCGCGTGGCCGTTGTCGGCCTGATGGGCGCCGCGGGGCTGAGCTACTTCTTCTGGCCGTACCTGGTCGAGGCGGACGGAGGCGTTCGCTATGCCATTCCGGGTTTGCTCGCAGCCACACCCGCGGGGATCTTGTTTCTTTCTCCGGCGGGTGAACTTCCGAGGATGTCTCGGGCTTTACGGACACTCGGCCTGGCTCTGCTCGGCGCAGGCGTCGTCTCGTTGGGCGGCGGTCTGGTCGGCCGTCTCGCCAGGATGAAAAACGAGCGCACGCTGGTGTCGTATGCCCTGGACAACAATCTCCGTTCGCTGGGAACGAGGCGCAGCATGGAACCCGCCGTGAGAAGCCTCATCGAACAGGCGCAGAACCGCGTCCCGCCCGGTATGGGCATCTGGACCTGGATGTCGTTGCCCTTCCATCTGGACTTCACGCGCAACCGGATCTTGGTTGCCAACGAACTGGGACTCGCCAGCCGGAGCATCAATTTGCCACAGGGAGGGACAGCCGAAGACTTCCGGCACCTGCTGCGTGCGCGAGGCGTGGAGTTCCTGATCGTCGATAGGCCGGAATCGGTGCGATGGACCGATCACTTCGTCAAAGCATTGCGGCGGTACCCGTCGAAGCTGCCGCGTCATGTGGCGGCCAATCAACAGGTCGTGCTCGAGATGGTTCCGGCATTGCTGGCAGAGCGCCCGGTGCGGCAGGTGTTTTCCAATGACCTCGTGGTGGTGATCGACATTCGCCACTGAGCACGATGATGGCCCTTGCACTCGCGCTCGTGGGGGCGAAAACCTCTACCTACGCAAGAAGGCCTTTGACCACGTGCCCGTGAACGTCGGAGCACGGAGGCGAGTGCCATGGTCGCCGTCTCCGACGGGCGCGGGGAGGCCGCCGCCGGGGCGACCGTGTGGCGCCGGCGCTCAGTCTTGCGGCACCGGCATCGCCGCGCTGACCTCCTTGCGCCAGCGCCGCAGCAGATCGCGCAGCTCGGCGGCCTTGTCGAGCATGCGCTGCGAAAGATCCGTCTTCTCGCCGATGTCGTGCCGGATGTCATAGAGCTCGAGCCGGCCGTCCTCGAAGAACTCCAGCAGCTTGAAGTCCCCCGCGCGGACCATGCCGACCGGCGTGGTGTCGTTGATGTAGACCGGATAGTGGAGGTAGATCGCCTTGCGCCCCAGCTTGGCGGTGGGGCGTTTCAGCACCGGCACCAGGCTGACGCCGTCGAGCACCTGCCCCGCGGGCGCGCGCGCCCCGGCGATCTCCAGCAACGTCGGAAACAGATCGACGTGGACGGCGACCTCGTCGGTCACCGCGCCCGCCGGCACCACGCCCGGCCAGCGCACAACGAACGGGACGCGGATGCCACCTTCGTACACGGTGCCCTTGCCCAGACGCAACGGCGCGTTCGAGGTGACGCCCGGCATGACCCGTTCGTGCACACCGCCGTTGTCCGACGAGACGATCACCACCGTGTCCTTCGCCAGACCCAGCTCGTCGAGGCGGCCGACGATGCGCCCCACGCTCTCGTCCAGGCTGGCGATCATCGCCGCGTAGGTCGGGTTCCCCTGACCGCCCACCGGCGGCTTCTTCTCGAAGCGGGCGCGCAGCTCCGGCTTGGCCTGGTGGGGCACGTGGACCAGGAAGTGCGGCAGGTACAGGAAGAACGGCCGGCCGCGGTTCTCGTCGATGAAGCGCAGGGCCTGGTCGGTCAGGAAGTCGCCGAGGTACGTCCCCGGCGGCACGTCGACGGGTGGGATCGGCTTGAAGTCATGGTGGACGCGGTCGGCGATGATCGCCTGGTCGAACCCGCGGCGCGACGGGTGGTTCCCCCCGGTCTCGCCGAGGTGCCACTTGCCGAACATCCCCGTCGCGTACCCCGCGTCCTTCAGCGACTGGGCGATGGTGACCTTCTCGGGCGTCAGGTTCATCCGCGTCCCCGGGGCTTTCATCTTGCGTTGCACCCCCGGCGGCTGCGGCACGGGCACCGTGTAGATCCCAGTCCGCGGGCCGTACTGGCCGGTCATCAGCGCCGCGCGCGTCGGGGAGCAGACCGGAGAGACGTAATAACTGCTGAAGCGCAGCCCCTGCCCGGCCAGCCGATCGATCTGCGGCGTCTCGTGGTACTTCGATCCCTGGAAGCCGACGTCGGCCCAGCCCAGGTCATCGGCAAGAATGAACACCACGTTGGGCTTCCCCGCGCGCCGAGGCGCCGGCGCCGCCAGGGCGGCAAACACCGACAGACAAAGGGCGATCATCCTGGCGCGCAGCGTACCACCAGCGGTGGAGCGAGCCCGGGCCCACGAGCGATAGGGCGAATCGGACTGGCGCTAACCTCAGGCCCGGATGGACTCGGCCTCTATGGTCGGCGAAGTTGGCCCGAAGACGTCACGACCTCGACCGGCTCGCCGACGACCGTATAGCGGAGTTCGCCCTCGTAGGTCTCGGCGGGCGCTCCGGATGACGCCGGCTGTACCGACCGTCCCCACGCATCGCCCATCGGCGCAGCCTCCCGGATGACTGAAGCCGCGTGGAACGTGCTCGGCACGCGGGCGTTGGTCGCCCCGGGAAGGGTCGACGCCCATTGACCGCCGCGATGCAGTCAAGCAGCGTTGAGATCCTGATCGCGGACGTTGGCCGGCGGCTCGTGCAGATCCCACACCAGGCCCACCCAGGAGAAGACCTTCAGCACGCAGTGGGCGATGTCGATCTGGTACCAGTAGAAGCCTTGCCGCTCGGACGCCTGGTAGTGGTGGTGGTTGTTGTGCCACCCCTCGCCCAGCGTGAAGAGCGCGATGATCAGGCTGTTGCGGCTTTCGTCGGCGGTCGGATACGGCCGGCGGCCAACGAGGTGCGAGAGTGAATTCACGCAGAACGTCCCATGCCACAGCAATGTCGTGGAGACGAAGAAGCCCCACATGAGGGCCCACGTGCCGCCCGCGACGTACAGGATACCGGCCAGCGCGATGGGCGGCATCAGGTAGTAGGTGTTCAACCAGCCGAGCTCGGGGTACCTGGCGAAGTCCTTGATGCGCTCGAAGTCCGTCGGCGCGTACTTGCCGACCAGCACCCATTTCACGTGCGCCCAGAAGAAACCGCGCTGCTTGACCGAGTGCGGGTCGCCCGCCTCGTCGGAGTACTTGTGATGCCGGCGGTGGTGCGCCGCCCACCACAGCGGGCCCTTCTGCGTCGCGGTCGCTCCCAGCAGCGCAAGCAGGAACTGGAACACGCGGCTCGTCTTGTACGAGCGGTGCGCGAAATAGCGGTGATAGCCGGCCGTGAGCCCGAACATCCGCACCGCGTAGAGGCCGAGCGCCAGCCCCAGCCCCGTCCAGGACCAGCCCAGCATGACGACCGACACCACCGCCGTCAGATGCACGCCCAGGAACGGGATGGCCGCCACCCACTCGATCGCCTCGCCGGCTGGTTTTTCGACGAGCTCAGGTTGAGCCATGCGCGCCGTTTCAGGCTAGCATCCGCCTCCACGAGGTCCAAAACCAACTTCGCATGGCCCAAACACAGGACGACGGCCTGCGCCAGCCGGCCACGACCTACCCGCGCCGCTTCGGCCGCTACGTGCTGCTGCGTGAGCTCGGGCGCGGCGGCATGGGCGAAGTGTTCATGGCCGTCACCGGGACGGCGGGCGTCTCGCGCGTGTGTGCGCTGAAACTGATGCGCCGGTTCCAGCCGGATCGCGATCCGGTGGAGATGACCCAGCGCTTCCTCGACGAGGCCAAGCTGGTGACGCAGCTGTCGCACGAGAACCTGGTGTACGTGTTCGACTTCGGCATCGACGACCGGCGCGGCTACCTGGCGATGGAGTACGTGGCGGGCAGGACGCTGGCCGAGATCTGGAACCGCTGCGCCCAGGGCAAGCGCGGCTTCCCGCCCCAGGTGGCGATGTACATGAGCAGCGAGCTGGCGGCCGCGCTGGGCCAGGTGCACCGGACCGCGCGTCTGGCCCTGGTCCACCGCGACATATCGCCCGGAAACGTGATGCTCGCGTACACGGGCGGACTGAAGCTGATCGACTTTGGCCTCGCGCAGTGGAGCAGCAAGGTGGCCGAGACCGCGACCGGCATCCAGTGGGGCAAGGTGCAGTACATGTCGCCCGAGCAGCACCGCGGGCTGCCGGTCGATCACCGGAGCGACCTCTACTCCGTCGGCGTCCTGCTGTGGGAGCTGCTCGCCGGCAAGCAACTGTTCCCGAACGTCGACGCCCGCGTGCAGACGCGGGAGATCCCGCCGCCGTCGCGGCACAACGCGACCATCTCGCCGGCCATCGATCGGGTGGTGATGCGCGCACTGGCCACCAACCCCGGCGACCGCTACGGCAGCGGCGAGGAGATGAGCGCCGCCATCTGCGCCGTGATGGGGCGCGAACCGGGCAAGCTCGCCGCCTCGAAGCTGATGGAGGAGCTGTTCGGCGAGAATCGCCGTACCGAGATCGAGGAGCAGGACTCGCTGGTGGCAGCGGCGGCGGCACTGGGCGACGGAGAGGCCGCGGCTCCGGCCGATCCCCTGATCGGCGCCACGCTGGCCGGGCGCTACCTGGTGAAGCGCCGGATCGGACAGGGGGCGATGGGCCGCGTGTACGAAGCGGTACACACCGGGCTCGGCAAGCGGGTGGCCATCAAGATCCCTCGCCAGGGCGAACGGCGCGCCTCCGAGCGGCTCGAGCGCTTCCGGCGTGAAGCCCAGGCTGCCTCGCGCATCGGTCACCCGAACATCGCGGACGTCTCCGATTGCGACACCACCCCCGACGGCGCGCTCTTCTTCGTGATGGAGCTGGTCGAGGGGGAGGATCTCGACGATCTGGTCGGGCGCGCCGGGCCGTTGCCCATCGAGCGGGCGCTGCTCATCGGCCTGCAGATGGCCCGCGCGATCGAGGCGGCCCACGCCGCCGGGATCATCCACCGCGACATCAAGCCGTCGAACGTGAAGATCGTCGCCGGCCGCGACGGCGACAGCGCCGACGTGGTGAAGGTTCTCGACTTCGGCGTCGCCAAGTTCATGTGGGGAGACAGCGAGGCGCGCGAGTCAGCCGATCTGACGCGCCCGGAGTCGAGCGTGGGGACGCCGCGCTACATGGCGCCCGAGCAGATGGGCAGCGGCGGGAACGTCGATTTCCGCGCCGACATCTACGCGCTCGGCGGCGTCTTTTATTTCATGCTCAGTGGCGGGCGCGTGCCCGTGGAGGCCGACACCATCCCCGCCCTGTGGCACCGCAAGCTGCACGAGGACGCGACGCCGCTGCGGGTGCATCGGGCCGATCTCGCTCCCGAGCTGGAAGCACTGGTGATGCGCTGCCTGTCGCGCGGTCCGGCCGAACGGCCGCAGACGATGGAGGCGCTCAAGCGCGAGCTCGTGGTGGCGCTCGAGCGTCTGGGCACGTCCAGCTCGGCAACGCTTCCGGGGCCGCGGGTGGTGGTTGTCACCCGGCCTTCGGACCGCCGGGCACGTCTGCCCTGGTACCTGGCAGCGGCGCTGCTGCTCGGAGGCACGGGCGCCGCCGTGGTGTGGCACGACGACGCGACACCACCGCCTCCTCCACCACGGGTCCAGCCGCGGCCTGTGGTCAGGCCCGTGCCGGGGCCGGCGCCGGCGCCTCCCCCGGTGACCGCGACTCCCGCGGCAGCGCCAGCACCCGCCCCGCCGCGCCCTCACCCCGCGGCACCCGTTGCGCCCGCGCGTCCGGCGATCGAGCCCGAGCTCGACCGCCTGCTGGCCCAGGGAGAGGATCTCTTCCAGAAGGGGCGTTTCGTGGCCGCGCTGACCGCGGCGGAGAAAGCCCGGCGCGCCGGCGGAGGCGTCCGCGCCCTCCTGCTGGCAGGCAAGATCCACCTCGCGACCGAGGAACCGGCTCGCGCCGTCGACGCCTACGAGGAGGCGCTGGGCCTCGATCCCGCCAGCGAAGCCGCCCAGCGCGGTCTGGCCAAGGCGCGCGCTAGTAACGCCCGGTGACGGCGATCCCTGCCGGACCGATCGCCACCGAGGCCGCGCTTCCCCACAGGTCACGCCACAGTGAGATCCCGCCGACCGTCAGCGCTGCGACACCCAGCCCGACCGCGCCGATACCCGGCCCAAGCGTGTTGTAGAAGTTCGCGCATCGCCCGTCGGTGCACTTTCCGTCGACCGTGATCAACACGGCGCCCACGCCGATCGCCGCCGCGCCCGCGCCCAGCATCACGGCCGGCCAGACCCGGCGGCTCGCGCCGGGAGGCGGAGGCGGAGGCGGGGCCATCACCACGGTGGGGACGCTCGGTGCCGGTGCAGGCGTCTCCATACGGCCCAGCGTCTGCCGCACCAGCTCGCGCGCGCTCTGTCGCGCCAGCTCGGCCACCGAGCAGTCGACAACCTCGCAACTGTTCTCCTCGGTGCCGAGGATGCCACCGTCGGAGACGCGCACCAGCTTCAAACTGATGCGGAAGAGGGCGGACGTCCGTTCGATCCGTCCCGTGATCAGGTATTGCGCGCCAGCGCGCCCGGCAGCGTCATCGGGCTCGATCACCGGCCGCCCCACCGCCGCCAGCCCTCGGAGCACCGCCGCTTGCAGATCGGCCCGACTCCCGCCGAGGCCGTTACCAAGCTCGAGCGGCAGCAACGCCAGCCGTTCGCCGGAGCCCGCGCCAGCCAGCGCGTAAACGAGGAGAAGGGCCGTCGCGCTCAATAGCTGAAGATCACGCGGTGGCTGGGAGGGGTCGGCGCGACGTCGCGCTCGAAGCTCCACAGCTTGTTCTGGGGGATGACGAAGACACCGACCATGTGCGTCCCCGGTCGGATCTTGAGGCCGGCCACCGGACACAGGAGCCCGGTCTCCTTGCCGTCGAGGAACACGGGGAACTTACCAGCCGTCTGACACTGCACGGTCAGGATCACCGGCCCGTCGAAGCCCCAGTCGATCGGCACCATCTCGCGCTCCACCACGGATCCGACGCTTGTGTCGATGGTATCGCGAAGCATACGGAATCCAGCCTGCACCAGGAGCAAGCGGTGGCCCCCCGGCATCGTCTCGATGGTGATCGGCGTCTTGCCGACGTGCTCGGCGCCGTCGATCCACACGGCCGCTCCGGGGGGCTTGGTGACCAGGCGGACCTGGCCCGGCTTCATGCCCGGCAGCGGAGGCGTCGTGTTCGGCTTGAGGGCGGTGGTGGTCCCGGTCTGGCCTCCCTTCTGATCGGCGGCGGGCGGACGGCCGCGCCCCGCCCACATGCCGCCGGTCACCGCACCGATGGCTATCAACACAGCGCCCACGATCATCGCCTGCAGTCCCGATTGGCCCTGCTGCGGCGGCCGAGGAACGTTGACCACCAACGCCGGTCGCGCCGCCGCTCCGCTGCCGCCGGCGCCGGTTGCCCCTTCCTGCTCCTCCTCGTCGTAGACCACGCCGACGCTGGGATCGTCGGGGTTGACCGAGCGTTGCGCGGGCATGATCGGCGCCCTGAACACTGTCTGCAACTGCTCGGGAGCACCGCTGCGGGGACGATCGGCCCCGCGGACGACGACCGCCTCCGTGCCATCGTCGTGCTCCTCGCCCACCGGCGCGACCGGGGGTGCTGTCCTCGCCACGGGGGGCGCCTTGGCTGCAGCGCGCACCGGAGCGGGAGTGGCTTGCGTGGCCAGCGGCGGGGCCATCCCCATCGACGTCGTGGCCTTCGGCTTGGCACCCGTCTTCAAATCCTGCGACAGGGCGGCCGCCGTGGCCGGTCGGTTCGGGGGCGCGGGCGACAGCAGGCCTCGCACGATCTGCGCAAGCCAGGGCGCCACCCCCGGCATCGGCGGCGGCCCCTTCATCGCATGGGCCGCCAGGTCGTCGCGCGTCTCCGCGACGTACGGCGGACGGCCGGTCGCCAGGAAGAACAGCACCGCACCGATGGCGAAGAGGTCAGAGGCGACCGTAGGATCGTCGCCCAGGAGCAACTCGGGCGCGACGAACAGCCACTTCTCGATCGGGTTCTCGGTCAGCTGACGGATCGCAGACGACAGCCCGCAATCGAGCAGCGCGATCTCGCCCGCCGGCGTGACCAGCACGTTCCCCGGGCTGATGCCGCCGTGGATGATCGGCCGCGGCTTGCTGTTGTGAAGGGTCGCCAGCCGGTCGGCGATCTGGGCCCCCAGCCGGCCGATGGCCAGCGGGTCCATGGCGCCCTTGCTGCGCACCTTCTCGAGATCGGTCCCGGCGATCAACTCGGAGACGCAGAAGACCTCCTCCGGGCCCGGCGAGAGTTCGACGACCCGCGCGACGCCCGGCAAAGTCGGCCCCGCCAGACGCCGCGCCGCCGCCACGAACGCCTGGACCACCGGCGGCTCGGTGCCCCCACGATCCGCACGCAGCAACTTGACCGCGAACTGCTTGTCCTTGGCAGTCGGCGGCGGATTCGCGAGGCGCGAACGGTACGTCTCGGTAACGCCGCCGAGGCCCATGAGCGCCTCGGCCTTGTAGCGACCCAGACGAAGAAACATTCCGGTCATCGAGGCAGGCGTTGGATCATAGCCCGCCTGGGTGACAAACCCCCAGTTTTTGCCGCACGATCTCGTAGGCGGCCACCCCGGCCGCCGTCGACAGGTTCAGCGAACGCAGCCCGGCGTCCTGCATCGGGATCCGGATCTGGCGCTCGGCATGCCGCGCCAGGAGCTCCGAAGGCAGGCCCACGCTCTCTTTACCCAGAACCAGCGCCACGTCGTCCGGGTACTTCACCTCCCAGATGGTGCGGGTGGCGGAAGCCGTCATGAAGAATGGCTCGCCCAGCCGGGGAAGCTCGCATTCGAGGGCGTTCCACGACGGCCAGACACGCAGCCGCACCCGGGGCCAGTAGTCCAGCCCGGCGCGCCGCAGCTGCCGGGCGTCGATGGTGAACCCGAGCGGTTCGACCAGGTGCAGCTCGGCACCGACCGCCAGTGACGTGCGTCCGATGTTGCCCGTGTTCCAGTGAATTTCTGGCTCGACGAGCACGATGTGGAGCATTGTCCGTGATACTACGCTGGCCATGGCCCGGCTGGACGAGCTCCTGGCGCGCAACCTCCCCTGCTCGCGGGCCCACGCCCGCCAGCTGGTCACTTCGGGCCAGGTGCGCACGGCGGACGGCAACCCGATCGCCGATCCGCGCTCCGAGGCGCCGTCCCAGGTCATTCTCGGCGGCCAGATGCTACGCCTGCTCGAACGCGCCTATCTGGTGATGAACAAGCCCGCCGGCGTGGTGACGGCGCTCGACGACCAGCGCCATCCGACGGCGTACTCTCTGCTGCGCGACGCCCCGCTCTTCCCGGAGTTGCGCCCCGTGGGACGCCTGGACCTCGACAGCGTCGGCCTCCTCTTGTGGACCAACGACGGTCAGTGGGTGCAGCGCCTGACCCACCCGAAGCGGAAGGTCCCGCGCACCTACCACGCGGCTCTGGCACGTCCCCACCACCCGTTGCCGCCCGGGCTGGTTCTCGACGACGGTCACCGCCCGACCATCACCGGCCTCGATCCCCTGGCGATACCCCACCCGAGCCTGCCCCGCCCCGCCGACGCCACCACCCTCGTCACCATCACCATCGTCGGCGGCGCCTACCACGAGGTGCGCCGGATCTTTGCCGCGCTGGGCAGCCACGTGGTGGCGCTATGCCGGGTCGGGTTCGGCCGCCTGAGCCTCCCGACGGACCTCGAACTCGGCGCCTACCGCGAGCTCTCGGTCGACGACGTCTGACGCGCCTTCAACGCCGCGCGGATCTCGGGATGCTCGTCCAGGAACGCCTGGCGGCTCTCGCGGGTGATCTCGACGACGTAGCTCCTGTCGGCGAGCAGCTTCGACTGGCAGCCAAGGCGCGACGTGGCCTTCACATCGAAGGCCTTGTCCATGATGTCCTCCTCGCGCTCGGTCGCGGGCGGAAGCTCCTGCAGGCCTTCCTTCACGTAGACGTGACACGTGGAACAGGCGCACACGCCCCCGCACGCGGAGCCGACCTGGGCCCCGCACTTGCGCGCAGCCTCGAGGATGGTGGTGCCGACGGGGACTTCGACCTCGGCGCCGTCGGGTTCGAACCGGATCTTCGGCATGACGCTACCTTTGAACCTTGGCTTCCACCTCGCCCACCGACCGTCCCCGGATCCCCTGATCGAGCGCGCGGTTCATCCGCCGCGTCGCGAACTCCTTCGTCGCCGCGTCCAGCCCCTCGATCGCCAACCGGATCGCGTGGTGGTCGCTCGCGCGTTTGGTCTCCTCGACCTTGCGCAGGGCCGCGTCGATTGACGGACGATCGGCCTCCGGAACCAGCGCCGGATCGGCCACCAGCGCTGCGCGCGTCGCCTGCAGGATCCGGTCGGCCTCCACCCGCTGCTCGACCAGCATGCGCGCCTTGACGTCGGTCTCGCCGTGCTCGAAAGAATCGAGGAGCATCTTCTCCACCTCGTCGTCGGTGAGGCCATAGCTCGGTCTGACCTCGATGGCGGTTTCCTTGCCCGTGGTCTCCTCCTTGGCGGCCACACGCAGGATGCCGTCGGCGTCGACGAGGAAAGTGACTTCCAGCCGCGCCATCCCCGCCGGCATGGGCGGGATCCCCGTCATCTTGAAGCGCGCCAGCGAGCGGCAGTCGGCCACCAGTTCCCGCTCTCCTTGCACCACGTGGAGGTCGAAGCCCGTCTGGTTGTCGGCGTAGGTGGTGAACGTCTGCGTGGCGCCACAGGGGACGGTGGTGTTCCTGTGGATTAGCTTCTCGGCGACGCCGCCCATCATCTCGAGCCCGAGCGACAGCGGCACGACGTCCATCAGCACCACGTCGCCGCGCCCGCTGCCGGCCAGCAGATCCGCCTGGATGGCCGCCCCCAGCGCCACCACCTCGTCGGGATCGATGTCCGCCAGCGGCTCCTTGCCGAACAGCCCACGCACGAACCGCCGCACGAGCGGCATTCGCGTCGCACCGCCCACGAGGATCACGCCCGAGAGGTCTCCCGCCGCTGCGTCTTTCAATGCGCGCCGCACCGGTGGTCCGCAACGATCGAGCACGGGACCCACCAGCGCTTCCATCTCGGAACGGGCGAGGTTGCCTCTCCAATCACCGACGGTGACGGGAACCTCGGAGGCATTCGACAGCGCCTCTTTCGCCGCACGCGACTCGGCAATCACCCGTCGCGCCAGCAACCTATCGCCACCGGCGTCGTCGGGCTTCCCCATGCGCCGCAAGAGCTCGCCCGCGATTGCCCGGTCGAAGTCATCGCCGCCCAGCGCCGAGTCTCCCCCGGTCGCCTTCACCTCGAACACGCCGCCTTCCAGCTTCAAGATCGAGATGTCGAAGGTACCGCCACCCAGGTCGAACACGGCAAAGGTCCCCTCGGCCTGCTTGTCGAGTCCGTAGGCCAGCGCCGCCGCCGTCGGCTCGTTGAGGAGCCGCAGCACCTCCAGCCCCGCCAGCCGGCCCGCGTCGCGTGTCGCCTGCCTCTGGGCATCGTCGAAGTACGCCGGCACGGTGATCACCGCGCCGTCGAGCGGCCCTCCGAGCTCGGCCTCCGCGCGCGCGCGCAGCACGCGCAGGATCTCGGCCGACACCTCGATCGGCGTCACCGCGCGCCCCGCCACCGCGAACCGCACCACGTTGTCGGAACCCGGCGCGAACCGGTAGGGCATCAACTTGCGCGTCGCCTCGGCATCGTTCGGCCCGCGACCCATGAAACGTTTGGCGGACGAGATGGTGTCGTCATCGAAAGCCTGTGCCTGCCGCCCGACGACGACGCGGTCGGCCTCGTAGTGGACCACCGACGGCACGATGGCGCCGTGCTCGTCGCGCAGGCAGACCGGTTGGCCGGCCTGGACCGTCGCGACCAGCGAGTTGGTGGTCCCGAGGTCTATGCCCACGGCCCGGCCGGCGCAGACCGCCTTCGCCTTGGACTCGCCGGGCTCCGAGATGTCGAACAGCGCCTCACGCGGCATGGTCCGCCTCGGCCTCCTCGAGAAAACGGTCGAAGTAGCGGATCTTCACCAGCGCGCCCGACACGGCGTTCACGTCGCCGCTGGCGAAGCCGGCAGTCACCGCACCAAGCTCCTGATCCCGCCTGGCGCGTACGGCGGCGGCCATGGCCTCGACGCGCGCCCTGTCGCCGCGCGCCTCGGCCAGCCCCTCGCGCATTTCCATGACCTCCATCAGCAGCGCCGGCGGCACCGCGCGATCCTCGGCGATGTCGATCCCGTCCAGCTTCAGCAGGTATTCTGCGCGCCGCACCGGATCGCGCAGCGTCCGCCAGGCGTCGTTCAGCTGCACCGAGCGCGAAAGCGAGAACCGCCGCGCCTGCGCGTCGGCACGCACCCAGCGATCCGGGTGCAGCACGCGCGTCAGGTCCTTGTAGCGCTTCTCCAGGTCACCGCGATCCATCTCGAACCTGCGCTCGACGCCGATCACCTGGAAGTGATTCGCCTTGGCATCCGGGGCCTGCACCACGCCGCAAGCCGCGCACAGCAGGCCATCGCCTACCGGCTTGTCACAGGACCAGCAGATCAAAACTGGACACTTTCCCCACAACCACACGCCCCCTTCGCGTTCGGATTCACCCACTTGAACCCGCGCGCCATCATCGTCGTCGCGTAGTCCAGCGTCGATCCCTCCAGAAACACCATGCTCTTGGGATCGACGAACACCCGAACCCGCCCGTCTTCGAACGACAGCACCTTGTCCTGCGGTCGTGGCTCTTCATCGGACCACTCGAACATGTATGTGAAGCCGGTACAGCCACCGCCGCGAATGCCCACACGAAGACCCTTGGGCGGACTACCCACATTGGCACGCTGGGCCGCCGCCTTCTTGATCTCCTGGACCGCGCGCGGTGACACCTCGATCATCGGGCCGCCACCTGCTTCTTCTTGTAGTCGGCGATGGCGCTCTTGATGGCGTCCTCGGCCAGCACCGAGCAGTGGATCTTCACCGGCGGGAGGTTCAGCTCCTCGACGATCTGTGTGTTCTTGATCCCCTCGGCCTGCACGATGGTCATGCCCTTGATCCACTCCGTCGCCAGCGACGACGAGGCGATGGCCGACCCGCAGCCGAAGGTCTTGAACTTGGCCTCCTCGATGATTCCCGCGTCGTTGACCCGGATCTGCAGCTTCATCACGTCGCCGCACGCCGGCGCTCCGACGAGACCGGTGCCGACGTGGGAATCCTGTGCATCCAGGCTGCCCACGTTGCGCGGGTTCTCGTAGTGTTCGATGACCTTCTCGCTGTACGCCATGGTGGTTGTCTCTTTCAGTGTGCTGCCCAGGTGATCGATTTGAGGTCGATCCCTGCTTTTGCCATCTCGTAAAGGGGTGACATCTCGCGCAGGCGTTCGACGTTCTTCACCACGAGATCGGTGACGAAGTCGACCTCCTCCTCGGTGTTGAAACGGCCGAGCCCGAAGCGGATCGACGTGTGAGCCAGTTCCTCCTCGACGCCCAGGGCCCGGAGCACGTACGACGGCTCGAGCGAGGCCGAGGTGCAAGCCGATCCCGACGACACCGCCACGTCCTTGAGGCCCATCAGCAGCGACTCGCCCTCGATGAAGGCGAAGCTCAGGTTCAGGTTGCCTGGAAGGCGGTGCTCCATCGACCCATTGATGAAGGTATCGGTCAGGCGCGCCTGGAGCCCCGTGCGCAACTTCTCGCGCAGCTTCAACAACCGCACGCTCTCGACCGGCATCTCCTTGACGGCGATCTCGGCCGCCGCGCCAAAGCCGGCGACACCGGGAACGTTCAGCGTGCCCGACCGCATGCCGCGCTCGTGCCCACCGCCGTCGATGATCGGCGAGATGCGCACCCTTGGTTTGCGCCGGACGTACAGCGCCCCGACGCCCTTCGGGCCGTACATCTTGTGGGCCGACAACGACACCAGGTCCGCCTTCGCCGCATCCACGGAGAACGGCACCTTGCCGACCCCCTGGACCGCGTCGATGTGGAAGAGTGCCGCCCCCTTGCTCTTCACCACCTCGCCGATCTCGTTGACCGGGTTCACCGTGCCCACCTCGTTGTTGGCGAGCATCACCGAGACCAGGATGGTCTTGCTGGTCATCGCCGCGGCGATGGACCCCGCGGTCACGCGGCCGTCTTTTTCAGGCGCCACGTAAGTGACCTCGAAGCCCTCTTTCTCCAGGCGCTTGCAGGTGTCCAGGATCGCCTTGTGCTCGGTCTGCGAGGTGACGATGTGGTTGCCGCGGTCCTTGTAGAACTCGGCGACGCCCTTGAGCGCCAGATTGTCGGACTCGGTCGCGCCCGACGTCCACACGATCTCCTTGCCGCTGGCGCCAATCAGCGCCCCGACCTGCTCGCGCGCGAGGTCCACGGCCTTCTCCGCCGCCCAGCCGAAGCTGTGCGACCGGCTGGACGCGTTGCCGAAGCTGTCGCGGAAGTACGGCAGCATCACGTCGAGCACGCGCGGGTCGACCGGCGTGGTCGCGTGGTAGTCCATGTAGATCGGGAGTTTCAACGACATCAGTGCCTCGCAATCCCGTCGATGAGGAGCGGCGCCTTGCCTTCGTGGCCGTGCATCTCGCAGGTGCCGCACTCGCCCTGGGTGTGAACTGGTTCGCACGAGCGGCAGCTCTCGAGATACGAGAGGCTCTCGGCCAGCTCGGCGGCCAGCGTGGAGAGACGCTCGATGGTGGCGCGCGTCTCGTTCAGCTTGTCGCGGAAGATCTCGCGCACCGTCTCCATCGCCTTGGGAGCGGTGACGCTCTCCTCCCAGACCCGCAGGAACGCCTTGATCTCGGTCAGCGAGAAGCCCATGTCCTGCAGCTTCTGGATCCATTCAATGCGAGTCACCGCCTTGGGCGAGTACATCCGGAAGCCGCCCTTGGAGCGAACCGCCGGGTTCAACAGGCCCAGTTCCTCGTAAAGGTGCACCGCGCGCACGGTCTTACCGGTGCGGCGAGCTAGCTCACCGATTTTCAGCAGAGACAGGCTGTTTGCGGCTACATCCACGGTCGACTCGAACCCTTACGTGTACGTAAGGTTAATAGGCCGGTGGGTTGCGCCAGTCAACCGGAAACTGCGTCATGCCGCGATGCGAAGAACAACTTTGCCGAAGACTTCGCGCGCTTCCATGATGCGGTGCGCTTCGGCGACCTGGTGCATGGGGAAGACGCGGTCCACGACTGGTTTGAGCCGGCCGTTCCCCACCAGTTGCAGGATCGTGTGCAACCGCCCCTTGGGGGCCAGGGTCGAACCGAGGATGGCGATTTGCCGCCAGAAGATGTAACGCAGATCGACCGCGACCTCCCCGCCTGCCGTGGCGCCGCACGTGACGATGCGCCCTCCCTTGCCGGTGGCGCGGATGAGCACCGGGAACGCCGAAGCGCCGCCCGCGGAATCAATCACCACGTCCGCACCGCGCTTGCCGAAGACGCGCTTGAGCTCCGTCGCCAGGTCGGCCTTGCCGTAGTCGATCACCTCGTCGGCGCCCAGTTCCCTCGCGCGCGCCAGCTTGTCCGACGACGAGGCGGCAGCAACGACATGGGCGCCGAGCACCTTGCCGATCTGCAGCGCCGCGACCCCGACGCCTGAACCCGCGGACATCACCAGCACCCTCTCACCCTGCCGCACGCGTGCCTTGTCGGCGAGCATCTGCCAGGCGGTCAGGTAGACGATCGGCACCGCCGCCAGCACCTCGTCGGACGGCCCCGCCGGTGCCGGCACGACGTTGGCGTCAGGCACGACGACGTACTCGGCCTCGCCGCCCCAGCCCTGCTCGCCGACCATGTGGTACTCGGGGCAGAGGTTGTCCTCGCCGGACAGGCAACGGACGCAACGCCCGCACGAGATCCCCGGATTGACGACCACACGGTCGCCTTCCTTCACGCCGCGCGCACCCGGCCCGAGCCCCGCGACGTCGCCGCAGATGTCCCCGCCCGAGACGTGCGGCAACGCCACCTTCAGCGCCGGCAAGCCTCGCCGCAGCCACAGATCGATGTGATTCAGCGCCGCCGCGCGCACACGCACCAGCACCTCACCGGGACCCGGGGTCGGCGTCGGTACCTCACCGACCTCCATCACCTCCGGCCCACCGTGCTGGCGGAACAGAGCCGCTTTCATACCGACCGCAACCGCCCTCGATCCGCCGCCGCCTTCGCCTCGCGCGCGGCCTCCACGATCTCGGAGAGCGCGCCAAGGAAAGCGTCGATGGTGGCGTCGGGGATCTCACCCATGTTGGCGATCTGGATGTGATCGTCGGCCAGCTTGCCCTTGCAGCGGTAGATGATGTAGCCGCGATCCTTCAGGCGATCGTACAGGTGGTCGACGGTGACGGACGCCGGCACCCGCATGGTGACGATGGCGTGCGACTCGCGTCCGGTGTTGGTGAAGGACTGGAACCCCAGATCGGTCAGCACGCGGCGGACGAGCAGGTTGCGCCGACGGTACACCTCGCGGCGGGCGGGCACGCCGCCCTGCTCGGCCAGCTCGTCGATCGCCGTCTCGAGGGCAAAAAACGCGGACACCGCGGGTGTGAACGGCGTCTGGTCACTCTCGGCCATGATCCGCCGGTAGCGCGCCAGATCCAGGTAGTAGACGCGGGGCGGGACCGCCGCGAGCCGCGGCCAGACCTCGGCAGCCACGCACAGGAACGACACGCCGGCGACCGAGTGCAGGCACTTGTTCGCCGACGAGAAACAAACGTCGATCTGGTCGCGGGTGACGTCCAGATCCTCGGCGCCCAGCGACGAGACGGCGTCGACGACCGAGGTCACGCCCCGGGCGCGGCAAAGCCGCCCGATGGCGCCGACGGGATTGACGATGCCGACAGAGGTCTCGTGGTGGATCATCGCCACCACGGCGATGGCCGGGTCGCGCGCCAGCTCCGCGTCGACAGCCGCCGGATCGATCAGCGTCCCCCAGGGCAGGCGCAGAGACTTCGGCTCGAGGGCGTGGAGCTCGGCGATCTCGCCGAGCCGCTCGCCGAAGAAACCGTTCGACACCACCAGGATCTTCTTGCCCGGCGGCACGACCGAGGAGATCGCCATCTCCATGGCGGCGGTGCCGGAGCCAGTCAACAGCAGGACATCATGGTCAGGGCCAGCGCCCAGCACCGGCCGAAGCTTGTCGCGCAGTCGGCGCACGACGCCGGAATATTCCTGGTCGCGGTGGCAGACGTCGTGGTGGACCAGCGCCGCCTTGACGCGCGTCGAGGTCATCACCGGCCCCGGGTTCAAGAGCGTGTAGCGCGCCGAGTCCTTCTCGGCGAGCAGCCGCTCGATCAGCGCCAGCGTGTCGGGGACCGTCGAGCGCGGCACCTCGCGCATCGCCGGCGCTCGCAGATCGTCGCCATACACGCGCAGCAGCCACTCGGCGTGCAGCTTCATCTCGGCCGAATCGACGTCCTGCCAGACGGCGCCGCGGACATCGTGCGAGCAGACCAGGCCGCGCCGCGATGCCTCGGCAACGCCCTCGGTCAGCGACGGATGCGTCATCCCGCCCAGCACCTCGACGAGCGTTGGCGACATCACGAACAGGCTGGTGCTGACAGCGTCGTAGGCGGTCAACGGCTTGCCGATGCCCGATACCTTGTCGCCTGCGAGTTTCACCTTGGTGGCGTCGTCGATGTCGAACACGCGCGAGAGATCGCGGTCGATGCCCAGCACCGTGGTGTCGGGAGAGCCGGGCAACCGCGCCAGTTCGGAGATGAGGTGCGGCGCTGCGATCTGATCCGCCATCAGCAGCAGCGTCCGATCGTCGACGAAGCGGCGTGCAGCGACCACCGACAGACCGTTCGGTCCGTCCCAGACCGTGTTGGTGAAGAAGACCAGCTCGGGCAAGCCGCTTTCACGCAGCTCCTCGATGCGGCGCCGCAGCTCGTCTGCCTGCCACCCGAGGGAGATGGCCGCCCGCCGGATGCCGGCACGCCCGAGCACGCGAAGGGTACGCAGGATCAGCGGCACCCCGCCGACCGACGCCAGGCAGTTCGGGGCCCCGGGATCGGCAACGGGCCGTCCGCGGCCTGCGGCGAGGATCAGCGCCTGGTGGATCATGCGAGCCCGCGATTCTACGGCCCCGCGCGGGGCGCCGCTACTTGGCTACGCGTTGCGCGGTCGCGGTCTGACCAGCGCGGAACGTCAGCTTGTAGACCGAGTTCTCGGTCTCGACGAAGATGTCGCCGGCGCCGAACTCGCCCAGCACGCGGCGCACCGGGGTGGTGACCATGCGGTGCCCGTTCGGGTCGCGAAAGATGACCATGCCGCGGCCGATGGTCGGGTAGCTGATCAGATAACCCGTGTACGCACGGCCAAGGGCCAACGAGGCCGAGCGGTCTCGCGTGTTGTCTCGAATCTTGGTCGCGGTGACGCTGACCATGCGGTGCGCCCTCCAAGGCAGTTTAGCACACTGCCGGTGCAGGCTATACTGGCGCAGGTTCACGATGGCCAGGCCCCGTAGCCCCCTGCTCGGCTACAACCACAACGTCAAGTACAAGGGCCGGGTTTTCCACGTGCAAACGGAGGACTCGGGGCCGGGGAAGGCTCACCTTTTCACGCACTTGTTCTTCGACGGCACGATCCTGGCCACCAAGCGCCAGAATTATGACGATGCGTCGGCAGAGGATCCGGTCAAGGCGCTCATGCAGGGTCAGCACAAGGCGATCCTGAAAGAGCTGCGCCACGGGCACTACGACGACAAGCTGATCGCGTTCTTCCGCGGACGCGGCGAATCACTGGAAGCGGCGCCGGGAGTGGTGGTGGACGCCCACGGCGCCCTGGACCTGGACGAGCTGCCGGTGGCGACGGGGATGACGCCACCGCCCGAGATGCCCCCCGAGCTGGCGGCAGCCGGTGGTCCGGGTATCTACACCGTCAAGAAGCCGACGCGCGAGACACCGCTCGTGCCGATGCCGGACGAGTCGGACATGGCAGCGGCGGCCGAGGCGAACCCGGCGATGTTCGCCGTCCCCGACGAGATACCGTTCGTTCCGTCCGAGGCTTTCACCGCCTCCGAGGCGTCGATCGAGACGGAGTTCCCGGCGATCCTCACCGGCGACGAACCGGTGCTGGACCTGGGGTTGCCCGACCCCGCGGTTCCGACGTTCGCCTTCCCGGAAGACGACCCGACCATTCCGGTCGTCGCGGCGAGCTCGGCGCCGGACGAAACGGAAGACGAGCCGCTCGAGGAGGTGATCGCGGTCGCGGAGCCGGAACCGGAGACTTCGCCCGACATGATGATGCCGGTGGTGATCTTCGAGGAGTCCAGACCGAACGTGGTGGTGAGGGCGCGGCCGACGCCGCGACCCCGGCCCTCGCCCATGCCGGCGCCCGTCGTCAAGCAGGTCCCGGTGGTCGTGCAGCGGCAGGTGGTCGTCGGGGTCGGCTCGCCGCCCGGGCAGGCGGCACGTCCGCGGCGCCCGTCGCAAGCGATCCCGTACGTGGTGCAGGAGGGCAGCCACGTTCCCATGAACAAGGCGCCGGCACAGCAGCGGCCTGCCGCTCTCCCACCCGCCGCTGCTCCGCGACCGGTGGCGCCCCGCCCGGTCACGGTGCCGGTGCCACCGCCGACACCTCCGCCGGTGGTCATGGCGCGCCCGGCCGCCACGGCACCCCGGCCCCCGGTGGTTCCAGCCGCACAGCCGCCTGTGGTCGTAGCAGCGCCGCCACCGCCACCACCGCCGCGGCGGGCGCCGTCGACGCCACCTGCGCCGCCGCCAGAGCCGATGGAGCTGCCGCCCGCGACCACCGCCAACGCTCCCCGCACCAGCGGCAGCGCGCCTCCGACGCCGACCCCCGGCGACATCCTCGGCGACAAGAGCCTCGACGAGGTGATCCTGGCCTACCTGCAGCAGGGCGAGAAGCGGCGTTAGGCTAGGCCACCCGCCAGGTCGTGCCGGCGGGCGTGTCCATCAACTCGACCGCCTGCTGCTTCAACTCGGCGCGGATCTCGTCGGCGCGGGTGAAGTCCTTGGCGGCGCGGGCGGCGACACGCTCGGCGATGCGCGCCTCCACGGCGGTGGCGTCAATCCCGCGGCGGGCACACAGGCGGTCGCGGCGGGCCACGAGGAACTGCGCCGGCGGGCGGCGCAAAATGCCCAGCGTCTCGCTGACCCGGCGCATGTCACGCCCGAGCGCGGTCAGCGTGGAGGCGCGTTCGTCCTTGGGAACGGACTTGGGCTCGTCGAGCAGCTTGTTCGCGAGGACCGCTGCCTCGTACAGGTGACCGATGGCGGCGGCGGTGTTGAAGTCGTCGTCCATCGCCTCGTCGCACCGGGTGGCGAAGGCGGACGGCGGGGGGGACGGGGGCGCCTTGAGCGCGCCGACGAATGCATCCAGCCGTTCGAGCGTCCGGTAGAAGTAGTCGAGCCGCTCCTCGGCAGCGTCGAGATCGGGGTAGCTGGCGCGGCCCGACGCGTCGCGGGCGATCTCGAACGAGGCGGGGCTGCGGTAATGGACGCTGATCAGCAAGAGCCGCAACGCCTCGAGGTCGTGGGTCTCGGCGACCTTGCGGATGGTGACGACGTTGCCGAGTGACTTCGACATCTTCTCGCCGCCGAAGTTCACCATCCCCGAGTGCAGCCAGTGCCGCGCAAAGGTGCCGGCGCCGAACGCGCCTTCGGACTGCGCGATCTCGTTCTCGTGGTGCGGGAAGATCAAATCCGCGCCGCCGCCGTGCAGATCGAAGGTCTCGCCAAGGAACCTGTGGGCCATCGCCGAGCACTCGATGTGCCAGCCAGGCCGCCCCGAGCCCCAGGGGCTGTCCCACGCCGGTTCGTCGGGCTTGGCCGCCTTCCACAGTGCGAAGTCGAGTGGGCTCTGCTTCTGCTCGTCCACCTCGATGCGAGCGCCCGATCTCAGCTCGTCGGTGCTCTGCCCTGATAGTGACCCATAAGAGGCGAAGCGGGGCACGGCGTAGTAGACATCGCCGCCGGCGGGGTACGCGAGGCCCTGATCGACGAGCTTCTCGATGACGGCGATCATCTCGTCGATGTGGGCGGTGGCGCGCGGCTCGGCGTCGGGAGGAGCGACGCCCAGCGCCTGGTAGTCGGCGGCCATGGCATCGGCGTAGAAGGCCGCCACCTCGGCGGCCGAGCGTCCCTCGGCCACGGCCTTGCGGATGATCTTGTCGTCGACGTCAGTGATGTTGCGGACGAAGCGCACCTCGAAATGACGTCGCAGGTGGCGGACGATGACGTCGAAGGCGACGGCCATGCGCGCGTGCCCGATGTGGCACAGGTCGTACACGGTCACGCCACAGGCGTACATCCCCAGCTTCCCGGGCTCACGCGGGACCAGCTCGACCTTCTTCCGGGTGCGGGTGTCGTGGATTCGGACCATGACTGCAGCCTTTCTAGGCCGTGCGCCGCAGGGCCAGCAAGTTCACGAGGGCGAAAGCGACGAGGACGGCCAGCGCCGCCACGGTTTTGATGTGGTTGCGCGGCACGTCCCCCTCGACCAGCAGGTACGCGTCGTCGGGGATCACCACCGTCGCGGCCGTTCGCACCACCTGCACATCGCCCTTCGGGAGGGTCTGCGCCGACAGGTCGCGCCAGCGGAGGCGGACGGTGCCGTGCGCGTTGGTGATGCGGACACGGCGATCGACGTCCCCGATGGCCGAGAGGGCGCGATCACGCTCCGCCTCCGGGAAACGCACGAACAGAACGTGGCGATCCGGCGGGCCCTTCTCCACGGTGACCACTTCGCCCTGGTGCTTGCCGACCAGCGCTCGAGCCGCGGCTTCGTCGGGCACGCGCTCCTTGGGCAGCTCCAGTCGGATCTCGCCGGGACGCGCGAGATCGAACACCAGTTCGTCCTCGGCCGCGAGGGTGACCCGCTCGCCGAGGGTGTCGACGAGCGACGGTGTCTGCTGATCGAGCGCGGCCCGCAGATCCTCGAGCCGGAAGAAATGGGTGGCGCTGACGTGGGTGGCGAAGTGCCGGCGGATGGCGGGAGCGAACGACAGATCGGCAAAACGGATCAGACGGCCGCTGTACGTGCTCCCTTCGGCTCTGTCGATCGGCAGCGGATCGGGCACGCGGCGGACATAGAACCGGCTGCCCGTGCCCAGCAGGCGCAGGAGTTGCGCGAACTGCCATTCGCCCTGGGTATCCAGGATCACCGCGCTCTCGTGGTCGGCGGGCCCGGACAGGCGCACGTAACGGTTGACCGGCAGCGGGCGGCCGGCCAGCGCGCGAACGTCACCCAGAGTCTGCGGCTCGCTGGATGAAAGCGCGTAGCCGACGTCGTGGCGCACCCGCCAGGCCAGGAACACGGCCAGCGCCACCACGGCGGCAGCCAGGATCGGGTGACGCGTGCGGCGCACCGGGATCCCGGCGAACTCGTCGGGCGGACTCTGCGTACCGTCGCTCACCGTCGGAGGTGCGAAACTAGCACACGATCTACCGCCCTCCCTTGCCGAAGGCGTCGGTTTCCGGTATTCCCGCGGGGTGGCGGTGGCGAAATACATCGCGCTGCTCGGCGCCCTCTCCTCGACGGCCGCCTGTGCGCGCGGCGCGAAGTCACCCCAGGACGCCTACCAGCGTCTGACAGTGGCGGTGCGGGCGCACGACGCTGCCCGTCTGTTCGACGTCCTCGATCAGGAGACGCGTTGGTCATGGATGGCGGTGCATCGCGGTCGGCGTGAGGCGTACGACATCACGCTGAGCAACGTGCCGCCGGGCCCCGATCGCGACAAGGAACTGAAGCGCCTCGACGCCGCGGCGCTGGCCGAGAGCGCACGGGATCTGTTCGTGCGCACGCTGCCCGAGTCGACCTGGCCCGAGTTGCTGGCGCTTCTGGGTGGCCCGGCCCCACGCGAGGTCGAGGGCCGCGCCGAGACGGAGATGAGCGGCCGCAAAGTGGTGTTCCGCAAGGACGACCGCGGCTGGGGGTTCACGGGGCTGGCCGAGGCGGCGGAGGAACAGAAGCGTCACGCGCTGTCCGAGCTGGACAACCTGCGCAACGCAGCCGCCGACCACGAACGCGCTAGCCTGAGGCGCAACCGATGAGCCGGCCGAAGGCGGAACCGGAAGCCCAGCTGTCGCTCGAGGGCCGTTTCGCGGGCGTCGTGCCGCCGGTCGTCGAAGCAGCGCCGGAGGAACCTCGCGTGCTGGCGGTCTGGGAACTGGTGCGCGCGGCGCGGATCACGCTCGAGGCGCGCTTCACCGACATCCGCGTCGAGGGCGAGATCTCGGGGCTCAAGCGCGCGGGCACCGGGCACGTCTACTTCTGCTTGAAGGACGCGCAGGCTCAGATCGACTGCGTGATGTTCTCGCGCGAAGCTGCTCGGCTGAAGTTCCGGCTGGAGGACGGACGACAGGTGCGTTGCCGGGGGCGCCTCACCATCTACGAGGGGCGCGGCAAGTTCCAGCTGTCGGTGACCGCCGTCGAGCCCGCGGGCGCCGGCGCGCTGGCGCTGGCCTTCGAGCAGCTCAAGCAGAAGCTGGCGGCCGAGGGGCTGTTCGAGACCGCGCGCAAGCGGCCGCTGCCTTTCCTGCCACGGCGGATCGGCGTCGTCACGTCACCACAGGGCGCGGTGATCCGCGACATCGTCCGCGTCGCCCACCGGCGCTACCCGATCTCGATCCTGGTGGCACCCGCGCCCGTGCAAGGGGACGGCGCGGCGGCGGCGCTCACGGCGGCGCTGCAGAAGTTGGAGCAGGTCGCCGACGTGGACGTGGTGATCCTGGCGCGCGGAGGCGGATCGATAGAGGACCTTTGGGCCTTCAACGACGAGGGTCTGGCGCGTGCCATCGCCGCCTGCCGTGTGCCGGTCATCTCCGCGGTGGGCCACGAGACGGACTTCACCATTGCCGACTTCGTGGCCGATGTACGCGCACCGACGCCCTCGGCGGCTGCCGAGATAGCCGTGCCGGTGGCCGCGGACCTGGCGACGGAAGTGCAGATACTGGGCCGCCGCCTGGCCCGCGGCCTCGAGGCAGAACTGCGCGCCCGGCGGCTGGGGCTCGAGCGGATGCGGGCACGCCTGGGTGATCCGCGGCGCATTCTGGATCAAAAGAGACAGGCGATGGACGAACTGGCCGGCCGCGCTGCCACCTCGCTGCGCGGAGCGATCGGGCAGCATCGTGCCGGCCTGCGAAGCCTGGAGACGCGCGTCTTCCGGGGACACCCGCAGCGCCGCATCGCCGAGCAGCGTGCGGCGCTGGGCGCCCTCGAGCGGCGGCTCGCGACCGCGGGCACGACCACACTCACCGGCCGACGCCGGCAGCTCGACGGGCTCGCCGGCAAGCTGGAAGCGATGTCGCCCCTCAAGGTGCTCGAGCGTGGCTACAGCCTGGCGCGCGGACCCGACGGTCGGCTGCTGACCAGCACCGCGGCGCTGAAGACGGGCGACCCCGTCACGGTCACCGTGCGTGACGGCGACATCGACACCCGCATCGAAGGCGTGCGCCGCAAGAGGGACCGGTGATTCTGGCGGCGGTGCTGGGCGGCGACGTCAGCCGCAGCCGTTCGCCCGCGATCCACCAGGCCGCCTTCACGGCGCTGGGGATCGAGGGCCGCTACGAAGCCTTCAGCGTCGAGGCGCACCAGTTCCGGACGCTGGTGCGCCGGTTGTCGAACGAAGGCTACCGCTACGTGAACGTCACCATCCCGCACAAGCGGGCCGCGGCGACGATGACCGACAGCGCGGGGCCGCTGGTGCAGGCCACGCGCGCCGCGAACACGCTGATCTTCCGCCCCCGGCGCGGGGCGCGCGCCACAATCCGGGGCGACAACACCGATGGCTACGGCCTGCTGACGGCGCTCGGCGATCTGGGCGCCAAGATCCGCTCGGGCAAGGAGGTCACGCTGGTCGGTTCGGGCGGCGCCGCCGCCGGGGGACTGGCAGCCCTCTTGACCGCCGGCGCGCGGGTGCGCCTGGTGGCACGCCGGACGACCGTGGCGCGGGCCATGCGACGGCTGTTTCCCCTGCGTGCGCAGGCGCGCATCACCGTCTGCGCCTGGACGCCCGCCGGGCTGGCGGAGGCGCTCGAGGGAGCGTCCGTGCTGATCTCGGCGGTGCCGGCCACGGCCTGGGCCTCACAGGAGGCCCGAGCTGGGTTGCGCGCGCTGGCGCCCGAGGCAGCGGTGCTGGAGATGGCGTACGGGGCGACGACTCCGCTGGCGACCGCGGCCCGAGGCAAGGCTGAACGGTACCAGGACGGACTCCCGATGCTCGTGCACCAGGCGGCGCGCGCCGTGGAACTCGCCCTGGGGAAGAAGCCTCCGGCCGAGCCGTTGCTCAAGGCGGCCCGTGGGCTAGTTCTCGGGGGCTGAGACGCGCAGCCCCGGATCGTTCAGGTATGTTGCGGTCAGCCGCCGCTGCCGCCTGGGCCAAAGCCCGGCCAGCAGCTTGCCGCCGTAGGCTTCGGCGACGAGCAGCGCACGCCGCACGGGGGAGAGCGGGCGATCGAGCAGGCCGAGGCGCCGAAGGCGCATCTCGTGCGACTCGATCACCTTTTCCAGGAAGCGTGGCAGCTGCCGCAGCACCGGCGAATCCTGGGGCAGGCGCTTTCTCATGAAGCGGGCCAGGCGCTTCACGGCCCACATCGACACCAGATTGAGACCGAGCAGGCGGCGGCGCAGCCCCGGGCGTCCCTCGATTGCTTTTCGCGTCTGCTCCTCGCCGAAGGCGACGTGGCGTTCCTCCTGGCGCACGGCGCGCTTGAGGATCTCGACCGAGTCGGGCTGATCGAGCGTGTCGATGATCGCGTAGAAGCACATCAACACGTAGCCTTCGCCGGCGGCCATCTCCAGCGACACGTGCTCGGCCCAGCTGCCACCCATCATCCCGGTGGCGAGAAAACGCAGCATCGGGTGCGGAGCCGCCGGCTCGACCCCCACGAGCGCCATGATGCGCAGGAAGTTGTCGATGTGCTGGAACTCCTCGACCGCCTGCCGGGCGAGAAAACGCGCCGACTCGAGGTCCGGCGCCCGGTACAACCAGTGCCCGATCTGGATACCGGTCACCTCGCCGTAGAGGAACTGGTTCAGCATCCAGCCGAGCGCCGCCCGATCCTTCACGGGATCGAGGCGCGCCCCGCCGAAATCGAACGTCATCTCCTCTCGCGACAGGAGCACGAGTCGTATAATGACACGCCTGTTCCACACCGCCCTCGCCTTGCTTCTCATGACTCCCGCGCACGTCCAGGAGGTGGAAGCCTATCGCCGGGCTCGCGCCATCAAGGTCACGAGCGACGACGGGTGGCTGACCGTTGCCGGCCTGTTCTGGTTGAAGCCGGGAGCCAACCGGTTCGGCAGCGCCCCCGACTGCGACATCGTGCTGCCCCGATCCGCCCCACCTCAGGCGGGCGTGTTCGACCTGACCGAGGGCGCCGTGACCGTCACCCTGGGCAAGGAACGCCGCAGCCTCAAGGCGGAGACGGACGTCGTGTCGCTGGGGCGCTTACGGATGCTCGTCATCGAACGGGATGGCCGCATGGCCGTGCGGCTGAGAGATCTGGACGCCCCCGCCCGCCGCACCTTCAAGGGTCTGCGCTGGTTCCCGATCCGCAGCGAGTACCGCATCACCGGGCGCTTCGTCCCACACGCGGCGCCGAAACGCCTCCCGATACCGAACATCCTGGGCTATGTCGAGCGACTGGAGAGCCCCGGAGTGGCCGTGTTCACCCTCGGGGGCAAGGAGCACCGGCTCGACGCCGTTTACGAGACCGACGAGAGGAACGAACTCTTCTTCATCTTCCGCGACCGCACCGCCGGTCACGAGACCTACGGAGCAGGGCGGATGCTGTACGCGCCGCTCCCCCGCGACGGACAGGTGGTCCTGGACTTCAACCAGGCCTTCACCCCGCCGTGCGGTTTCACCCGGTTCGCCACCTGCCCGCTGCCGCCGACCCAGAACCGGCTGGCGGTGAGGATCGAGGCGGGCGAGCTGAATGATTCTGTCGAATAGCGGCCATGTCACGGCGCGTCGTCCGCAACGGGACGCATCGTCGCGCGCGGTGAGCTAACATCGGCGGATGCTTCGCTGGACCCTCTTATTTAGCTTGATCGCCGGTTCTTGTAGCTCTCGCCTCTCCACCGTCACGGGCGACGATCCGGATGGCGGCGGCAGCAACGACGGGCCGGGAGGCTCCCTGGACCTGCCCCCGATCGTCGTCATCGTGCCGCCCGACGGAGGCACCACGATGTGCAAGCCGCGCACCTGCACACCGGCGGGTGGTCGCTACTGCGGCAACATTTCCGACGACTGTGGCGGCATGCTCACCTGCGGCACCTGCCCCAGCGGCCAGGCCTGCGGCACCGGCGGCTCGGCGCATGTCTGCATCTCGGCCGATCCGAACTGCATGCCGCTGACCTGCATGCAAGGGACCCAGCGCTTCTGCGGCAACATCGGCGACGGCTGCGGCCGGCCGTTGAGTTGCGCAGCGACCTGCCCCGCGGGACAGACCTGCACGAAGAACCTCTGCGTGCCGACGAATTGCATGCCAGTCACCTGCAACACCGGGGGCGGCGGCAAGTACTGCGGCAAGATCGGCGACGGCTGTGGCGGGATGCTCGACTGCCTCGGCTGCGCGGCCGGACAGACCTGCGCCAGCAGCATCTGCACCACCCCGGTGGATCCGAACTGCGTGCCCGTCACATGCAGCCCGACCGGCGGCGGCAAGTACTGCGGCACGATCGGCAACGGCTGCGGCGGCATCCTCGAATGCGGTGGCTGCCCCAACAACGACGCCTGCGGCACGGACGGCATCTGCCCCGGCGGACAGACGTGCACCAACCTGTGCCTCAAACAGACCAAGTGCCTGGGCGGTGACACCACCGTCAGCGGCATCGTCCTGGCGCCGACGCCGCCCCGATTCGGCACGCCCGATCCGATTTACAACGCCATCGTCTACGTGCCAAACGGCACCGTGCTTCCGATCGCGCCGGGCGTCTCCTGCGAGAAGTGTGGGGCGCTGGCCACGGGCTCGCCGCTGGTGACGACGGTGACCGGCCCCGACGGCAAGTTCGTGCTGAAGAACATGCCGGTGGGCGACAACATCCCGCTGGTCATCCAGGTGGGCCGCTGGCGGCGGCAGGTCGTCATTCCCAAGGTGACGGCCTGCACCGACACGCCACTGCCGGCCGAGATGACCCGGCTGTCGCGCAACAAGACCGAGGGTGACATCCCCCTGACGGCCATCGCCACCGGCAAGGCGGACGCCATCGAGTGCGTGCTGCGCAAGATCGGCATCGACGACAGCGAGTTCACCTTGCCGAGCGGGAACGGCCGCATCCAGATGTATTCAGCAAACGGCGCCACCCTGGGCGCGGGTACACCGACGCTGGGGGCTCTCACCGGCAACCTGAACACGCTCAAGAAGTACGACATGGTGATCCTCGAGTGCCAGGGATCGGAGACCATCAGGCCGGCAACACAAAAACAGAACGTCATCCAGTACGCGGATGCCGGCGGCCGGCTGTTCATCACCCACTATGGCTACGACTGGCTCTACACCAACCCGCCGTTCTCGGGCACGGCGACCTGGTTCCCCGCCGGAGGTCCGCCGAAACCACGGATGGATCCCACGGCGAGCAACGCCCCTTTGACCGGGATCATCGACCAGACGTTCCCGAAGGGGATCGCCTTCGCGCAGTGGCTGCAGAACGTGGGGGCCACCAAGCCGATGCCCGGCCAGATCGAGATCGAGGCTCCCCGTCACGACCTGGACGCCGTGATCGCGCCGGCGCAGCGCTGGATCTACTCGACCGCACCGGTGGGCACGGTGCAGCACTTCACGTTCAACACGCCCATCGGAACCCCCGTGGAGAACCAGTGCGGACGGGCGCTGTTCTCCGACTTCCACGTCAACAACCTCTCCGGGGCCACCATCCCGCCGTTCCCCATGGAGTGCGGCGCCGACGAGCCGATGACGGCGCAGGAGAAGGTGCTGGAGTTCATGTTGTTCGACCTGGCGTCGTGCGTGCAGCCCGACACGGCGCCCCCGGTTCCTCCGATGCCTCCGGCCGCGCCGATGCCTCCGCCGATCCCGCCCGCCCCACCACCTACGGTGCCGCCCGCCCCGCCCGAGCCTCCGCCCGAGCCGATTCCCTAGACCGCGGAGGACTCGCGCGCCGGCAGGCGATCGAGCCGGCTCGTCGCCCAGATCTCCCGCTGCGTCTCGGGCGCGACGTTCCCGCCCGACAGGATCACGAGCACGCGCTGCTTCGAGCGCTGTCCGGCCAACCACTGCGCCGCCGCCCCCATCGCAACCGCTGCAGTGGGCTCGACGACGCATTTCAAGAGGTGCGTCAGCCATTGCGTCCAGTAGAGGATGTCCTCCTCGGACACCTCGAAGAACCCAGCGAGTGTCTCGAGGTGGGCGAAGGTTCGCGCGGATACGCTGAGCGTGCGCACGCCGTCGGCGATGGTCGGCGGCGTGTCCGTCAGGCTCACGATGGCGCCCGAGCGATACGAGCGCGTGGCGTCGTTGGCCAGCGTGGGCTCGCCGGCGAACACCGGTGTCCCGGGTGCCAGGTGCTCGACGGCCAGGCGCGTCCCCGACAGCAGCCCGCCACCGCCACACGGCGCGAACACGGCGGTCGGCCGTATCTCCTGCAGCGCCTCGAGGCACGCGGTCCCCTGCCCCGCGATCACGAAGTCGTTGTCATACGGGTGCAGGAGGTACGCACCGCGCGCAGCACTCTCCTTGACCGCGGCGTCAGCCTCCTGGCGGGTCGCCGTCAGCTCGATGCGCGCGCCGTAGTGGGCAGCGGCCTGCCGCTTGATCGGCGAGCTGGCCGCCGGCAGAAACACCGTGACCGGGATGCCGCGCTCGCGGCCGGCCCAGGCCACCGCCTGCGCGTGATTGCCCGAGCTGACGGTCACGATCTCCGTGGGTCGTTCGCCGCGCTCCTCCAGCGCCAGCACCGTGTTCATCGCGCCGCGCGCCTTGAACGCGCCGATGCGCTGGAAGCACTCGGCCTTGAACCAGAGTTCGTGGCCCAGCCAGCGCTCGAGCAGGCCCGAGCGCAAGAGCGGCGTACGCCGGATGTACGGCTCGATGCGTGCGTGCGCCTGCGGGACGACCTCTGGCGGCAGCATCGGCCGCTAGAAGGCAGCCCCGACCTGCAGGATCACGGTCTCACCGTCGGACACGGTGGGGCGGCTCGTGCTGGTCGAGAAGTACTTCGGGATGTTGTCACCCGCCCGGACGATCTCGCCCTGCAGGGTCAGCCGGGCGCGCTGCCACTGGCCGATGTTGATGCCGACGACCGCCTCGATGATGGCATCTGCTGAGTTCTCCCGGTCGGGATCCAGCACGCCGAAGGCGGCGAACGGCTCCAGATAAAACCCGCCCTTGTCGGCGCCGCCGAAGCGCCACGCGACGATGGTCCGGCCGGCGAGGAACGTCGACGAGACGCTTCCGGTCGTCGGGGCGACGAGGAAGGTCGCGCCGGTGAAGCCCTCCGCCCAGATTCGCAACCCACGCCAGTCGAGCTTGGCATCCACCGACGCGGTCCAGTAGCGCTGGAAGACGCCGTTCTCGTCGGGGAACGTGCGCCACTCGACGCTGACCCCGGCGTCGACAGGCCCAGGGGTGATGTCCGCGCGCACCACCAGGTTCTGCGTGCTGGCCGACGCCCCTTTGGCGAGATCGAAACTTTTCTTGCCGTCCCAGACCGACGACTGGAAGGCGCCGGCGGTGAAGCGCGGGTCCAGAAGGCCGCCGAACCGCAGCTGTGCGGTGGCGCCCGGCCGTCGCCCCGCGATCTGCATCTGGTCGACGAGGATGCTGTTGATGAGGCCCCGGCGGGCGATGGGCAAGGTCCACAGCGAGTCCAGGGCGATCGCCGAGATCGGCATCTTGAACTGCCCCGCCCGCAGCGTGAACGGCTTCCAGCGGCCCTGGATGTAGCCGTCCTTCATCGCCGGTTTACCGGCCAGATCGGCCTCGAGCGTCAGCGCCAGCGCCTTGGAGACGCGAGCGCGAAGGCCGACGCGGGCGGTCGGGACCGAGAGGTCCAGGCTGTCGTAAGGAATGGTGCCGTCCAGCCGCTGCCACGTTCCCCGCATGAAGATGCGGCCTTTGAAGGTCAGCTCGCGCTTCGCCTCGCCTTCGGAGCCGTCGGAATCCAGGGTTTGCGCCTGGGCCGCAGCAGCGACGAGGAACACAACCAGGAAACTCACTCGTGCCGGGGACGCGGAGAAGATTCCCACGATGAGGGCATCTTGCCCCTTGCGGCGTCGTCGTGACAATCAGGAACTCATCGCGGTCATCTTCTTCGCCATCCGGAAGGCCATCTCCAGCGCCTGGCGGTAATTCAGGCGCGGGTCACAGGCGCTGGAATAGTTGCGCGTCAGGTCCGCCTCCGTCAGCCCCGCGCCGATGCACTCGGTGACGTCGTCGCCGGTCAACTCGAAGTGGACGCCGCCCAAGCGCGTACCCTCGGCCCCATGCACCTCGAAGCAGGTCTCGATCTCGCCGATGATGTCCTCGAAGGCGCGCGTCTTGATCCCCCCGGGGGTGACCTGCCCGTTGCCGTGCATCGGATCCGACACCCACAGCACGCGCCGCCCCTCGCGCTTCACCGCCTGGACCAGCGGCGGCAGCGCGGTCGCCACCTTGGCTGCTCCGCACCGGGTGATCAACACCAGCTTGCCCGGCTCGTTGTCGGGGTTGAGCACGTCGATGAGGCGCAGCACCTCGTCGCCGGTGGCGGAGGGACCAAGCTTCACGCCCACGGGGTTACGGATTCCGCGGAAAAACTCGACGTGAGCGCCAGCCAGATCGCGCGTGCGCTCGCCGATCCAGGGAAGGTGGGTGGTCAGTGCGTAGTGGCCTTTCCTGCGCGGCACCTCCTTGGTCTGCGCCGCTTCGTAGTGCAGCGACAGGCCTTCATGGCTGGCGAAGAACTCGACGCGGGTCAGCTCGTCCACGGTGTTCTCCCCGAGCGCCTCCATGAATTTGAGCGCCTCGCCCAGCTGCCGCACCATCGCCCGGTACTCCTCGCGCAGCGACGGCGACAGATCGGCCCGCTGCAGGTGGGCCAGGTCCCAGAACTCGGGGTGGTGTAGATCGGCGAAGCCACCCGCCGCCAGCGAGCGCACGAAATTCAAGGTCACGGCCGCGTGCAGGTAGCCCTGCACCAGCAGCTCCGGATCGGGAGCCCGCGCGCCCGGCGTGAACTCCTGCCGGTTGATGAGGTCGCCGAAGTAGCTGGGCAGCGATTCGCCCGCGCGGCTCTCGACCGGATTCGAGCGCGGCTTGGCGTACTGCCCGGCGAAGCGACCGACGCGGATCACGGGCAGCTTGCTCCCGTTGATCAGAACCAGGGACATCTGCAGCAGGATCTTCAGCTTCGCGGTGATGATCGCCGGGCGGCAATCAGCCAGCGTCTCGGCGCAATCGCCTCCCTGCAAGAGGAAGCGCTTGCCCTCCTGGGCCTCGGTGATTTGCGTGCGGAGGCGCTCGACCTCCCAGGAGGTGACCAGCGGCGGCAGCGCGCCGAGCCGGGCGACGGCCGTCTCCAGCGCAGCCGCGTCGGGATAAGCCACCGCCTGGGCCTGCGGGCGGTCCTGCCAGGAGGTCGGTGTCCACGAAGGTTTCACGGCGGGTCAGTCTACGCGCAGGCGGGTGTAAGATGAAGCCGTGCCCGGTTGTATCCACTGCAGCCAGCCACATGCGCCCACCGTCCTCGTCTGCCCGACGACGGGAAAAGCGATGGAGCCGTTGCTTCCTCTGTCTTCCGGCGCGCGCTTGCCGCCGCCGACGGGCGTCCCGAGACGGCCCGTCCCACCGCCGCCACCGGATGAACCGGACGCGCGCGACACCGCAGCGCCCGAGCCCCCTGCCGAGACCGCACAGCCACCTGCCGAACCCGAGCCCGAACCCCCGATCCCGGCCTGGGCCGAGCACGCAGCGCGGCTGTCCAGCGACGCCCGGCGCGGCTTTGCCCTGCTGGGAGCTTGCGCCGTGGCCTACAAGGCGCATCACCGCGCCTGGCTGATGGTCGCCGCCGTTTTCTTCGTCCCCGTCGCGTTCGTCGAGTCGCTGTTCGTGGCCGGCGTCGAGGGGCCGGTCATCGCTGCCGAGATCGACGCCGAGGTGCGCGCGGAGGAGAAGCCGCCGCCCAGCAGGGTGGAGCTGGTGTTCCGGAGCGCCGCCACGAACTTCCTCATCGGGCTCTTGCTCCATGGCCTGGCGCTGGGGCTGTCGATGCTCGCCGTCTCTCTGGCGTTCGCGGATCGCATCGCCGGCAGGCAGGAGCCACCCGCGTGGGACGAGTTGACCCGGGCCCTGGTCGTGCGCGTGCCGACACTCCTCATTCAACTGGCGCCGGCGGGGGTGCTGGTGGGCGTGGGGCTCGCTTTGCTGGTTTTGCCCGGGATCGCCGCCGCGTGTCTGGTTGCCTTCGTCCCCGCCGTGGTCGTGTTCGAGAAGCAGGGGGGTGTGGCGGCGATCCGCCGCAGCCTGGCCCTGGTGACGGCAGCGCCGGGCGCGGTGATCGCCATCGTCGGCACGATCGCCAGCATGCGGATCGTCGCCCGGATCTTCGCTGACATGTTGATGCCCGACAGCGGCCACCGTGTGATGGTGTTCTTCACCCACTTCCTCGGCGATCTGTTCTTCCTGGTGGCGGCGCCCCTGGCCGCCATGGCGCTCACCCGGCTTTACATCGAGATTCGCCAGGAACGCGACGGGCTCGACCCGGTGTCGCTCGCGCGCGCGCCGTAGCCACCATGGTCCCGAGAATCGCCGACATGGGCCGTCCGCTTCGTTTCGCCGCCGTCGGGGCGGGGTTCTGGTCGCGCTACCAGCTCTCCGCCTGGCGCGAGCTTCCGGGGGCGACCTGCGTCGCCCTGTGCGACCGCGACCTGACGAAAGCCCGCGCGCTGGCCGAGGTCCTGCAAATCCCCGCTGTCCACGACGACGCGGATCGAATGCTGCGCCAGGAGAGGCCCGACTTCCTCGAGGTGATCACCACCGAGGAGAGCCACGTCCCGCTGGTTCGACTGGCGGCGGCGCACGGCGTCCCGGTGATCTGTCAGAAACCGATGGCCCCTTCGTGGGAGGCCGCCCAGGAGATGGTCGCGCTGTGCCGCGAACGGAAGATCCCCTTCTTCATCCACGAGAACTTCCGTTTCCAGGCGCCCATGCGCGAGGTGAAGCGGCTGCTGGATGCCGGCCGCATCGGCGTCCCCTATCGCGCCCGCATCCAGATGGTCTCGGGCTTTCCTCCATTCACCAACCAGCCGAACCTGAAGGAGCTGGAGCGGTTCATCCTCACCGACGTCGGCAGCCACGTCCTGGATCTGGCGCGTTTCTTTTTCGGCGAGGCGGATCGCCTGTTCTGCACCACGACGCGCGTCCACCGGGACATCAAGGGTGAAGACGTGGCCACGGTCGTCCTGCGGATGCGCAACGAGGTCACCGTCGTGTGCGAGATGGCGCTGGCCGAGACGCCGATCGAGAGGGACGCCTTTCCCGAGACGTTCCTGTTCATCGAAGCGACGGAAGGATCGTTGGACCTGGGGCCTGGCTGTTGCCTGCGCGTGACCACCAGGGCGGGGACCGAGGTCAGCCACCCCGTGCCCGTGCCCTACCCTTGGGCCGATCCACGGTACCTCGTCGCGCATGCCAGCATGGTGGCGTGCAACGCCGATCTGCTCGGCGGCATCCGCGGCGAGCCGGCCGAGACCACGGGCGAGGACAACTTGAAGACGGTGGAGATGGTGTTTGCGTCCTACGAATCGGCCCGCCGGGGCGAGGTGGTCGTGCTGAGCAGGACCTGCCGGATGTGATCGACCAACGGACGAGCCTCCTTCTCTTTGGCCATGCAGGCCACCACCAGCTCGTCGATCGGGATGGGAATCGTCTCCAGCAACCAGGAGGGGGGGATGGGCGGGGTTTCCAGGTGGTGCTGCATCACGTCCCCGTCGTCGAAGGGGGCAGTCCCGATGAGCAGCTGGAACAGAGTGCACCCGATGCAGTAGATGTCCGCCTTGCCGTCGAGCGGTTGTCGCCGGATCTGCTCGGGCGGCGCGAAGGTGAGGGGACGGGGCGCGCCCAGTTTCAGGTGCAGCGCCTGGACCACGCGGGCAGTGCCAAAGGCCAGCTTCACCACGTTCTGCCCTGAGACCAGGATGCTCGAGGGACGGATCTCGCGGTGGACGATCCCCTTGGCATGCGCGTGAGCTACCGCCGCGCAAAGCTGGTCGATCACCGCCAGCGCAGCCCGGAGCGGGAGCTTGCCGCCCCGACCGGCGAGCGCGGCCTCGAGCGTGGCCCCCTGCACGAGCTCGATGGCCATGTAGAGTTCGCCATTGTCCACCCCCTGATCCAGCAGGCTGACGATGTTCGGGTGCTCGAGTGACGTCAGGATCTGCGCCTCGCGGACGAAGCGCTCGACCTGCTGGGGATCGTCGCAAGCGGGCCGCGGCAGCACCGCGAGGGCGACGGGCGCGCCCAGGGAATCCTCCGCCTGATAGATGACCAACGCCTTATGCCGCCCGAGCTCACCGAGGCGGGTAAAGCGCGAGACCTGGGGCTCGGGAGCGCTCTTCGTCGCATAGACGCCCGTGGAGCGCACCGGGGTCGCCGGGGCCACGCCCATCTGCTCGAGGACGCGCGATACGTCGTCGACCCGACGTTCCCACTCGAGCTTGATCTCGAACATCCGGATCGTCGGACCGATGACCTCGTAGGGACGCTCGATGTGGATGCCCTTGGCGTCGATATGGAGGACGTGTTGGCCTCTCGGCACCGGCAGCACCAACTTGCCGTCCATCGGCGTGCGCACCGCCTTGGCCTCGTTGTCGTTCAGCCAGACACGCGCGTTGGATACCGGATGCGTGGCATCGGAGACGATGACGTGAAACTCGGCATTCACCGCCTCCAGGGAGAACGCCACCGTGTTCGAGTGGCGCAGGCGGACCACGATCGGCCGGGTGAACGCCTCGCCGGCGACGATGCTGATCTGCTTGTCCTTCACCTGGACGCCGTACAGGTGCACGTACCAGGTGCCCGGGCGCGACAGCCGGAACTGGGCCTCACGCTTCACCATCGTCGCAAGACGCGGCCTGTGGACTTCCCCCTGCTTGCGCATCTTGTCCACGAACGCTGCGCCGTCCTCGATCGTCGGTGGATCCGGCGAGCGCGTGATCGCCACGCACAGCATGTCGGACACGTCGCCCGCCTGCTGGTGGCGGATGCGCACCACGACCGAGGCGCTCGACAGCATCAGGACAGCGATCACCATCAGGAGCAGAGCCACCACGCCCATGCCGATGACCGTCTCCATGTTCCAGCGCAGAAGGCCGGTCTTTTTTCCCTCGACGGAGGTTTCGAGGTTCGACCGCCTGTTCCCGGCAACCTCCACCAGCCGCAGTTCCAGGTGTGCGGCCATGATCCCGGCACGCACGCGGTAAAGAAGCGCGGCGTCGGAGCCCGCCTCGAGCGCGCTGGCCGCCACCTGCTCGTCGGGTGTGGAGTCCGCCAGCTCGATCCCCGCTGCCACGGCGGCCACCGCCAGATCGAAGGGCGGCGTCGCCACCGCCGCCTTGAGTCCCACGCCCAGGCGCGCGGCGTCCGCCGTCACCGGCCACAGCGGCAACTGGCCACTGCCCATGAGCGGTATCACCACCACGCGAGCGACGCCCCCGCTCTGCTGCAACCCCTGGAGCTTCGTCAAGAGGGGGCGGAGCGCCTGCACCAGCCCCTCGAGCGATGGGTCGTAGCTGGCGGCCACGTCCGCGAGTTCGAGCGCCTGCATCTGGTGCTCGCGCTGCGTGATGTGCTGCCTGAGCCCGACCGCGGCCGATGAACCGCCGGCGGCGACGGCCTCGACCAGCGGCTGCAGTTCGGCAAGCGGTATCTCCTGCGCCTGGACCAGAGGCACGGCGCGTTTCACCTCGATGCCGCCCTGGATCGCGCGAACGGCGGCGGCCGAGGCCAGCAAAGGATCGGAGACCGCCGCACGCTCCGCTGCGGAAAGCAGCTTCATCTCGACCGCCGGACCGAACGTCTTGGCCGGCGTCGTCGAGATGTACGCCAGGAGCGGGCCCACCTTGTCCCCGGGCAGGTCGAGCACCGGCGCCAGCGCATCGTCGCGTGCGGCGACAGGATCGTTGCGGCGCACCGCGAGATCGACCCGCGCCAGAGTCACCGCCAGCGGCGCGCGCGTTTTGGGTAATGTGGCCAGCGCGCGGTTTGCGTTCTCGTAGTCGAGCTTGAGCGCGTAGGCCCGGACCCGGGCGGCGTGAGCGTCGACGTCGTCGGGGTTGGCGGCGAGCGCCTCCTCGGTCAACCGCAGCACCACCTCGGTGGCATTCGCCGCCAGCGCGGCCCCGATCCGCACCGGCATGGGGGCGTCGGTGTCCTGCCAGACACTCTGGGCCGCGAGACGCAGAGTCGTCGGCTGGGCGGCACTGCCCGGCGGCGCGACCGCGAAGAGGGCGGCCGCCTTGTCAGCGTCACCTTTGAGCAGCGCTGCAGCCGACAGGAACGCCCGCACATTCTGCAGCGAAACACCGGGCGCAGGCGCCGCCGTCCCCCCGAATTGGGTGGCCAATCGCGCCGCCACCCGCTGCGCAAGGTAACCAATCTCGCCAGGCGGAGCGAGCGCGTCGACGGTCTTGAAGTGCCCGCCCTCGGGTCCCAGCAACTCGGCGACGATACGCAGATGGTCGCCGCTTCTCACCAGCCGTGCCAGCACCATACGGTCGGCATTCACCTTGCGCGCGAGCTGCGCCGCGAACGACCGATCGAGGGCGAGCACCGGTCCGCCGGCCGAACCGATGATGGCGGCGATGGCCGCCGCCAGTTCCGACCGCGGCACCATCTGCCAGGGCTCCGTCAGCTGCAGCAACGAGGGGACCAGAAGCGACACCGCCGCAGCCTCGACCGCCAGCTTCGGCTCCGCGACGATGTCCAGGATCAGCACGCGATCGGCCAACGCCGAACGCGGGCCCGCAAGGGCGACGCCGCCGAGCGCGGTGAGCATCACCAGCGCCCGCCGCAACCTGGGCGACCCGATCACCAATGCGGTACCATATCAAAACCCCGGGATTACCGGGGTTTCTGGTGCGGTCGGGGAGAATCGAACTCCCACAAGATTACTCCCACCAGAACCTGAATCTGGCGCGTCTACCAGTTCCGCCACGACCGCGTGAGACGGGAGAAGATAAAGGAGCAGCCTGCGCCGGTCAAGGCTCGCGCAGCGCGGCCAGTTCGGCGCGAAGGCGCTGCGCCTCGGCGGACAGAGTTTCCAGCGCGCGCTCGGCCGAGGCGGCTCGGCGATCGGCCTGCTGGCGGTCGAGCGCGGCCATTTCGAGCGCAGAGGCCAGCTCGGACGCCTGCCCCAGCTGGCGGTCGATCGCCCGCCGCAGCGACGAGAGCGCCTCCTCCTTGCGATCCCCTTCATCTTCCAGACCAGCAGCCGTTTCTCTCAGTTCGTCGCGCTCGCGGCACGCGGCCTGGTGGCGCGCCGTCAGCGCCGCAAGCTCGGCGCGCAGCGATTCCCTGTCACGATCCGGCGCATCCGTCCCCGGGCCACCCACGGGCACCAGCAGCGACTCGGGCAGCTGCCACGGCGTCTTGTCGCCCGGCGTGCAGAACACCACCAGGTGCGACGGCGTGCCGGCGATCGGCGAGATGGCCTCGTTCACCGCCACGTCCTCGATGCCGGCGATCGAGAACGAGATCGCCTGCAGCGGCGTCTCGGCCACCACCTGCACGGTCGCGAAGTGATCGCGCAGGCGAGGCTCGAACGCCGGCCACACGTCGGCGGGGACCCGCAGCACGCAGAAACCACCCGGTTTGAGCACGCGCCGCAGCTCGGCAAACCAGCGCTGCCGCTCTATCTCGTCGGACACCGCCCCCAGCCGTGCCACACACACCACCACATCGACCGACGCGTCCAGCGCGCTCAGGCGCGAACGCCCGCCCTCCTCCTCCTCGATGCGCTCCGCACCCGCCCGGCGCAACCGTTCCAGGCCTCCTGGCGGCCGAGGTCCCACATCCAGGATCACGCGCTCGGCCACGAGCGGCTCGACCAGCAGGTAGACGGCCAGCAGGGGGTCCGTCGCTCCAACGTCGCTCATGAGCCGCCGGCGAGTTTTACACAAGACCCCGCGATCAATGAGATATTCGTAGACGCTCCATGCGGAAGAAGCTCGGTCGCGTCCTGCCCTGGCTGGTGGCCATCGGCATCCTCGCGTTCCTGATGGCGAAGGTCTCGCCCCGCGAGTTGCTGGCTGCCGTCGCCGTCGCGGCCGGGTGGACGGTCCCCTTCGTGGCGGCGATGGTGCTGCTGGTGTACGTGGCGGACTCGTTCGCCATGTGGCGCACGTTCGGGTGGTTCCTGGCGCCGGTCTCCCTGCGCGAGATCCTGGTGACCCGGGGCGCGACGTATCTGCTCGCCCTCATCAACTACACGCTCGGGCAGGGAGCGATCGTCTACTTCGTTCACCGCACGCACGGCGTCCCGGTCCTGCGCGGCACGGGTGCCGTCCTGCTGGTCATGGGTGTGAACGTGCTGCTGCTGCTCCTGCTGAGCACGGTGGGACTGGTGTTTGCGCCGGAGGTGCCGCCGATGCTGAAGACGGTGCTCGCCATCGCCTACGCGGGCCTGGCGGTCTATGTCGCGCTGGTGGCCGCGAAACCTCGATGGCTCAGGGATCGGCCGGTGTTCGACATCCTGCTGAATGCCGGGATCCGGGGCCACCTGAAAGCGATGGCGGTGCGTGTCCCGCATCTACTGTCGCTGGTCGTCCTTTCCTACGGCTCGATGCGTGGCTTCGGGATCAAGGTCCCTTTCGGGCAGGCGGTGATGCTGCTGCCGGTCGCCTACTTCATCGCCGTCTTGCCGATCTCGCCGGCGGGGCTGGGGACGACCCAGGCGGCCATGACCACCCTGTTCGCCCGCTACGCCGAAGGACCCAACCCCGCCGCCGTGATCCTGGCCTGCAGCCTCACCGCCCAGGCAGTCGCCATGGTGGTGCAGGCCTCGATCGGAGCGGTGTGTCTGCGGCACCAGATCGCCCGGGACATCGGGAGCGTGAAGTAACGACATGCGGCCCATGCTTCCTCCCAAGGGCCGTGAACGGACTCAGTACCGGAAACCCAACCGGCTGAACACCGTCTCGCTCACCCTGGCGGCGTTGGCCGGACTCGTCTTCTACGTCGGCTACAGCTTGTGGCCAGCGGGGGTGATGCGCCTCCGGGCCCGCGGGGTGCTGGACGATGCGTTGCCACTGCTCTATCGAATCAACCTGCGTGGCGAGACCGCCGCCAAGCAGGAGGTGCCGAAGCTGCAGAAGGATATTCTCGTGAATCTGCAGAAAGCCGGGATCCGAGCCAAGGTGAAGCTCGTCGTGCAGCGAAGCGCGAAACTGGTGGCCATCGAGGCGCACTTTCCGGTGATGTGCGAGTTCCCTTTCATCAACAAGCGAGTCGCCATCGAGATCGCCCCGCGCGCCCAGACGGACGCGACCCGGGTCGATTGGTGACGGTCCGGCGGCCGAGTCGGTCGTGATACAATCCGACCTCAGGTTTCTGGCACGGCATGGCCAAGATTATCGTCCACGGCACTGAAGGACGGCGTGAGTACGAGCTCGGGCCCGTGACCACGCTCGGGCGCCATCCCGACAACCAGATCCAGGTCCTTGACCGCATCGTTTCCAAGGAGCACGCCCAGATCATCCGCCAGCCCAATGGGCGGTTCCTTTACAAGGATCTGGGCAGCCTGAACGGGTCGTTCTTCAAGAACGAGCGCATCACCGAGCGCATCCTGGCCGAGGGCGACGAGCTGACCCTGGGGAGCACGCAGGTATCGTTCCAGGAGGGCGTCGCGCCGACCACCACCGGGGTGGTCCAGCAGGTGACCATCGAGCCGGCGCCCAGCGAGACCCTCATCCGGCAGCGGGTGCAAGCGACCCCACGGTCGCGCGAATTCCTTCCGGAGAAGGAGATCACCGATATCGCCGTGCTGAGGCGCGACTACGAGAAGCTGCGACTGGCGCAGGAACTGGGACGCTCGATCGGGCTCGAGGTGAACATCGACCTCTTGCTGGAGCAGATCATCACCAAGGCGTTCGAGCTGCTCCCGGCCGACCGCGGCGTCATCCTCCTCATCGAGGACGGCGTGCCCAAGCCGCGCATCGCCCGGACCCGCGACGGCCGCAATGAACAGATCGTCCTGTCACGTTCCATTCTCAATGAAGTGGTGCAGAACAAGGCCGCCGTGCTGTCATCCGACGCCACCATGGACAGCCGCTTCTCCGGCGCGCACTCCATCATCATGCAGGGCATCCGTTCGACGATGACCGTGCCGCTCGTCCATCACGACCATCTCCTGGGGCTGATGCACCTCGACTCGATGATCGCCACCAACGCCTTTGGCGAGAAGGATCTCCAGATCTTCGTCGGCATCGGCCAGCAGGCGGCGGTGGCGATCCACAACTCGTTCTTGGCCGTGAAGATCGAGCAAGAGGCCAAGACGCGTGCCCAGTTCCAGCGGCTGCTGTCGCCCAACCTGGTGGAACAGGTGGTGGCCGGCAAGCTGCAGCTGGAAAAAGGCGGGCAGCTGTCCGAGGTGACCCTGCTCTTCTCCGACATCCGCGGGTTCACCGCCATGAGCGAGACCCGCGCGCCTCAGGACATCGTCCGCATGCTCAACGAGTACTTCGAGCTGATGGTGGATGTGATCTTCAAGCACCAGGGGACGCTGGACAAGTTCGTGGGCGACGAGATCATCGCGCTGTTCGGAGCGCCGGTGCCGATCCCCGACGCCGAGATGAAAGCCATCGAGTGCGCGCTCGACATGATGAAGGTGCTCAAGGAGTACAACAAGCAGCGTCCGAGCGGGCAGGAGGAGGTGAAGATCGGCATCGGCATCAACACCGGCACCGTGGTCACCGGGGCCATCGGATCCTCCCGCGCGCTCCAGTACACCGCCATCGGCGACGCCGTGAACACGGCGGCGCGGCTCTGCTCGGTGGCGAAGGCGGATCAGATCATCCTGTCCGAGGGGACCTTCAAGAAGATCGGCGACCGGATCAACGCCGAGGCGCTGCCGGCGGTGCGGGTCAAGGGCAAGGCTGGCGAGCTGAAGATCTGGAACGCCGTCGGCCTGGACGAGTGGAACAGCGAACAGACCAAGCCGTTCTAACGGGGGACGCGAGCCAGTAGCGGATCCTGCGTCTTCGTCATGTGCTCGACGAGTCTGGAACGCGCCTGGGCGATCTCTTTGGCGTAGTCTGGGTCGTCGATCAGGTTCTTGCGCTCGTCCGGATCCTTCTCGAGATCGAAGTAGAGCTCGGTCTTGCCATGCAGGCATTGCTCGACCCGCGGAGCGAGGCGCGCGTCATTGGTCGCCGCTTCCATCATCGCTTTCCAGGACATGCCGCTCATGCCGTCCAACTTCAGCTTGGTCTTGCCGTCGGACCAGCCGTTCCAGATGTACGAACGGGTCTTCGTGCGCACACAACGCTGGGCGAACTCCTTGCCGCTCGAGACGTTCGTGACGTGCGTGACGATGTGGCCCCGGATCGGCTGTTCCTTCTCCTTGCCCAGCATGATCGGCAGCAACGACTGGCCGTCGAGACCGTCGGGCGCAGGCACCTGCAAGATCGCCAGCACCGTGGGCATGACGTCGATGTTCAGTACCAGATCGCGGTTGATCGCCGGTTTCGGCATCCCCGGCCACTTCACCAGGAAGGGCGTCCAGGTGCCGTTGCGGTAGACCGTCGCCTTCGAGAACGGAAAAGCCATGCCGTGGTCCGACAGGAACACCACCAGCGTGCGTGCCACCTGGCCGCTGGCCTCGAGCGCCTTCAGGATCTGCCCCAATGACTCGTCGAAACGGCGGACGCTACCGAAGTACTGCGTGACCTCGGCGCGCACCGGCGGGATCTCCTCGAGGAACGACGGCACCGCCACCTGTTTTCCCGTCGGAACCTCCAGCTTGGTGCCGTTGTCGCCCTCGGTGCCGTAGAACGGACGGTGAGGATCAGTGATGTTGGCGTCGATGAAGAATGGGCGCTTGCCGGCGGCAGCGATGGCGCGCGTGACCGCCGCGCCCATCTCGGCTGGCTTGCGGCCGGTCCCCTTTTGCACCAGGTCCCAGGCGTTCTTCTTGCTGCGCTTGACCGCCGAGTGGTCGACCTTCTCCATGATGGCGGTGAAGTATCCCTTGGCCGACAGCACTTCCATGAGCGTGGGAACATCGTCGCGGATCGGATTGAAGCCGACTGCGCCGTTGCGGTGTGGAACCCGCCCGGTCAGAAGCGCCGAGCGCGATGGCTGACAGATGGGCCCCGTGGTGTGAGCCTGCTGGAACTGGAACGCGCCGGTGGCGAACGCGTCGACGTTCGGGGTCGCGCCCACCTTGGAGCCCATCCAGCCCATCGAGTCGGCGTTCAGGTCGTCAGCGGTGATCAGCAGCAGATTCAGGCGTTCCGAGGGCGGCAGCAGCAGTGCCGCCAGTAGCAAGGCGTGTCCCATCGGCGCCGACTCTAGCCGATCTCGCCGAGGGTACCAGTGCTGGCGCGGTTGAAAGTATCCGCAGCGACGCCCAGCTTCCGGGCGATGGTCAGATGCAGGTTGGCGAGCGGGGTATTCTTCGGGAGCACCACGTCGCGGCCCGGGCGGAGGCCCGCGCCTCGACCAGCGAGGACGATGGGCAAGTCGGTGCGCACGTGAAGATTACCGTCCTTCATGTCGGAGCCGTAAAGCACCACGCTGCTGTCCAGCAGGGATCCCGTCCCTTCGTCGACGGCCTTCATCCTCGTCAGAAGGTAAGCCAGCTGCTCGCTGTACCAGCGGCTGACCCGGGTGTACTGCGCAACCAGCGGCGCCTGGTTGCGGTGGTGGGACATGCTGTGGTGATCGGTGGTGACGCCGTCGAGGAATGGGAATGCCTGGCGCGAGAAACCGTGCGCCGCCACGAGCGTCGCCACCCGCGTGGTGTCGGTCTGCAGCGCGAGCACGATCAGATCCAGCATCAGCCGCAGGTGCTCGTCCCGCTGCCGGGGAATGCCAGGCGGCATCGGCGTCGGTGACGGCATCGTGGGAGGTACCCATGACCTGGACGGTGGGCGCAGCGCCGTTTCCACCCGCCTCTCCACCGCGCGCACGCTGTCGAGGTACTCGTCGACCTTCTGGCCATCGCGCCGGCTCACTTGCCGCCGCAAGGCGCGCGCGTCGTCCAGCACGACGTCGAGCACGCTCTTCCGCGCCTCGTCGATGTGCCTGGCGGCTGGACGGAAGAGGCGGTCGAACGCAACGCGCGGGTTGATCTCCGGCGACACGCGCACCGTGGGCGAACTCCAGGACACGGTGTTCGCCAGGGAGATGGGACGCCCGTTCTCACCGCCCTGCCGGGGCGGCTCGGTGCCCAGCACCAGCGACGGGAACGCGGTCTTCCGACCGATCACCTGGGCCACCATCTGGTCCAGCGAGACGCCGCTCCTTCCGTCCTCCACCGGCACGGCCGTGAGGAAGCTGGCGGTCAGCTGCACGTGCCCCTTGCCCGGGTTGTCCAGATTGGAAAGAACGCTCAGGTCAGCGCGATGGGGCGCCAGCGGTTCCAGGATCTGGGACCAGTTCCAGGCGGCAGGAAAAACGCCGTTGGGAAGGAACATGCAGACCAGCCGTGCGGGAGGCCGGCCCTTGGCCTGGGCCTCGAGACGCGGGAGGGCAAGCGTCACCCCGAGACCACGCAGAAAGTTCCGTCGCTTCATCGGCTCTCCTCATCGTCGCCCGGACGGATGTCGAGCCCGAGCAGGTCGCGCATGGAGTTGTTGTATTCCTCGCGCGTCAGCCGGGGAATCGTGACGTGCCCTGCGCTCCGGATGGGCGCGGCCTCGACTGCCTCCAGCGCCTCACGCACCCAGCGGATCAACCGCTGACGCTCGTCGGGCGTGGGCGTGGGATCCTGCGGTGGCATCTCCTCGCTCTCCAGTTGCCGCAGCACCGTCCGCCACAGGTTCGGGTCCTTCGCCACCGCCGCCCGCCGCAGATCCACGTCGCCCTTGGTCTTCTCCAGGCCGTGGCAACCGACACAGTAGCGATCGAGCAGGGGGCGCACGTCGGGCTCGGCGATGACCAGCGCGAGCAACAGCGGCGTCACGCCCCAGGGTTCCCGCTGGCGGGTCGACCGTAACGGCATCGTGATACGGTCCCGGCATGAAACGACTTTTTCTCCTGGCGCTCGGCGCCGTCGGCTGCGCCACGCGTCCACCCAACGTCGTGTTCGTGCTGGCCGACGATCTCGGCTACGGCGATCTCGGCGCTTACGGGCAGAAGACGGTGCGCACGCCGAACCTCGACCGGCTGGCCACCGAGGGGATGAAGTTCCGACAGTTCTACTCCGGGTCGACCGTCTGCGCGCCGTCACGCTGCGTGCTGATGACCGGCCGGCACACCGGGCACTGTTCGGTGCGCTCCAACTCGCGCGAGGCCACCAACCACGATCTGCGACCGGCCGAGAGCACCATCGCCGAGGTGATGAAAAAAGCCGGCTACGCCACGGCGGCCATCGGCAAATGGGGTCTGGGCGAGGAGGGGTCACCCAGCCTGCCGACGTCGCGCGGCTTCGACCGATTCTACGGCTACCTGAACCAGGTCCATGCGCACAACTATTACCCGGCGTTCCTGTGGCGGAACGGCAGCAAGGATCTGCTGCACAACGAGGTGGTCACCATCGGCAAACCAACGGAAGGCGATCACTACGTCGCCGAGCGCGCGACGAAGGCGGTGGACTGGAGCCCGGCTCTGATGCTCTCGGAAGCCCAGCGCTGGATCGACGAGGTGAAGGATCGTCCGTTCTTCCTGTACCTCGCCACCATTCTCCCGCACGGAGGCAACGGACAGGTGGTCCCCGACCTCGGCCCCTACGCGAACGAGAGCTGGCCCGAAGGGGACAAGTCCCGGGCAGCGCTGGTCACACGCATGGACACGCAGGTCGGAGACCTGCTGAGGCACCTTCGCGCGCGCGGGCTCGATCGCGACACCATCGTGATGTTCAGCGGCGACAACGGCCCGTCGGGGGGCAAGCGCTTCGATCCGGCCGGGGGCCTGCGCGGCAACAAGGGGACCATGTACGAAGGGGGGATCCGCGTGCCGCTGATCGTCCGCTGGCCCGGCGTCGTCGCCGCCGGCTCGGTCAGCGATCACGTGGGCTACTTCGGTGACGTCATGGCCACCCTGGCCGAGGTCGCCGGGGTGGCGCCGCCGAAGGACGTCGACTCGCTCAGCTTCGTGCCGGCGCTTCGCGGTCAGGCGCAGGCGAAGCACGAATACCTGTACTGGGAGTACTACGAGGGTGGATCGCCCCAGGCGGTGCGCTTCGAAACCTGGAAAGCGATCCGGGTGCCGATGCACACGGGTCCCGTCCAGCTCTACGACCTGGCCAGCGATCCCGCAGAGTCGCGGGACCTCGCCGCCGAGAAACCGGAGGTCGTCGCCCGGGCGGTGGCGCACATGCAAGCCGCACACACCGACGACCCACGATGGAAGCCGCGCAAGGGCGGTGGCGGCGAGTAACCGCCCGATATCATATCGGTCTGTTTTAGACGTTACGGCCTTCCGCCGAGCGGGAACCCAGGGAGTGGTGATGGCGGAACCGGCGAACCCGGCCGAGACCCGCTGGCAGCTGGTCCTCAAGCACCGCCGCGTACTGGGCGCCTATGTGCGCAGCCTGGTCTGGAATGGGGCCGAGGCCGAAGATCTGTTCCAGGAGTTGGGGCTGGCGGTGACCCGCGCCGCCTCGGTGCCCGAGGATCCGGCGACCTTCGTGCCGTTCTGCCGGGGCGTCGCGCGCAACCTGGCCATGCACCACGCGCGCAGCCGCGGCCGCGACCGCCTGGTGTTCGACAACGAGCTGCTCGATCTCGTCGACCAGGCCTTCGGCGAGCAGGATCTCGAGTCGGAACTGTGGACGGGACGCCGCTCGGCGCTGGCTCGCTGCCTGGAGAAACTCGCGCCCGACGATCGATCGCTGCTGCACAGCCGTTTCGCCGAGGACGAGACCGCGGATGAGATCGGGCGACGCATCCAGCGATCGGCGTGAAAGCCCGAGGCGATGCGCTGATCGACTGTCGCGTTCGGCAACATGTCGCCGGCGATCTGCTCGACGGTGAAGCGGTCGAACGGCATGTCGGCGTTGAACGCCCTGATCACCCAGTCCCGGTACTTCCACATCACGCGGATACGGTCCTCGTCGTAGCCGTTCGAATCGGCGAAGCGGGCCAGGTCCAGCCACGGACGCGCCCAGCGTTCACCGTAGTGCGGCGAGGCGAGCAGCCGATCGACCACCTTCTCGTACGCGTTTTGCGCCCGGTCGGCGACGAACGCATCCACCTCGGCCAGCGTCGGCGGCAGGCCGGTCAGATCCAGCGTCGCTCGCCGGATGAGCGTCTCCTTGCTCGCCTCGGACGCCGGGGCCAGCTTGTCCTCGTCGAGCCGTGCCAGAACAAATGTGTCGATCGGGTTGTGCACCCAGCCTGGCCGGCTCACCTTCGGCAGCGCCGGGCGCACCGGCTTGCTGTACGCCCAGTGCACGTCGGGTTTCACGTCCACTGACGCCGAATCCGGCCACACCGCGCCCTCGTCGATCCACTTCTTGACCAGAGCGATCTGCGCCGGCGGAAGCGGCGGCCCCTTGCGCGGCATCCGTTCGTCCTCGTCCGCCGCGAGCAACAGCTTGTAAAGGACGCTCTCGGTCCCCTTTCCGGGAACGATCACCGCACCCGAGGCGCCACCCTTGAGCGCCAGCACCTTGGCGTCGAGCCGCAGCTGGCCCAGCTTCTTCTCGGCCCCGTGGCACTTGATGCAGCTGGCCTGGAAGATCGGCTGGACGTCGCGGACGAAGTCGACCGCGAAGGCGCGCGTCGGAATGAACAGAAACGCGAGAAAGAGGACGCGTGGCATCGAGCGTATGTATGCGGAATGGCGACCGGATCGCAATCAGGCGGCCTGCGACACCTTTTTCGCTGCGTTTACGAAGTCTTGTACCGTTTTCCTCGCGTCCCCGAACACCATGAAGGTGTTCGGCCGGTAAAAGAGCTCGTTCTCGATGCCGGCAAACCCTGGAGCCATCGAGCGCTTGAGCACCAGCACCGATCGCGCCGCGTCGACATTCAAGATCGGCATGCCGTAGATGGGGCTGGCCTTGTTGTTCTTGGCCGCCGGGTTGACGACGTCGTTCGCCCCGATCACCACCACCACGTCGGTGTTGCGGAACTCGTCGTTGATCTCTTCCATGTCCTTGAGCTGGTCGTACGGCACGCCCGCCTCGGCCAGGAGCACGTTCATGTGCCCGGGCATGCGGCCCGCCACGGGATGGATGGCGAACTTCACGTCGATACCGCGCTCACCCAGGAGATCCGACAGCTCCTTGACGACGTGCTGTGCCTGCGAGACGGCCATGCCGTAGCCAGGCACCACCACCACGCGCTCGGCGCCGGTCAGCATCGCCGCCGCCTCGTCGGCAGGGAGGTTGCGGATGGTGCCCGTCACCGTGGTCGCCTCGCCCGCCTCGGGCGCCTTGCCGAACGCGCCGAACAACACGTTGGTGATCGACCGGTTCATCGCCTTGCACATCAAGATCGAAAGGATCAGCCCCGACGCCCCATCCAGCGCACCGGCGATGATCAGGATCTTGTTGTCCAGCGCGAAACCGGTCGCCGAGCCGGCCAGACCGGCGTACGCGTTCAACAGCGCGATCACCACCGGCATGTCGGCGGCGCCGATCGGCAGCACCAGCAGCACCCCGAAGGCCAGCGACAGAGCCACCATGACGTAGAACACCCCCATGGGCGCCGTCGGCGAGATGATCAGAAAAAGGACGCAGCCGACCAGGCCCAGCAGGATGGCCATGTTGGCCGTGTTCTGGCCCTTGTAGGTGACGGGCGAACCGGGCAGCAGGCCCTGCAGCTTGCCGAAGGCCATCAGGCTGCCCGTGAAGGTGAGTCCGCCCAGCATCACCTCGAACCCGATGGCGGTCATCTTCACCCGGCCGAGGTCGACGGCGCCGTGGCTGTAGTACTCGGCGACACCGACCAGCGCCACGGCGCAGGCGCCGAAAGCATGCGACAGCGCCGTCCGCTGCGGCATGGCGGTCATCGGCGTCCACCAGGCGATGAACACGCCCGCCGTCGTGCCGACGAAAAGGCCGACCAGGATCCACTGGTAGGTCACCACCTCGTGCGACAACAGGGTGCCGACGATCGCCGTCAGCATGCCGAACTCGGCCAGGAACATCCCGTTGCGCGCCGTGCGCGGGTTCGACAGCAGCTTCAGCCCCAGGATGAACGACACCGCCGCCGCGAAGTAGGCGAGCTCGACGAGCGTGGTGTTGAGATCGAGAGGCGTCATTTCTTCTTGCCGCCCCCGAACATGCGCAACATGCGATCGGTGATGAGGAACCCACCGACGACGTTGCAGGTCGCGGCAGCCACGGCGATCACCCCCAGCGTGGTCTTCACCGCCTCGGGCGCCGAGCCGGCGATGGTGATGGCCGCGACGACCGAGATCGCCGAGATGGCGTTGGTGGCCGACATCAGGGGCGTGTGCAGCAAGGGCGGCACCCGGTGCACCACGTGGTGGCCGACGAAGGCCGCGATCACGAAGACGATGACGCCGATGACGTGAAGCTGGGACTCCATGCTAGTGGCCTCCGCCCTTCAGCTCGAGCAACAGTCCCTGCACCACCTTCTTGGCGTGGCCCTGGACCACCATGGTGTTCTGCCGATCGAAGAGCGGGTTCTTCACGCCGCCCGCGCCCGGCCGCAGCGACCGCTTGACGACGAATACCGCACGAGCCCCACTGAGATCCAGAGCATCGAGCCCATGAAGGGGACTCGTGGGATCGGCCGATGCTGCGGCGTTCACCACGTCGTTGGCGCCCACCACCAGCACCACGTCGGCCTGCGGGATCAACGCCCGCGCCTCCTCGAGGTCGATCAAACGATCGTGCGGCACGTTCGCCTCGTCGAGAGCGATGTTCATGTGTCCGGGGACCACGCCCGCCGACGGGTGGATGGCGTAGCGCACACGCACCCCACGCCTCTCCAGCAACTCGGCCGTCTCCTTGACGGTGTGCTGCGCGCCAGCCGCGGCCATCCCGTAGCCGGGAACGATGACCACGGTCTGCGCCGTCTCCAGCACCGCAGCCACCTCCTCGGTCCCGCAGGAGCGGACGTTGGTGTAGCCGAACGGATCCGGGGCCTCGCCGCCGAACACCGTGGCGCCGAGCGATCGGCCTGCGGCGCCAGCGACGACGCGCCCGAAAGCGATGCCGGCCGTGCCGAGCACGCCGCCTCCCACGAGGAGCATCACGTTCTCGACCGCCAGTCCGAGGCCTGCCGTCGCCCAGCCGACCAGCGCCACCACCAGGGTGGCCTGGGCCGTCGCGCTCGTCGAAGACGAGCCTCGGATCGACACCAGACCGCCGACTGCGGCGGCGGTGCCGAGCAGCATCGACAGCCACGCGGCGACGACCCGGACCTGACCGTAGACCGTGCCCACCGCCACCCAGGCCGCCAGCGCCACGGCGGCACCGCAGGCGCCCGGGATCCAGGCGAGCCCGGCCGCGGACGTGCGCGTCGTGGCTCCGCTGGCGAACACCGCGCCGAGCACGGCACCCCCGAGGAAGGCCGGCGTGAACGCTCCCAGGTGCCTCGTGCCCAGTTCCAGCACCGCTCCGCCCAGGGCGAGCAGCAGCGCCACCGCCGCCAGCACCCGCCCACGCGCGATCAACCGCACGCGCGGGATCGCCTTCATGCTCAGGAACAGCACCACCATCGCCCCCAGGTACGCGAGGGGAGCGCCGGTTCCGCGCAACGCTTCGGTCATGACTTCTTCTTGATCGTGACCAGACGGCCGAGCGCCATCAGGCCGCCTCCCGCCGCAACGCCCACCAGCGCCGCCGAAGCGGTCGCAAACGCATTGGCGTCCGGCCGTGCCGCGATCTCCAGCGCCCCGACCAGGGCCACCGCCGACAGAGCGCCGAGCCCCGCCAGCACCGGCGCGTACAGCGTCGCCGGCACGCGCCCGATGATGTCCAGCCCCAGGAAGGCCGTCAGCCCCACGCAGTAAATGGCGATGAGAAGGACTGCGGTCATGACTTGCTCACCAGATCGGCGGTCGGCTTGTGCATCACCTTCCCGTCGTGAGTCAGGAGCGTCCCCTTGGTGACCTCGTCCTCGAGGTCGAGTACCAGCGCGCCCTTCTTCACCACCTCCAGCACCAGCTCCAGCACGTTGCGGCCGTAGAGCACGCTCGCGTCGTGCGGCATCGACGCCGGAAGGTTCAGCTGACCGAGGATCTGCACCTTCTCCTTGATCACGTCCTGCCCCGGCTCGGTCAGCTCGCAGTTGCCTCCCTGTTCGGCTGCCAGATCGACGATGACCGAGCCTGGCCGCATCCGCCGCACCATCTCGGCCGTCACCAGCCGCGGCGCCGGCTTGCCCGGGATCTGCGCGGTGGTGATCACCACGTCGGCGCTGGCGATGTGCTCAGAGATGATCGCCTGCTGCTTGGCCAGGAAGTCGGCGCTCATCTCCTTGGCGTAGCCGCCCTGCCCCTCGCCGCTCTCCTGCGTCGGCAGGTCGATGAACTTGCCACCCAGCGACTCGACTTGCTCCTTGACCACCGGACGCACGTCCGACACCCAGACCACCGCGCCCAGCCGCTTGGCCGTGGCGATCGCCTGCAGCCCGGCCACACCCGCGCCCATGATCACCACCTTCGCCGACGGGATGGTGCCCGCTGCCGTCATCAGCATCGGGAAGTAGCGCGGCAGGCGGGACGCCGCCAGCAGCACCGCCTTGTAGCCGGCGATGCTGGCCTGGGACGACAGCGCGTCCATCTTCTGCGCGCGGGTGATGCGCGGGACCAACTCCATCGCCAGCGCGCTCACCTTGCGGTCGACCAGCGTCCGCACCATGGGAACATTCTTGTGCGGCGACATGAAGGCGATCAGCACCGCGCCCGACTTCAACGAGGCCACGTCCGCGGGCGACGGCGGCGCTACCCGGAGCACCAGATCCGCGTCCGCGGCCCGCCCCACCGTCGCGCCCGCCTCCTTGTACTTTTCGTCTCCAAAGGAGGCCCGCTCGCCGCAGCCGGCCTCGACGACGACCTCCAGCCCCTCCTTCACGTAGCGCTTCACCGTCTCGGGCGTCGCCGCCACACGGGTCTCCCCGGGTGCGATTTCCTTGGGAACCCAGACCTTCAGCATCGTCGGCGTCTACTATCACGAGCTACACGTCCGCGCGAGAGGTGCGGTATGTAGGAGCACCGATGCGCGTACACAACGTTTTCATGGCTTCCCTCCTCGCTGGCTGCGCTTCGACTTCCATCCGCACCGACTTCGAGGGCGGCAACCTGCAGAAGGTCCAGAAGCTGGACGACGGCCACTTCGTCGGCGCCGTCGCCGGCCAGGCCGACGAGAAAGGCCGCAACCGCCAGCCGAGCTGGTTCTACTTCCGCGCCGACCACGTCCGGGCCCCCGTCGAGGTGCGCCTCACCGAGCTCGCCGGCGAGTACGACTACAAGCCCGCCTGGGACTTCGACGGCGGCTACCGCCCGTTCTACAGCCACGACGGCCAGCGCTGGCAGATGTTCCCCGACAGCAACATCACCTTCGACAAGGAGAAGAAAGAGGCGACCCTCCGCCTCCCGGTCCCGACCGAGAAAGGCCCCGTCTGGGTCGCCCGCCTCGAGCCCTACACCCCCTCCCGCCTCCGCCGTTTCCTCGACGAGGTACGCACCCCCTACATGACCGAGGAGGCGATCGGCAAGACCGTCGAGGGCCGCGACATGCTGCTCCTGACGATCACCAACCCGGGAGTCCCCGAGGCCGACAAGAAGGGCGTCTGGCTCATGGTCCGCCAGCACGCCTGGGAGTCCGGCACCTCCTTCGTCGGCGAGGGCGCCATCCGCTTCCTGCTGTCACCCGAAGCCGCGGCTCTTCGCGACACCACCATCTTCAAGATCCTCCCGATGAACGACCCCGACGGCTGCTTCCACGGCGGCGTCCGCTTCAACCGCCACGGCTACGACCTGAACCGCAACTGGGACCTCGACGACCCCGTGAAGATGCCCGAGATCGCCAGCACCAAGAAGGCGATGACCGACTGGGTCCAGGCCGGCCGGCCGTTCGACATCTTCGTGACTCTGCACAACAACCCCCGCGACTGGACCGGCGTCGGCGCACCGGAGTTCGCCGACCTCGCCCAGCGCTTCTTCAAGGCCCTGGTCGCCGAGACGCCCTTCGACGGCGTCGGCGGGGCGCGGGCACCGGCCGCCGCGCCCCCCGCCAAGGGCCGCACCAACGTCTACGGCTGGGTGTCACGGATGCTGAAGAAGCCCGGCTTCATCATCGAACTCGGCGGCCACAAGAACGAGAAGCTCGGCCGGTGGCCGGACGCCGATCTATGGCGCGAGTTCGGGCGAAAGCTGATGCCGGTGATGGCGGCGATCGTGCGGCCGTAGCAAGGCCGAGCGGAAGTCAGCGGGACCCGTCAGGTTCGTCGCACATGCCTGCTCACCTACCGAGCACAACGTCGATCCCATGCATGACTTCCGCAAATTTCTTGGGCGGAAGTCGTCCAAGTCGCTCTGCCAGGAACGAACGGTCCGTCGTAAACACCTGCGAAGCATTCGCCACCGAGTCCTTGGACAGGTTCGCCGTACCCGCGCGAAGAAGTGTGTTTCCGGGCGCGGTAGCCCAGGTGAGATTGCTGGTCAACGGTACACAAACGACCGTGGCGATCCGACTTCTATTCAAGTGATCCCCTTGAACAACGATGATGGGCCGCCGATAACCGGGGGCGAAGCCCGCCGGCGCGGACAGATTCGCCCACCAGACATCGCCCTGGGAGATCTCTACCACTCGGTCTTCTCCAAGATCCGCCGCCCCGCCTCCAAGATGGCCGGATCAGTGGGCTCGTTCAGTTGGTCGACGACTCGGTTCATCGCCTCGGTCACCTCGTCGGGAGCGTGCCGCGTGAGGTACTCGGATAGAGCTTCCGCGTAGAGTTGGCTCCTGGACTTGTGCGCCCGCTTGGCGTGGCGCTCAGCAGCGCGAAAGACCTTATCTGGGAGCGATACGGCCGTCTTCATACCATGAGTATAACTGCGTCCCCCACGCCCACAAGCGCCGCATCACACCACCTCGTACCGGGCGGCGGATGACAGCAGTCCCATCCGGGTCAGCGGACGTTGCAGAACTGTTCGTAGTCGATGAGCTGGATCTTCGACCGATCCACGCCGTCGCCGCAGGTCGGGCACTTCGGATCGCGGCGCAGCTTCATCTCCCGGAACTTGGTGTTGAGCGCGTCGTACATCAGCAGGCGGCCCGCCAGGGTCTTGCCGATCCCGAGGATGAGCTTGATCGCCTCGGTCGCTTGCAGCACGCCAACCACGCCAGGCAGCACGCCCAGCACGCCCGCCTCCTGGCACGACGGCGCCATGTCCGCCGGCGGCGGCGACGGGTAGAGGCAGCGGTAGCACCCCGTATCGGGGACGAACGAGGTCACCTGCCCCTCGAATCGGTAGATGCTGGCGTGCACGATCGGCTTGTTCAACTTCAGCGCCGCGTCGTTCAGCAGGTACCGGCTGGGGAAGTTGTCGGCCCCATCGACGATGACGTCGTAGTCCTTCAGGACGTCGAGCACGTTCTCCGACGACAGGCGCGAGCGGATGCCGATCACCTTCACGTCGGGATTGAGACCGGTGATGGTCTTGCCCGCCGATTCGACCTTGGGCGTCCCCACGCGATCCGTCGCGTGAAGGATCTGGCGCTGCAGGTTCGACACGTCGACGGTGTCGTCATCGATGAAGCCCAGCGTGCCCACGCCGGCGGCGCCGAGGTAGATGCCCGACGACGAACCGAGCGCGCCCGCGCCCAGACAGAGCACCCGCGCCTTGAGCAGCTTGACCTGCCCGGCCTCACCCACCTCGGGCAGCATGGTGTGCCGCGAGTAGCGGATCGCCTGGTCCTGCGTCATCACGAACGGCCGCTCGAAGTCGAGCCCCGCGCGCTTCCAGGCCGTGAAGCCGCCGGCCATCGAGACGACGTCGCTGTAGCCGAGTTCGCCCAGCGCGCGCGCCGCCAGCGCCGACCGGGTGCCGCCGGCGCAGTAGAGGATCACCGGGTGCGCCTTCTCGGGCACCTGCTCCTCGATGCGCAATTCGAGGAAGCCGCGCGGGATCCACCTGGCGCCGGGGATGTTGCCCTCCAGCCACTCGTCCTTCTCGCGCACATCGATGACGATCGGGCTCGAACCGTTCGCGACCTTGCGATCCGCGACGACCTTCTTCACCGCCTCGACGTCTGTCTCGCGGATCTGGCCCTTCACGTCCTTGAGAAGCCCTGAAAAGCTCGGCATTGGGTCCTTCCTCTACCGCGGCCCTGTTACGATGCCAAGAGTCGGCCGAAGGTTTCCCCTGACTGCTGGTGGCAAATAACCGCGAGGTTGGCTACACTTGCCACCATGTCCACCGCTGCGCAGACTGCCCCGGCTCCCGAGATGCACGAAGCTCCCGCCTCGCCCGTCGCCCTGTCCGCGAAAGCGGCTGAAAAGGTGAAGGAAATCCGCACCGAGGAGAACATCGAGGACACCTACTCGCTGCGTTTGAAGGTGGTCGGCGGCGGCTGCTCCGGCTTCTCGTACGATCTCTACTTCGACCTGCCACAGGAGATCGACCAGACCTTCGAGTCGCAGGGCGTGAAGCTGCTGTGTGACCAGATGAGCCTGATGTACCTCGCCGGTACCGAGATCGACTACGTCGAGGGGCTGCAAGGCGCGGGCTTCAAGTTCCAGAACCCGAACACGAAGTCGACCTGCGGCTGCGGTTCGTCTTTCTCCGTCTAGTCGAGATGGGAACCCTGAAAGGGTTCCCAAACCCTCCCGCGACGGGCTCCGGCGGGCCGAGCCCGCCCTCGCCCCACGCGCGATGCTGGACATCTACGACCTCCTGACCCGGGAACTCGGCGCGGCGAAGGTCGTGCGCGACGAGGAGACACTCGAGGTCTACGCGCGCGACGAGTCGCCGTTCGGCCCGTTCCCGCCGGACGCCGCCGTGCTGGCAGACAGCGCGGAGGAAGTGCGGCTGGTGCTGCGTCTGGCGGCCGAGCACAAGGTGCCGGTCACGCCACGGGGCGCGGGCTCGGGCATGACGGGCGGCGCCCTTGCCGTGCGGGGTGGGATCGTGCTGTCGACCGAGCGAATGAAGCGGATCAAGTCGATCGATCCGTACGATCTCATCGCGGTGGTCGAGCCGGGGGTGATCACCGGTGAGTTGCAGAGCGCGGTCGAGGAGCAGGGGCTGTTCTACGCGCCCGACCCGGCCAGCCTGGCGATGTGCTCGCTGGGCGGCAACGTGGCCGAGAACGCCGGCGGGCCCCGCGCCTTCAAGTACGGGGTGACGCGCGACTGGACGCTGGGCATCGAGACCTCGCTCATGGGTGGCGAGACGCTGCGCCTCGGCCGCAAGACGCCGAAGGGCGTGACCGGTTACGACCTGACGGCGCTGTTCGTCGGCAGCGAGGGGACTTTCGGTGTCACCACCGAGATCACGCTGCGCCTGGTGGGCCTGCCGGAAGCAGCGGGGACGCTCATCGCGGTGATGCCCGACGCGGTGTCGGCGGGCAAGGCGGTCAGCGCCATCATCCGCAAGGGCTTCCGACCGCGGGCGCTGGAACTGGTCGACAGGACGACGCTCGAGCACGTCCGCCCGAAGGCCAGTTACAAGTTCCCGGAGGACGCCGGTGCCATCGTGCTGGTGGAGATCGACGGCGAGGCTGACGCGATGGAGAATGCCATCCTCCGCGCGGGCGAGTTGTGCGAGACCGAGGGCGCGCGCGAGGTCGTGGTGGCACGCGACGCCGCCGATCGCGAACGGCTGTGGCAGACGCGACGACTCTGCTCGCGCAGCCTCAAGGAAGCACACCGGTTCAAGCTGTCCGAGGACATCGTGGTGCCGCCCAAGCAGATCGCCGAAATGCTCCGACGCGTCGACGGCATCGGCGCGCGGCACGATCTTCTGATGGCGACGTTCGGCCACGCCGGCGACGGCAACCTCCACGTGAACATCCTGTCCGACGAGGACGCCCGCGACCCCGCCGTCCGCAGGCGGATCGACGCCGCCACCGACGAGATCTTCCGGCAGACCGTGGACCTCGGCGGCACCCTCTCCGGGGAACACGGCATCGGTATCGCCAAGGCACGCTACATGGCCTGGGAACAGTCGGCGGAAGTGATCGCCTGGCAGAAGCGGCTCAAGCGGATGTGGGACCCCGAAAACCTCCTCAACCCCGGCAAGATCTTCGAGGGTTGACGTGATCGCCATCGCCGCCGTCGCCGGTGTGCTCGTCCTGGCCGCGGCGCTGTGCGCACGGAAGAGGAAGAGAGGATTGGCGCTCGCCCTCACCACAAGCGCGATGGCGATCCCTTTCGTCGCCGGCGGGACGCCGCTGACCCGCTTCGTCGCCGCCATCATGGCGATCTGGGGACTGGTACGCGTGTGGGATCTGTGCCGCGACCCGAGGCCGCGATCGTTCCCGCTGCGGTTGTGGCACCTGCTGGCCGGGTTCGATACGCGCGAGGCGACGCGATGCCCGCCCCGCCTCGATCGAGCGCTGGTGGTTTCGACGGCCGTCCATGCCGCCATCGCGACCGCAGGCTGGTTCCTGGCGCCGACCGCGCGCTGGCTCGGCGGCGCAGCGCTGGTGTATGGCGTGGCCGGCAGCATCGACGCCGGACTGCGTGCGGCCTACCTCGGCCTGGGGCTGGAGATCCCGCGCATCCAGCGGCACCCGATCGCGGCCCGCTCGATCGCCGAGTTCTGGGGCCGGCGCTGGAACCGCGTCGTCGGCTCCTGGCTGCGCGCCAACCTCTACACGCCGATGGCGCGGCGGGGGATGAAGACCGGGGCGCCGCTGATGGTGTTCCTGGCCAGCGGACTCCTGCACGTCTACATCACCTGGGCGGCGCTGGACATCGCGGCAGGCGCTCTGATGGGCGTCTTCTTCCTGCTGCAGCCGATGTTGATAGCGACGGAGCGGATCTTCGGCGTCGAGCGCTGGAACGCAGCGTGGGCACGGGTCTGGACGGTGACCGCGCTCTTCATCGCTTCACCCATCTTCGTCGATCCGATGCTGCGGATCCTGCGGCGCTAGGGGACGTCGATCTGCTCGTCTTCCTTGAGCCGCCTGATCTTGGTCACGCACTGCTCGCGGATGAGGCTGCGCATCTTTGAGCTCGAGTCCTCGACGGACTCCTTGAGGACACCTTCGTAGACCTGGCATTGCAGAGCGTTCTGCGTGCGGCAGAAGTGGTCGCGCACGCGCTGGCACGGATTGCGCGCGCTGTCGGTCATGGTGAGTCCCAGCCAGACGGCGCCCGCGCTGACCGCGCCGATGGCGACTGCCTTCATGATCCGAAGGCGCTTGCGGTACCGCTCGGGGTCGATGGCGTTCGCCTCGCGCTGGAGCTCCTTCCACTCCTCGTCCTCGCGAGCACGCTCGTCGGCGTCGTCCATGCGGGGCTATCATGCGGCGCATGCCGGCAGGCCTCAAGTCCAAGAAAGCCATCACCAAGGCGACCCGCAAACCGATCCGCGCCCGCTGGCCGCCCGAAGGAAAACGGGTGCTGGCAATCCTGCAAGGCCTCGACGCCCTTTACCCCGAGGCAGACTGCGAGCTGTCGCGCGAGGATCCGTTCCAGTTGCTGTGCGCGACGATCCTTTCAGCGCAGTGCACGGACGAGCGGGTGAACCAGGTGACACCGACGCTGTTCCGCGCTTTCCCGACGCCGTACGCGATGGCCGAGGCGCCGCTGCCCGTGCTGGAGGAGATCATCCGGTCGACCGGCTTTTACCGACAGAAGGCCCGGAGCCTGAAGGGCACGGCGCAGATCCTGGTCGACACCTGCGGCGGTGCTCTGCCGCGCACCATCGATGAGCTCCGCAAGCTGCCGGGCGTCGCGCGCAAGACCGCGAACGTCGTCCTCGGCACCGCCTTCGGAATCGCGGAGGGCGTGGTGGTGGACACCCACATCCAGCGGCTCTCGATGCGCCTGGGGCTGACCCGCCACGTCGACGTGGTGAAGATCGAGCAGGACCTGATGAAGGTGGTCCCGCGGCAACGATGGATCAAGCTCGGGCACCAGCTCATCTGGCACGGCCGCCGCGTGTGCTATGCGCGCAAGCCGGACTGCGACCATTGCCGCCTCGCGCCGCACTGCCCCAGCGCGTTCCGCGAGGGCTGAGCGTTATTGTGGGAAGAAACCACGAGGCTCCGGTGTCTCTCCCATTGGTGCAAGCCGTCGCCGTCCAGCCCGACGTGATCGTTGCCTGCCAGAACGGCGATCGCGTGGCGTTCCGGCAGCTCTTCGAGGCTTACCGGACGCGTGTGTACGCCACGGCGCGGCACATCCTGGGCCGAGATGCTGCCGCCAAGGACGTCACGCAGCAGGTGTTCCTGGCGATCTGGCAGCACATCGGACGCTTCGACCCGGCGGCCGGCGAGCTGTCGACCTGGATCTATCGGGTCACCGTCAACGCCTGCCTCAACGAGCGGAGGCGCTGGGTGCGGCTGTCTCCCGAGGAACCGCCCGATGTCGCAGCGGACGGGCGCCAGGAGGAGGCCGTGCTCGCACGCCAGGTGCAGGACGCGCTCGGGCACGTCTCGGCGAAGCTCCGGGTTCCGCTGGTCCTCCGCTACGTCGACGGCCTGTCGTACGACGAGATCGCGCGTGTGCTGGGCTGCACGATCGGCACGGTGTGTTCTCGCCTCAGCCGTGGACAGGCGGCGCTGGCCAAGGTGATTGGCAAGCCATGAAGCACGTCAGCGACGACCTCGCTCCGTACGTCGAAGGGCTGTTGCACCAGGCGCAGGTGAGCCGTGTGGCCACGCACCTGCTTGCCTGCCGCCGCTGTCGTCGCGAGCTCGACCAGGTGCGCGCCGGCCACCGCCTGGCGCAGACGCTTGCGACCCCCGCGTCGGGCGTTCCCACGTGGAGCCAGATCGCCGGATGTCTGGAGGCGCCCGCGGCCTACCGCCCCGCGATCTGGCGCATCACCTTCGCGGCGGCGGCGGTGGTGGCGCTGGTCGGCGGTGCCTGGCTGAGGCAGGCGCCCTCGGTGTCAGCGGCGCAGCCGCAGGCGGTGGCGGCGTACTTCGGACAGAACGGCGCGCACGCCTGCACCGACTGTCACGCTAGGCTCTGAAGTAGACGTCGTCGTAAGCGCAAGTCGGGTCGCTGGCGGCGGGCTGCGGGTACTCCACGGTACGCCCCTCGTAGTTGCGCAGCACCCACCGGTCGCGGCCTCGGTCGATGACGTGGTCGGGGCCGATGCTCACCTTGCCCATGCCGCCCGGGGTGTCGATCACCAGATGCGGAACCGCCAGCCCCGAGATGTGCCCGCGCAGCTGTTCCATCAATTCGATGCCCGTCTCGACGGTGGTACGCAGGTGGCCGGTTCCCTCGGCCACGTCCCCCTGGAACAGGTAATACGGCCGCACACGGCAGCGCAGCAACTCGGTGAACAGCTTGCGCAGCACGCGCGCGGACGAGTTCACCCCGCGCAGCAGCACCGTCTGGTTGCCGAGCGGGATCCCGGCATCGGCGAGCTTCTCGCACGCCGCGCGCGCCAGCGGCGTCAGCTCCTTGGGGTGATTGAAGTGCGTGTTGATGAAGAGCGGGTGGTAGCGCCGCAGCATCGCGCACAGCTCGTCGTCCACGCGCATCGGCAGCACGACGGGCACGCGCGTCCCGATGCGGATGATCTCCACGTGGGGAATGGCGCGCACGGCGGCGACGATCTCTTCGAGGCGGTCGGTGGCCAGGGTGAGCGGATCGCCGCCCGAGATGAGCACGTCACGGATGGCGGGCGTGCGGCGGATGTAGCCGACGGCATCGTCCAGATCCTGGCGCGAGATCGCCGACTCCGCCTGTCCGACGAGCCGCCGCCGGTTGCAGTGGCGGCAGTAGATGGCGCAACGGTCCAGCGCCAGAAGCAGGCAGCGATCCGGGTAGCGGTGGAAGATGGCGGAGACTGGCCGGTGCGCGTCCTCGCCCAGCGGATCCAGCAACTCACCGGGCTCGGTGACCAGCTCGCCGGTCCGCGGAATGACCTGCATGCGCACGGGACAAGACGGGTGCTCGCGGTCGATGAGCGAGAAATAGTACGGCGTCACACCGACCCGGAACTTGTCCGGCGCCGCTTGCAGGCCAGCCCGCTCGTCGGACGTTAGTGGCACGGCAGCCTCGATCTCGGCCAGGCTCGACAGGCGGTGGCGCAGCTGCCAGCGCCAGTCCGGGTGCAGGGGAGTGGCGAGCGCGTCGGTCGGGCGCTCACGGTAGAGCTGCAGAGGAACGGCCATGGCCGCTGTCTTAACCCGGCGGCCTACTGCCCGCCACCGTCGCGCGGGGCATCGGAGGCGTCGCGTGCGTCGCCGGAGCCGTCACGGGGAGCGTCGACGCTCCGGTCGACGGGCAGGTCGGACGGTGTGTCGGAAGCCACGTCCTCGGCAACATCAGGCGAAGCGCTGTCATCCGCAGCGTCGTCGACGGAAGCGGCGTCGGGCGCACGTTCCGCGAGAGCCACGTCGGGCGACTGGGCGTCCGCCCTGCCTCCGTCGGGTACACCTCCATCCGGGCGCACTTCGCCCAGCATGATCAGCAACTCCTGATTGCGGCCACGATCCAGCGACGCCAGGGTCCCGGTGCCACGGGCGATTTCCTGTCCTGCCTTGTCGAAGGCGGTCAGCGTCACGCGCAGTGTCCCCGAGCGGTCCCTCGGGATCTGCACCGTGAAGCTGGTCGGCAGGAAGATGGGATCGTGAGCGCCTTCCGGGATGCGTAACTGGCGGCTGTCGGCCCCGACGCTGACTGTGCCGTCGAAATGGTCTATCGCCACGCCCGAGGGACCGGTCACCGTGATCACCACGACGCTGTCGGGACCGCACCCGGCTGCGGTCAGCGCCAGGCCCCAGACAAACAGTCGAGCGCGTGTGGTCATCTCAGTAGCGGTAGTTCCCGAGGCCGGAGGGCGGGACCTCGGTCTTCGAACGGTCGTGGAGGTACCAGCCTCCTATCCCGCCTGCCGCCAGCACCATCACCCCGAGCCCTATCCAGAACCAGGTGGGCATGCCGCGCGACGGCGGTTCTTCGAGCTGCGGTCGATCCGTCAGGTTCAACGCTGGCTCGGGGATGGGCGCGACGTCCACGAGGGCGGTGTTCTCGACCACGGTGACCGTCGGCTCTGGAGCAGGAACAGGCGGCTTCGGCTCGACGGGCGGCGGGGAGGGCACAGGGGCGGCCACGACCGCCGGCGGCCTGGGCACGCTCTGCAGATCAGCGATACGGGCCTCGACCGAGGAGCGGTTCGGGGCCTTCGGCAGATCGGCCAGGAACTTCTTGTAGTCCGCCAGCGCCTCGTCCTTCTTGCCCAGCTTGCGGAAGCATTCGGCGCGGTTGAACAGGATGGCAGGATCCTTCAAGACCCTGTACGCCGCGGTGAACTCGGGGATCGCCGGCGCGCACTTGCCGCTGGCCGCCAGCTCGTTCGCCTTGCGCGCGTGCCGCCTGGCCGCTTCCCGCGTCTGGGCCAGCGCGGGCGCCGCCAGCGTCAGCAAGGTGGCCAGCGCCAGCAGCCTCTTCACTTACTTACCCGCGGGCCGTACACCGGCACCGGCTGCCCGAGCTCGATCGCACCCAGATCGGGCGCCTTGCCCGCGAAGCCATCGTTCACGTTCGGCAGCACGACGCCGGCGTCCACGGCAGCGCTGCCCGGGCGAAGCTGGAAATCCAGATCGCCGACGGGATAGATGGCGTGGGGACGCGAAGGATCGGGAGGCCGCACGTTCCGGAAGACATTGTAATCGATCGTCACACCGTGGCGCTCTTGCCCGGTCTTCTTGCCGAACTCGGCCAGCGTCGCCGCCTCCTGAAAGCCCTTCTCCCGGACCAGCGAATAGTCGCTCCGCCCGCGCGGCGCCTGCCAGACGAACTGTGGCCCCGAGGCGTTGGGGCGGTAGCCGTTGTAGTCGATCGACGAGTACGAGGTGAACGTCAGCATCTTCAGCACCGGCTTGGCGTGGCCGATGCCGAGGATGAGGTTGTTCCGGAGCTGCACGTTCGAGCCGCCGCTGTCGTCGCCGCTCTCGGCGATGAAGGTGTTGTGGAAGAACAGCAGCCCCGCGCCGTGGGCGCCGCCGAACTTGATGGCGTTGAGCGTGTTGTAGACGATGTTGCGGTAATAGTACGCGGGGCCGCCGAACACCGGCTGGCCCGACAGGCCATGCTCGGCGGTATTGAGGCCGCGGTTGCGCGCCACGCGGATGTTGTACACGCCCCCGTCCGCCTCGATGAAGTCGTCGATCATCACGAAGATGTCGTTGTTGTAGATGTCGATGGCCGCCGCCTTCTCGCCCTTGGCCACGTCGGGCGGGCCGTGCGTGCAGACGGTGATGCCATCGTGGAAATAAGCCAGGTAGTTGTGGGCGATGACGTGCCCCTGTCCGTACACCTTGATCCCGACATATGACTTTACCGATGTGGGCGGGTAGATGCCCGAGTGCCGCCAGCCGATAAGGCGGTATTGATCGTCACGGCCGATGAACACGTTGTCCGCGATGTAGAAGTTCTTCGAGGAGGCGTTCTGGGCGAGAAGCCCGATGCCCACGTCCTCGACGCGGCAGTGGCGCACCACCAGGCCCGAGCTGCCGATGACGTCCTTGAGCCCGGCGAAGAACGCGATCTCCGTGTTCTTGATCGTCAGGCCTTCGAAGTGGGTGTGGTCGGCGGCCGACACGTCGAACAGGCGGTAAGCACCGTTGCCGTCGAAGATCACCTCGCCGTCGCCCGCGGCCTTGATGACGATGGGCTTGTCTGGCGTGCCATCGATGGTCAACACGTAGGTGCCGTGAAACGGGATGCCGTACTCGGTGACGTAGTTCAGGAAGTCGGCCTTGTAGTGACCGGCGTGCACGAGGATGGTGTCGCCGGGCTTCACCGGCCGCATCCACATCACGTCCCAGTCGCCGGAGCCCGGGCCGTAGTACGCGGCCTTGAGGCCTGCATACGACGGCTCCTGGAGCTTGCCCGTCCATCCCGGGGGGTAGACGTGGCGGACTTGCCCACCGGTAGACGCCTTCGGCTCGGCGCGGGTGGTGACGGTCGCTTCCCTGACCGCGACGGCGCCCCCCTTCACGCCGTCGGGATCACCCATCGTGAAGCGGCACTCGTAGGTCGTGGCCGGCTGGAGATCGAGGATGCTCCCCGCGAACAGGTGGGGGGTGTGGTACTCGAAGAACTCCTTGTCCCGCCAGATCTTCTCGCCGCCGATGCGCAGGAGCGGCAACCCCTGGCGCCATAAGGTGTCACCACGCTTGCGGTACTCGACGGCGACGGTGGCGTCACGATCGTCGTCGCCGGTGATCTTCCACTCGAAGCCCAGATTGACGAGCGTCGGCGGCTCGACCACGAACTCGCCGGGTGCGACGGCGTTGTCGGCGGCCGCCAGCCAGACGGACGCGACCACCGCCGCCAGCATCACCTGGCCCCCAGCCTCCTGACGTGCCCGGTCACCGCCTGGATCTTGGGCATCGACAGCGTGGCCCCGAAGGGCGGCATCAGGTTGCGGCCGGCCATGATCACCTGCTCGATCTGCTCGTTGGTGACCTTGTCGCGGAATTCCGGATCGGTGAAGTCGCGAACCGGCATCGCCTGCCGCAACTCGGCGCTGGGCTTGCCGTCGGCGCCGTGGCAACGCGCGCAGTTCTGGGCGTAGAGCGCCGCAGGATCGACGGCGTTCGCCGTCCCCGCCTCGTTCGCCTTGTCGCAAGCGACGAGCATCAGCCCGGCAAGGAGCTTCTTCACCGGTAGATCTCGCCGCCGGCGCGCTTGAACTCCTCGGCCTTGTCCTGCATCCCGTTCTCGACGTACTCGCGGACGTCCTGGGTGATCTTCATCGAGCAGAAGTTCGGGCCGCACATCGAGCAGAAGTGCGCCGACTTGGCGCCGTCCGCGGGCAGCGTCTCGTCGTGGTAGGCGCGCGCCGTCACCGGGTCGAGCGACAGGTTGAACTGATCCTGCCACCGGAACTCGAAGCGCGCCTTCGACAGCGCGTTGTCGCGATCCTGGGCGCCGGGGTGGCCCTTGGCCAGGTCCGCGGCGTGCGCGGCGATCTTGTAGGCGATGACGCCCGCCTTCACGTCGTCGCGATTGGGCAGCCCCAGATGCTCCTTGGGGGTCACGTAGCAGAGCATGGCCGTGCCGTACGAACCTATCAGGGCCGCGCCGATGGCCGAGGTGATGTGGTCGTAGCCGGGCGCGATGTCGGTGACCAGCGGCCCCAGCGTGTAGAACGGCGCCTCGTGCGTCAGCTCCATCTGCCTGTCGACGTTCTCCTTGATCTTGTGGAGCGGCACGTGGCCCGGCCCCTCGATCATCACCTGCACGTCGTGCTTCCAGGCGATCTTCGTCAGCTCGCCCAGCGTCTGCAGTTCGCCGAATTGCGCCTCGTCGTTGGCGTCGGCGATGCAGCCCGGCCGCAGCCCATCTCCCAGCGAGAAGCTGACGTCGTACTTCTTCATCAACGCGCAGATCTCCTCGAAGTGCGTGTAGAGGAAGTTCTCGGCGTGGTGGGCCAGGCACCACTTGGCCATGATCGATCCGCCACGCGAGACGATGCCGGTCAGCCGCTTCGCCGTGAGCGGCACGTAACGCAGGAGCACGCCGGCGTGGATGGTGAAGTAGTCCACCCCCTGCTCGGCCTGCTCGACGAGCGTCTGCATGAAAATGTCGATGTTCAGATCCTCGGCCTTGCCGTTCACCTTCTCCAGGGCCTGGTAGATCGGCACCGTGCCGATCGGCACCGGGGCGTTGCGCATGATCCACTCGCGCGTCTCGTGGATGTTGGCGCCGGTCGACAGGTCCATCACCGTGTCGGCGCCCCAGCGGATCGACCACTGCAGCTTCTCGACCTCGTCCTGGATGGACGACGACACCGCCGAGTTGCCGATGTTGGCGTTGATCTTCACCAGGAACTTCTGGCCGATGATCATCGGCTCGAGCTCGGTGTGGTGGATGTTGGCCGGGATGATGGCCCGACCGCGCGCGATCTCGTCCCGCACGAACTCGGGGGCCATGTTCTCGCGCAGCGCCGCGAAGCGCATCTCCTCGGTGATCACCCCGCGGCGCGCGTAGTGCAGCTGCGTCGGTGTCGCGTCGCCGCGCCGCCGCTCGACCCAGGGCTGGCGCAACTTCGGCAGCCCGGAGCGCACGTCGTGCCCCTGCGGCCCCGTGGTGTCATAGACGCGCAAGGACGCGTTGCCGTCGGAGAGGCTGATCTCCCGCACCGGCACGCGGAGATCGCCCGCCTCCACGAACACCTTGCGCGAGGACGGCAGCTCCTCTTCGATCGGGAGCAGCGTCGATGTCGGCGGTGCGTCGTCGACCTTCTTTCGGCCAGGAACAACGGTCAGTTTCTTCATCGGTCTCCCTACGGCGGCATTACCCGCATCAGGTTCAAGGGGTCGCGCCGAAGCGCCTCTCAGCCGTGACCGGCTCCCCCGTTATCTGAAGCCGTCTATCTAAACATCGGGGCCGGAAAATGCAATCATCGCCGCGATGCACAGCACGATTGCGCTCCTTCTCGCGCTGGCGGATCCGCCGAATCCGTCCATGTCGATGATGCCAAAGCGTCCCAACATCCTCTTCGCCATCGCCGACGACGTGTCGTGGCCGCACTTCGGCGCCTACGGAACGAAGTGGGTGACCACCCCCCACTTCGATCGGGTGGCCAAGCAGGGCATCCTGTTCAAGAACGCATTCACCTCGAACCCGAAGTGCTCGCCCTCGCGCGCCTCGATCCTGACCGGCCGTTACTCCTGGCAACTGGAGGAGGCCGCCGACCACTTCGGCATCTTCCCGTCGAAGTTCAAGGTGTACACCGACCTGCTGGAAGCCGCGGGGTACCACGTCGGATTCACCGGGAAGGCGTGGGGCCCGGGCGACTTCAAAGCTGGCGGCTGGAAGCGCAACCCGGTCGGCAACGAGTACAACGAGGCGAAGCTCAAACCGCCGCTTGCCAAGATCTCGGGCAACGACTACGCCGGGAACTTCAAGGCGTTCCTGGCGAAGCGACCTCGGGACGCCCCCTTTGCCTTCTGGTACGGCGGCCACGAGGCGCACCGCTCCTACCAGGAGGGCTCGGGCATCAAGGCCGGCAAGAAGGCAGCGAGCGTGAAAGTTCCGCCGTATCTGCCCGACGATCCGATCGTCCGCTCGGACATGCTGGACTACGCGATGGAGATCGAGTGGTTCGACATGCAGCTGGGCCAGATGCTGGAACTGCTGGAGGGGAGCGACGAGCTCGCTCACACGCTGGTCGTGGTCACAGCCGACAACGGCATGGCGTTCCCGCGCGTCAAGGGGCAGATCTACGAGCAGGACGTCCACCTGCCGCTGGCAATCCAGTGGGGGTCGACCATCAAGGCCGGCCGGGTCGTCGACGACTTCATCAACTTCGCCGACTTCGCGCCGACGTTTCTCGAGGCCGCGGGCGTTCCGCCGCCGAAGGAGATGTCCGGCAGGAGCTTCCTGGACGTGCTCCGGGCGAAGGGCTCGGGGCAGATCGATCCGCAGCGCGATCGCACCTTCACCGGCAAGGAACGGCACGACATCGGACGTCCGAACGACTGGGGCTACCCCGCGCGCGCCATCCGCACCAAGGAATTCCTGTACGTCCACAACTTCGAGCCAGACCGATGGCCCGCTGGAAACCCCGAGACCGGCTACACCAACATCGACGACTCACCGACGAAGTCGCTCATCTTGAAGCAGAAGGCGAGCGGCCAGACGAAGTACTGGGACCTGTCGATGGGCAAGCGCCCCGCCGAGGAGCTCTTCCGGATCAAGGACGACCCTAACTGCCTGAAGAACCTGGCCGGGAACGCGAAACTCGCCAAGGTGAAAGCTGCACTATGGGACGAGTTGCAGAAGAAACTGGTAGAGCACCAGGATCCGCGCATCCTCGGCAAGGGCGACGTGTTCGACAACTACAAGTACACCGGGCCGCGCGACCACGGTTGGGACGAGGTCGTGAAGAAGAAGGGCGCCGCTAATTGAGGTACGGCGATCGCGGACCGCCGCCGCTGCGGCCACCTTCCAGGATCTGATAGCGGCGGCGCTGGCGCTTGGCGCGGAACGAGGACCACAGAGTGCGAAGGCTCTGGACCTGGCCCCCGCCCAGCAGGAACCCGAGCACGATGGCCACCAGATCGCCAGCGAGGTTGGACCAGGCGGCGCGGCTGACGTCGACGAGGATGACGAAGCCGATGAGGACGGCGGTCAGCCAGCGCGCCTCCATCACCAGGGAGCCGAACACGCGCGCCTGCGTGCGGTTGTAGATGACCCCGAAGGCGACGAAGATCGCCAGGATCGAGTTGCCACACCCGGCGGACAGCTCGGGGTTGGCGAGCCAGGCGGAGGTGACCACCATCGCGAGGTTCGCGGCCACGCCGGCGCCCAGGAACAGGATCAGGAAGCGCCGCGTGCCCAGCGACCGCTCGATCGACGCCCCCGCGAACCACAGACCGAGAAGGTTGAAGAACAGGTTGATGGGATCGATGTGTACGAAGAGCGAGGTGACCGGCTGCCACAGCTCGCCCGCCAGCGCACCCGGACCCAGGGCCAGGTGCTCCTTGATGAAGCCCTGCGACTGGCGGACAAAGATGTAGAAGGCGAACACCAGCGCGTTCGTCACCACCAGCGCGCGGATGACCCGCGACAGACGCTCCGTGATCGGACGCATCCAGGTGGGTTCCGTCCCGCGCCTCGCGGTCGGGCTGCGCATCCTAGAAGGGTAGCACGGGGCCAGCGGACGTCACGGCACCATGAAGGTGATCGGGGGCAACTCGGCCCGCTTGTCCCCGCGCACATCCACGGTCATGGCCGCCTTCTGGTCCAGGATCCTCTCGGCGGCGTCCAGCAACTGGGGTTGGACCGAGTAGGGGCCGACGAGGATCACGGTGGTGAAGCCGCTGTACCGGGCGCACGGGAAGTCGTAGTTAACCGGCTCCTCGCCGCCGAGGCGAGTCACCAGGCGCACCGTCTTCGCCCCGACCTCCTCGCACTTGACCGAGGATCTGCCCTTGTTGATGGACCATGCCCGCACCAGGAAAGACTGGATCCCGAAGTCGACGGGGGGCAGGTCGGTCAGGCCCCGGTGGTAGAGATCGAAGGTGTCCTCGACGTGTGAGACCACCGTGTCGGTCGAGTCCTTCAGCGCCAGATCGACGTCGTAGGTGCCGCCCGGAAGCGTGCGGCTCTGCCCGGCGTAGGCGTCGCATGGCCAGCTGTCGACATACCTGGTCCCGCTGCGGCGGTTGGTCATGGTCAGCTCGACCGTCGGCGTGTCGGCGTTGGTGCAGGTCACGGAGCCACCACCGACGTACTTCAGGCCCCAGCTGGCGATGAAAGCGGCGTTGTCGGCATCCCCGATGAAACAGCCCGTTGCCAGCGTCGCCGTGGCGAGTCCGCAGAGCCACACTGTGCCGTTTTTCCACATGAGCGTTTTCCCCTTCAGAAGGTGGGTTCGGTCTCACCGACCGCAGACTTTTCCTTCGTTTCCGCCGGCACAGTCCGCCGCGCACCGGGCGACGAGCTGGAACGCATCGAGCTGGGTCGGCTGTCCTTTGACCACCTCTCGCAAGACCGGTGCCGGGCCCTGGACCGCCGGCAGGGGCTGACCCATCGCATCCACCGACGTGAGCGAGATCAAGTAGGCTCCAGGAGGGATGTCGAACGGCGTGACGCCCGTGTGGCGGCCGCACGTGAACTCGCACTGGGTGCGTCCCTGGCACGGCTCGGCCCCCTTCACCGCCGCCGAGTCGCCCACCAGCGCGATGCGCACGAAGGCGATCGCCGGATCGGCGCAGCTGCAATCGGTGATGGCGCGGCCGTCCTCCGAGCGCACGACCCAGCTCGCCTCCACCGCGCCGCCGTCCACGGAGACGCACGAAGAAACGACCATGCTGGCGGCGGCTAGGAATAGAATGTGGGCCATCCGTGTCTCTGTATAACCCCAGAAGGAGTGGTTTCGAATGATCCAGGTGATCTTGCAAGCCGGCGCCGCGGGGAACCAGATGGACATCGTCCACCTGCTGAAGGACGCGTCGGAGGTCGCCAAGGTCGTCCTGGTGATCCTGGCGCTGATGTCGGTGATCTCCTGGTACGTCATGGGCACCAAGTGGCTTTACCTGTCGCGTGCCCATTCGCGGTCCAGCCGCTTCCTCGATGCGTTCTGGAAGACGTCACGGCTCGACGATGTCTGGAAGCTGTCCGAGGAGATGCCGCCTTCGCCCGTCACCGAGGTATTCCGCGCCGGCTACGTCGAGCTGGCGAAGTTGCGGCGGAGGCGCACCGAGCAGGGAGAGGCGGCGCCGGCGGCGCAGGAGACCCACGTCGGCGACATCGAGAGCATCGAGCGGGCGCTGTCGCGCGCGCGCACCACGGCCATCACCGACATGGAGAGCAAGGTGCCGTTCCTGGCGACCACGGCCAGCGCCGCACCGTTCATCGGCCTGTTCGGAACCGTGTGGGGCATCATGAATTCGTTCCGCAACATCGGAGCCAAGGGCGCGGCGAACCTGGCCACGGTCGCACCGGGCATCGCCGAGGCTCTGGTGGCAACGGCCATCGGCCTCGTGGCCGCGATTCCCGCGGTCATGGGCTACAACTACCTGTCACGGCGGATCCGGGTCATCACCTCGGAGATGGAGACCTTCGCCAGCGACTTCCTGAACATCATCCGCCGGAGGTTCTTCTAGCCGTGTCCATGTCGGGGGGAAGCGGGGCCACGGGGACGTTGTCGGAGATCAACGTCACCCCCTTGGTCGACGTCATGCTGGTGCTGCTCGTGGTCTTCATGATCACGGCCCCGATGCTGCAGACAGGCGTGGAGGTGGATCTGCCGGACGCCAAAGCGCAAAGCATCCCTGACGACACGGGCCTCCTGATCATCACCATGACCAAGGACAAGCGTGTCTTCATCGGAAAGCTCGAGGTGCCGATCCTCGACGTCGAGACCACACTGAAGAACAACGCCAAGCTTCAGGCTGACCACGAGGCTTACATCCACGCCGACGAGGCGCTTCCGTATGGCGACGTCCTCAAGGTGATGGCGGCCATGAAGCTGGGCGGCGCCAACAAGCTGGGCATGATCACGGACCCGATGCAGTAAATGTCCTCGACGGCCATGGATCACCGCTATCGCAGGATGGCCCGAGGCACGTTCTTCGGCGGGATCGTCATGACCGCGCTCATCCACGGGGGCCTCCTGGCGCTGGTGTTCGTGCAGGCCAACCAATCGCCCGCCCCCGAGGCGGCGCGCGATTTCCTGGTCACAAAGATGGTGACGCTGGGGAAGCCGCGCGAGAAGTTCTGGTTGCCGCGCATCGTCCAGCCACCCAAGGCCAAGGCGCCGGAGCCGACGATCAAGCTGTCCGACAACCCGAACGCGGCGCCAGCGGTGAAGGAAGCGCCGCGCCCCGACGACCCCAAGGTGTCCAAGGATCTCAAGCACGCGCTCGACCGGGCGCGGATGCTGGCGCAGAACAACGCGCCCGAGGAGCCGCCCGAGGGTTCGCTGACCGGATCGACGAAGGGGACGTCCAGCGAGGCCAGCGTCGGCGACGAGTATGCGACCAAGGTGTTCGAGGCGATCCGGAAGAACTGGAACGTGCCGACCGGACTTTCGATCGGGACGGCGGTGAACCTGGAGGTCGACATCCGGGTGTCGATCGGCGCGGGCGGGGAGCTGAGCGGGCCGCGGGTGACGAAGTCCTCGGGCAACGAACTGTTCGATAGCTCGTGCGTGCAGGCGATCGAGGCGACGCGCACGGTGCCGCCGCCGCCGCCGGGATTCCGCCGCGGCATCGTGCTGACCTTCGACGGGAAAACCCTGGCCCGCTGAACCGGTTTCGTGGTTGCCTTCACCGATGACCTCGCTCGTCGTTCTCGCGTTGTTGGTTGCCCAGCAGGCCGAGGACCTGCCGCGCATCCGCATCACCGATCCGAACCGTGACCTGCTGAAACTGGCGCTGCCGGCGGCGACGGGTGACGCGGACCTGGCGCGCCAGGCGACCGAGGTCGAGCGCCGCAATCTCACGATCATCGGCCTTTTCCGGGTGCTGGATCCGGCCGGGTTTCCGCCGGCGCTGCAGCAAGAGGGGCTCGGCTTCTCGTCAGCGCTGTGGTCGCAGGTGGGCGCGCAAGGCGTCGCGAAACTCCAGGTGACTCGTGCAGGAGGCGTCGTGGTGCTGGAGGGGCGCCTCTACAACGTCGGCCGCGGCGACGCGCCAATGATGACCAAGACCTACCGCGGCGCCGACGTGCGCCTGCTGGTTCACCAGTTCTGCAACGACGTCGTGCTTCAGTTCACCGGACAGCCGGGCGTGTTCGGCTCCCGCATCGCTTTCGCCATCCAGGGTCGCAACGGCGAGATCGGGAGCGTCGGCATGGATGGTGCCGAGAGCGCCGTGCTCACCAAGATGAACTCCGAGTGCATGCTGCCGGCCTACGCCCCCAGCGGTCGGGAGATCGCCTTCACCTCGTTCCTGCGTGGCGGCGCGGACCTGTGGATCGTCTCGTCGGCAGGCGGGCGCGCGCGGCGGGTGTCCAGCCGCCCGGGTATGAACAGCGGCGCCACCTGGTTCTCGGACGGCGCCAGCCTGGCCGTCACCCTGTCGCACGAGGGGAACCCCGAGATCTACAAGATCCGCGGCGCCGACGGCGGCATCGTCGGCCGGTTGACCAAGTCGGGCGCGTCAGATCTGTCGCCGTCGCTGTCGCCGGACGGATCGCAGATCGTCTTCGTGTCCGATCGCTCGGGCGGCGCGCAGGTGTTCGTCATGCCGGCGTCGGGCGGCGCCGCCAAGCGGCTGACCTTCCAGGGCGGACAGAACACCACGCCGCGCTGGAATCCCAGGGCGGACAGGCCGCTCATCGCATTCACCGGGCGCGACGAGCGGGCGGTGTTCGACGTTTTCGTCTACGACATGAAGACCGGGAAGATCGACCGCATGACCCAGAACCAGGGATCGAACATGGATCCCTCCTGGTCACCCGACGGGCGGCTGCTGGTGTACGCCTCGACGCGCGGTGGGTTGTTCGTGATGAACCCCGAGACGCGGCAGGAGACGCAGATCCACAAGGGCAACGTGCGTGGCCCGGCCTGGGGCCCGCCCCCCCAGACGCGATGAAACGCGCGACGATCGACGTCGGCACGAACACCACGCTGCTGCTCGTCGCCGAGGAGACGACCATCCTTGCCGAGCGCGCGGAGATCACCCGCCTGGGGCGCGGGATCGGGGGCGACGGAAAGCTGGGGCGTGAGGGGATCGAGCGGACACTGGCGGTACTGAAAGAGTACGCCGATGTGGCGCGCGGTCACGGAGCGCCGGTGACCGCCATCGGCACCGAGGCGCTGCGGCGGGCGCCGAACGCGAGCGAGTTCCTGGAGCCGGCCGCGGCGATCCTGGGCGCGCCGGTGGAGGTGATCGACGGCGAGCGCGAGGCGGCGCTGAGCTTCCTGGCGGCGGCGCGGTCCTTTCCCGAGGAGGCGCGCGGCTCGCTGGCGGTCATCGACATCGGCGGCGGCTCGACCGAGGTCATTTTTTCAGACGCCGGGGCGGTGCGGTTCCGGCGCAGCTTGCCGCTGGGATCGGTGCGCCTGACCGAGCGTCACGTGCGTCATGATCCGCCGACCGAGGGCGAGCTCGAAGCCATCCGATCGGAGATCGCCGGCGCGCTGGCGCAGGTGACGTTCCCGGGGCGCGCAACGTTGATCGGCGCGGCCGGGACAGTGACCACGCTGGCAGCCATGGCCCAGGATCTCGCCAGCTACGACGCGACGCTCGTGCACGGTTACCGCCTGCAGGTGAGCGAGCTGGAGCGCCAGGTGACCAGGCTGCAGTGCGCCACCCAGGCCGAACGGACACGGATGGCGGGCCTCGACCCCAAGCGCGCCGACGTCATCCTCGCGGGCGCCTGTGTGCTCCTGGCGATCGCCCGGCAGGCGGCGGTAACCCACGTGATCGTCAGCGATCGAGGCATTCGGTGGGGCCTCCTTTACGAACTGATGGACCGGCGCTAACTTCCCGTCCGTGCCCACCCTCCCCCTCTGGCGCGCCGTGCCGGTTGCGATACTCCTCCTGGGCTGCAAATCGGAGATCCCGCTCATCTCCGAGCCGCTGACCGAGGACTTCGAGCGCGCCGACCTCGGGGCGTTCTGGCACAACACAGGAGCCGGCTATCGCATCAAGGACGGAAAGGTGAACGTGTCGATGGCCCACAACCACCCGCTGTGGCTGCGCAAGCGGCTGCCGGCGGACGTGGTCATCGAGGTGGACGCCATGTCCAAGAGCCCGGACGGCGATCTCAAGATCGAACTCTACGGCGACGGCGAGACCTTCGATCCGGACGGCAACGACTACACGCCCAGCGGCTACGTCCTGTTCTTCGGCGGCCACCGGAACTCGGAGAGCATCATCGGCCGGCTGGGCGAGCACGGCGACGCCGTCAAGGCGCACAACCGCGGCCCGGTCGTGGAGCCGGGCCGCGTCTACCACTGGACCATCACCCGCAAGGGTGGGCTCATCGACTGGAAGGTGGACGGCAAGCCGTTCCTGTCGTGGACGGATCCTCAGCCGCTCGGCGGCACCGGGCACGAGTACTTCGCGATCAACAACTGGGAGACGGACGTCTACTTCGACAACCTGCGGATCCGCCCGCTCCGCTGAACGCTGACATGCCGACGTCCTCCGACCCATTCGCCGCCACCACTCCGTTCGTTCTGTCGCGCGCGCTCGAGCTGGTGCGAAGCAAGAAGTCGCTGCTGATCTACATGCACGACAACCCCGACCCGGACGCGCTGGCAGCGGCACTGGGCCTCAAGCATGTGGTCGAGCACGCCACGCCGTGCCGGGCGACGCTGGCGCTGGGCGGGATCGTCGGGCGTGCCGAGAATCGGGCGATGGTCGAGGCCCTGAAGATCCCGCTCGTCTCCATCGAGGAGCTGAAGCCCGCCGACTACGGCGCCCTGGCCATCGTCGACAGCCAGCCAGGGACCGGCAACAACTCGCTGCCCGCCGGGCGCGCGGTGGACATCGTCATCGATCATCACCCGCCGCGGGCCGAGAGCGAGTCCTCCCCCTGGTGCGACATCCGCCCGCAACTCGGGGCGACCAGCACCATCGTGCTCGAGTACCTGCGCGAACGGCACGCACCGCTGGATGCGGCGCTGGCGACGGGCCTGTTCTATGCGCTTCGCACCGAGACCCGCGATCTCGGCCGCGAGGCGACCGAGTTCGAACGCGCCGCTTATCTGTTCCTGGTGCCGCTGGTCGATCACAACCTGCTGTTCCGGATCTCGCACCCCAAGGTCCCGCGCGAGCACTTCGCCGCTCTCGACCGCGCGCTGCGGTCGGCACAGGTCCACGGGGATCTCGTGGCCGTGAACCTGGGCGCGCTGTCGTACCCGGACCTCGTCGCCGAGGTGGCCGACCTGCTGCTCTCCTTCGAGAAAGCCCGGTTCGTCCTGTGCTGTGGGCGCTACGCCGGTAGAGCCTACCTGTCGCTGCGCACGGACGCCGCCGAGGGGCGCGCCGGCACGCTGATGCGCCAGTTGATCGACACACAGGGAGCCGCGGGTGGACACGGCACGATGGCCGGCGGGCGCCTCCACGCCCCCGCCACCAACGACGCCGACTTGCACGCGGCCTTCGATCAGCTCGTCACGCGCTTCTTGACGATCACCGGCCGCACCGTGGACAGTCCGGTGCCGCTGGTCGACCGCTAGTCAGACCGTTGTCAGGGCGCGAGCGCATATACTATTCGCAGCGTCGCCATGCGGGATCGCAAGTCATCGGACTGGGAGGACTGGGCCCGGAAGGCCGACACGCTTCACCGGCGGAGGCGCTGGAAGGAGGCGCTCGAATGCTTCAACGGGGCGCTGCGCCGCAACCCCTTGGATACCGTCAGCCGGGAGGCCTACGTGAGCGACCTGGCCGGAAAAACCGATTGCCTCGTACGCCTCGGCCGCTTCCGCGAGGCGGTCCGATGTCTGGAAGAACTGAAAATTGTCCGGAGACGGCTCCGGGGACGGAAAGCCAGCGTCGCGCGATGAAGGCACGAATGGTGCCGCCGGCAGCACCTCGATCAAGCTGTGTCAGTCGGGCACGCTCTCCAGTTCCGGAACTTCGTCGTTCTTCGTGTCATTCGCGGACCGACCAGGTCCCTCCGTGCGCGCGCTGTCGGGCTGAACCTGCTGCCTCTCTCTCTGGCCACCAGGCGTGCCAGCTTCGACGTCGAAGTACTCCGTATAGTCGCTTCCGGAAGTGCTTCGGGTCTCGGTCTCGTGATGACGCGGGCTTCCTTCGACCGGCTTCTTGAGGGTCGTTTTCTCCGTCGTGGTCTTCTGGCGCTGCGTGTGTACGCGCTTGTCGCCATCATCCACGGTCTGTTTGGTCGTACTCTCCGTGACGCTTCCGCTGCCGCGCACGCCGCTGTCGTCTGAGTTCTGCGCGAGAGCTGGAGTTGCCATGACCATCGCAAGCGCTGCCACGAGCCACGAATCTCTGCTGGTCAACATGACGATGTGTCCCCCTCGAGGTGAAAGTGAGCGCGGGGGGTTGGGGAACAAGTCGCAGTGCAGAAGCGCAGGGGGTGAAGCCGTGGTGAACAAGCTCGCTGTCCTGCGCTTCGATCACTATCCGTTCTTCCGGCCTGGGTGGTGGCCAAATATTGTTGGGATGGTGCTAGGCGCTCGCACGGACTGGCACGAGGTCGCAACGCTTCTCGCCACGAGCTACTGTGTGCTAGCGCCGAAGAAGCTGGCCGAGTTGGTCGACCTCGCAGCGGATTGAAAAGGCGGCGTGGGTCAGCTTGGTCGCGAGCCGGACATCACTCAGTCGTCGCAGACTGGGTGCCACAGGCGGCACATGTACGGCCAGCCCGGAGGGGGAACGCGCGGTGGAACGGTCGCACGCGGCCGCGGGCGCACGAACCTGGGCCCGACTGGGGTGAGACCATAGTTCGCGGCGTCGAGGCTCAAGACGCCCGGAAGAATCGCTCGGGTCAGATGGTCTCCGAGGCTATCGTCCTTCTTGCAGCGCGCGGACCTGCTCGGCCAGCAGCCGGTTGCGCCGTTCGAGGCCTTCGATACGGCGGCGCTGCGATTCGGACAGTCGGTGCAGGGCCTGGATTGCCGCAAATGCAACGCCGTGCGCGTCGACGGCGTTATACGTCCGATCGTCGATGCCGAGACCGAAAGCACCTCGGAAGTCCTGAGCCATCGGACCCATGTGCCGAACGGCGTCCGGCTCCTCACGGTAGCGCCATGTGGAGATCGGCAAGCTGCTCAGCTTCGCGAGCACCGCACCGACTTCAACCGGGGCGATGGCTCGCTTGATGTTGCGGTCGCTGGCGCAAAGAGGAGCACACCCCTGGGCGCATGTCGGCTGTGCAGCAGTGGGGGTGTAGCAGACGGGATCTCGCGAGATGGGCCCCTGGGTATCGCAGCAGAGCTGGTTTGGCTCACAGCAGCTTCGGCCACAACAGAACGTGGAGCCGGTGCAGACCATCGACCCCCCGGTGCACGGTGGGACCTGGCACATGCCCTCCTGGCAAGACGAACGGTTGGCCGGGCAGCGCATGCCGCAGACGCCGCAGTTGAAGGGATCGTTCGCGGGATTCACGCATTGGCCGCCGCAACAGGCACGTCCGATCCCGCAGGCACCGCCATCGCCGCAGGACCCGCGTCCGTCGGGCTGGCCAGCATCGCCGGACCTACCGCCCGAGCCACCGGAACCGCCGCTGCCAGCAGCGCCGCCGGTCCCACCAGCGCCACCGCTGCCTCCCCTACCGCCGCCTCCACCGCTGCCTCCGACGGCGCCGCCGGTCCCGCCGGCACCGCCGGAGCCGCCGACGGAGCCACCGGCGCCTCCCGCTCCGCCGCCCCCATCGCCTGCACTCTTGAGTGTGGAAGAGCCGCCGCAACCGACGATCAGAGCAAGCGTCAACAGGAGTGCCGGTGTTCGCATGGCGCGTCAGCCACGCAACTCCAGTGCCAGCCCCAAACTCACTGGCCTCCCCGCCGTCCGCACCTCCGTGGCACGGAAATCTGAGGCATCGTCCCAAGGCGCCTCGAATTACTGGCGACTACACCCCGCCTTGCCGTGAGAACCTTCGGCACTCCAGGCCAAAGTAACCTCCCCCCTCGACATCGGTGACCTCGTCAACTCGGAGGCAGTTGAGGCTCTGACGCCAGTCGGTCACGCAGCTTGTCCGTCCTATGCACCGGCGTTCAGAACAACGAAACCTGCGCCGCCGCGAGGTACGTGAGCGACGTGTACCTGGAAGTCTTGTCGCCCGAGACGCTGGTCATGCTGGCCCTCAGGACCTGGAGCTTGAGGTCGAGGGATCGAGGCGGGAAACGGAAGACGTGGAAGGTCAGGTTGGCGAGGAAGCCCAGGCCGTCGGCGCCCTCTCGTTCAGCGAGGATGGCCAGACCGCCTCCCAGCGAGAGTCGGTCGTGGAACTCGACGAGGCCGCCGAATGCGAAGAAGGTCTGCATGGTGGATTCTTGATGGGTGGGCTCGTCGGGCGTGGTGTCGATCGTGCGTTCGAGGCCGAGGGTGAAGGCCACCTTCCGCGCGTCGCCCAGGCGTAGGCCGACGGTTCCCCCGAGCGCCAGTCCGCTGTCGGCCGGGGGAGCATGCCCGTCGGAGGTGTCGACGATGCTGCTGCCGACGCTCAGGCTCAACAACCCCAGCGGGCGGTCGGCGCGGGCGGATCTCGTCATCGCGATCAGCAGCGAGGCCACGTAGATGAAGCGCGCGGGTGTCACGGCGGCCATGGTATCTCCTGCGGGGTGGGAATGATGCGGCTTCTCGCCGGCGTGTGCCTGGGCGTGAGCTTCGCCGGCTGCCCCACGGGGCGGCAGACGCTGGAGTGCCACGGCCCGGGCGGGGGAAGCGCGAAGACGGTCGCCTGGCAGGGGACGGCGCGGCTGTCAGGGCTGGCCGTCGGCGAGACGGTGGACGATTTCTGGGTGGTGGCCATCGAGGGGGAGGCGGTCGCGGTGCCTCACCACTTCGACGGTGCCCAGTTCACGCGCGCGCCGCTGCCGGGGCCGGCCACGGTGATCATCGAGGTCGCCGGGGCAGGACCGGGCGCCGTCTGGATCCTCACGCGGGACGGGGGCCCGAAGAGCGGGGCTGAATCACCGCAGCGGTTGCTCCGGTTGAGGGCGAACGGGACGTACGACGACCTTTCGGCCGAGCTCGGCGGTCTCGTGGGGATCGGCATGAAGGCAGGCGAAGGCGGGCTGTTCGTTACGGGCGCCGAGGCGGCGGGCCAGCGGATCCTGCGCTGGGACGGAACGCACCTCGTGCGCGTCGAGCCTCCCCCGTTCACTTCTCCGGGCGGGCGACCGGCGCCTCCTCCGGGTGACATGCGACCGACGCCCACCGCGGTGCCCGTCGCTGTCCGCGATCTCTCGTCCATGTACGCGTCCGTCGACATGAACCTCTTCCTCTATGACGGCGCCTGGCGCCTCGTCGCGCCCGATGTCCGGTACCTGGGCCCGGTGTTCCTGGCGCCCGACGGCCAGGCCTACACACTCGGCTCGTCCGGGCTGGTCATGCAGCGCCTCGAGGAGGGAGGGTTCCGCGATCTACCTGGCTGGAAGCCGGCCGCGGGTCCGACAGACGGGGTCGTAGCCTACGCCGACGGTCCGATCCGGCTCCGCACGGACCAATGCACGATGGTCGCCGACGCCGTGGTGGCAGGCGCGCAGGTGTCGCGGTCGGAGTTCGCTCTTGCCCGCAACGAGGTCTTCTCCGTGCCCCGTCCCAGCACGCTGGCCGACGGGAGTGTCGTCGCCATCAGGAGCCTGCCGGCGTACAGCGTCCTGATCATGGGAGCCGCGGAGCTGAAGCCGGCGCCCTGACATACCTGCAACGCCGCAGCGTCTGAGCAAGCCTCCCCTCCGGAAACGAACCGCGTGTCAATCTCTCGGGGCGTCGGCGGCTGACGCGTCTCTCATCCCCTCACGAGGAACGTTCGAACAGCGACCGCGGCCGGGCGATGCCGTGGCTCTCGATCCGCTGAATAAAGCGTCCTCCGCGCAATACCCTGGTATTCAGGGCCGTGGTGTCACCGCGGTTCGTGAGCGCAGTCGCGAAGCTCTCGTGTCTGACCTGGCTGGTCCTTGGCCTCGAGGGATGCGGCGGTTGCAAGACCGACGGCGACTGTCCTACCGGCCGGTGCCAGACGGACATCAAGACGTACGGCGACCCCGGACGCTGTGTTCCAGCAGGAATCCTCGGCCAGCGTTGCATCTCGGGCGGGTGCCGATCGCGGGCCGACGGATCGCGCGTCCACTGTGTGCAGGATTTCTGCCGCGCCGAATGCAACGACGACGATGGATGTCCGAGGTCCGAGCTGTGCAGCGAGATCATTGCCGGGGACAGCAGTCTCAAGGCATGCGTTCCTCCGGCGATCTGTCAGCGCTCCCGGGATTGTGCCTTTCCGTTCCAGTGTGATCTGGCCACCGGCCATTGCGCGCGCACCTGGCCCCGGGCCGGCGGTCCCTGCTCCTGCATTCCCGGATGCGATGCTGGCGGCCTGTGTGAGGGCCTGTGCACTCACCCTTGCCGGACGGACGATGACTGCGGCAAGCCAAGACGGTGTCAGCCGATACGCCGGATCGGTCGATCCGGTGGCGAGCTGTTCGCCGAGGCTGCCACCTCGTACTGCCTCGAGGAAAGCAGCATCGCTGGCCCGTCCTTCTGTGTTGCCGGAGGGGATGCGCCCAACCCCTGTCGGCTGTTTCGATCGCTCTGCGTTCCCGAGGAGCCCGGCTCGGCGAGGCGTGTGTGCGCTCTGACGGACTACGTCTGCTGCGCTGGTTGCGGGGCCACGGAGACCTGCCATCCGTCCAGCGGCTACGAGGGGCAGCAATCCGGCCCGCTTTGCCTGCCCTCCGGCCCGCGCAAGCCCTTCGCGTCTTGTGAGCGTCACGCCGACTGCGCGCCGGGCTACGGGTGTCTGCGCTGCCCTTCGGACAGGTGCGTGGCTGACACGAAGGCCTGCCTCCGTTACTGCGAAGGACGCTCTGACAGCGAGTGCCAGGATGTTGCCTGGCCGGACGGCACGCCCACCTCGTGCGGCATGGTGACTCGCGGCAGTCTGGCCATCCGGGCGTGCTACTGACGAGGAGGGCGGCAACGAGGACGCCCGGGTCGGGGCTGGGGGGAACCTTCGTCAGAACGGTCCACCGACCAGGAGGCTCGGTCGCAGGCCTTCCGTCGGGGTGGGCATCGGCGCCACCGTGATGCGCAGCCCCGGCCCCGTGCTGGCGCCGGCATCTCGATCCATGTTGCGGGTGAGGAGGACGCCCGCGAGGAGCCCCGCCGCGCCACCGGCCAGCGCCAAGCTCGCCACCGCCGCGCGGGTTCCTCTCGTGGCGGTCTCGACCTCGAGGCATCGGTCTTGGGCGGCACACCCGGCGATGCTGCCGGCGAGCGCTCCGGCGCCCACGGCGATGTCGACCAGGGCGACGCGCTGCCAGCTCGGTCCGGGTGAGGAGCGGTCGCCGCCCAGGGTGGCCATCAGGCCGCCGGCCAGACCGAGGTTCAGCCCTACCAGCGCCGGCAGGGCGCCGTCGAGCACCCGGGGCTCCGCATCGACCACGGCGCCCGAGGCGTCGTTCTGCTGCCAGGAGGCAGGCCGGAGTTGCAGCGCGGTGCCGGCGAGCCATCCGGCGAGGAGGCCACCCGCCGCCGCGCTATGCACCAGCGCCACCCTCCCGTGGCTGGGCGCCCGGTTCGAGAGGAGCGCGCTGGCCGTCGTCCCCAATGCAAGTCCCGGCAGTCCGCCCAGGAACGCCGCACGAAACAGGGTGCTCGCGCCTGGAGGCGTGCGCACCGGGCCCCCCGCGGGATCGCGCTCGACGGGCGCGGTCGCCTGAGCGATCGCCACGCCCGCGAGCGCGCCGTCGAGCGCGCCCATCCACATGCCGCCGATGACGAACAGCGCCCGGTTGTCCGGGATGTACCGTGGCACCAGCGCATTGGCGGTGAGCAGTCCGGTGATCACGCCGGCCGTGGCGCCTCCGCCTATGAAGTAGCTCGTCGACACATGAGCATCGCGGTCATAGATCGACGGCCCGATGATCGCAGCCACGCCGCCCGCTCCCACGAGGCCCCCAGCGATCGCCGAGGCCGCCCACAGCTCCAACGCGCCGGAGCGCTGCACGTAAGGAAGCGAGAACACGCCTGGCCCGGTGAACAGCCGCTTGCCGCCCGGCCCGAGCGCCACGGTCTCCGTCCGGCTGGCGTGATCCTTCGCCTCGGCGAACAGCTCGTAGCTGCCGGCCGGCACGTCCTGGCGGTACGGGTTGCGCGCGCGGTTGCCGTTGACGTAGAGGGTGGCTCCGGCGGGGTCGGTCTCGATCTCCAGCCGAGCGGGCACCGGATCCAGCTTGACGAACAGGACCTTGGCCTCGGCCACCCCCAGCTGAACCATGCGGGTCTGCGAGACGTAGCCGGGCTTGGTCAGGCTCACCCGGTGACGGCCATGGGGCACGGAAAAGCTGTTCGGAGCTTCCCCCGTTCGCTGGACGCCGGCGGCGATGCCCTCGACGCCCTCGATTTGCACGGTCACCTGCTCGGGGACCGTGTTGATCACCAACACGCTCGGACGCTTGTCGATGGCGTCGATCCGGTACCGAGCGACGTCGATGAACTCGCCGCCGGCGTTGTCGCCGATGTACTGCTGGTAGTGGAGGCGCGCCTGCTCCAACTGGCCCAGCGTGTACTCGCACTGGGCGATCATGAACAGGACCGCGGGTCGCGGTTTGAGGGACCACGCCTGCTGGAACTCCACCAGCGCCTGCTCGTTCTGCCCGGCCTCGAACAGCTTCAGCCCGGAGTCGTAGTGCGCCCGCGCCGCGGCCACATCCTCCTGGGCGGCGGCACGCGACGTGACGCAGGCGATGGCGATGAAGGCGGCGAGGACACGCAGACGCCGCATCTCAGGGAGCCGTCCGGCCGTCGTCGGGATGAGGATAGGCCTCTTTCGAGTTCGACGACGGTGCCACCTCGGCCCGCCGCCGCGCCGGCACCACGGGGGACCCCGTCACGCCGACCTCCGGGCGCTTCGGCACCCTTCGCTGAACCGGAAGTGCCCGCAGCGGTTCCAGCGCCTCGTCGATGGGAGCCTCTCTGGCAGGCACGCCGGAGTCCGGGACCGTGGCCAGGGCGGTGACCGGTGGACCGGAAGCCTCCGTCCTCGGTGCGACGTCTCGCGTGCCCTGCCAGACAAGAGCCGCCACGGCGGCCACGAGAGCCGCGCCCAGCAACTTCACGGACGACCGCGGGCGCTTTCCGGCACCCGCCAGCAACCGCGCCAGCGCCTGCTCCATCTGCGCCATGGTCTGCCAGCGCCGCTCCCGGTCCTTCTCCAGGGCGCGCATGACCACCTCGTCCACCGCCGGGGCGATGGCCAGGTCGGGCCGGAACCGGGATGGCGGCGGCGGCTGGTAGCTGCCGATCCTGGCGATCACACCCAGCGAGTTGCTCGCCTGGAAGGGAACCTCGCCCGTCAGGCACTCGTACATCACCACGCCCAGAGCCCAGACATCCGCCCGGGCATCGAGGCTCTCCTCTCCGCGCGCCTGCTCGGGAGACATGTACAGCGGGGTGCCGAGCACGTGACCGGTCAGGGTCAGAGCGGGCGTGCTCAGTCCCGGGCCATCCATCCGATTCACCTTGGAGATCCCGAAGTCCAGCACCTTCACGAATTCCTCCTCCTCACGCTGGACCAGGAAGATGTTCTCCGGCTTGACGTCGCGGTGAAGGATGCCCTTGCCGTGAGCGGCCGCGAGCGCGCTGGCCGCCTGCCGGGCAATCCGCAGCGCACGCGCCGCCGGCAGCGGCCCGTCCTGGACCAGCGCCTGCCCCAGAGACCGGCCGAGCAGGTGCTCCATGGCGATAAACGCCCGGCCGTCATCGGTGGTGCCGAAATCGATGACGTCGACGATATGTTCGTGGCCGATAGAGCTCGCCAGACGCGCCTCCTGCAGCATGCGGCTGACGAGGTCGCGGCGGTCCTGATGCTTCTCCAGCAGCACCTTGATCGCCATACGCCTGTGAATCACCGTATGTTGCGCGTCATACACGGCGCCCATGCCGCCTTGCCCGATGCGGGAGATGATCTGGTAGCGGCCAGCGACGATGCTGCCGGGCAGGGGATCCTCGCGCGGCGCCGGCTCGGCGGTGGGCGCGCCACCGACGCGGGCGGTGACCGGCGCCGGGGGCGAGGCGCTCTCCATCGGGCAGATTCCTGCCACATCCTCGTGGATGGTCCCGCAACGGGGGCACCGGCGCATCGCCGGCATTGTATCCTCCGGGGCCCATGGCCGCGCCGACGGTTTCCGAAAGCAAGCAGAACCTGGCTCCCGAGGAGGGGACGCCCACCCATCACCTGCTGGTGCTGGCGCCGGAGTACACCGCCAGCCACCAGCTGCCCGCGACCGGGATGCTGCTCATCGGTCGAGAGGAGGATGCGGACGTACGGGTGGTGGATCCGCTCGCCTCGCGTCACCACGCGCGGCTGCACCTCGGCGCGGTCATCGAACTCGAGGATCTCGGCAGCGCCAACGGCACCCTGCTCAGGGAGCGACCGCTCGAGCCCAACCACCGATCGGTGATCGGGATCGGCGAGACCATCACCATCGGGTCGACCATCCTGGTGGTCCAGCGCCGCGAGCCGACGCTGAGGACGCGCCGGGTGTGGCCGCATGGCTACTTCGAGGCCCGCCTCATCGAGGAGTGCGCGCGTGCCGAGAGCGTGCGTGGGACCTTCGCCATGGCCCGGCTCCACATCGAAGGCGCCGCCGCCGATCGCGCCGAGGAGCTGATCGCCAGGACCTTGCGGCCCGGTGATGTGCTCGGCGCCTACGGCCCGAACGAGTACGAGATCCTCCTCGTCGACACCGGGAGGCGGCAGATGGAGGCCATCGTCGGCCAGATCATCGCCGCGCTCGCCGAGGAGACGATCGCCGTGCGCGTGGGACAGGCGTTCTTTCCAGCGGATGGTGGATCGCCGCAAGCGCTGGTCAGCCGGGCCTGCGGCGGGGTTCGTGGTCAGGAGGGCAGCACCAGCCCGCCCCAGGTGATCCTGCAGAACGAGGCCATGCGACAACTGTACGAAGTCGCCGGGAAGGTCGCCGTGGGAACGATCAACGTGCTGGTGCTGGGCGAGACCGGAGTGGGGAAAGAGCTGCTGGCCAAGGCCGTTCACACGCTGTCTCCCCGGTCGAAGCAGCCCTTCGTGTGTGTCAACTGCGCCGCTCTCTCCGAGTCCTTGCTCGAAAGCGAGCTGTTCGGGCACGAGAAGGGGGCCTTCACCGGGGCGGTCCAGGCGAAGGCCGGACTCCTCGAGGCTGCCTCCGGGGGAACGGTGTTCCTCGACGAGGTCGGTGAGATGTCGGAGGGCATGCAGGCGAAGCTCCTGCGGGCCATCGAGACACGCCAGGTGACGCGGGTGGGAGCGACGAAGCCGCGCGCCGTGGATGTGCGGTTCGTGGCCGCCACCAATCGCGACCTCGACGAGGAGGTCGCCGCCAAGCGGTTCCGGGGGGACCTCTACTTCCGGCTGAACGGCATGGCCCTGTCCATCCCTCCCCTTCGCGAGCGCGCCGACGAGATCGAGCCGATGGCGCGCAAGTTCCTGGAGGATGCGGCCGGCGAGCTGGGACGCCCGCCGCCGCCGATCTCTCCGGCGGCCATGGCTCTACTGCGCAGCTACACCTGGCCCGGCAACATTCGCGAACTGAGGAACACCATGGAGCGCGCTCTGCTCCTGAGCACCGCAGGAGAGATCGCTCCCGAGCACCTTCCCCTCGACAAGATGCAGAAGGTCAGCGCCGCGTGGGTAGACCCACCGGTGGAGGCCACCACCCCTGCCGCCGGCGGGACACTCCGCGATCTCGAGCGGCAGGCGATCCTCGACGCCCTCGCACGTTGTGCCGGCAACCAGACCCGCGCCGCCGAGCTGCTGGGCATGCCGCGCCGCACGTTCTGCACCCGTCTCACCGAGTACAAGATCCTGCGGCCGAAGGTCTAGCCGGCACTTTCCCCGACGGCCTCCCCACTGACGGCACGACTCGTGCCGCCACCGCACCATCCGGGTCGTTGGGGGGGGGGCGGGGGCGCGCGCGGCCGGAACGGTAGGGGGGGCGCGCGGGGGCGCGCGGGCGGGGGT
>JANPFD010000115.1:0-46924 GCA_031423255.1 Myxococcales bacterium | reverse complement strand
GGGGGCTCGGTGTCCCGGTCGTGCTCAAACACCTCGGTCGCGGTGGCACCAGATCCTGCTCCGCGTCCGTCGAGACGCGACCGAGAACTGCGCGCGCCAGGGACACCGAGCCCCCACACCCGCGCTCGATGCCTGCGCGCTCTCCGCTCTCGACGGTTCAGAAAAACCTGAGGAGCGGAGCGAACGCAGGCGCCCCGTGCCGCCCCCCGCCCGGAGAGATCGGAGCGGCGCTAGAACGCCATCCCGAAGAGGCCGGCACCGAAGGGCGCGTCCAGAAGGCGCGTCTTTCGGCCGCTGGTGATGCGGATGCGCGCGGCCTGGTTGGCGGCGTGAAAGGGACAGGCGGAGGGGCCGGTCACCAGGCCACCGCCAGTGACGCCAGCCGCGGTCAGCACCACGGGGCGAACGGCCTTGCTGGCCGGTGACAGCGCGGGCATCGGAGCGAGCGCGCCGTCGAAGCGGACGAGGCGGATCCCGCTGGCGTCCTCGATCCGGAGTTCCGCGGCCGACGAGTTCGCGAACCAGAGTTCGAGCGAGGTGAGATCTCCGTCGACGGGCACGGGCGGGGTACTGGTCATGCTCGACAGATCCAGGACGCGCAGGGACAGACCGCGCAACGACGCACGGCCGCTGGCAGACGACGGGCGCACCAGCTTGCCGGCGCGCACATAGGCGATCTTCCGCCCATCGGGAGAGCGGACGAAGGCCAGCACGCGGCCGTCCTCGGCGGTCACCTGGCGGTACTGGCCGGTCACCGGGAGCCACGCAAAGATCTCCTGGTTGAGGCCGAGCACCAGCACGCCGTCGCCGGTGAGGCGCACGGGCGGGCGGGTTCTGGCCACGAACAGCAGCGCCTCTATCAGGCCGCGGCCCCAGGCGGAGCCGGCTTCGGCCAGGGCCTGTTCGACCGTGGCGCGCTCGGGGCGAATCTGCAGCGGCGCCAGATCCGCAGCCTCGCGCACCTCCCTTCCCCAGGGGACGAACGACCGCCGCACCAGGGCGGCGGCTTCGGCGGCTGCCTCCGCGAAGCGCTCCTGTCGCGCCAGCGAGCAGGCGACGTTGAGAGCCGGCGCGGGCCAGGCGGGATCGGCCTCGAGGGCGGCTCGGTAGCGCTGCCGCGCATCGTCCCAGCGTCCCTGGCGGTAGAGTTTCTTTCCCTGGTTGTTCAGCTCCTGAGCCTGCGGCGCCGGTGTGTGCACCAGCTCTCCCCCGCCGTCGAGGAGAGGACAGACGGCCAGCAACACCAATTCGATCACGGATCGACCCAGACGCCGCGCAGGTCGAGGCGGTCGCCGGCACCGGCGAGGCCGTGGACGCGCCGACTGACCAGAGCCGCCACCTCGTGCCGGTAGAGGAAAATGGCGGTCTGCTCGCGCGCCAGCGTGTCCGCGATTCGCTGCAAGATCGGCGCGCGGGTCGGCGGACCTTCGGCGGCCCGCAATTGCTCGAACAGGCCCGCCAGCCCCGGCGACTCGTGCCCCGTGAAGTTGAACTCGGCCCCGGGTCCGAAGACCGGGCGCGGATCGTCATCGGGCCGGCCGTCCCAGAGCAGGGGAGCCAGATCGAAGTCTCCTTGCCGCAGTCGGGTCCATAACACCGCCGGATCGATCGTCACCACGTCCAGCAGCAGCCCGGCGCGCCGCAGGTCCAGCGCCCAGGCATGGCTCTCGACGGCCAGGTTGCGCCCACCCGCGGCCTGGAGCAGCGTCAGGCGGATCGCGGTGCCGTTCCGATCGCGCACGCCGTCCCCGTTGGTATCCCGGTATCCGGCGTCGTCGAGCAGACGCGATGCCTCGGCGCCGTCGAAGGGCGGCACCACGGACTCGCCGAACGGGGGCACGGCGATCGGTCTCGCGAGGCCCCGGTGGACCTCGTAGGCCAGCCGTTCGCGGTTCCATAGCAGGCCGAGCGCGCGCCGGAAGCGTGGGTCGTCGAGCGGAGCCCGTCGATGGTTTGGCACCACGAACGAGTACCGCTCGGGCGTCAACCGGTAGAGCCGCAGCGACTCGCGCAGAGCGCCGGGCGCCACCTGGTCCGGGTAGTGGACATCCAGCACGCGCGGCAGGATGTCGATCTCGCCACGCCGGGTGCGGGTCAGGGCGCGGGCGCCGTCGGTGTCGATCTCGAACACCACCTCGTCGACGAGCCCGGTGGGTCCGCTGCGCGAAAGCCGGATCCGCCGGCCGCGTTCCCAACCCGCGAACCGGAACGGCCCGGTGCCGATCGGCTGGCGGGCCAGCACGGCCAGCCGCCCAGGCGCGCCGCGTACCATCTCGGCGGGAACGATCGGAACCTCGCACAGCGCCCGAAGCACGAGCCCCGACGGTCTGCGCAGAACGAGACGGATCCCGCCGGACACCAGTTCCACCGCCTCCACGTCCGCGAGCATGGCCCGCAGCGCCGGCTGTCGCGTGGTCGAACGCAGCAGCACCTCGAGGCTGGCCTGCGCGTCCACGCCGGTGAGCGGGTGATCGTCATGCCAGCGGACACCCTCTTTGAGCTTCAGCGTCAGCCGAAGACCGTCGGGCGCGGTCTCCCAGCTCTCCGCCAGGACCGGGCGGTAACCGGCGGACGTGCACTCGACGAGCGGCTCGTGGATCAACCCCGAGGTGACACGCTGGATCACCTGATGCCCGTCGAGGAGCGGGTTCAGGTGAGGCGGCTCCGCCTCGAGGTGGACGCGCAGCACGCCGTGATGCGGCCCCGCCGGAGGCTGCGCCGCCGTCGCGGGCAGGCTCAGCGAGGGCGGCGACACTGGCCGGGATGGCTGGAAGATGGCCACGGCAGCGTCGGGCCTCCGCGCCGGCGCCTGCTTTCCCCGTCCCCGCCAGCATCCGCCGGCCACCACGGCCAGCATCGACAGTGCGACGAACCCTTGCCGCATCGAGACCACCGTGATATTCAGGGGTTCGATGCGCATGGCTCGTCTGGCACTTGCAACCTCGCTCGTCGCAACGCTGGTTCTTTGTGGCCGGGTCTGGGCACAGGGGCAGGCGCTCCCGCCGGTCAAGGTGAACCTACCACCGCCGCCCAACTTTGATGCGGCGACCGCGCCGGTGCAGTACCCGAGCGGCGAGATGTCCGTCTTCGGCGTGCGCAAGGAACGGGCGAAGTATCTGGACAAGGACGTGCGCGTCAAGGGTTACCTGCTCGAGGTGTACGAGTGTCCGGAGGACATCCGGGCGTGCAACGAGGCTGCGGACGCCAAGGCCAAGAAGAACAGGAAGAAGGTCAAGCCGGGAGCCCCGCCGGTGCCGCCGCCGCCGTCCGAGTGCCGGCCTTGCGACCAGCCCCACTTCTTCCTGTCGGACACGCCGCAGGCCAAGAAAGAACGGGCGCTCCTGGTATCGGACTACCCCGTCAAGGACTGGAAGACCAAGAAGCCGAAGCCGCTGGAGGTGAAGGCGGGCGAGCAGTACGTGGTCACCGGGACCTTCGCCATCAACTCGCCGACCGGGTTCGCCGCCTCGAACGGCCTGGTGGTCCACAAGAAGCTCGAGGACGCGACCGGCAAGACCATCGCTGCCGGCAGCGCCCAGGTGCCGCCCGAGGCGACGATGATCCAGCTGCCGGGCCAGCCTCCGCAGCCGCTGGCGCCGCCAAAGAAGTAGCGTCTAGCGCTCTTTGAAGCAGGCGGTTCCCGGGCAGGAGGAGGCCGAGCCCGGGCGCGTGGCAAGAAGCGCCGCGGTGACGCCGCCGGCAACCACGGTCCCCACCACGACCCAGAACCAGGGGCGGCGGAACAGCGACGGGGACTCGGGCTCGTCGGGCGAGGAGGCGGTGGCCGTGATGAACGGATTCGCAGCCGGCGCGGCGGGCTCCGGGATGTCCAGCTTTGGGCTCGGCGTGGGATCGACCAGCACCGGCACCGGCTCGGGTGAGGGCTCCGCAGCGGGCGTTTCGGGCCGCGGGGGCTGCGCCGGGGCCTGGAGAGCGTCGTCGATCGACTTGATGGTGTGCTGGATCTCCGCCCGCCCCGCGTACGTCGGATCCAGTCTCAGCAACTGCTCGTAGGCGGTGCGCGCCTTGGTCAGCTCGCCCGCCCGTCGGTACGCGTGACCGATGTTCAACAGGAACGCCGAGCGGGGCGCCTGCACGTAACCCGCCTCGAACGCCTTCGCGGCTTCGACGAACTTCCCCCTGGCGTAGAGAGCCTTGCCTTTTTCCCAGTGGCGTCTGCCGGCTGCCTCGTCGGCGCTGACCGTGGAGCCCACGCCGATCATGAAGAACACAAGGGCAACACCCACCAGCCTCATTCCAGCCCCCGATCGCGGAGCGAGCCGTCGTCCTCGCCCCGAAGATGTCCGACCTCGTGAAGGAGCGTGCGTTCGATCGCCCGGTCGAGGTCAGCGACGGACTGGACGCTGCGCAGAAGGTTGCGCCGGTAGAGCACGATGGCGCGCTCGGGCGTCCGGTAGGCGACAGGGTTGTCGCTGGCGCTCGAGGTGAGCACCCGCGATTTGGGCCCACGGCCGCCACGCCCCGAGGGGGTGGATCGCTCATTGCGATCCTCGTCGCGGCCGAGCGGTAGCCCACGGAACAATCCCAGGATCGTCGGCGACAGCGGAGGCAGCTCGGCGGTCAGGTCGTCGGTCGCGGGGAGTTCGGCAGCCTGGACCGAGATGCCCTGGAGATCCCGGCGCACGTCCGCACTCAACGAGGCGGTGATGCGTTTCAGACGATCGGCGAAGTCGGGGGGCGAGACGTCCGGGATGGGTGGGAACGACTTGGAATCGCGGCGCGCGGCCTCGGCGATGCGCATGACGGCGCCGTCCTCGTCTCCCTGCCGTTCGAGGATCAGGCCGAGGTAGTAGAGCGCGTGGGCATGGGCTGGATCGAGCGTCAGGACCTTCTCGAACGAGCGACGGGCATCGTCGAACCGACATTGCTCGAACAGCGCGACGCCTCGTTCGTAACGGATGGAGGCGTCCTTCGGCAGCAGTTTCTGCGCTGCCGCCAGCGGGGTCAGCGAGTCGGCCGCGCGGCCCAGATCGATCAGCGCCTGGCCCTCGAGCAGCGCCAGGTGCCCTGCCCTGCCCTTGTCGCGTGTCCCGGCGGTGCGGCGGCCGCGGCAAGCGAACTCCAGGCCGATCGACGAACGCTCGGCGGTGGCGGGCAGGTGGTTGATGTAGAAGTCGGAGGCCAGCTCGAGGGTCTCCGGATCCATGGGCGCGATGGCCAGTGCCAGGGCCAGCGCGTCACGCGCTTCGTCCGACCGGCCCAGGCGGATCAGCGCCACGGCCCGGTCATGGTGCGCCTCGACGGAGCGAGGCATCTGCCGTGCCGCCTCCTCGGCGCAAGCCAGTGCCCCGTCGGCATCCGCTCGATCGAGGAAGTCACCCGCGCGGTCGAGCAGCAGCGCCACGGGCGAATCGACCCAGGCGGGCAGTTCGTCGAAGCAGCGACGCAGCGGCCGGGGCGCCGGATCCGCGGTGGCCGTGCCGCAAGATCCACCCGCGGCGATCGTCGCTGGCGCCAGCGCCGGAGGCACTTCCAACGAACGCTCCCGGCAGGTGCCAAGCGCCAGCAACCCGGACAGGGCCAAGAATCGGCCGCGCACCATGGACCCTGATTGTAACGTGAGTTCCGGCCGCCGCTACAATCAGTGGGCTTTGCCCCAGGTGGGACCTGCGTTCACGTCGACCACCAGCGGCACCCGCAGCGCGTACACCCCCTCCATCTCTTCCTTGACCCACCCCCTGAAGGCGGGAACCACGGTCTCCTTCACCTCGAAGAGCAACTCGTCGTGGACCGTCAGCAAGAGCCGTGCGTCGGGCCAGCGGTGCAGCCCTGCGTCGACGCGGATCATCGCCAGTTTCAGGATGTCGGCCGCCGACCCCTGGATCGGCGTGTTACGGGCGATTCGCTCGCCGTAACTGCGATCCTGAGCCCGGCTGGCGTGTATCTCTGGCAGCGGCCGGCGGCGCCCCAGCAACGTGGTCGCCTCGCCCGACTGACGCGCCTGCTCGATCGAGCGCTCCATGTAGGTGCGGACGCCGGCGTAACGCTGGAAGTAACTGTCGATGTACCTCTTCGCTTCGTCGCGCGGGATGCGCGCGGCCTGGGACAGGCCGAACGCGGTCTGCCCGAACACCAGCCCGAAGTTGATCGCCTTCGCGATGCGGCGCTGGTCGCTGGTGACGGCGTCCCGCGCCACGCCGAACACCTCGGCCGCGGTGCGCCGGTGAATGTCCTCGCCGCCGCGAAACGCCTCGAGGAACGCCGGGTCCTCCGAGAAATGCGCCAGGATGCGCAGCTCGATCTGGGAGTAATCGGCCGAAACGATCTGGTGGCCCGGATCGGCCACGAACGCCTCGCGGATGCGCCGCCCCACCTCGCTTCGGATCGGGATGTTCTGCAGATTCGGATCGCTCGACGACAGGCGGCCGGTGGCGGCAACCGCCTGGTTGAAAGTGGTGTGCAGCCTGCCGGTACGCGCGTTCACCAGTGCCGGGAGAGCATCGATGTACGTCCCCTTCAGCTTGGTCAGCATCCGGTACTCGACGATCTTCGCCGGCACGGCATGCAGCGCCGCCAGTTCCTCGAGGACGTCGGCGTCGGTCGACGGGCCGGTCTTGGTGCGGCGGATGACCGGCAGCCCCAGCTTGCCGAACAGCACCTCGGCCAGTTGCTTCGGCGATCCCACGTTGAATGGACCGCCGGCCAGCGCGTGGATCTCGGCTTCGAGCGTCTGGACGGTTCGCGCAACCTCGTTGCCGATCTGCCGCAGGTGATCGGAGTCGATGCGCAGTCCGCAACACTCGATGCGCGCCAGCACGCGAGCCAGCGGCAACTCGAGCGTCTGATACAGAGACATGAGCCCTGCTGCCTCGAGCTTGCGGGCCTGCACCGGCACGAGCGCGAGCGCGGCCGCAGCCTCGGCTGCAAGGAAGGCGCCGGCCTTCTCCATCTCCACCTCGGCGGGCGGCCGTGCCGTGCGGCCCGTGCCAAGCCAGGCGGCGCGCGGCCAGACGGGCCCCACGCCCTCGGCCGCGGCGACGACATCCAGGTCGTAGCGGGTGCGGGTGGCGTCGAGCAGGTAGGCCGCCAGCATCGAATCGGAGCCGACGCCCCCCAGGCTGCGTCCGCGGGCAAGCAGCGCCGCTTCCAGCGACTTGGCGTCGTGGAGATGTTTGGCCACCGTCGGAGCGGCCAGGACCCGGGAAAGCCCTTCCATGACCTCTGCCTCCGCCAGCGTAGGCGGCGCGCCCAGCAGCCGGTGACCGAACGGGACATAGAACCGGGCGCCGTCGGGAAGCGCCACCGCGATGCCGACGAGGGCCCCGTCTCCTCCAAGGAAGGCCCAGCCCGACGAGCCCGTCATCTCCAGCCGGGCGACCAGCCGATCGAGCGCCGCCCGGTCGCACACCATCTCGGCCGCGGGGGGAGGCTCGATGGTGACGGTCGGTTCTGGCCCGGCCGCCGGTGCCTCGCTGGCGATCCCCTCGAGAGCGTCGATCTGGGGAAGCATGCGCGTGAACTCCAGTTCGTGCGCCAGCGCGCGCAGGCGCGTGAAGTCCCGCTTCGGCCGGTGCAACTCGGCCAGGGTCCTCGGCAGTGGTACGTCCTCGCGCAGCGCCACCAGCTTGCGCGACAGTTCCACCGCGGCCCGGCCCGCAGCGATGGCCTCGGCCTTCTTGCCCTTGACCTCGCCTATCCGCGCCAGCAACTCGGGCAGCGATCCGAAACGGGTGATGAGCTCGGCAGCGGTCTTGGGACCGATGCCCTGCACGCCAGGGACGTTGTCGACGCTGTCGCCGATGAGCGCCAGGACGTCTCCGACCCGATCGGGGGGCACCCCGAACTTTTCCTTGACCTGGTCGGGGCCGATCATCCGGTTGTACATGGTGTCCAGCAGCGAGATGCCGTCGCCGCACAGCTGCATCAGATCCTTGTCCGACGAGCAGATCACCACCTTCAACCCCGCGGCCGCGCCTTGCCGCGCCAGGGTGGCGATGACGTCGTCCGCCTCGAAGCCGGGCACCGAGAGGACCGGCAGGCAGAAGGCGTCGATCACCTGGTGGACCAGCTCGACCTGCTGGACCAGCTCGGGCGGCATCGGCGGGCGGTGGGCCTTGTATTCGGCGAAGAGATCGTCGCGGAAGGTGCGCCCCGGGGCGTCGAACACCACGCACAGGTGCGTCGGCTTCTGCTCGCGCTCGATGCGCAGGAGCATCTGGCACAGGCCATAGACGGCGCCCGTGGGCACGCCCCTCTTCGTCGTCAGCGGTGGCAAGGCGTGGAACGCCCGGAACAGGAAGTTCAGTGCATCGACGATGTAGAGGGAGTCGCCCACAGCGACGGTAAACCTACCCTCGTGCCTGTTTCGGCGCTAGGCTGGTCATCTGCGACGGATCGTCAAAAGGCTCGGCATCGCTGCCGGCGTGACGTTCGCGCTGGCCGTGGTCGCCATCGCCGTTGCTGCCGCGGTCCTGCAGGGCGAACGCCTGGCGGCCCTGGTCCGTTCGGTGCTCCCGGCGATGGAGGGCACGATCGAGGTGCGCGCGGTGACCTGGAAGGCGCGTGCGCTCATCGACATCCTGACGGACCGCCCGACCCCGCTGCTGCTCGAAGGCCTGCGGGTCACCGATCCCGAGGGAGCGGTGGTGCTGGAGGTGCCGCGCCTCGACGTGAAGGTTCGGCTACGCTCGGCAATCGCCGGCAAGATCCACCTGCACGACATGGTGGTGCACGGCCCCGCGACGTGGCGGTTCGCTGCCCTGAAGAAGCGCGAGGGGAACGGCTTCCTCTCCTCGTTCCAGGCCAAGGGGCTGCCCCCGGTGCCGCCGCCGCCCTTGCCACCCGGCAGCCCGCCACCCGAGCCATTCGTCTTCCAGATCGTGAATGCCCGTCTCGAGGGGCTGAACGCCGTGCTGGACTTCCCTGCGTGGGGGGTGGAGCTGCGCGACTGCCATGCGCCGTTCACCATGATGATCGACGGTGACTTCGCCGGCTGGGACGTGCGCGACCTGGATTCCCGGGGCGGTGGCTTCCTGCGCATCCTTACCGAGGTGCTGCCGTTCGACCGCGTGGCGATCGCGCGCGTGGCCACGACGCGCGACTGGCCCGACAAGATCTTCCTCGAGGTGAAGGCGGGGCGTACCGGCCACTCGACGCTGACGGGGAAGGGCTTCTTCACCGAGATCTACGGGTACGGCTACACGCGCGAGCCCGAGGCCGGCATAGCCATGCACGCCGAGTTCGACGACGCGGCGGACGCTCTCTCGGCGGTGGCGGCGGCGCACGCCCTGCCCGGCCTGCGCCTCGGCGGCAAGGCCAAGGTGGCGCTGGATATGAGCGAACCGTTCTCCCGTATGAGCCTCGGCGCCCAGATCGCCGGCCTCGACGTGGCTTTCGCGGGCATGGAGGCACGCGATTTCGGCGTGCGCGCGAGCGTGGTCTTCGATCCCCTGAAGCTGACCATCGAGGACCTCGGGTTCGCCTCGCCTGCCGGCGGACGCTTCGGCCTGACCGCCGATCTGGCCAACGACAGAGCCAAGGCGCGCCTGCGCTTCCAGAGGTTCGCGACCGATCCCTACGTGCCGCCCGGCTTGCGCAAGCTGGCCGCGGGGCGGCTGGCAGGTCAGATCGCGCTGTCGGCGGACATCGGTATGCACAAGCGGGTCTCCATCAACAACCTCGACCTGACCATGAACCGGTCCTACGGGGCCGGCCTGCCGCGCATGGCTCGTGTGCACGGACAGGCGTCTGCGTCGGCGGAGCGGGTCTCGACGACCGGGCTGGTGTTCGAGGTGCCGGGAGCGACTGCCGAGGTGCAAGGCGAGGTTCAGCTGGCGCGCAAGCTGGTCGCGCTCGGGCTGCGCGCCAGCACCTCGGATCTGCCGCGCCTGCTCACGTCGCTGGGTATGCAGCCGCTGGCCCGCGGGGCGGCGGTGTCCGTCGAGGTGGGCGGCAGCTTCAAGAGCCCGGAGGCCCGTGGCGAGGCGGTGGTCAAGGGCATCAACGTCGGCGGCTTGCCCGAGGTCCCGGAGCTGCGCGCGCAGTTCCGCCTGGACCAGGGGGTGCTGCACCTGGATCGCCTGGCCACGGGGGTGGCCGGCGGTGCCATCGAGGGGAGCGGGCAGGTGAAGCTGTTCGAGCGCACGCTCGACCGGATGCTCCGCTCGCCCATCGTTACCTTCAAGCTCGGGGGCAAGGAGATCGATCTCGCGACGCTGCTGGCTTCTGGAATCGTGCACGGACGGATCTCGTTTGCCGCCACGGCCGACGGGCCTACCGACAAGATTCGGGGGCGTGTGACCGTCCCCGCCGGCGCCATCATCGAGGTCGGTGGGTCGTCATGGGAACTGGGCGGCATCGACGTCGAGGCGGACCTCAGGACGCTGACGGTACGAACGGCGAAACTCACCAGCCGCACGGGTGCCCAGATCCAGGTCGAGGGTCAGATGGCGTTCGCCGGGAACATGAGCTGGAAGGTTCTCATCCGCGACGTCGCCCTCGCGAGCCTGCCGGGGATCGCTGACGGCGGGGTGCCGGTCACCGGGAAACTGTCAGCCGACCTGACCGCGTCCGGCGCCGTGAAAAAGCCCAAGGTATCGGGTGCAATCCGGCTGACGGAGGTGAACGTCCGCGGGATCGCGCTGGGAGACGGAGAGCTCGTCATCGCTCCCATCGGAGACAGCGGCCTCGGATTGCGCGGAAACCTGTTCCGGCGCTTCGACGTCGAGGCCTCGGCATCCTTCGGACCGAATGGGCCTCGTGCCTCGGGGGCGGTCTCGTTCAACAAGCTGGTCCTCGAGCAGCTGCTGCCCGAGATGACGGCAATGGGTGACGGCAACGGCACCGCGAGCGGACGCGTGTCGATCGAGTGGCGTCCCGACGCTCCCCTGCTGGTCGAAGCGCGGCTGACCGAACTGGCCGCTTCCATCAGCCGCGACGTGCCCGTGGCCGGCGGGCCCCCGAAGCAGGAACGGGTGTGGGTCCGGAACGCCGGCGATCTGCGGGTCGTGGTCTCGGGTGATCGCGTGATCCTGGACGAGGCGCGCCTGGTCACCGATGGCGGGGCGTTCAAGATCCGCGGCGAACTGGCCGGCGATACGATCAGGGCGGCCCTCTCGGGGCATCTGGGTCTCGACCTCCTGCAGCCGCTGCTCGAGAAGCAGGTGGAGAAACTGACCGGCGACATGGTCGTGGAGTTGAACGTCTCGGGCCCGCTGACGAAGCCGATCATCGAAGGGAGCCTGACCGTCGCGCACCCCGTGCACATCCAGCCCGTCGGTTTTGCCGGCGAGATCGTGCTCGGCTCGGGCGCGCTGCGGATCGCGGCCAACACCGTCGAGCTGGCGGATCTCGCGGTCACCGTCGAGGATTCGACGCTGAAGCTCCGTGGCCGCACGAAGTTCGACGATGCCTGGCGCCCGGTCTCGTTCGAGATCGAGGCCGGCGGCGAGGTCAACGCCAGCATGCTGGAGACCTTCGCCAGCACCGCCGTGTCGGATGCCTCCGGCAAGGCCCGCATCCAGGCGAAGCTGTCGGGCACACCGGCCAAGCCCGAATTGACGGCGAAGATCGATCTGGGCGAGATCGTGATGCGCCTGCGCGACATCGGCCGCCAGATCACCGTCGAGAGCGGTTCTGTCGAGCTGACGACGCGTGAAGTGATACTGCGCGACATCAAGACCAGGATCGACGACCAGGGCCACCTTTTGATCGGGAGCGGGGGCGCGGGCATGCGCCCGGGCCGCATCGCCATCAAGAGCCTGTTCCCGAAGGTGGAGATCGGCGTGGTCGACCTTCCTCTGAAGGCGGAGCGCCTGACCTACCGCGAACCGGACTCGCTGGAGATCGACGATCTGGGCTTCGTGATGGAACTGAAGGGCAGCCCCGCCACGGGCCTGAAGCTGAGCGGCGAGGTGCTGCTGATGTCCGGCCGCTACGTGGGGGATTTCACGGTGCGGAACCTGGTGATCTCCCGACGGGTGAGCGAGTCGTCGGCGCGCCCCTTCTACGAGGACCAGCCGTTGATCGAGAACCTGGCGCTGGATCTGCGGGTGCGAACCGTCGGCGACAGCTTCATGGTTCAGAACAACCTGGCTCCCGAGATCCACATCCTGGTCGATCTGCGCATCACGGGCACGCCGGGCGAACCGCGCATCGCGGGCGAGCTGCGTCCCACGGACGGGCGCTTTCACATCATAGGGCTGCGCGGCGACTTCGAACTCGTCCCCAACGTCAACCACATCACGTTCGTCGAGACCAAGTCCGTCTCCTCGGGACAGACGCCCGAGCTGAACCTCGAAGCTCAGAATCTGGTCAGCGATTCGAACGGCAACGAGCACAACGTACGCATGCGGATCCGGGGGCCGGTGAATCAGGCTTCGATCGAACTGTCGAGCGACGACGGCCTCGACACCAACCAGGCTCTCCTGCTGCTGGTCTCGGGCCGGACCACCCAGGACATCAACCGTTTCAGCAGCACCGGCAACCCGACCCTGGGCTCGAACTTCGGCACCGGCGTCGACATGGTCGGGCAGTTGACCCGCGACACGGTCGGCAACCTCGTCGAGCCATACATCGACGACACCCTGCAATTGCTCACCGGGCACAGGGTCTACCTGCGCCCGACCGTCGGCGCCGACGGCTTCGAGCTGAAGCTGGGTGTGCGGTTCGATCGCCAGCGCGACCTGCGCCTGTCGGCGCTGCGCGGGTTCCAGAGCCAGCAGCGCTACCGGGCCGAGCTGAACATGCTGCTGGTGGACTATGTCTCGAGCCGTCTCTTCTACGAGCGACTCATTTTCTCACCCCAGCAAGGCCTCAACTACGAGATCAACTCGGGCAACCTGGAGATGACGCTCGACTTCCCCCTGCGTCTGGGAACGCCGTAAATCTCCGCCTCCCCTGGTATTCTGCGTCCGCTCGTGCTCCGGCTCCTGTCGCTTGCCGCGGTCCTCCTGGCCACCACCTACGCGCGCGGGGATGCGCCCCAGATCGCCGGGATGGAGCTGCGCGGGGGGATCGACCCGCCAGGCCGCCTGGAACGCTACCTGGCCGCCCTGGTTCCGATCGGATCCTACTTCGTCGAGCCTGGCGCCGCCGATCGCGAGGGGGCGCCGATCAGCACCACGGGCCGCCTGCGCGAGGCGCTGGCCCGGATCGGCTACGACGCCGTCATCCAGACCCGGCCCGGCCCCGGCGGCGTCCTGCTGGAGATCGATCTGCGCGCCGCCGATCGGGTCAGGCACATCTTCGTCGAGGGGAATGGCGCGCTCCTGCGGCAGGACGAGATCGTCCGCCGCATCAGCATCAGGTCCGGACAGGCGCTGCCGTTCGCTCCCGACGAGCGGGCCCAGCGCATCGAACTCGAGCGGACGCGTGTCCTGGACTTCCTGCGCTCGCAGGGGTACCTGGAGGCCGAAGTCGGGATCGAGCTGCGCAGCACGAACACCGTGCCGGCCAGGGTGAACCTGATCGTCAAGATCGCCCGGGGGCCGGGCTTCCCGATAGGCCCGGTGGTCGTCAAGGGAAACCAGGTGCTGACGGCGAATCAGATCGCCGACGAGTTCCGCCACTACCACTGGTGGAGCCTGTGGACGCGGCCGCAGCCTTTCCTGCGGAGCCTCATCCGCGAGGACATCGCCAAGCTGACCACGCAGTACCGCGATCTCGGCTATGCCGGTGCCCGGCTGACGTACGACACGGAGATCGATCCTCGCGACAAGGCCCTGCGTTTGCGGATCGAGGTCAGCGAACGCAAGCGGATCGAGACGGCGTTCGAGGGCAATGATCACTTCTCGGACGACACCTTGCGCGAGCAGCTGACGATCTTCACGCGTGGGGCCTACGACGACTACGAGGCGGGGGCCAGCGCGAGCGCGCTTTCCCAGCACTACCGCGAGAACGGGTACGTGCTGGTGACGACCACCTGGCGCCGCGAGCACGTGTCGCAGGACGTGGACCGCCTGTTGTTCATCATCAACGAGGGCCCCCGGCTGAAGGTCCGGGGCGTCTCCTTCGTTGGCAACCAGACCATCCCCGCGGGCCACTTGGAGTCGGTGGTCAACGTCAAGGTGTACCCGTTCCTGGGCCTCGGCGAAGGTGGCTTTGCCAGCCTCCGCCAGCTGGCGACCGATGCGGACAACCTGGTGGTCTACTACCGCGAGGCTGGCTTCCCGGAGGCCAAGGTGCGGGGCGAGATAGCCCCCCGCCCAGACGCATGGCGGCCTCTCGGACCGATCACCGCTCGCACCGAGGACGAGTGGCGTCGGGCCCGTGCTTTGTACGTGCGCTTCGTCATCGACGAGGGCGTGCGGCTACAGGTCGGCTCCATCCGCTTCGAGGTGCCGCCGCGATCGGATCCCCTTCCGCACTCGGAGGACTTTCTTCGTGCGTCGCTCCTCTCGGCCGTCGGCCAGCCGTTTCGTCCGGGGCTGATGCGCCAGGACGGCGAGCGGCTCAAGCGCGTCGTCGGTGACCAGGGTTACCCCGACGCCAGCGTGGAGCCGGCGATCCAGCGCAACGTCGGCGGCCAGGTCGCCATCGTCTGGCAGGTGAAGCTGGGCCCGCGCGTCCAGGTCGGACCGGTGTTCGTGCGCGGAAACTTCCAGACCCGCGAGGACACCATCCTCCAGTGGGTGCCGCTGCAGGAGGGCTCGGTCCTGACGACGACCTACCTCGAGCGCGGGCAGCGCAACCTGGCGCTGATCCAGCTATTCAACAATGCCAGCCCGATCAGCTTCCCGCACGAGACGGCGACCGATCCGGTCGTGCCCATGCTGATCGAGGTGGAGGAGAGGCACGACCACTGGGGGGTGATCCGGATCGGCGGCGGCACCTCGACCGATCAGAAGAAGCCCGGATCGGACATCCCGTTCGGGCTGTACGCGGCGGCCGGCTACGAGCACCGCAATCTGTTCGGCCACGGCTGGTCCTCGCAGACACAGGTCAACTACGGCAACTCGCTGACGCGCGGAACATCCAGCTTCGTCGATCCTCGTTTCTTCGGGTCGCTGTTCCGGCTGGAGCTGACCGCCAACTACCTCCGCCAGGCGACGGTGAGACTGGGCGACATCCGGTCGGGTGGCGGCTCGATCGGATTCGCGCGGGAGATGTATCCGGGCGTCGACGCCGCCCTCCGTTACAACGTGCGCGACACGTTCCGCACCGAGTTCCTGCTGCGCAACGCCGGCGCTGGCGAGGACGAGACGACGGTGCAGATCGGCACCTTCGTCGGCAGCCTCAGCTTCACGGTGGACTGGGTGCGCCTCGACCATCCCCTGGTGCCGACCCGAGGCTTCAAGGTGACGGGAGGGGTGGAGATGGCGCTGCCCGCGCTGTCGTTGGACAGAGGCCACGACACCTTCCTGAAGGCCATCGGACGCTCTTTGGTGGTGGTGCCGCTGCTGCCCTGGCTGAGCCTGCGCCACAGCGTCCGCTGGGATCAGGGGTTCCCGTTCGGCGCTCCGGTTTTACCCAAGGTGGAGCGCTTCTTCGCCGGCGGCGACGCGACCATCCGCGGCTTCGAGCTGGACCGCGCGCGCATCGAGGTGATCAGCTCACCGGTGGCAGCCGGTCTCCGTTCGGTGCAGTACCGACCCGTGGGTGGCAACGTCCGCGTCCTGCATAACGTCGACCTGCAGTTCCCGATCGCGCGCCCCTGGTACGGGGCGGTCTTCATCGACAGCGGCGTGGTCGCGGACTCGCTCCACGGCCTCGCCTTCTCCCAGTTCCGCCACGGCATCGGCATCTCGCCGCTCCTGGTGAAGCTGCCCATCGGCGACATCAGCATCTCCTGGGCCTGGCCACTGGATCCGGGTCCCGGCGACGCGCGAATCGGCCGCTTGCACTTCAACGTCGGCTTGATGTTCTGACGGCCCGATGCAGCCGCGGACGCGCCTCTACAGAGGGGACAAGAGAAGCTACTTCGGCCCGACCACGTACGCGATGACGCTGTTCTGCTTCTCGAAGTCCGACTTGGCAGCGATGGCGTCCTTCGCGGAGGCGTAGTCGCCGACGCGCACCCGGTACCAGATGCCCTTGCCGGGGATCTCGGAGGCGACGACATAAGCGTTCAGAGAGCCGAAACGCTTGGCGAAGGTGTCAGCCTCGGTCTTCTCGGGGAAGGAGCCGACCTGAAGCGCGAAATGCCCCTTGGGGGCCGGAGCGGCCGAGGCGACCTGGCTGGGCGCGGGAGCCGCCGCCTTGGTGACGACCGGCTTCGGAGCCTCGGATTTCGGCTCGACCTTGGTCTCGGGCTTGGCCACCGTGGTGACGCTCTTGGCGGGGGCGGCGCCTGTGGTCAGGAAGGTCTTGGCGGGGGCGGCGGCCTCGGCGCTGCGTGGCACGGTGGCCACCTTGTCCAGCAGGGCCAGGGGGTCTTCCAGTTCCGGCGCCACCGCCCGGCCGCGCGACTCCAGGCGCTTGCCGACGATCACCCCCAGAACGAAGAGCAGGCAAGCGACCAGCGCGCTGCCGAAGAACAGGAAAAAGACCTGCCGGTTGTCGAGGCGGACTTCGATCTTGTCCTTCCAGTGCTCGACGTCGCGCAGCCCGCCCCGTTCATCCATCGTCGCTCCGGAAGTGTAGCCCATACGTTGCTCCTCTTCGAAAAGCCCTCATGTGGGCTCGTCCGTGTCCGTCAGTCTTTCCATTCGATCGGGGGCGGAAACCCCCAGAAGTCCCAGGGCCGTCGCCAGCACCTGCCGGATCGCCTCGACCCAGTGCAGCCGCGCCGCCGTCTTCTGCCAGTCCCACGTGGCGCGCCAGTCGCCGACGCGCTGCCGCTCCTGCGGCAAGATTGTGTCGCCATGCACCTTCTGCAGCTGCGTGTAGTAGCTCTGGAAGTCGCCTGCCAGCTCCTGGACGAAGGTGGTCAGTCGGTGCGCCTCGTGCGCCGCCGCCGCGTCTGCGATGAAGTCCGGGAAGTCGACCAGCTTGCGCAGGACCGCGAGCTCTTCGGGCAGCTTCAGGTGCTGCGCCAGCTCGGCCGTCAGTGGCGGCCGCGGTGCCTGCAGCTCCTCGGCACGGCGCACCACCGACGCGCAGCGCGCATGCGCGTACTGCGCGTAGTAGACCGGGTTGTCCATCGACTGGCGCTTCGCCAGTTCCAGATCGAAGTCCAGCGGTGTGTCGTGCCGCCGCATCAAATAGAAGAAGCGCGTCGCGTCCCGCCCCACCTCCTCCATCACCTCGTCGAGGGTCACGAACTCGCCCTCGCGCTTGCCCATCGCGACGGGCTTTCCCTCGCGCAGCAGGCTGACCATCTGGATCAGGATCACGTCCAGCCGCGCCGGATCGATCTCGAACGCCTTCAGTGCCGCCTTCATCTTCGCGATATGTCCGTGGTGGTCCGAGCCCCAGATGTCGATGAGGTCGTCGAAGCCGCGGCCAACCTTCTTGCGGTGGTAGGCGATGTCTGCCAGCAAGTACGTCGGCAGCCCGTCCGACTTCACCACCACCCGGTCCTTGTCGTCGCCCCACAGCGCCGTCGTCTTCAGCCAGACCGCGTTGTCCTTGCGATCGATGAAGCCGCGCGCCTCCAGGGCCTGCAACGTCTGCATGACGTCGCCGCTCTCGTGCAACGCCCGCTCGCTCTGCCAGACGTCGAAGTCGACGCCGAACCGGACGAGCGTGTCACGGATCAGCGCCAGGCTGCTCTCGATGGCGAACTGCTTGACGGGCTCGATGTCCGTGGGCGGCTGCGGCCCCACCCACTTGCCGCCGTCGCGGGCCAAGAGAGCGCGGCCGAATTCGCGGATGTAGCCTCCCTTGTAGCCGTTCTCGGGGAACGCCACCTCGGGCAGCGTGGGGTCATCGTTCCGAGCGGCCTCCATGTAACGGACCCAGACCGACAGCGACAGGACCTGCACCTGGTTGCCGGCGTCGTTGATGTAGAACTCGCGGGTGACGTCGTAGCCGGCGAAGCGCATCAGGCGCGCCAGCGAATCACCGACGGCGGCGTGCCGTCCGTGCGCCACGTGCAGCGGCCCCGTCGGATTCGCCGAGAGGTACTCCAGGTGGACGCGCGGCTGTTTCTTCGGCTCGCCCTGCCCCCACTTCGCGCCGGCCTTCAAGATCTCGCCCAGCGCCCGGTGCCAGTAGGCATCCGAGAAACGCAGGTTGATGAACCCGGGACCGGCCACCGTGGCCTCGGCCAGATCGCCGCCGGACACCGTCATCAACTTGGCAACCAGCGCGTCCGCGATCGCCCGCGGTGGCTTGCCCGCGCCTTTCGCCAGCATGAGGGCGACGTTGGAAGCGAAGTCGCCGTGCTCGGCTTTCTTCGGCCGCTCGATGGGAATGCTGGCCGGCAGTTCGGCCACCAGGCCGTCTGCCTTCACGGCGGCGAGCGCCGACTCGATGAGCTGACGTGCGGTCTGACGGGCACTCCGAGACATCAATACCTACATGTAGCTTTCAGTCGTACCCCGCATTCTGTCAAGTTTCCGCACCCGCTACTGGATGTGGAACGCGTCCTTGGTGCCGTTCGAATCGAAGCGCGGCACCCCGGTGGATCCCCGACGCGGGTTCAGCCTGACCACCTGGCCGCGGGCCGAGGGTGTCGACAGCGTCCTGCCCTGGTCGACGACGTAGAAGTAAGGGAAGCCATTCGAGCTCCCCGTCTCGACGTCGAGCTGGCTCTCGGGGGTCCTGGTCGGTCCGATGACGATGCGAACACTCAGCGTCAGCAAGATGTCCGACGGGAATGCAGCCGCCTCGGGGATGAACCCACCGGATTGGCCATTGACCTCGAAGCCGATGGCCGCCGAGTCTCCCGCGAACTGCTCCAGGTTGGTGACCACGAACCCGACCTCCGGGTTCTGGAACAGCGCCTTGACGTGCAGGGGAACCCCTTCCGGATCCTCGATGTTCCGGGCCCTGTAAAGACAGGGGTTGACGCGCGCGCCTGGTCCCTCGAACAACTTGCCGTGGGCGGCCTGGATGGTGCTTTCGTCAGGAAGATCGGCGCACGCCGCCGCATTCAGCGGAATCCTGTCCTGCAACAGCGGGTTCCGCCGCTCGTCCGGCACGCACATCCCGTTGACCTCGCGCAAGGTCGGGAATCGAGGCATGACGCCGCCCTTGACCACGAAGCTCTTGCCTGCCTGCACACGGTAGCGGGCCAGGTCAGGCCAGCAAACCTGGTCGATGGTCGGTCCTTCCACGCACAGGGGTAGCACCGTCGAAGCGGAGGCGGGAAAGTTCTCGCAGACGAAGCCGATGCGGCAGGCGCGGTCATCGCCCGTCTTCTCGCACGGTTTCACGCACCGGGGCGGCTCCCCATCGCGGATGCTCTGGCACTTGAATCCGACGAAGGTGGGCGGCGCTTCGCAGTCCTGATCGCTCTGACAGGCATCGAGCGCGGTCCGGGGCAGCTCGTCCAGCTTCAACCCGAGCGTCAGTTGACTGCGGCCGCTGCCGGTGACCTCGTAGCGCCGCCGGCTGGTCATCGCCCGCGTGCAAGCGCGCAGGATCGCCTCGTCACTCGCCTGCGCCTTCGGCAGGCAAAGCCCCGGTGCCCCGGGCGCCCCCGAGCGGCAGACGCGGTCCTTCAAGCAGTCGGCGGTCTGGGTGCAGCCCGGCAGCAGCAGGACGTCCCCGGGTCGAACGCCAGCGCGACAGAAGTCGGCGCCGATGTCCTCCAGCGCGCCGGGCTTCACGGCTCCGGTGGTGCGGTTCGTCCCCGGCAAGACATCCTCCCAGATGATCGACCAAGGCTGCGGGAACGACAGCCCGGGATCGGTGAACACCACGAACCGGGGTAGCGTATCGAGGGCCGTGTCGGGAGCCGGCACCGGCTCGATCCTGGGGCCCGCCAGCGCCCCCACCAGCATCACGCGCGTCGGGAACGGCACCCCTGCGCCGGTGAAGCTGCGGGCCGGCGGACCCACCAGGCGGGGCGCCCCGTTCGCGGCATTGCCGTTGCGGAACGAGTTCGGCCGACGGTTGTCGCCCTGACGCGTGCTCGGGGCGACGTTGATGATGTACACCTGCCCGTCGGAGCCGAGCAGATATCCAAACGACCCATCCAGGCCCTCGCTGCTCGCGGACGTGACCGTCCCGAAGGCGATGTCCCGGGGGATGGGCGCCGGAAGATCCGAGTTCGCGGTGGGGATGCGCAACCCCGGTCCCTCGGCGAGCGGCCGCCGGGGGTTCATCTCGTCGACCGAGAAACAAGCGATGTTGCTTCCCGGCACCGGCACCGTGTTGACGTCGCACTCGTAGTCCGGCCGGTTCAGTTGCTTGACCGCCACGACCCTCACCGAGCCGTCGCGGGCGAACGCATACAGGAACTGTTGCGCGCCGACGAAGCGCCCCTGGGGCTGCGCGCCAAACTCTTTCTTGGGGTCCTCGGGAAGGAAAGGATTGACCGAGAGGCGCAGGCGGCTGACCCCCATCGCGCCCTCGTGCAGCGGGATGCGCGCGCCCTCGGCGGGCAGCGCGAGCCCGCCGGCTGTGATCTCCACCGCGGCGATGAACGAGGCACCCAGGGCGCCTACGTAGGCGCGCGACCGGTCTGGCAGGACCGCCAGGGCACCGACCCGCAGCGCCGACGATGCCCCGCCGTCGGCAACGGCCGCCATGCCTGCCCCGCACTCGATAGGGCAGACTGGTTCCGGCCCGGCGTCCACGAGTCCCTCGGGGCGCAGGTACATGGCGCTGGTGATCTCCCCCGAGGGCAAATTCACCATCGCCACCAGATCACAGGCAGGAAATGTCACCAGAGCCTGCCAGGGACCAGGCGTACCCCCGGGCTGGATGGCGCTTCCCTCGGTGCACAGGTTCTTGTCCCCTTCGAGGTGGCTGAGCGGAAACTGCGGCAGCATCACCAGTTCCTGCGGCGCCACCTGCAAGCGCCGCCCCGATCGCGTGCGGGGGACGATTCGCCTGGCCACGGGCGCGTCCTGGCCCGATGACGGGGTCGCGCCGCCGAACGCCCCCTGCAGCAGCCGCGCCGAATCGATCAGCGTCAGGTCGCACGAGCCGCGGTTCACGGTCACCGCCTTGCAGCCGTCCTGCGTCGAGGCGATCACCTCGGGCAACTCGCCGACCGGAAGCATGTTGTAACCCGGCTGCCTCGGGTCCAGGTCGAGCAGGCGGTGCCGCTGTAGATCGATGACCCCGACCTCTCCGCGCGACGTGTTCGTCACGAGGCCAAAGCTACCGAATGTGCGCGGCATGTCCTCGTCGAACGGCCGCTCGGCCCGACCGGGCGGATGACACAGATACATCGGCCGACCGGACACCACGCCGCTGTCGTCGACCGCAAGGCAAGTGAACGCCAGGTCCGACGGGCGGTCGAGATTGCGCGTCGGCACCACCGTCGGGTTGGCTCCGCAGCCGATCACGATCAGGAAGATGGCCAGGAAGACGGCCCCGCGCCTCATTCCTTCGGCCTCAGCGTCGAGGGATGAGGGAACCCGAGGCGCTGGATGACCCGGAACTCGGTCGGGCTCCCCGGGCGCAGATCGATCACCGCGACGCTGTTGTCGGCGAACGCGGCCACGAAAGCCACCGTCGGATCGGCGGGCGAGAATTCGAGATCCGCGGGACCGTGCCCCACCTCGGAGATCGCCTGCACGGTGAAGGTGCCCGGCTCGATCACGTACAGCTGGCCGCCCTCGAAGCAGTTCACGAACAGCCGCGGCCCACGTCCCGCGTCGTGCAGCCGCAGACGCGTCGGACCGCGGCAGACCTCCAGCAGGTCGAGGGCCCGGTTCACCGGCTCGCCTCGAGCGTCGAGACGCCGGTCCATCATCAGCACGATCGAAGGATTGTAGACCCCCGCGGTCTCGTACTGCCGGTGCAGCACGTAGGCGAAGCTGCGATCCGGGGAGAAGGCGAGCCCCCTCAGATCCGCCTGGCGCGCCCCCAGGGGCGAGGCGATGAAACCGCCCCGGGTCACCAGCGTCACGTCGCGCGGACCGGGCGGCACCTGCCCCGCGCTGCAGTCGATCGGCTCGGCGCCCCCGAGCCGCAACTCTCCGACGTCCGAGGTGAAGCGCGCGGTGGCAAACACAGAGCCGGCCGGATCTCCTGGCAGAGGAACGGTCAGTGCGTTGACCGCGTGGATCTGCGTGCCGGGGAACACGCTCGTCGTCACCGACGCCAGCCGTGGTCCGACCACCTGCGGCGCACACACATCGATGACGGAGATCCCGCCCAGACTCGTGGAACGCGCCGAGAAGGTGCTGAGGTGCCCCACGTAGAGCAGGCCCAACTTGGGGTCCAGCGACATCCCGCTCGGTTCCTCGGGAAAATCGACGGGCGCCTCGGGTGAACCGCCCTCGGTGATCTTCCAGTCGTCGGCGCAGATGGCGTTCGCCTCGCCCTCGGCGCTACAGCGCAGGGTCATGCGGCCGCCCCGAACCACGGCATCCACCACGGTGATCGATGGTTCCGCCCGGACGGCCACGTACAAGCGCTGGATCGTCTGCCCGTCGCGAACGTAGGTCTGGCCGATCATCGATCCGCCGAAGCTGCCCGTGCGCACCGTCGCCGCCGTCTCCACATAGCCGCGCTCGTCGCAGTTCAAGATGCGATCGTCCAGGAAGTCGCGGCAGCAGTTCTCACGCGGGGCGCCCGCCTCGGGCAGGAAGGTGTTGCGCTGGCAGCGGGGCCAGTTGTCTCTGGCTCGGCGGTGCGCGGCCGCCTTCGCCAGATCGACGGCGACCAGAGTGCCGGCGTTGTAGCGCAGGTCCGAGTTCGAGTTGACGACGAACAGCCAGCCGCCCGACTGATCGACCGTCACGCTCGCCGGAAAGAAGATCCGGTCGTTTGGCGGCGCGATACCGCTCTCGCCGATCCCGCAGCCGGTCAGCGCGAGATAGACGAGCGCGAGCGCCTTACGACTTGAGTACAGCCTGGGCCGCCGCAAGCCGTGCGATCGGCAGACGGTAGGGTGAGCAGGAAACATAGTCGAGGCCCAGTTCGTGACATAGCACGACAGAGGTGGGATCGCCCCCGTGCTCGCCGCAGATGCCGCACTTCATCTTCTTGCGGGTCTTGCGTCCGCCCTCGATGGCGATGCGCATGAGCGCGCCCACACCGTCCTTGTCGATGCTGACGAACGGGTCGACGGTGAAGATGTCCATCTTCAAGTAGTCGGCCAGCACCCGTGGCACGTCGTCGCGCGACAGCCCGAAGGTGGTCTGCGTCAGATCGTTGGTGCCGAACGAGAAGAACTCGGCCACCTCGGCGATGGACCCGGCGTTCAGCGCCGCCCGTGGGATCTCGATCATGGTGCCCACCAGGTACTTGACCTTGCGGCCCTTCTCCTTGAACACCTCGGCTGCGACCTTGCGGACAATCGCCTCTTGGTTCTCCAGCTCCTTCTTGGTGCTGACGAGCGGGATCATGATCTCCGGCTCGACCTCGATCCCCTCGGCGGCCACCTCGACGGCGGCCTCGATGATGGCGCGGGCCTGCATCTCGGTGATCTCGGGGTACGAGATCCCCAGGCGGCAGCCGCGGTGGCCGAGCATCGGGTTCGATTCTTTCAGGTCGGCGATGCGAGCGTGGATCTGCTCGACCGACTTGCCAGTGGCTTGCGCGAGATCACGCACCCCCGCCTCGTCGTGCGGCAGGAACTCGTGCAGCGGGGGATCCAGGGTGCGGATGGTCACCGGCCGCTTGCCCATCTCCCGGAAGATCCCGGCGAAGTCCGCCCGCTGCAGCGGCAGCAGTTTGTTCAGCGCCCGACGCCGCGCTTCCTCGTTCTCGGCGACGATCATCTCCCGCATCGGGCCGATCTTCCCCTCGCCGAAGAACATGTGCTCCGTGCGGCACAGGCCGATCCCCTCGGCGCCGAAGGCGATCGACGCCGCAGCCTGATCCGGCTGGTCGGCGTTCGCCCGCACCCGCAAACGACGGACGGCGTCGGCCCAGCCCATCAGCTTGGCGTAGCGCTGGTAGACCGGCGCGTCCTTGGGGTCGAGATTCTTCTCGATGAGCACACGGATGACCTCGGAGGGCGTGGTATCGACACGGCCGTTGATCACCTCGCCGGTGAAACCATCGATGGAAACCCAGTCGCCTTCCTTGATCGTCACGACGCCATTCCCGGTGTTCACCCGCATCACGCGCGCGTGGTAGTCGAACGACAGCGCGTCGCAGCCGACGATGCAAACCTTGCCCATCTGCCGGGCGACGAGCGCCGCGTGCGAGGTCATGCCGCCGAACGCGGTCATGAAGCCGAGCGAGGCGTTCATGCCCCGGATGTCCTCCGGGCTGGTCTCGTGCCGGCACAGGATGAGGCTCGTCTCGCCCTTGGCGGCCAGGGCCTCCGCCTCGTCGGCGAAGAAAACCACCTTGCCGGTGGCGGCGCCCGGTCCAGCGGGCAAGCCCTTGGCCAGCACGCGTCCCTCGGTCGCCGCCTGGGCCTTCGCCGACGGCAGGAACACCGGCCGCAACAGCTGGTTCAGCGCCTCCGGGTCGACGCGCCGGATCGCCTCTTCCTTGGAGATCAGCTTCTCTTCCACCATCTCGACGGCGATGCGCACGCCCGCGAACCCGGTGCGCTTGCCGTTGCGGCACTGAAGCATGTACAGCTTCTTGTTCTCGATGGTGAACTCGACGTCCTGCATGTCCTTGTAGTGCTTCTCGAGCTTCTTGCGAATCGCCAGCAGCTCCTTGTAAGCATCGGGCAGGACCTTGCCGAGTTCGACAATCTTCATCGGCGTGCGGGTGCCGGCGACCACGTCCTCGCCCTGCGCGTTCACCAGGAACTCGCCGTAGAACATGTTCTCGCCGCTGGCCGGGTCGCGGGTGAAGCAAACGCCTGTGGCCGAATCCTCGCCCTTGTTGCCGAAGACCATGGCTTGCACGGTGACGGCGGTCCCCCACTCGGCCGGGATGTTGTTCAGGCGCCGGTAGAGGTTGGCGCGGTCGTTCTGCCAGCTCTTGAAGACGGCCGTGATGGCGCCGCGGAGCTGCTCGTACGGATCCTCGGGGAAGTTGATGCCCAGGCGCTTCTTGATCTCCGCCTTGAACTCGGCGACCAGCTCCTTGAGGGCATCGGCCGGCAGATCGCTGTCCAGCTTCACGCCACGCGCGTGTTTTTTGGCGTCGAGGAGTATGTCGAAAGGATCGTGGTCTTCCTTGCGCTCGGGCTTGAGGCCCAGAACGACGTCGCCGTACATGGCGATGAAGCGCCGGTAGCTGTCATACGCAAAGCGCTCGTTGCCCGACTTGGCCGCCAGGCCGGCGACCGCGACGTCGTTGAGGCCGAGGTTGAGGATGGTGTCCATCATGCCCGGCATCGAGGCGCGCGCGCCCGATCGGACCGACACCAGGAGCGGGTTCTTCGGATCGCCGAACTTGGCGCCCACGATCTTCTCCATGCGCCCGATCGCCACCCGGGCGTCGGCGTCCAGCGCCTTCGGGAGCTTGCGTCCGCCGGCGTAGAACTCGGTGCAGACCTCGGTGGTGATGGTGAAACCAGGAGGAACCGGCACGCCGATGTTCACCATCTCGGCCAGGTTCGCGCCCTTGCCGCCGAGGAGATTCTTCATCCCCATGTTCCCCTCGGCCTTGCCGCCGCCGAAGAAGTAGACGCGCTTGTTGGCACGCCCGGAGGAGGCGACCTTGGCCTTCCGCTTGGAGAACTTGCTAGAAATCTTGGCCTTGAAGTTGGCCTTGAGCTTGGCCTTGGCCTTCTTGAGCTTCGCGGTGACCTTGCTGATGGAGGGCATGCAGGGGGGGATCTCTACCAGGCTCCCGCCCGCTTGAAAAGCTATCTCATTCTCGATGATAGCGACGGTGCCAGCTCCTTCGCCGCCGCCCGTTCTTGACCCATGCTGTCGCGGTCGCGGACGGTGACGGTGCCGTCCTCCAGGCTCTTGAAATCGACCGTGATGCACCACGGCGTCCCGATCTCGTCCTGGCGCCGGTACAGCTTACCGATGGCTCCGGTATCGTCGTAGACGACCCGGATGCCGGCGCTTCGCAGGTCGGCTCTGATCCCCTTCGCCATCTCCACCAGCCGCGGCTCGTTTTTCTTCAGCGGGAAGACAGCCACGGTGATCGGCGCCAGCCGCGGGTGCAGGTGCAGGACGGTGCGCGTGTGCTCCTCGCCGATCTTTTCACCCACCCCGCGCAGCTTCTTCATCACCTCGATCTTGTTCGCCTCGGTGTCCTCCATCAGGCCGAAGAGGCGCGGCAGCGTGCCGGGCAGGCCAGCAGCCACCTCCTCGGCCTCCTTGACCAGCCGCTCCTTCACCTGCTTGTCGAGGGTGTCTCTCTTGCTGACGGATTTCGCGAAGCTTTCCACCAGCTCCTTGAGCTTGGCCGTGTCCTCGGCGGGCGGCTCCTTGGTCATCGCGTCCTCGTAGGCGTCGCACAGGAACGCCAGCGTCGCCCGGTCCGCGCCCGCCGACGGCTCGATCACGTACGGCACGATGTGCTTCTTCTGCTCGGGATCGAAGAAGGTCAGTTCGCCCACGGCGTCAGGGTTGTTCGGATTGCGGCTGTGGGCCTTCAGATCGAAGTCGGTCCGGTTGGCGATCCCCTCGAGCTCGCTCCAGCCCATCGGGAAGCGGTATTCGAGGTCCACGCAGCGCTTGGCGTAGTGGGCCAGCTCGTCTTTTTGCTGCTCGCGCACCTTCAGGTTCTCCCGCCGCATCCCCAGGTCCAGGTACCACTGCTGGCGATCGTCGATCCACTTCTGGTGTGCCGCCTCGTCCTCGCCCGGCCGCACGAAGTACTCGATCTCCATCTGCTCGAACTCGCGCGTGCGGAAGGTGAAGTTGCCGGGCGTGATCTCGTTGCGGAACGCCTTGCCGATCTGGGCCAGGCCGAACGGCAGCTTGCGGCGCATGCTGTCGAGCACGTTGCCGAAGTTCACGAACATCCCCTGTGCTGTCTCGGGCCGCAGGTAGGCCATCGCGCCCTCGTCGGCGACGGGGCCGACCTGCGTCTTGAACATCAGGTTGAAAGGCCGCGCCTCGGTCAGATCCTTCGAGCCGCACTTCGGGCACACCAGTTCCTTGGCCGCGACAGCGGCGTTGATCTCGTCCAGATTCTTCGGATCGCGCCCCTTTTGCGACAGGAAGACGTGGTCGGCACGCGGGCGGGCCTTGCAGTTGCGGCAGTCGGCCATCGGGTCGGAGAAGTTCGATTCGTGGCCCGAGTATTTCCAGACCAGGCGGTTCATGAGAATCGCCGCGTCCAGCCCCTCCATGTCGTCGCGGTCATGGACCACGGACTTCCACCAGGCCCGCTTGACGTTGTTCTTCAGCTCGACGCCGAGGGGTCCATAGTCCCAGGTGCTCGCGAGGCCGCCATACACCGACGACGACGGGAAGACGAACCCTCGCCGCTTGGCGAGGCTGACGATCTGTTCCAGGGATGCGGCGGGCATGAGGCCGGGGAATCTACGCCGAAATCGGCGTGTGGTGGATGATCTGCACCAAGATCCCGCCCGGATCCCGGAAGTACAGCGACTTCGAGCCGTCCCGGTGCTCCTTGGGCTGGGCCACCAGCGTGACCCCGTGTTTCTCCAGGTGCGCCGCCCAGGCGTCGACGTCCTCGGGCCGGGGAACGGCCAGGCCGATGTGGTCCAGGCGATCCTTGCCGGGAAGGTCGTGCGCCGGCCGGTGCAGGGCCAGGTTGTCGCTGCCGCACGTGAGGTAGACGTTGTCGGGGTCCGGGCGCCACTCGACGACGTAACCCATGACGTCGACCCAGAAACGCCCGGAGGCCTCCAGATCGCCCGAGAACACGGCGACGTGTCGAATCCCGTGCAACGGCGGACGCATCAGATCCCTCCCACCTTGCCCATCTTGGCGATGAACTCCAGTGACTTGAGCGGTCCGGACAGGTGCCCGCGAAACAGCTCGAAGATCGCCTGCCGGCAGCCGGCATTGATGTCGCGATCCAGCGGGACGAGATCGGCCATGGATGTCTCCGACAGTCTTGCCAGTGCATGCCTCACGGCCGGCGTCAGCAACGACCCGTTGCGAATGCAGCAGATCACCCCACCCCGCTCCGGATGCCAGCGCAACGTCTCGTCGCCCAGGTCGGCGCGCCCGCAGGCGACGCAGGTCTTCAGCTGGGGCCCGAGCCCCAGGTGCCTGAGCAGCCCCAGTTCGAACACCCGCAGTCGCTCGGCCGAGGCGGCGCCCGCCTCCAGCCGCGACAGGAACTCGTCCAGCCAGTCGAACACCGCTGGCTCCGGCTGGCGAGGCGCGCACAGCTTCTCGACCAGTTCGAGCGCGTACGCCGCGTGGGCCGTGCGCCCCACGTCGCCTCCCAGGCCCGAACGCGGCTCTGCGACGTCGAAGCTCTCCAGCGACATCAGGTCCGCGCCGCCCCGTTCACGCAGCGAAGCCTCGCCCAGCGCCCCCATCCCCAGCCCCCCGCCGAACCGCTTCTGGCTCTTGCGCGCCCCGCGGGCCAGCGCGGAGACGCGCCCCGTGGCCTGGCCGAGCAGCGTCACCACACGGTCCGACTCGCCGTAAGCGATCGACCGCAGCAAGATCGCGCGCGTCAGGAATGTGCCCGCCACGCCGAGAGCGTAGCAGGATCGTCCAGGCTCAGCCCCTCGCCCGACTGGGGCGGCTGCCGCAAGAACAGCGACAGCGTGATGGTGGCGATGAGCAGAACGATGATGACGAACACCGCCAGGCCCAGGCCGGGCCGTGGGGCCAGGCCGTCGTCGTCACCTGGAAGGGGGGCGCCCACCGCGCCGCTCTCCTCGACCGCGGCGGCGATCGGCGTGGCGGCCAGTGTCTCCGCAGCCCGGCGCTTCGCGGCCAGCGCCTGCTCGAACAGCGCCATCGGCTCGCTCTCGGCCAGACCGACCTCGCGGGCATAGCAGCGGATGAAGCCTCGCACGAACACCTCGGCGGGTAGATCGTCGATGCGACCCGCTTCCAGGAGTTCCAGCGACAGCGGAGGCACCTTCGTCTTGTGCGCCAGGTCGGTCAGCGAAAGGCACCGCCGCTCGCGCGCGCCTCGCAGGACCGTTCCAAAGTGTGCTGTTTCCATTTCGCCGTTGTCCTATTGAATGAGCTGCGTGTACCGCTTGCACTCGGCGGCCACGCAGCTGCGGGGCGCCACCTGTACACACCGCGCGAAGAGCGCCCGTGCTTGCTCGCGGTTCTTGCGCCGATCCTCGACCAACCCGCCCAGCAGGTAGGCCTCCTGGATCCCCTCGCAGGCCTTGGTGTCGACCACCGCCTGGATCTCCTCCGCGGCGCTGTCGAACTCCGATCGCTCCATGTACACCTTCGCCAGCCGGTAGTGGCCGACGCAGAACCCGGGATAACGCGAGACCGCCTCGTGCAGTTCCTTCCAGGCCTCGGTGATCTTCTTCTTGTTGAAATAGGCCCAGCCGAGGTTCGCGCGCGCGATCTCCGGCTGGGGATAGGCGACGTCCTTCAGCGCATTCGTCGCCGCCTCGATGGCGAGGTCCCAGTCGTCGAGCTGCAATGCCACAACGGCGAGGTTGTTCCATGCGGCGGAGAAACCTGGTCGCAGCGCGACGGCCTTGCGCAGCTGCTGCTCCCCGTGGCGAAACTTCCGGATCGCGTCCTGGCGAACGAGGGTCGCGTCCTGCCCCTTGAGGCAAGCCACGGTCTCGAGCTGAACCAGATAATCATGACCCTGCCGAAGGGCTATGATCCCCAACATGCTGTAGGCATCAGCGTTTTCGGGGTCTTCCTTGAGAGACTTGTTGAGCTCGTCGATGGCCGCCTCGAGCCGCTTGTCCTGGAAATAGCCCACGGCCAGCTGGTAGCGGACCTGGGACTGCTCGGTATCCCGCTTGGGCGCGGACGCACATCCCAGCGTCGGCAGTACCGCGAGGTAGATCCCCATCATCACAAGAATTCCCGTGATTTGTTGCGTGGTTACGCCCATATGGCGCGGCCGGACGCTAACAGGACGCCTCGGACGATGTCAATGTGAAAACGACCACAAAATCAAACACCTTGGGCCTCACTACCCCAGATGTACTTATGGATCTGCAGGTTCAACCGAGCCGGCACCTTGTCCCGCAGCATCCAGGCGACGAGATCCCTCGGATTCACTTGCCCGTGTACCGGTGACAGAAGCACCTCGGCCTTGCTGGCGAGATCGCGCGCCCGGATGGCCTCCGCCGCCCACCGGTAGTCGTTCTCATCGGTGATGACGAACTTGATGGCGTCATTCTTCCGTAGCCCGTCGACCACCTCCCAGCGCACCCGGTGCCCTTCCCCCGAGCCCGGCGTCTTGACGTCCACGATCCGCACCACCTCGGGCGGCAGCACGTCGACGGGATGGGCGCCCGAGGTCTCGATCATCACCTGGAACGCCTCGCCGACGAGGGCCTCGGCCAGCGCGACGATCTCGCGCTGGAGCATCGGCTCGCCGCCGGTGAGCAGCACCAGGGGAGCGCCGAGCCGTCGCACCTCGGCGACGATCTCCTCGATGCCCATCTCGTGCCCGCCGTAGAACGCGTACGCGGTGTCGCAGTATCCACAACGCAGATCGCAGCCCGTCGTGCGCACCAGGGTACACGGCAGACCCGCGTACCGGGTCTCGCCCTGAACGCTGGTATAGATCTCGGTGACGCGCATGACGGACGCCGGAGCATACCGTACGCCGCGCGAGGAGACGCTGCCGGTCCCGGGAGTTGCCCTTCACCTGGAGCACCACACCCCCGCGACGCAACCCGTCGGCCCGCTGGTGATGGTGCATGGCTATGCCGCACACTGTGGGCTGTACCGGCACGTCGGGGCGGCGCTGGCCGGCCATGGGTTCGCGGTGACTGCTTTCGACTGCCGTGGCCACGGGCGCTCGGGGGGCAGGCGCGGTTTCGTCCGGCGGTTCGACGAGTACCTCGACGATCTGCAGGCCGTGGCCGACCGGGCGCAGGGTCTCACACCGGGACCGCTGGTGCTCCTCGGCCATAGCCACGGGGCGACCATCGCGCTCGATCTCGTGCTCCGCAGGAAGGCACAGCCGCACCGCCTGGTGGTCGCAGCCCCGTTCCTGGCGCTGGCGATGGCGGTGCCAGGCTGGAAACGGGTGCTCGGGGGGGCGATGGCGAGTGTGTGGCCCACGCTGGCGATGGCAAACGGCATCCGCGCCGAGGACGTGTCGCGCAACCAGACGGTGCTCGACAACTTCTGGCTCGATCCGTTGGCTCACCACATCGGCACCGCGCGCTGGTTCGCGGAGGTGCGGGCCGCCCAGGGGCGCATCTTGGCCGCGGCGGCGCAACTGCGGGTCAAAACGCTGCTGATCACCGCCGGCCAGGACCGGATCGTGTCGACCGAGGAGGCCCTTCGCTTCGCGGCGGCGGCAGGGCCGATCGTCCAGATACGCCGGTACGACGCTCTCTTCCACGAGCTGTTCCTGGAGCCGGAGCGCGATCAGGTGATCGACGACATCGCCGCATGGCTTCGAGCGGGTATACTTTCCCGAGGACCGTGAGTCGCCTGGTCGCATATCTGGGAAACGACCCCGACCGTCTCGCGTGCGCCCTCTTCCCGGCGCGACTCGCACTTTATGGACGTGATCAGCAGGGCTGGGGCCTGGGCTTCGTACAGAACGGCGACGTCCTGCTCCAGAAGCGGCCGCGCGCCGAAGGCGGCGAGGTGGACGTCTACTCGCTTGCCCGCGATCTCCACGCCGATGCGCTGGTCGGGCGGGTCGGGCTCGACGAGGATGGGCGCGCTTCGGCCGAGAACGCCGATCCCTTCCGGTTCCGCTGGTGGTTGTTCGGCCTGGTCGGCGAGACCAGCGGATTTTCGCAGGTGCGTGAGCGTCTGCTCCAGAGCGTCCCCGATTTCCTGCGCCGGAACATCCGCGGCCGGTCTCCCAGCGAGCACATCTTTCACCTGTTCCTGGCCTTCCTGCACGACGCCGGGCTGCTCGAGACGCTGTCGCCGCAGCCCGAAGCGGTGCAGCGGGCGCTGCACGAGAGCGTCACGTTCGTCGACCGGTTGCTGGCGGCCGTCGGCTCAGCCTCCACGCGTCTGGCGCTGGTGGCGACCAACGGCCGCTGCCTGGTGGCCGAATCCCACGGTTACCCGGCGCAGTTCCTGGAGATCCGTGGCATCGCCGACTGCCCCGTCTGCCGGGGCAAGGAGAACGATCAGTACGACCGGCGCATCGCCCACGAGGCGCTGCGGGCGGTGGTGGTCGAGGCGAACCAGGCTACCCCTACGCGCGGAGGCTGGACGACAGTCCCCGACGGCGGCGCGCTGATCGTCGGCGCGGATCGCGTGGCCCGGGTGATCAGCCCTGCGCCGTCGGCATCCTGAACTGGCGCCGCCTGAAGTAGACGAAGATCGTCTGGATGATCGACGCCACCGGCACCGCCAGCAGGGCGCCGACGAGGCCGTAGCTGTGCTCGCCCGCGATCAGTGCGAACACCACCAGCACCGGGTGGATCTTCGCCGCCCCGCCCATGATCTTCGGGTTCAGGAAGTTCGCCTCCAGGAGGTGGATGGCGATGATCCAGCCGAGCACGTACGCGCCTTGCGACAGATCGAAGGTGCCGGACGAGATGAGGGCAATGGCCACGATCGGCACGGATGACATCACCGACCCGAAGATCGGCACCAGGCTCATCACCGCGGCGATGCCGGCAAGCAGCAGCGAGTACTTCACGTGGAAGATCCACAGGCCGATGTAGGTCAGCACGCCGTTGATGAGACAGATCATCAGCTGGCCACGGATGACGCCCGCCAGACCACGATCCGCGCCGCCAATGATGCGATCGTAGTCGCGCTGGTACTGCTCGGGCACGAGAGAGCGGATGAAGCCTCGCACGCGCTGCAGGTCGATCAGGATGAACGCCGCCACCATCAGCACCAGGATCAGACGGGCCACCCCCGTGATGACGCCGGTGACGAACTTCTGTCCGTACTCGATCGCGCGCTTGCTCTCGACCTCGGTGCTCTTCACCCGCTCGGCGATCCATTTCTTGATGGAACGCTCCCACCGTCCTTCGTTCGGAGCATCGGCCTCCTCGGGCGGCGGGGGAGCCACCACGTAGGTGCCGTTGGGGCCCGGCTGGATCAGCAACTGCAGCCCGGTCAGGTCGACACGTAGCTTGCCGTCGGCGAGCGGCTCGATCAGCAGTTCCCGCGGGGCCTGCACCGTCGGCTTCTCGGCGTCCTGGGCGTCGGGGGTTCCTGCGCCCAGGTACTCGTCGACCCAGTGTCCGGCCCGGGGGACGTACTCCTCGTTCAGCTTCTTGAACAGCTGCGGGGCCTCCCGGAACAGGCGAGCGAAGTCGGCGGACAGCTTGGGGATGAAGTACCCGACGAAGATCCCCAGGACGGCGATGATGTTGATGTAGATGAGGACCACCGCCAGCCCGCGAGGCACCTGCCGTCCCAGCAAGCGTAAGCGCGCCAGCCGATCCACCAGCGGCGCCAGGATGTAGGCCACCAGGATCGCGAAGACGAACGGCAGCGCCACGTCCCGGAAGACGTAGACGATGAAGATGCAAAAGAGGAGGAAGCCCCAGAGCTTCGCAAACCTCTTCAGCCAGGCGACGAGACGCAGGCTGCGGCCCGACGGCCGCTGGTCCAGGGGAACCGGCTGCGGGGGCGCCGAGCCCCCCGGATCGTCGATCATCGTACCGGGACCCTAACAGGGTCCCGCACCGTCATTCATCCTTCATTCATCCTTGGCGGGCTGCTTGCCGGTGATCGCCGCCAGCTTGTCGCGCATGACGTCGCCGAGCGTGGCCGTCGGGGCGCCCGGCTGGTAGCCCTGGGCCTCGGCGACTTCCTCGGCGCGCGTGGCGCCTCGCGACGACAGACCAATCTTCCGCTCGGCCGTGTCGACGCTGATGATCTCGGCCTTCAGAATCTGACCGGGCTTGAGGTAGTCCTTGGGGTTGTCGATCCGCTCCTCGGCGAACTCCGAGACGTGGATGAGCCCCTCGACGCCGCGCTCGATCTCCACGAAGGCGCCGAAGTCGAGCACCTTGAGGACCTTGCAGTCGACGATCTTTCCCGGCGGGTAGTCGTAGGGAATGCGATCCCACGGATCCGGCACCAACTGCTTGATGCCCAGCGAGACCTTCGGCTTCTCGCCGTCGAACTCGATGTTCAGCACCACCGCCTCGACGTCCTCACCCTTCTGGTACAGCTCCGACGGGTGCTTGACCCGCTGGGTCCAGGAGAGATCGCTGACGTGCACGAGGCCGTCTATGCCCTCCTCGATCTCCACGAAGATGCCGAAGTCGGCGATGTTGCGAACCGTGCCCTTGACGACCGTTCCCGGCGGGTACTTGTCCTTGAGAGAAGCAAACGGGTTCGGCTCGAGCTGCTTCATGCCGAGCGAGATCCGGTTCTGCTTCGGGTCGAGATCCAGCACCACCGCCTCGACGGTGTCGCCGATGGCCAGCATCTTCGACGGATGCTTGACCCGACGGGTCCACGACATCTCCGAGACGTGGATCAGGCCCTCGATGCCGTTCTCCAGTTCGATGAAGGCGCCGTAGTCCTTGAGCGAGACCACCTTGCCTCGCACGACCGTGCCCGGCGGGTACTTCTCCGCCGCCTTGGTCCAGGGATCTTCGTTCATCTGCTTGAGGCCCAGCGACACGCGCTCGGTCTCCGAGTTGAACTTGAGGACCTTCACCCGCACGTGATCGCCGACCTGGAACAGCTCGGACGGGTGCGTGACCCGCCCCCAGCTCATGTCGGTGATGTGCAGCAGGCCGTCGATGCCGCCGAGGTCGATGAAGGCGCCGTACTCGGTGAGGTTCTTGACGATGCCCTCGACGATCTGCCCTTCCTTGAGCTTGTCTAGCGTCTGTCCCTTCAGCTCGGCCCGCTCCTTCTCCAGGAGCACGCGGCGCGACAGCACGATGTTGCCGCGTTTCTTGTTGAACTTGATGACCTTGAAGCGGTGCTGCTTGCCGATGAAGGCATCCAGGTTGCGCACCGGCCGCAGGTCCACCTGCGAGCCCGGCAAGAACGCCTTCACGCCGCCGCGGATGGTGACCGAGAGGCCCCCCTTCACGCGCGCGCTGATGGTCCCGTCGATCAGCTCGTCACGCTCGCAGGCCGCCGAGATCTCGTCCCAGACCTTCAGGCGATCGGCCTTCTCCTTCGACAGGACGCACAGGCCGTCTTCGTTCTCGCGCGTCTCGAGGAAGACGTCGATCTCGTCGCCGATCTTGATCGTCGGCTGACCGTCGGCGCCCATGAACTCGTGCAGCGCGATCGTGCCTTCGGACTTGTACCCGATGTCGACGATGACGTGGTCCTTGCCAAGCTGGATGACCTTGCCTCGTACGATCTCCCCTTCCTTGACTCCGTCCTTCTTGAGGGACTCCTCGAACAGGGAGGCAAAGCTTTCTTCGTTGCTACTCGTCGTCGACGTCGAAACCATTCAAGATCCTTCGCGTTTTCCTAGCATGCGTCCATTCGAGACGCCGGGCCCGCAACGCCGACGGGCCACTCTGATTTTTTCCTTCGCACACCCCGACCATCGGGATGTCGATGCCAAAGAGCCGCGAAACTTAACGTCGTTGTGTGGGCCTGTCAACCACCACGCGCCCGTACCAGAGCGGCCATACGGTCCACGACCTCGTCGGCGGTGAGACCCTCCGAGTCCACCTCGATCGCGTCCTCTGCCTTGCGCAGCGGCGCGACTGCCCTGGAGCTGTCGCGGGCGTCACGCACTTTCATCTCCGCCAGGACCGTCTCGGGATCGGTGCCGAGCTCGCGGGCACGGCGGCGGGCGCGTTCCTCGGGACCGGCCGTCAGGAAGAATTTGGCCTCGGCCTGCGGGAAGACCACGGTCCCTAGATCGCGGCCCTCGGCCACGACGCCGCCCCGTGCACCCAGCCGCCGCTGCAGGTCCAGCAACGCTGCGCGCACCTCCGGGTGAGCGGAGACACGCGAGGCACCCTCGGAGATCTCGGGCATGCGGATCTCCTTGGTCACGTCGCGCCCCTCGAGCAAGACCTCGCCCTGCGGCGCGAACACCAGATCCAGCTTCTGCGCCACGCGGCCCACGGCCGACCCGTGACCCCAGTCGAGGCCGCGCTCGCGTGCGGCGAGGGCGACGGCGCGGTAGATCGCCCCGGTGTCGAGGAAGGCATACCCCAGCCGCACGGCCAGCTTCTTGGCCACGGTGGATTTGCCGGCCCCCGCGGGGCCGTCAATCACCACCACCACGACGACGGCTTTCGCCATTGCGGGCGCCGTTCTAACATGAGCTGGTGAGCCCTCGTCACCCGATGCTGCCCGTAGTCGTGATCTTGGCGGCGGCATGCCAGCGGCCGCTCCCCGCGCCGGACATCCCCTGGGTGCCCGAGCCGGCGGCCGATCTGGGACCGGTGGTGGCGCGGATTGGTGAGGTGCCGATCTTTGCCGAGCAAGTGAGCGCGCAGGCCCGCAAGACGGGCAAGCCACCGCGCGAGGCGGTGAACGACCTGATTGCCTTTCACCTGCTCGCCGAGCGCCTGCGCTCGGCATGGCCGCCGACCGACTCCGACGCGACCCACGCGCGCCAGCAGATCCTCGTGCAGCGCATGCTCGAGCGTGAGCTCGAGGCGAACATCGAGCCGCGGGATCTCCCCGAGCAGACCCTGCGCTCCGTGTACACACGGGCGATCAAGAACTTCGTCCACCCTCGCCTGGTCGAGGTGTACGACCTGATGGTCCTGTTCCCGAACACGGTGAACGCCGAGCAGAGGGCCATCATGCGCAAGACCGCCGCCGACGTCCGTGCCGAGGTCGAACGACGGCGCACCCTCGATCGTTCGAAGCCGCTGGAGACGATCTTCCAGGAGATAGCGACCGATGCGGCGTGGAAGAGCCGCCGCGTCAACGTCTACAAGTACCTCCAGACGCCGGAGGGCCCCTACGAACCGTCCTACTACCAGGCCGTGCTGAAACTGAAGGCGGTCGGCGACCTCACACCGACGGTCGAGGAGGGGAGCGGCATTCACCTCGCGGCCTACTCCTCGGAAAAGCCTGCCAAGAACATCTCTTTCGAGGAGGCGCGTCAGGAGGTGCACACCAAGTACTTACCGATCTGGCGTCAGGAGCAGTTCCGCGAATTCACGGCGCGCGCCACGAAGGGGCACAAGATAGAGGTCTTCGAGGCCAATCTGCAGCCCGCGGCGCCTCAGGGGCGTCCGTGAGCACGGCGTTCAGCCGGCTTTGCGGAACCGTGACAGATTCACCGGTAGCGTCGTCAGCTCCGGGAGGGTCTTGTCCGGGTGAAGCGTCTTGGCGCGCGTCAACAAGACTTCCTCGGTCTCGACGTTCTTGGGATCGGGCAGACAGCACTCCACGGGACATACCGCCTGGCAGGCCTCGTGGTCGTGGAACCCGACGCATTCGGTGCACAGCTTCGGATCGATGATGTAGATGTCATCGCCCTCGCTGATCGCCTCGTTCGGGCACTCGGGCTCACAGGCCCCACAGTTGATGCATTCCTCGGTGATGAATGTAGCCATCGTCGCGAACGAAAGAGTCTAGTGGGACGCTACCCTACCGTCAACTTCACCCGCGTGCGCGCGCCGCGATTCATGCCGCGCGGCGCGCATTGCGAAGGTTGACCTCGACCATCTTGGAAACCCCTGGCTCCTGCATGGTGATCCCGCAAAGGCGGTCCGCGATCTCCATGGTGCGCTGGTTGTGGGTGATGAGGATGAACTGCGAGCGGTCGGTCATCTCGCGCACCGCCTGATTGAACCGGCCGACGTTCGCCTCGTCCAGCGGCGCGTCAACCTCGTCCAGCACGCAGAACGGCGACGGCTTGATGAGAAAAATAGCGAACAGCAGCGACACCGCCGTCAGGGCCTTCTCGCCGCCCGAAAGCAGTTCGAGGTTCTGCATCATCTTCTTCCCCGGCGGGTTGGCGACGATCTCGACGCCGGTCTCCAAGAGGTCGCCGTCGTCGGTCAGTTGCAGCCGGGCCATGCCGCCGCCGAACATGCGCGGAAAGACATCCTGGAACTTCGCGTTGACGGCGTCGAACACCTCGCGGAACCGCTTGCGCGACGCACGGTTGATCTTCTCGATCGCTGCGTCGAGCTGGCAAAGAGCCGACTCGAGATCCGCCTTCTGGCTCGTCAGGAAATCGAAACGCTTCTGCAGCTCCTCCGACTCCTCGATCGCCGTCAGATTGATCTCTCCCATGCGCTCGATGAGGCCGCGCAGGTCCTTCATGCGCGCATCTTGTTCATCCCCCACGGGCGGGCGCAGGTGGTAGTCGGTCAATGCTTCGGCGAGTTTGATGTCGCTGTATCGATCCTGGATCTGTTCCTGCAGCGACGAGCGACGCAGTCGCACCTCCTGACAGCGGAGCTGCAGCCCGGACAGCTCCTGCGCCAGCTTGGCCACGCTCGCGCGCGCCGTCCGCAGATCCGCCTCGCGCCGCGACAGCGTCGCGTTCCGCTCCTCGACCGCCGCCTGCCGCTCGGCGTGGTCCTTGGCGCGCGCCTCGGCCTCGGACTGCCACAGCGCCGCCTCCTCACGCAGCTTCACCGAGTCGGAACGCAGCGTCTGGGAGCGCGCGAGATCATCGGTGACCGACTGGACGAGACGCCCGCGCCGCTCCTCCTGCTCGCCGGTCTCGCGGCGCAGCCGATCGCGGGTGTCGCGGGCGACACGCCGGCGGTCGTCGGCCTGCGAGAAGGTCACCTTCAGCGTGGTCAGCTCGGCCACGATGGCGTCGAGGCGCTCGGACAGCGCCTGCACCTCGACGCGCAGTGCCGCCGCCCGTGCTTCGCCGTCCTCGGCCGTTCGTCGGGCCTCGTCGAGCTGGGGCCGCGCCTGAGCCAGCCGCTCGTCGTTCTGCGCCCCTGCCGACCGCACGTCCTGCAGCGCCGCGGCGACCTGGGTCTGCCGCGCCTCGTGCTGCTTTCGCTCGCGCAACAGGCTGTCCAGATCCTTTTCCTGGGACACGCGCTGGAACTCGCCGTCCCGGATCGCCGTCATCAGCGCCTCCAGCTCGGCGCTGACGTCCGCCAGCGACTGCTTGTTGGCCACGTGAGCCGCCAACGCCGCCTTGTAGTCGACGTCCAGGCGGGCGACGACCTCTTCCAGCTCGCGGATCTCGCGCTTCTGACTCAGCACGCCTGCCACAGCGGACTCGCGCGAGCCGCCGGTGACCACGCCATGGGAATCGATCACCTCGCCGTCCAGGGTGACGATGGTCTTGCTGGTGCTGTTCTGCCGCCACAGCTCGAGCGCGCGGCGCAGATTCTCCACGACGAGCACGTCGCCCAGAAGGTAGGAAGCGACTCCGTCGTACTTCCGGTCGTAGCCGATCAGCTCCAGCATCGGCCCGCGCACGCCGTCGCCCGTGGGCCAGACGGGGAGCAAAGGCCCAGGCTGCGTGCTCGCGCCACCGGTGGCGTCGTACACCACCTCTCCTTGCCCGAATCCTGGCCCGAATCCTGGCCCCCGCAGAGCGATCGGGATGAAGCTCGAGCGTCCCTCGCTGCGCGACTTCAAGAACTCGATCGCCTCGAGACCGACCTCGTGCGAGTCGACGATGATGTTGCCCAGGCGCTCGCCCAGCACCGCCTCGACGGCGGTCTCCAGCTCGGGCGGCGGCTGCACGATGTCGGCCACCAGCGCCTGCACACCCGCGCCTCCGCGCTCGCGCTGCATGATCGCGCGCACTCCGCGCTGAAAGCTCTCGTAGCGGGTCTGGATCTCCTCCAAGGACTGCAGCCGCGACCGGCGCCGGTGAGCCTCCTCCCGCAGGGTCTCCAGTTCGAGCTCGCCGCGGCTGACATGCCCGCGCAACTCGACCTGCCGGGCCTCGGCCAATGCCCGACCGGCGGCCAGTTCGTCGGTGCGCCCCTTGAGAAGACTCAGCAGCTCGACCATGGACGTGGTGGCGCCGCCCGAACGTTCCACCTCCGCCGCCAGGGTCGCCTCCTCGACCTCCAGGCCCATGCTCCGCCGGGAAAGATCGTCGCTGCGCGTCTGCGCCGCCTCGATCTCCGATTCCAGGCGGGCCATGCGTGTGCGCGCACTGGCCGCGGACGACGACGACTCCTCCAGGGTCCGCCTCGCCTCGCCGAGCGCGTTCCGCCGCTCGAACTGGACGGCCTCCAGCTCCTCGCAGGCCCGCTGCTTGCTGGCGGCCTCGGCCTCCAGCTCGAGGAGCTGGGTCTCCAGCTCACCCGCATGCCGCGTGTTCTGTGCGGTGCGTCCGTCGAGCTCCTCGATCTCGCGCCGCCCCTGCGCCACCCGGTTCGCCAGAGCCGTCGCCTCGTCCTCGTAATGCTGCGCCCGCTGCACACCCAGCTGCGCCTTGTTCGACAGCGCGAACAGCTCGTCCTTCGCCGCCGCCAGATCGCCCATCTCCTCGGCCAGCGCCAGGCGTTCGACCTCGGCCGCCGCCTCCTCCGTCTCCAGAGCCGTGGCCTCACGCCCATGTTGCTCGTCGATCTCGCCACGCTCGTTCTGGGCGGCCTTCTCCTCGGCGAACAGCTCGAGATATCGCTGCGACGCCTGCCACAGCTCGAGGTCCTTCAGCTCGGCCTTGTACTTCTTGTAGCGCTCCGCCTTCGCGGCCTGCAGGCGCAACGAGCGCAGCCGGGTGTCGATCTCGCCGATGATGTCCGAGACGCGCAGCAGGTGCTGCCGGGTGGACTCCATCCGCCGCTCGGCGATCTTCTTCTTCGCCTTGTACTTGGTGATGCCCGCGGCCTCGTCGATCAGCGCCCGGCGATCCTCGGGCCGCGACGAGACGATGAAACCGATGCGACCCTGCTCGATGATGGCGTAGGCCTTGGTGCCGACGCCGGTGCCCAGGAAGAAGTCGACGATGTCGCGCAGCCGGCACTGAACGCCGCCCAGCAGGTACTCGCTCTCGCCGCCGCGGTAGAGGCGCCTCGTCACCACCACCTCGTCCGGGCCAGCCACACCCCAGTTCACGCCACCCGCGGAGGCGTCACCGGGCATGGCGCTGCCGTCGAAGGTCAGCGACACCTCGGCGAAGCCGGCCGGTCCGCGCGACTCGGAGCCAGCGAAAATCACGTCCTCCATCCCGCGTCCGCGCAGGTGCTTGGCGGACTGCTCGCCCATCACCCAGCGGATCGAATCGACGATGTTCGATTTGCCGCACCCGTTCGGTCCGACCACCGCGGTGATCGGATCCGGGAAAGTCAGCACGGTGCGATCGACGAAGGACTTGAAACCCGAGATCTCCAGGCGCTTGATTCTCATCGTCTTCGACCGCTCGCCTCGATTTCGTGTAGTGACATTACGTGACGTTACAGCTGCTTCTAGGTACCACCCGCCGAGCACAGTGTAAAGCAGGATTTCCGTCGGTGGTTGTCGGATGTTATGGTCCGCCGCCATGGAAGGAGGAGGGCTCTCCCCGGACGCCATCGCCGCCCTCGTGACGCTGGGCGGGGTGGCCAGCGCCAGTGCCGCCGCCTTCTTCGCGGTGCGCCGTGCGCGAGCCGCTCGCCGCCGGCAGATCGAGGCGCCCGAGGAACCCGCGGAGGAACCGGTCGAGGAGGCCGCCGACGAGCCGGCAGCGTTTCCGCCGGTCGAGGATCGCCCCCCGGCCCGCGTCCTCCCCTTCCCCGACAAGCCGCCGAAGAAGAAAGACGGTGCTGCGCTTGCCCCCGGCCTGGCCCGCACGCGCTCGGGCTGGGTGTCGCGCCTCGGCGAGCTGGTCTCCGGACGCAAGGAGATCGATCAGTCGCTGGTCGACGAGATCGAAAAGGTGCTCCTGACCGCGGACATCGGTGTACGAACCAGCGGGAAGCTGCTGGAGGAGATCCGCGCCGGCCTCGGCAAGCAGGAACTGAAAGAGCCGGATGCGATCTGGGCATTCCTGCGCCGCCGCGCCACCGAGCTGCTGACCATCGACGCCAAGGCCGTCGACTTCGGCGCCGCCAAGCCGTTCGTGTTGCTGATCATCGGCGTCAATGGCAGCGGCAAGACGACGACGATCGGCAAGCTCGCGGCGAAATTGAAGGAGCAAGGCAAGAGCGTGCTCCTGGCCGCCGGCGACACCTTCCGCGCCGCCGCCACCGAGCAGCTCGAAATATGGGGCACCCGAGCCGGCGCAGCCGTCGTCCGCGGCAAGGAGGGCGGCGATCCCTCGTCGGTGATCTTCGACGCCATCAAGCGCGCGAAGGCCGAGAACATCGACGTCGTCATCGCCGACACCGCAGGTCGCCTGCACACCAAGACCAACCTGATGGAGGAACTGGAGAAGGTGCGGCGGGTCATCGGCAAGGCCCAGGAGGGCGCACCTCACGAGACCTGGCTGGTGATCGATTCGACCAGCGGGCAGAACGCGATCGCGCAGGCGCAGATGTTCACCCAGGCCATGCAGACGAGCGGCATCGTGCTCACCAAGCTGGACGGCACCGCGAAGGGCGGCGTCATCCTCGGCATCGCCGATCAGCTGCGCATCCCGGTGCGTTATGTGGGCGTGGGCGAACGCGTCGAGGATCTCCGCGAATTCGACCCGGACGAGTTCGTCGCCGCTCTGCTCGAACCGTCCTGACGCAGCAGGATTTAATATTGATTTGAAGAATTTAGGCGTGTTACAGTCGCAGCCACCTTGACGTCCATTGTCAACCTCTTGAAACTCAAGACGTTTTTCGCCCTGGTCGTGTTGTCGGGAGTATCGGGGTGGACGGCGTCGGCGCAGGCTCAGGCCAAGAAAGAGCCTCTGCCGGGCAGTGCGTCGGCCGGTCTCGAGCCTGGTCCTTCTGCCGGGGCCACCCCTGAAGCCGCCAGCGCGAAGAAGACCTGGGAAGACATCGTGGTCGTCCCGCGCAAGGCCTTCCTAAAAAGCGGACGCCTCGAACTGGCGCCCTTCACCGGCATCACCGTCAACGACCTCCTGATCCGCCATTACGCGTTCGGCGCGGACATCAACTACTTCCTCACCGACGTCTTCTCGGTGGGCCTCCAGGGCCAGTACTTCATCAAGGAGCGTTCTGATCGCGAGGGCCTCGTCGGCCTGCAGTACAACCGGGTGCCGACGCTGAACCGTTACAAGTACGCCGGCGCGCTGAACTTCGGGTACGTCCCCGGCTACGGCAAGTTCAGCCTGTTCAACCGCTTCATCTGGCACTGGGACATCTTCGTCACCGGCGGCGTGGGCCTCATCTGGTCCGAGATCATCCCCCGCAGCGTCGGGGACGAGAAGTTCTCGAGCATGAACATCGCGCCCGACTTCGGCATCGGGACGCGCTTCTTCATCAACCAGTGGCTGACGGTCAGCCTCGCCTTCCGCGACTACGTTTTCAATGACAAGTTCGAGCCGACGAACCGTGCGCCCGGCGAGACCGGCGCGGCCGCCAAGGACCACGCCCAGAGCGAACTGGTCAACCACGTCATGTTCACGGCGTCAGTCGGGTTCTTCCTGCCGACGTCTTTCCAGTACAAGTCCCCGCGCTAGGAGACAAGGATGCGCCTTCCCATCAAGAGCCTCGCGTTCCTGTCCCTGCTGGCGCCCGTCGCCGCGCAAGCGGAGGACTACGCCCGCAAGAGCCCGCTGGCTGATGCGCCGGCAATCCGTCGCCAGGTCGAGTTGCGTGACAAGCGATTCGAGCTTGGAGCCGGGTTCGGCACGACCCTCGGGCAGGACTTCTACAACGCTGTGCTCGTGCAGGGGCGCCTCGGGTTCCACCTCACCGACTGGCTCGCGGTGTCGGGCACCTTCGGGCACAACCTGACGCCAAACTACAAGACGTCGTTCAACAACAAGCTGCTCGGCACGCTGGAGGCGACCACGAAGGACCGCACCCCGACCGAGGGCCAGGCGCTCGACGGGATGAACAAGATTGGACAGATCATCGGCGCCCAGGTCGAGGTCACGCCGTTCGCAGGCAAGCTGTCGCTGTTCAGCAAGGTGTTCGCGAATTACGACATGTACGCGTTCGGGGGGCCCGGCTTCATCAACTTCAAGTCCGACGTCGCCTGCGACGCCGAGGACCAGCCGTCGTGCGCGGTGGCCGGCATGAAGGTCGGTGCCACCTTCGGCATCGGCATCCACACCTTCTTCAATGACTACGCAGCACTCAACATCGAGCTCCGTGACATCCTGGTCCGCAACAACCCCGCCGGACGCGATGAAAACGGCGACGCCGTGGCGAACAGCCTGGATCTCGAGTGGGATTCGAACTACATCGTCAGCTTGAACGTGACGTTCTTCTTGCCGAGCAAAGCCACGGTGGGTCCCTAGGGGACGCGCGTCATCTGAATTGGGAGGGGATCGTGTCTCAGAAACGGAAAGTCACCCTGTATTTCAACGCAGCGATGCTGGCCGAAACCCAGAAGGAAGCGCTCCGTCAGGATCGCTCGATCTCCTGGATCATCCAGGCGGCGTGGCGCCTGGCTCGCGAAGAGGTGAAGCGGATGCCGGCGGCGCTGACCCAACCGCCGTCCCTTTCCAGCGGTGCCGCGACGCCGACCGCGCCGTCGTCGCGTCCGCTCGGGCGCGTAGAAAACTAGGCGCCCCCCTAGCCTATAGTCTAGTCGCAGGGCCTGCGCGAAAGGCCCTGCTCCAGCACGCGGCAGACGCGCGGGCTCTTCTCGCCGCTCGGTTTCTCGTAGTACAGATCGATCCTGTCTCCGAGCTTCGCCTCGATGGGCGGAGCCACGTACGAGCCGTCGGCCGCTGCGACCACGATGACACCGGCGCCGAGCTCGCGGTCGAACAGGAACAGCCGCGCGCCGGCCATGGCGGCGGAAGGCTCGCCGCGCGCCTCCCACAGGGTCTTCATCCCGCCCATGGCATCGCTGGTCACCACGGGGGTGAACGTCGGGTCGGCCGGCGGCGGGATCGGGATGAAGGGCGTGTTGCAGGCGACGAGGGTCGGCAGGACGAGCACCAGCCTTCGAAGATTCATCGCGTCCCTCCCATCCGATAGCGTTGTAGTTTTTTCTGCAAGCCGAAGCGTGACAACCCCAGCGCCACGGCGGCGCGCGTCTGGTTCCCCTCGTGGCGAGCCAGCGCCTCGTGGATCAGGGTTCGCTCCAGACGTTCCACGCGCGGCTTGAGCAACAGGCTGTCCGGGCCGGCGTCCTCCACGGCCGCTGGATCGCCGGTCGCAACGTGGGGCGACAGATCGGCGATTTCGATCTGCGCGCCCGACAGCGCGGCCGCGCGGGTGACCTCGTTCTCCAGCTCGCGGACGTTGCCGGGCCACCGGTAGGCCGCCAGCCGGGCGAGCGCAGGCGGCATGATGCGCTTGCCCGACCGCTCCAGGAAGTGCGCGACAAGCAGCGGGACGTCCTCACGGCGTTCACGCAGGGGCGGCAGCGTCAGGCGGACCACGTTGAGACGGTAGAACAGATCCTGGCGGAACTTCCCCTGCTCCACCAGGCGCCCCAGGTCCTTGTTGGTGGCGACCACGACTCGCACGTCGGCATGCTGGGCCTTCTCGCCGCCGACGCGGCGGAACTCGCCGTCCTGGAGGACGCGCAGCAGCTTGCCCTGCATCCCGGGCGACATCTCGGCCACCTCGTCCAGGAACAGCGTGCCGCCGTCGGCGACGGCAAACAGGCCGCGGGTGTCCCTGTCCGCGCCCGTGAAAGCGCCCTTGGCGTAACCGAACAGCGTCGATTCGAGCAGCGTCTCGGGGATGGCGGCGCAGTTTTCGGTGACGAAGGGGCGAAGTCGGCGAGCGCCGTTGAAGTGGATGGCGCGAGCGACCAGCTCCTTGCCGGTGCCGCTCTCGCCCTGGATCACCACCGGGAGCGCCGTGTCGGTCACGCGGTCCAGCTGGCGCAAGAGCTCCATCATTCGCGGGCTGCGCCCCACGATCTGCTTGTAGTCGTGGCGCAGGGCTGCCGCATCACGCGTCTCCTTCAACTCCTGGCGGACCTCGACCAGCTCGTCGCCGCGTGCGCGCAGGTCTCGTTCGAGCCGGCGGTTCAGCATCTCGATCTGCCGCTCGCGGCGGCGCAACTCGGCGACCAGGCGCGCGGTCTCGATGGCGATCGCCCCCTGCTCGGCGAAGTCCAGGATCAGCGCCACGTCCTCCTCGCCGAAAGCGCCGCGGCGCAGGCGGTGGTCGACGTAGATGGTGCCCACGACGGCGCCCTTGACCGCCAGCGGCACCGCCAGCACCGATCGCAATCTCAGGTCGCTTACCGACAGGGCCTCACGAAACCGATCGTCCCCCGCGGCGTCGACGGTGATCACGGGCTCACCCCGATCGGCGGCCTGCTTGGCGATCGAGCGCGACACCGCCAGCGCCGGGCCGTCCAGGGTGGTCTGGTCGATGTTGCGCGCCACGCGCACCTGAAGCTCGCCGGCGGCGTCCTTCAACAGAAGGAACCCACGCTCGGCGTCGGTGAGTTCGATGACCGTGTCTATGATCGTCTCGAGCACACGCGACAGCCGCAGCTCGCTGTTGAGGCGCTTGTTGATGCGCAGGAAGCGGCGCAGGCGGCCGGTGGCGCTCGTGGACGGCGTCTCCGCGGATCCGATCGGTGTCGGGGCGTCGGGATCGGCGTCGAGACCAGGACGGTGGTGGACGGGGGTGAGCATCTTGACCTCCTCGAATAGACGGCGGGCGTCGGCCAGGGCGCCTTCTGCCCGCGTGTCCGCGAGCCGCGCGAACAGGCGTCGCGCCAGCGAGGCCGCTCGCCAGGCGATCACCCGCCGGCCTGCCAGGGCTGTCCTCGTCGCCAGCTGCTGCAGGCGTTCGGCCAGCTTCGTATCACCGGCGCCGGCCGGAGCCCCGAGCGCCAGGCGGGCGCAGGTGAGCGTCGAGGCGTCGTCGGACGGCTCGACCGCGGCGCCATCGCCGATCTCGGCGCATGCCAGATCGGCGGCGACGGCCAGAGGGTGCATCCCTGCACGGCGGAATGCCAAGGAAGCGCGTGCGTACAGAGGGGCGGCTCGACCCGGATCCCCGCGCCGGCGCGTGATGTCCCCCTCCAGAGCAGCGACGCATCCCTCCAGCAACGGTGACGCCTGCTGGACGCGCACGCGGGCAAGGGCGCGCTCGGCGGCCTCGAGGTCGCCGAGCTGAACGAACAGCACGCCGGCGTTG
>JANPFD010000114.1:0-63890 GCA_031423255.1 Myxococcales bacterium | reverse complement strand
GTCGGTCGGAATGCCCGCCGGGGCGACGACCGCCGTCCACGAGGCGAACGACGGCAAGCTCTGGGCGGCCACGCGGCAGGGCGTGATCGCGCGTCTCGAGCAGGACAGGGTGGTCGAGACCATCGGCCCCGACGCGCGCCTGCCCGACCTCTTGACCGCCCTGTGGCAGGACCGCACGGGTCGCCTCTGGATCGGTGGAAATGGCCCGGAGAGCGACCACGTGCTCAGGTTCGAAGCTGGCCGCAGCCTCGCCGTCAAGGGAGGAGGGGGCGACGTCCGCACGTTGTACGAAGATCGGCAGGGCACGATCTGGGTCGGGACTTCGGTGCTGTCCCGCTACGAGCCCGAGCGTGACCGCCTGGTGAGGGCGAACCTGGGCATCAAACAGCCGATCGGCGCCGTCTTCGCCATGGCCGAAACCGGCGACGGCGCGCTGTGGGTCGGCACGCGTGCGGGCGTCTTCCGGCGCGAAGGACCGGCCTGGCGGCTCTTCACGCAGACCGACGGTCTGCTCGACAACGCCGTCCTGGCGCTCCACGGTGACGCGCAAGAGTTGTGGCTCGGGACCGGTCGGGGGCTGGCGCGCTGGCGCGACGGACGCTTCACCTCGTTCGCGAAGAACGAGGGCCTCTGGAACGAACCGGTCCTCGGCGTCGTGGCCGACGGCGCCGGATACCTGTGGGCTTGCTCGCCACGCGGGCTGTTCCGGGTCAAGCGGCCGTCCCCGCACGAGCGGCGCTTCGAGACGGCGCCGGTCCCGTTCGGCGCCAGCGACGGTCTGCGCGCGCCCTTCTGCGCCGAGGGCCATGGTCAGCGCCTGATGCGGGCTCGCGATGGGCGCCTCTGGCTGGCGGCGGCGCAGGGACTCGCCGTCGTGGATCCGGCTCGGCTCACCAGGAAAACCACGGCGCCTACCGTCGTCGTCGAGAGGATCGCCGTCGATGGCCGGCCGTTCCCGCTGGCCACCCGGCAGGTGTCCATCCCACCCGGGCGTGGCGATCTGGAGATCGAGTACACGACCACGACGCTGTCCGCCGCGGAGAAGGCCCGTTTCCGCTACCGGCTCCATCCGTTCGACCAGGGCTGGGTCGAGGCCGGTCCGCGGCGCAGCGCCTACTACACGCAGGTGCCGCCCGGGGCGTATCGTTTCCAGGTGAACGCAGCCAACGACGACGGGGTCTGGGAGGGAGCAGGTGCCGCCGTGTCGCTCGATCTCGCGCCGCGTTTCACCCAGACCGGGATCTTCCGTGCGGGAATCGTAGTATCGATTGTTCTGCCGTTGTTCGGGGTGGCGTGGGGCGCGCACCGCTGGCGGCTCAAACGGGCCGAACTCGACCACGCCGTGCGCGCCGAGGAGCGGCTACGGATCGCGCGCGATCTCCACGACACGCTGGCGCAGGCGTTCACCGGGATCGTGATCATGCTCGAGACCGCCTCCAGCCGGCTGGGCGCGTCCGGCGGCCAGGCGCTCACGGTCATCGACAAGGCCAAGGAGCTGGCGCGATCGGGTCTGGCGGAGGCGCGGCGCGCGGTGTGGGACCTGCGGCTGAGGGCGCTCGAGAAGGTGGATCTGCCTGCGGCGCTGACCGACCTGGCCCGACGCCAGGGGGTCGAGGTGCCGATCGCGGTCGAGGTCCAGGGAACCCTGCGACCGCTGCCGGCTGCCGGGCAGGCGGTGCTGCTCCGGATCGCCCAGGAGGCGATCACGAACGCGCTCCGGCACGCGCGTCCTTCGCGCATCACCATCGAGGTGCTCTTCGAACCCGACAAGGTCTCGGTGGCGGTGCGCGACGACGGGGTCGGATTCACGGCCGACGCGCCGCCCGGTCATTTTGGACTGGCCGGCATGCGCGAGCGTGCGAGCGAGATCGGCGCCACGCTCACCGTCGACAGCCGGCCGGGGCAGGGCACACGCGTCTCGGTGGTCGTGCCGGCCCGTGGAGACAGGGCGGCATGAGCGCCATCCGCGTGATGCTGGTCGACGACCATCCTGTCGTGCGCCAGGGCCTGGCGTTCATGATCTCGGACGAGCCCGACCTGACGGTGGTGGCGGAGGCGGGCACCGGCGCCGAGGCGATGCAGCTGTTCGCGCAGCATCGTCCGGACGTCACGCTGGTCGACCTGCGGCTGCCCGACATGAGCGGCGTCGAGGTGATCCGCCAGCTGCGCGAGCGCTTTCCGCGCAGCCAGTTCGTGGTCCTGACGACCTTCGACGGCGACGACTACATCCACCAGGCGATTGCCGCCGGCGCCAAGGCCTACGCGCTCAAGGACATGCCGCGCGACCAGATCCTCGGCATGGTCCGCGCCGCCGCCGTTGGCCGCAGCCAGATCCCCGAGGAGGTGGCCGAGCGTCTAGCCGCCCGCGTGGCCGCCCCCGAGCTGACCGAGCGCGAGCTGGACGTCCTGCGCCTCATCACCCAGGGCAAAGCCAACAAGACCATCGCCGCCGAGCTGCACATCAGTGACGGCACCGTCCGCGCCCACATGGTCAGCCTCTTCAAGAAGCTCGGCGTCAATGACCGCACCTCGGCCGTGATCACCGGCCTCAAGCGCGGCCTGGTCCGCCTGTGAAAGATTCCGCGAAGGTTCCGGCCACCTGGCCGTATCAAGGTCGGTGCTGCGCGCAGCGAGCAGCAGCCACTATACTGCCGGCAATGTGGCGCCGCACAATCGCCGTCGGACCGTTCGTTCCCACCGCTCTGGGCGCCCTCGCGTTGACCGCTGTGCTCACGAGCTGCAACACCTCGAGACGCGCCGCTCCCCTGCCCGCGGCGGCTTCGAACCCCGGCGCCTCGCCTTCGCCGCCCGTCGCACGGACCTACGGCCAACCCCTGGTGCCGGCCCAGGTGACGCCCCTGCCCGCGCTGCTCGACGGCGCCGCCGATTGGAAGGGACGAACCGTGACGCTCGAAGGCGTGGTGCGAAAAGCGTGCACGCGCAAGGGATGCTGGATGGAGGTCGCCGACGGTACCAAGGAAGGGACGCCGGGCTGCCGGATCACCTTCAAGGACTACGGCTTCTTCGTGCCGACCGATTCGGCGGGTGCGCGCGCGCGCGCCCAGGGGACCGTCGAGGTCGATACCCTCAGCGCCACCGCGGTCCGCCACTATGAAGAAGAGGGGGCGGTCTTCGCCGGCAAGCGCGCCGATGGCACGGCGCCGGAGGTGCGCATAGTCGCCACCGGCGTGCAGCTCACCCGCTGAACGGGCCCGCGCCCTGGGTAGTCAGCCCGCAGCCTGCAGCAGCGCGCGGATGTACCCGTAGCAGAACGCGAACGCCTGCTCCTCCCGATCGTCGTCCGGGTGTTCGGGGACGTGATCCGGCATCAGCAGGTACGGGTAGCCGACCTCGCGGTACACCTGCAGCGCCTTCCACATGTCGATGTCTCCCTCGTCCGGGAACGTCTCCTGAAAGTCGTTGCGCCCGCCGCGGATGTTGCGGAAGTGAACGTTGAAGATCTTCTTGCGCGACCCGAAGTAGTGGATGACGTCGAAGATCTCCTTGCCGGGGTCGTCCAGCATCTCGCACACGGTCCCCTGACAGAAGTTCAGGCCGTGGTACGGGCTCTCCTTGATGGCGACGAACTTCTTCAGCCCGTCGACGGTGCCCAGCACCGCGTCCACGCCCGCGTAGCCGAAAGGCACGTGCGGATCCTGCGGGTGGCACGCAAGGCGGATCTTGTATTCCTCGGCCACGGGGACGACCCGTTCCAGAAAATAGGTGATCCGTTCCCAGTATATGTCCGCCGTGACCCGTCCCGCCTTGGTCAGCGCCTTGGCCTTGTCGCCGGCGTCCTTCAGCCGGAACGTGCTGTACCGGCTTCCGCCCCGCCCGGGCGAACTGCCGGTGCGCGGCTTGCCCAGGATGGTCAGGTTGTACTTGATCGCCGGGATCCCGACCTTCGCGCAGTCACGGACGTAGTTCTGGAACGTCTCGATGTCCTTGTCGCGATCCGGGCTCTTGCCCAGCATGATCGCCGGCCGCGACGTCTTGTCGACACTTTGCGAGCGCAGGAACGGCTCCCACACCATCTCCAGCTTCACCCCGTGTCTGCCGCACCTGTCCCGCAGCCGGCTCAGGTCGTCGACGGTCCAGTAGCCGCGGCCCTCGGGGGCGTCGACCTGGCCGCAAATATTGTCCACGCCATGACGTTTGAAGAACTGCAGCCGCCGGTCGTCACTGGGGCCGCTCTGGCAGCCCACTTTCATCAGTGTGGGTGTCGTCGTGGCCTTGGGCTGCGCCGCCATGGCTGCCACGCCGACTGCGGGAAGGGACAGCAGGTCTCGTCGGTTCATCCCCCGACTATCCCCCATGGGGGCTGATCGTTGGGACGTCTTCAGGCCGTGGCGAGCGGTCCGCTACGGGGGATCGTTGACCGTGACGTACTTGGTCTCGGCGGACATATTGCTGCCGTTCGCGTCGATGGCGCGCGCGGTGATTGTGTAGAAGCCCTTCGCCACCGGGCCCCAGTTCAGCGAGAAGGGGTGCGACCTGTCCTCTCCCACCTTGGTGTTCCCCGCGTAGAACTCGACCTTCTTGATCCGGCGGCGCTCGTCGAGCGGAGTGGCCACGATGGCCACCGTGGCTGGCGCCTCCATCACGGCGCCGTTGGCCGGTGAGGTCACGATGAGGTCGGGCACGGGAACGCCGGGCGCCGTGGTCTTCTCGGGGCCGGACACCCGAAGGTTGGAGAAGACCGGGCCCACCAGCGTGTCGAACTCCCCAGACCTTCCAATGTAGATGAAACGCAGCGGCTTGACCTGGAACTCCCACAGCGGGCTCTCGAACACCTTCTCGTCGTTCACGAACGTGGCGACCCGGTAGGTGGTGTTGCTCCAGGTGACGCGGATCGTGTTCCTGCCGGGCCTCCACGACCACTTGTCGAAGACGGCCGGAAGCTTCTCGTTGTAGTGGCCGGGCTCCGCCCCCGAGCCGCCGCGCGCCGACCAGTACATCTTGAAGCCGTTGTTGAAGAACGGGGTCTTGTCGGGCTTGCCGCCCGTGCGGATCATCCACAGGGCGTCCAGGTTGGTGGCGCCGTGCTCGGCGTGCGGGCAGCCTTTCGGGTTCGAGAACATGCTCAAAAAGGCGATCTTGTCCTGGCCGCAACAGGTGGTCGCCTTCAGCCACTCTGCATCGCTCACCTCGAGGTCGATCTCGACCGACCCCTCGAAGCCGTGCGCCTCGGCCAGTTCGATCACCAGCTGATCGCCGTTGCTGGTGGCGCGCCAGCCTTTGGCCGAGAACGTGCCGCCCTTGGCCCGCTTGTCGGCCTCGCCTTTCACGGGCCTGGCTGTGGTTAGCGGATCGGCAACCAGCAGCACCTGCTTGGGCGCAACGGGTGTGGCGGACGCCTGATACGGCTTCCCCGCGGCATCGGCGGCTGCCAGGAAGCAGACGACGGACAACGTGCAAACGAATCGGTCGATCACCATGTCGGTCAATGTCCATGGCCGTCCAGAACCTTCATGCTGGAGGCCCTTCACGGTCCCCCGTGAAGGTTCTCGGACGACACGGACATTGGTCCTTCGATGCGTCCTCTCGTCTTGTTTTGCGTCATCTGCGGGTGCATGGGGGAGATCGCCGATAGGTCTCCTGAGACCGACATCGCCGCGCCCTCGGTGCCCGATTCGGTTCCGGCGGGGCTGCGTGCCCTCATCGCCCAGCGCCAGGCGACGGTGGACATGGACGCCCGCGCGCTGTTTCCGGTATCGCCGTCTGTCGGGACCGTGCCGCGCCTGCGCCGGTTGTCCCGGTTGCAGTACCTGAAGAGCATCCGGGCGCTGTTCAACGAAGAGGCCGGCGTGGGCGCTCTGTTGCCCGACGAGGGCGACGAGACGGCCTTCGACAACGATGCGCGCCTGTTGGCCGTCGAGGAGCAGCGTCTGGTGAAGTTCGAGGCGGCGGCGCAGGCGCTGGCCATTCACGTCGAGCGCAACCTGGCGAAGCTCTCGTTGTGCGCGACAACCGACCGCCCGTGCCTGCGGGCTTACGCGCTGAAGCTGAGCGAGCGCGCGTTCAGGCGGCCGCTCCCGCCCGAGCAGGACCAACGGCTCGGGCAGTTGTTCGATGATCAGCTCGCCGAGGGGGCAGCGCGCGCGGTGTCGGCGGTCGTCGAGTACCTGTTCCAGTCGCCGCGGTTCTTGTACCGCGTGCAGGCCACTCCCTTCGACGCCTGGATGATTGCCGAGCAACTGGCGTTCCTCCTGACCAACGGCCCGCCGGACGCCACGCTGCTGGAGCTGGCGCGGTCAGGGCGGCTGGCCGACCGAGAGGTGGCGGCCGCCGAGGTCAACCGTCTGGTCGCATCTCCCGCGTACGTCGAGGTGTTCCAGGACTTCCAGGCGCAGTCCCTGCACTACCGCGATCTTCTCACTCAGGAAAAGGCGGCTCAGGTGTTCCCGGAGTTCGATCAAACGATGAGGCGTGACTTGCTCGCCGACGGCCGCCGGGTCGTCACGGATGCGTTCGCCAGTGAGGCGAACTTCGTGAGCATGATGACCGACGCGCGCGTGCCGTCGGCTGGCGCGGCCGCGAAGCTGTACGCGGGTGATCCACGCGACGGTGTCCTGTCGGCTGTGCGCAGCGGTCCGCTGACGGCCCCCGCCTTCCTCGCTTCGGCCTCGACGGAGGAGACGCGGCCGATGAACCGTGCCAGCACGGTGCTCGCGAAGTTCCTGTGCCTGGAGGTGGTCGAACCCAAGAGCATCCCGCCCATCGAGGAGTCCTTCAAGGGAGGGCCGGTGCCCCGGACCGTGCGGGGGCAATTCGGGGTACACAGCACCCAGCCGGGGTGCGCCTCGTGCCATCACCTGCTCGATCCGGTGGCATTCGTCCTCGAGAGCTACGATCCGCTGGGGCGGCACCGCACCTCCGACCATGGCGAACCGATCGATCCCGCGGGTTCCTTGAACGCGGGCACCTTCCCGCTGGGGGCATTCGCCCACGCCGCCGAACTGGGTCGCACGATGGCGCTCAACCAGTCGGTGCACGGGTGCATGGTGCAGCGGCTGTTCCACTACCTCGGCGGCCGTGCAGCCACCGACGACGACAACCGGCTGCTGGCGGGCGCGTACCGGCGCTTCGTGGCCAGCGGCTACGACCTGCGCGAACTGGTCAAGGGACTGATCGTGTCCGACACCTTTCTTCGGCGTTGACGAGGGGATCCACCATGAAGCACATGACACGTAGAGAGCTCGCAAAGACGTTTGGCGCCGCGTCGCTGCTTCTTGCGCCCGTCCTGCGGCAGACCCGGGCCGCGGCGCAGCTCACGTCACGGCATGCCCACCGTTTCATCTTCATGCACCAGACCAATGGGTTGACCCCGGCCGAGGCGTTTCCGAAACGGACCAGTGGACTCGGTTTCGATCTGGCGGGAACAAACCTGGAGGCGCTGACTCCGTTCAAGAGCCAGCTCGTGATCTCGAAGATCGTTCAGCGCGGCCAGGCATCCCACGGGATGAACAACACGGCCCTGACCGGCATCGACCGGGAGGGCATCCGAGGAGGCCCCTCGATCGACTACGTCATGGCGCGACGGCTCGGCGTGCGGGATCCGATCGGCCAGCTCAACCTGTGGGTGTCCAAGCGGGAGCGGCCGTCCGAGCGGAACACCCTGTCATTCGACGCCTCCGGAGTGCTGCCGCCCGTCCGGGACGCCTTGCAGCTCTACAATCAAGTCGCCAGCAAGTTCCGATGCACGTCCAGCACTCCCGGCATGCCGATGTCGCCGGCCAACGTCGTCGACCCGCGACGCAAGAAGATCCTCGACATGGTCCGCAGCGATCTGACCGACGCGCGCCGCGTCCTGGGGATGGGTGCGGAGGAGTTGCAGATTCTCGAGCGGCACGTTGCCGCCGCGGACGCGGCCGAGGCGCGCCTCTCCACGCTGGGCCAGCAGGGGGCCTCGGGCGCTGCGGTCTGCGATCGCGGCGGGCTGGCCGAAGCGGTGAAGGGCCGGGTGGCGAACGCCGGAATGAGCATCAACACACTGTCTCGGTTCATGATCGACGTCATGGTGCTGGCGATGGCCACCGATCTCACCCGCGTGGGAACGCTGATGTACTTCGCCGAGGGAGGCGCGTGCGCCACCACGGGCGATTTCCTTCCCATCGCCGGCGCCGCGGGACAGAACCTGCACGAGATCAGCCACGCCGGAAATTCCAGCGCTCCGATCGGCAAGATCGCGCAACCCTGGTACACGGCGATGCAGAAGTGGTTCGCGGGCGAGTTCGCGTACCTGCTTCGCTCGCTGCAGGCGATCCCCGACGTCGGAGGAACCACCATGCTGGACACGTCCCTGTCGAACCTGGCGACGTCGATCGGACATGGCGCGTCCCATCCACAAGGGAACCTGTGGGTCGTCGCCGGTGCGAACGGCTACTTCAAGCGAGGGGCCTGGTACGCGGAGGATGCGATCCACACCCGCATGTTGCTATCGCAACTCCACGCCATGGGGCTCGAGGACATCAAACAGTTCGGCAAGAACTGGATGCCGGGCGAGACGCCGCTCCTTCCGACGGCGTGACGTTCATTCCGGGCGGGTGACGCCTACCGCCGCGTCGTCCACGTACAGCTCGGCGTGCGCGGGTGTCTTTGACTCGACGGCGATCAGCCCCACCTGGAACAGCAACGAGTGGCCGACCACGGTCGTCACGCCGTCGAGATCGAACAGCTTCGCGCCATCCATCCAGAATGCGACTCGCCCCGTCTTGTCGGTGGCCTCGCGGAGGAACGCCTCGAAGTGGACCCAGCGCCCGACGGGAACCACCGGGGCCACGTCGGGCCGCACGTGCTTGCCGCCGACGCCGTCGTAAAGCGACAGCGTCATCTCGCCGTCGGGGCGCTCGCGGACTGACAGGCTGAAGAGCGCACGATCCTTGGGCGTTCCCTCCTGGTCCACGACGGTGCGGAACCGGAGAAAGGACCAGGGTAGCGAGCCGAAGATCTTCCGGGGGAAGTAGAGCCACGCGCCGTAGTAGCCCTCGCGCCCCAGGGTGGGGCGGATGACCACGCAGTCGCGCCGTTCAGGACCCGTCGTGACGGCAATTTTCAGCGCCCGGCCGCCCGTACGCACCGGCGCGGCCACCACTTCGAGACTCCCGTTCTTGTGGCAGCGCTGGCCGATGACCCCGTTGGTCGGCCACTCGGACAGATCACCGGTCTCGAACCCTGAACGCCAGGGTGGGGCTAGCACGGGTTCCGCGGCGACGGGTGAGGAGGGCGGAGCGGGCACCAGGCGAGGGATCGACGGACGTGGGATTGCGGGACGCTCCTCGACCATCTCGCGCTCGGGCGCATCACCAGGTGTCGGCGGGGTCTTGCGCGTGGCCAGCTGGTACACGGTCACCGCTCCAGCCAGCGCGGCGACGGTGAGGACGGCCTTCGGCCACAGGGGCGGGGCCGGCGTCTCGTTCACCGACTTCAGCACGCGGTCGAAAGCCGCGGCCGTCGGCTCCAGTGGTGAAACCTCCCTGACGATCTCGGCGGCTCGCCGCTCCTGCGGGCTGGCGGTCTCGGGTGGCAGATCCCTTAGCCGTTTCATGCCTTGCCTGCCTTTTCTTGTTCTTGCTCTTCCGCTTGCTGGCGGCGGTCGTGTTCCGCCGTGCCGGCGAGGAACTCCTTGCGCGCGTAGTGCAGGCGGGTCCAGACCGTGGCCGTCGGTACCCCCTGCATACTCGCGATCTCCTCGCCCGAGTAGCCTTCGATCTCGAACAGCATGAAGGCCACGCGCCGCTCGTCGCTCATGGAGGACAAGATCTCCGCGAGAATGCGCCGTGCCTCCTTGCGCTGAAGCTCTCCCGCGGGGCCGCGATCCTGGGCGACCAGCTCGCCGCCGGCGGTCTCGCGCCTGCCCAGCACCATTCGCTTGGCCCATGCCCGCCGCCGGCTCCCGCGAACGGTCAGCTCGGTGATGCGGTAGAGCCACCCCGAAATGTTGCGCCCGTCGAAGGCGGATAGCTTCCTGCGCACCACCAGGAAAACTTCCTGCGCGAGATCCTCGTGGTCGACCCCGAAACCGCCGAGCGCCCGAATCCACCTGCAGACGTGCCGGAACCACTCCCGGTAAACGTCGGAGAAATCCAGCTCATGCGCGGACTTTGGCAACGCGTCAACGGCCATCATGGCCACGGCGGGGTTTGCGATCAAGCAACCCAAATGGAGGGAAGGCAGCCAAACCTTCACGTGAAGGTTTCGGGCCCGCCCTGACGTGTACGTGACATGAATTCAGCGCCTGTCCGCGTCATGGCTGCGGCGTTCCTGCTTTCGGCCTGCTCCGGGATGATCGGGGACGGCGCTGTCGAGTCCCCTCCCGGGCGCCAGCCTGACCCCAGCGTCACACCCAGCGCCACGCCTGGCGAGCCACTCAGGTGCCAGGGCCCATCGCTGCCGGCGCCCCGGATCTGGCGCCTGGGTCACGACCAGTTCGCCAACACGCTGCAGAGCGCGCTTCGTCTCGCGACCTCCCCGGATGTGTCGTCGTTTCCGGCCGACCCCGGTGATCTGGCAGACGACCGCGCGATCTCGCCGATCCTCGCCCAGTACTACTGGGAGGCCGTGAGCAAGCTGGCGACCGGGCTCGACCTGGCGGCGGTGCTTCCGTGCACCCCGGTGAACGCCGACGACGAGGCCTGCGTGACGACCTTCATCGGCAGCTTCGGCCGGACCGCTTGGCGGCGGCCGCTGTCGATTGCCGAGGTGGACGGCATCCGCGGCACGTACCGGACGCTGAAGGCCTCGTCGGGCGGGACCGTCGCCGTACGCGCCGTCGTCAAGAGGATGCTCCTCTCGCCGAACTTCCTCTACCGGACGGAGCTCGGCGGCGATGAGGCCCCGGGAAGGCCACTCTCTCTGACCCCCCACGAACTCGCCAGCGAGCTGTCGTACCTCGTCTGGAACCGTCCGCCTGATGCCACCCTCGCCGCGGCCGCCGACGACGGCAGCCTGTTGCGTCCGGAACGCCTGCGCGCCGAGCTCGACCGCATGCTCGCCAGCAACACCTCAGCCAAGGGAGTGCTGACCCGCTACTTCGAGCGCTGGCTCGGGCTCGACCACCTCGCCGACGCGGCCAAGGATCCGAAGCTGTTTCCGATGTACAGCCGGCAACTCATGGACGCTCTGGGGACGGAGTCGCGGATGCTGGTCGAGGAGACGCTGTGGAAGGGCGACGGCACGCTCAAGAGCCTGCTGACGGCGTCGCACACCTACGCGAACGCGACGACAGCCAGGCTCTACGGCGCGACGCTGTCCGGCTCGACGATGCAGCGGATCACGCCGAATCCGTCGCAGAGGCTCGGCATCCTCACTCATCCCTCGGTCTGGTCGGTCCACTCCGAGTCGGCCGAGACCGGCGTCCCCCGCCGCGGGCGCTTCGTCGCCGAGCAGCTTCTGTGCTTCGCCATCCCCGAGCCGCCGCCGAACGTGCCCGCCTTCATGCAAAGCGCCACCTCGAACCTCTCCTCGCGCCAGCAGTGGGAACGCCATCGCAACGATCCGTCGTGCGCCGTCTGCCATCAGTTCTTCGATCCCCAGGGCCTGGCCTTGGAGAACTACGACGCCCTCGGCGCCTACCGCACGAAAGACGGAACGGGACGGACGATCGACGCCACCGGCGAGATCAAGTTCGCCGCGGACCAGCCCGGCGTGGCCGTGAAGGACGGCGTCGACTTCATCCGGCAGCTCGCCGGTCGCGACGAGCCCTACCAGTGTTTCACGCGCCGCTACTTCCGGGAGGCGTTCGGGCGTATCGAGCAGGCCGGGGACGAGTGCGCGGTGGAGGCCATGAACAGGGCGTTCACCACCAGCGGCACCAGCATGAAGGCCCTGGTGGCCGCCGTCGTCGGCTCGGATGTTTTTCACCTGCGCCAGACCCCGAACGAAGGAGGACGCTGATGAAGACCCCGAAGCTGTTCACGCGGCGCGAGCTGGTGCAGGGGCTGGCGTCGATACCGCTCCTCGGTACCATGTTGCAGAGCGCCCGAGCGGCTGCCGCAGGCGTCTCGCCGGTGCGCTTCTGCTTCTTGACCTTCGGCAACGGCATCCACGGCGACTGGGCCCCCGCCGAGACCGGGACCACGTTCAAGCTCACGCCGTACATCTCCACCCTCGAGCCGATACGATCCCGGATCACCATCCTCAAGAACCTCACCCTCATCGCCGACCGCAACCAGGGCCACTACTACCCGACGCGCGCGCTCCTGACGGGCTGGAACGTGAAGAATCAGCCCGGCAACGCCGGGGCCGACGAGTACGCGCACTCGACGACGGCGTCGATGGATCAGGTGATCGCGGAGCGAATCGCTGCGACCGCCCGGACGCCCGTGCACTCCCTGCAGGTGGCGAACTTCCTGGGCTCTGGATCCAAGTGGGTGCTGACCTACTCGACGGGGACGCCCGCGGTGCCGCTGCCGCCCGAGCGCGATCCTCTGGCTGCCTTCAACCGGCTCGTCGCCAAGTTCGTGCCCCAGACGGGCGACCCCGTCGCAGATCGCGCCCGGATGCAGGCGCAGATGGTGGAGGGCAAGAGCGTGCTCGACGGCGTCCGGGCCGACGTGGCGTCATTGTCGGCGCGCGCTGGCAGTGCCCGGCCGCAGATGCAGGCCTACCTGGCGGCGCTGCAGATGGTCGAGGAGGGTTTTCGCACCGACGGACAGAGCGGCAGCAGCTGTAAGAACACTCCCGCTGCCCCCGCGGGCGGCGTCTGGACGTCGGCGACGGTGCGGCAGCATCAGGCGATCCAGCGGCGGCACGCAGACGTCGTCGCTTTCGCGTTTTCTTGCGGTCTCACCCGGGTGGCGACCCTGCAGATGAGCGAGTTCACCTGCCACTATCCCTTCCAGTTCATCGACCAGACCTATGAAGCCCACAACCTGTCGCACTACGTGTCGCTGTCCAGCACGTCCATGCCCACCAGCGAACGGATCCGCCTCATCACCGAGCATTCCCGCTACTGGCTGGGAGAGTTCACCTACTTCGTGCAGAAACTGGGAAGCATCCCCGAGGGTACGGGCACGGTGCTGGACAACTCACTCGCGCTCGTGGCGCCCGCCAACGGGAACTCCGATCTCCATACTGGCCGCAACACGCCCTTCATCCTGGCCGGCGGGGCGGGCGGGCAGTTGCGCAACGGCCGTGTCATCGATTGCGGCCGCCGCAACCACAACGACCTCCTGGTATCGGTCGCCCACATGATGGGCTTTCCGGACGTGAAGAGCTTCGGAGACCCGTCGCTCAACAAGGGGCCGCTTCCGCTCTGAGACGCTAGGGCCTCAAACGGGCGACGACGGTGGCGTGCCGGGCGATGGCCCAGTTGCGCATGTGCTGCTGGCGGGCGGGGACGTCGCATGTCTTGGTGGTCGGTGTGGCCAGCCAGTCGTCGAGGCTGAACTTCGGGACTTCTTCGTCGATCACCTTGAGCACGCCATCGGCCGAGAGGATCCCCTTGCGCACCAGCTCGCGGATCTTGTCGTCGAACTTCGCCTTGAAGGCGCCGATGAAGGCGTCCTTGAGGGCGAAGAAACCGTTGCTGTTGCAGCGGAACGTGGGCATCGGGTTCGGCGGTAGCTCGCACTGCTTGCTGATGGTGACGTCGGGACTGTTCCACCCGAGGTAGAGGGTCTCGTTCGGATCTTGGGGGTTGGCCGTGGTGGCCATGGCCGCCTTGCCGACGCCGAAGTCCCAGTCGAAGTCCTGGGGAATGGTGATCCACTTGCCGTTCGGTCTTCGGTACGGGAACCAGTTGTGGAAGACGTCGTCCCAGACGAGCTCGATTCATATTGAACTTTTAGCGACATGAACCCCGGTCCGCTGCCTGTAGTACGCTCACGCGCGTGACGCTCGGGCTCCTGCTGCTCCTGGCGATCGGACCCACGGATTCGCGCGTCCGGCTGGCGATTCACGATGAGGCCGGCAAGCCGACCGGCGTCCGGCTGCGCGTCACTGACGGGGCGGGGATCTATTTCGCGCCGCTGGGGCATCAGCCGATCGCCGATCGCAACCACAAGACCCCGGGCGATCTGCTCCTGGGCGACGGACCGTTCGAGCTGCACGCTTACGTGTACAACGGCGTGGAGATCGACCTGCCGCCAGGACGCTACCTTTTCGCCGCGCGCAAAGGCTTCGAATACGAGCCGATCGAACAGAAGGTGGAGATCAAGAAAGCGGCCGGTCAGGTCGTGACTCTCGCGTTGCGCAAGTTCGCCGACATCGAGGCCCTGGGCTGGTTCCCGGGCGACACGCACATGCACTTCCCGGATCCCGCCGGCATCCGCTACGAGATGGAGTGCGAGGGACTGCGGGTCTGCAGTCTGCTGCTGTTGAAGAGCGGCCTGACCAGGCCGCCGCGGCCGGGGGACGGCACCTTCCAGAACGTCGAGCATTTCACCGGGCGGCCATCGCCGCTCTCCGACAGGCGTTTCTTCATCAAGGTTGGAGAGGAGTTCCGCCACGGGCTGCTGGCCCACCTGATCTTCCAGAACCTGAAGCACATCGTCTGGCCGGTCTCGACCGGCGGGCTGCGCGAGTCGGGTGTGGGCGGGTACGACTGGCCGATGATGTTGCAGGCGGCCGACGAGGCGCGAGCGCAACGTGCGCTGGTCACCTGGGCGCACTGGCCGTATCCCTCGATGGAGGCGCCGCTGGACATCGCGCTCGGCCGCATCGATTCCATCGACCTGCTGACCACGGGCAGTCCCTTCGAGCACCACCCCGAGCTGGTCGAGATCTACAAGATGCGCGGAGCGAAGGCTTACTCCGTGGCGCCTCTGGACATGTATTACCACTACCTCAACTGTGGATTCCGGCTGGCCGCCTCCGCGGGTTCCGACAAGATGAACCAGAATCCGCCGATGGGCAGCGCGCGCACGTACGTCAAGACGGCGGGGCCGCTGAGCTATGACTCCTGGATCGAAGGCATTCGCAAAGGGCGCACGTTCGTCAGCACGTACCCGCTGCTGGAGTTCTCGGTGAACGGGAAGATGGCGGGCGATACCGTCCCTTCGGGGAAGTTGCGCGTGAAGGCCCGAGCGCGGTCGATCGAACCGTACGAGGCGCTGGAGATCGTGGTCAACGGCAAGGTGGTGGCCAGCGCCGCGCCTGACGGCAAGTGGTCCGACGCCGTCATCGACAAGACAATCGATGTCACAGGCGGCTGGATCGCAGCCCGCGCCCACGGCCCCAAGATGCTCCCCTACGGCGCCACCTGGTGGAAGCTGCCGGTGTTCGCGCACTCGGGGCCTATCTACCTGAAGGGACGGCTGCCGCCCCCTGCCGCGGAGTCGGCGGCGATCCTGCTCGATCAGCTCGGCCACCTGGAGACCTGGGTGCGAGAAAAAGCGAACTTCCCGGCGCCGGAAAACCGGACGCAAGCGCTGGGATACATTGCGCAGGCGAGGGCGATCTACGACAGGGTGGCCGCCACCCACTGACGGTGGATCCCGGTGTCCAAAATTGGTGCCCCCGGCCTCTCGTGACATGAATCGCCGCCAGCTCGTCACCGGGACCGCCGCCAGCGCTGCGCTCGTCGGGGGCTGCGCGGGATGGGCGGGCCGTGGGAAAGGGCGTTTCCGACCCGCCGTGTCCCCGTCTGTCGACAGCGCGTTTCCGGGGGGGAACATCGTCGTCGATCGCGTCGTGGGCGACGAGCTCTACGTCCACCAGGATCTGCGGGACACGCGCAGCGACTGGTTCTGGTGGTACTTCCGGGTGCGCGGCGCCCAGGGCCGCCAGCTCACCGTCCACTTCACGCGCAGCAATGTGATCGGCGTGCGCGGGCCGGCGATCAGCCTCGACGGCGGCGCGAGCTGGACCTGGTCAGGGGCGAAGCAAACGTCAGGCGCCTCATTCCGCTTCGCGTGCCCGCCGGACGCCGCCGAGGTGCGCTTCTGCTTCGCCATGCCCTACTTGCAGGCGGACCTGCACCGCTTCATCGCCCGCCACGTCGGCAACCCCCACCTGCGCGTGGACACGTTGTGCATGAGCCGCAAGGGGCGGGCCGTCGAGCGTCTGTCGCTCGGGCGCCTGGACGGCCACGCCCCGCACCGCGTGGCGCTGACCGCGCGCCACCACGCCTGCGAGACCATGGCCAGCTGGTCGCTCGAGGGGCTGCTCGAGGAGGCGCTGGCCGACAGCGACGACGGTGCGTGGCTGCGCGCGCACGCCGAGATCTGCGCCGTTCCTTTCGTGGACAAGGATGGCGTCGAGGACGGCGACCAGGGCAAGCTCCGCCGCCCCCGCGACCATAATCGTGACTACGAGGGCGAGAGTCTCTACCCCGAGGTGCGCGCGATCCGCGAACGCATCCCGCGCTGGTCCGAGGGGAAGCTGCGTCTGGGCCTCGACATGCACTGCCCCTGGATCCGCAACGGCGACAGCGAGACGATCTACTTCGTCGGCTCGAAGGACGAGGACAACTGGCGTCGCGTGCTGCGGCTCTCGGCGTTGGTCGAGCAGGCGCAGCGCGGCCCGTTGCGGTTCCGCTCGGCGGACAACATGCCCTACGGCACGAAGTGGAACACCGACAAGAACGTCAGCGAGGGCAAACCGTTCGGCACCTGGGTGCGCGAGTTGCCAGGGGTGACGGGCTCGACCATCGAGATCCCGTACGCCAACGCGCACGACATCCCGGTCACCGCCGACAGCGCGCGCGCGTTCGGCCATGACCTGGCCCGCGCGATCCGCCGCTTCCTGCAAGAGTCGCCGACGTAGCGGCGCCGAAGCGTGGTAGAAGTGGCTCCCAAAGCGAGTGAATCATGGCCGTTGCGGCAGGACGTCTCAGGCGGAAGGTCGAAAAAGAGGGCGAAGTCGATCGCGTGCACCGCCTCCTCAAGAGGGCGATCATAGAGGCTGAGCTGCGCCCCGGCGATTTCCTGTCCGATGTGCGGCTAGCGCACCAGTGCAACACCAGCCGGACCCCTGTGCGCGAGGCCTGCAACCGACTGGCTCAGGAAAAGTGGATTTCTCGCATCCCTCACAAGGGATACCTGATCCCACCCATCACAGCGCGGGAGATCGTCGATATCTACGAGTTCCGCAAGCTGATCGAGTGCTTCAACGCCGAGAAAGTAGCGATCACGGCAGGCCCGGACCAGGTGAAGGAACTGGGTCGAGTCGTCGACCTGGAGGGGCAATCAAAGCGTGTGCTCAACGAGATCCTCGACGCCAATCAGGACTTCCACCAGCGTCTGGCTCACATCGCCGGCAACCAGCGGGTCATCGACCAGCTCCGGATCACCCTGGAATACGTGCATCGGCTGGACATCCTGTCGACGCAGCGAGATTCCGGATGGGTCTCGCACGGCGACGTGCTCGCGGCGATCGAGGCGCACAAGCCGACGGCGGCCCGTGATGCCATGGCCGTTCACATCGATCACTCGCGGGATCGAATGCTCAAGCTCTTCGGCGGCTGACCAAACACCATCCAGCCAAGGTCCGCGGGATTGTCCGCGGGATTGTCCGTTCCCAGGTTGGCCCGAATCGGGATTGGATTGTCGGGGCGCCAGGCGCTGACACCTCCCTTTTTCTTCTGTACCCGCACATCAACGCGTATCGGGTGCAAATCTTTCGGGCTGATGCCGGTTCTTTCGTGCGGAATTCGCAGAACCCATGCACCGGAATCCTTCATCACTCGAATACCCAGACCCGGAGGATTGATTCCCGCGGTGAAGGCGAAATGCTTGGCGGGCCAGAGCCGGCGCGGCTCGACCTTGACGATCACGCTGGAGATCGAGGCGGACGAAAACAGATTTGCGGACGCTGCGTCAGCCACGACGACGTACAACGCCTCTGCATCATGACTGGTGGCCCAACGGAGGTGCGCTCGGTCAGGTCCATGGAGCAACGCCTGCCAGCGAAGATTCGGAGGCAGATCGCTCCCGGAATTCGCCCACCAGGAATCGTCGGAGGGCACGGACTCTGCCACCGGACCAGCCGGCTGTTTGCCGGTGTATTCGGGAAACAAGGGCTTCTCCTGGCGGATGACCTGCTCCAGTTCCGGCACGTCGTTCGCCAGCACCTTGCGAAGCTGGTCCATGCGCCAGCGGATTTTCTCCGGAAAATACAGATATCCCTCGGCTTCGGAATGAAAACCGAGGCGCGAGTCCTTTTCGCACAGCGCGAGCAGGCGCTCGTCCATGCTCAGTTCCTCCCGGACAATGTCGCTCAACTGTTTCAGGAGGGCCAGTCGCCCGATTCCCTCCATCCGCAACATTTTCTCCCGCAGGAAATAGAAACGGAGAATGTTGTATCCACTCCTGAACTGGATGCCGAGAGCCCGAGCCACCCCGATGTCGGAAATCCGATCCGGTTCGCTCCCATAGGGCGTCTCCAACGCGCTCAGTATGGCGACGCCGCGGTCCCATTCGACGCTCATCCGCCGTGTCAGCTCGACCGCTTCCTCCAGAGTGAACACATCTCCAAGTGACTCACCCACTCTATCTCCGCTGGGCGGCCATGGTTTTCCGGCGCCAGAGCCCAGTTGCCAGGTTGGCGACAACGGTGCGTCTTTGGGCTTCAGAAATAGCGGCCAAACGGGACCGCTATGCATGGGTCCAAAATATTGGAAACGAATCGTCAGAGGATAATTCTGGTAGCCTTCGCTGAAGTGCTTCCACGCTTGCACCACGGAGGGAATGTCTCGATCGCGCCAGTAGAGCGCGGCCAGGCGGCGCAAAAATACATCTTCACTTGCTGGAAAAGGCTCAGCTGACAGTTCCCCGGCCGCTTTGTTCATCACGCCTGGATAACTTCCGAAATACCAGCTCAGCATCGTGTGGGAGACGCCAAGGCGGCGCATGGCCGCGAATTTCTGGTAAAGAAGTGATGGAACTGGCACGTAGGGCACCGTGGCCGATTCGTGCGAGCTGGACGTCTGAATCTTTGCTGAAATATGAGTTTGATTCTTGCGTGCGATTGTTGAGATGCGTTCGAATCTCGAGCTCGGTCCGGGGGACGAAATCCAATAGTCTCCCCCCGCAATTGTCCTTCCGAACATGGTCCTCTCGACCCCCGATTCGAAGTTGAACTGCAAGATCACACCTTTCGGGGTGTGTGCCGGAATCTCGTAGACCCAGTCAGCCAAGGCGTCTTTTCCCAGCGGGCCTACTTGAGGCATATACAGCCAGCTGATCATCTCGGCGTCGGGCGCAGCGGCGTGCATCCCTCGTTCCATCGCCGACAACGAGCCGTGTAGTATCTCCCAGGGAGCTTTCTTCGAACACCGTGGACAGAGAACGGCGCCTCCTCCGGTGGAACGGAGCGCGCTCAAGCACGTCGTCGGTCGCTCACCATGCGAGATGTTGATCATCCCGCCCAGGTCCGGCACCGCCTTGAAGATCGTGTTGACCGACTCGTAGAGATACTGCGCGGCGGTCTCGCTGCTGGGACAGAAATACCGTTTCCGTCCGGCGAGTGCCCCACCGAGCTCAGGGAAATCATTCAGAACTGTATCGTCTGCAGCCCAGGCACCTGGCTCGATGGCGAAGATATAGGTCCGGATGCCATGGCGCAGAGCCGAGGCGACCGTGCGCCGCAGTTTTGCCAGGCGCTTCTCGGCCTGCTTGCCCGCTTGCGGGGTAAACTTGGTCGCCACGAGATCGCGAAACTCGATGGTGAGCCACAACCCGTTGACCCCTTCGTGTGCCAAGCGGTTGAGGTACTGGTCGGGATAGTAGTCGACATCGTCCATCAACTCATCGCGCATCCTCGGTGGTCGCTTGATCGGCCCAAAAAAGCAGCGCGAGATCCGTCGGGTGACAATGGGCGTTTTTTCGATCTTTCCCGACGACAGAAAAGCTCCGCGCGCTCGCAGCATTTCATCCTCGAGATGGAAGATGCCACGCCGGATGCCCTCGACATCCCCCGCCATGAGTCGGGAGGCCTTCGGTCCTATTTCCAGCCGGAACGCTTCGCCCGCGAGATCCGACACCGCGATCGTCTCGATCGTGTAGGCGCCTTTGTCGCTGGGCACTCCGCCGGCGGCGAAGAATCGCTGCAGGTCATCGTAGGCCGTCTGGAGTCGACCTTTCGGGTCCGGGAACCCTGCCTTCACCCGTACCCCGCCCGAGAGGTCCGCTTGTTGCGGCCCCGGCCGGGTCGTGCCCCACGGATGCCGCGTCCACATCGGAGCTTTGAGCTCCTCGATAAAATGCCATCTTTCTTCGCCGGGCTGCGGCGGCAGGGTGCGCAAGCCCAGCTCGGACTCCTGCGACCCAGCGGCGCCGCTCTGGCCCTGCGGCGCTCGCACCGGGTGGGCACAGCCGCAGGCGACTGTGAAAAAGACGATGTAGGGCCTTGTTCTCATACCTGTGACCACACCGGCGGTGAGCATACGCATCAGACCAGTAGAATACAACAAGAATACAGTTGGATGTTGCCCGCTTTGTCGCTTGACCATCGGATGGGTAGTGAATACGTAATGTATACATGAAGGTTATTTGTAGTGCGTCATGTGTAATCCAATGGCATGCATCTGTCTCGTCGGGGCGGACAGGTTTTCGCGCTCGAGCCGCGTTTCTCTTGGGACTCACGCCGGGCTCACGGCTTGCAACCCTCAGCCGCGGAGGCGCCATGACGGTACGTACGCTCTGTCTCACGGTTCTCGCCTTGGCCGCCGGTTGCGGCGGCCTGATCGGCGGTGGCCTCGACGGCCAGGGCGATGAACCGGGCGCTCCATCTCTCGGCGGCACGGGCGGCAGCAGCCCCGACGTGGTCAAGCCTCCGGATGTCGTCAACGCCTGCAAGGGTGTCACGGTTCAGGCCGCCCCGGCGCCGGTGCGCCGCCTGACCCGGCGCGAGTACAACAACGCCATCCGCGATCTGCTCAACGACACCAGCAACACCAACCCCTCGCGCGATTTCATCTCCGACAGCACGCTCGGGGTGTTCGAGAACAACTCCGGCTCTCCCTCGACCGTGCTGTCGACCACCCAGTACGCGCAGGCCGCGGACACGCTGGCGCGCTCCGCGGTTGCGCAGAGACTGTCCTCTGTCGCTCCCTGCGCGACGGCCGGTGGCGATGACACCTGCGCGCGCGAGTTCATCAAGATCTTCGGCAAGCGCACCTACCGGCGCCCGCTGGCGGATGCCGAGATCGCGGGGCTGTTCGGCGTGTACGGCGTCGGCAAGGCATCCGGTGGTTACTCCAACGGCATCCGGCTGGCGCTGCAGGCGATGTTGCAGTCGCCCAGCTTCGTGCACCACATCGAGAAGGGGGTCCAGGCCGCCTCGGGCGCCACCATCGTGGCCCTGACTCCGTACGAGGTTGCCTCGCGCCTCTCCTTCTTCCTGTGGGGGTCGATCCCCGATGCGGCGCTGTTCGCGGCAGCCGACGCCAACCAGCTCAAAACCCCTGCCGAGATCGAGGCCCAGGCCATACGGATGCTCGCCTCGGACAAGGCCAAGGCGAGTCTGTCCAGCTTCTTCGGTCAGTGGCTGGCGCTGGACAAGCTCGGCGGCGCGGACCGCAGCACGAAGCTCTTTCCGCTTTGGACCAACGCCCGCAGGTTCGCACGGGCCGAGACCGACATGTTCATCAACGAGACGCTCTGGAACGGCGACGCCAAGCTGACGACGATGCTCACGGCGCCTTACTCGTACGTCAACAGCTCGCTGGCGCCGCTCTACGGGGTCATGGGCGTCACCGGCGATCCGCTGGTGAAGCAGAGCCTCGATCCGGCGCAGCGAGCTGGGCTGCTCACGCAGGCGTCGATGATGGCCACCACGGCGCACTTCGACATCACGTCGCCCGTGCACCGAGGCCTGCTGGTGCGCAAGCGGTTCCTGTGCCAGGACCCGCCCCCGCCGCCCCCGGACGTGGACGTCGCCGTCCCCGCGCCCGATCCCAAGTTGACGACGCGCGAGCGGTTTGCCCAGCACGAGGCCGATCCCTACTGCGCCAATTGCCACAAACTGATGGACCCGATCGGCCTCGGCTTCGAGAACTACGACCCGATCGGCCGGTTCCGCACCGTGGAGAGCAACAAGCCCATCGATGCGCGGGGCGAGGTCTTCGCCTCCGACGACATCGACGGCACGTTCACCGGTGCCATCGAGCTGTCGGGCAAGATGGCCAGGAGCGGCCAGGTGCGCCAGTGCCTCACCGAGACCTGGTTGACCTACGCCACCGGGACTCTCACCTCGGACCTCGGCTGCACGGTGGCCCGTCTCACCACGGACTTCAACGACGCGGGATCCGACTTTCGCAAGCTGATCGTGGCCATTGCCAGGAGCGACGCCTTCCGTAGCCGCCGCGCCCTTGCGAAGGAGGTGTGCCAGTGACAATGACCCGCCGCTACTCGCCCCGTCGTGAGTTCCTCCAGGGTCTAGGCCTCGGCGCCTTCGCCCTGCCGTTTCTCCGCACGCTCGAGGGCCACGCCCAGACGACGCCCAAGCGGCTGATCGTCGTCGCCAGCCCCAACGGCACGGTGATGGATGACTTCTTCCCCAAGGGGACGAACGTCTACGGCCGTATCCTCACGCCCCTCGCGCCGCTGAAGGACAAGATCACGGTCCTTCGCGGCCTCGACATGCTGTCCGCCTACAAGGCGCCGATCCCCGGTGACCACCAGCCCGATTATCGGAACATGCTCACCGGTGTCCAGGCCAGCGGCGACGGCACGCGCTTCCGGGCCGAGGGCATCTCCATCGACCAGCACATCGCCAACGGCATCGCGACGCGTACCAAGTTCGCCTCGCTGCAACTCGGCGTTGTCAACCACGGGTACCCGATCTCGCACCGAGGTCCCGATCGGCCGATGGTCCCCAATCTGAACCCGTACACCACGTTCACGACGCTGTTTGCCGGGGTGACGGCGGCCCCGGCCGAGCTGGAGCGCCTCCGTCGCGAGAACAAGAGCGTCATCGACGCGCTGACCGCCGAGACACGCGCTCTGCGTTGCGCGCTCGGCACCGAGGAAAGGCCGAAGTTCGACTCCCACCTCGAGTCTCTACGCGAGCTCGAACGCAGTCTGGACCATCCCATCGGTGCCGGCTGCAAGGCACCCCAGATGGGTGCGGCCGTCGCACTGACCGACTATCGGCAGATGCTGAAGCTGCAGATGGACATCATCGTCGCCGCGGTTGCCTGCGATCTCAGCCGGGTGTTCACCTTGATGATGGGCAACGGCTACACGGCCTTCACCTGGGTCGGCGCCGGTATCTCGTACACCCATCACGGAATCAGCCACGGCAGCGAGGGCGTCACCGCTTCGATCGCCCAGCGCAACGAGTGGCTCACCCAGATCGAGACCTGGATCGCCTCTCAATTCCACTACCTGCTGACCAAGCTCGACGCCATTGCCGAGCCGGGCGGCACCGCGCTCGACAACAGCGCCGTGCTCTGGGCTCACGAACAGTCGGACGGGAGGTTCCACCTGCGCAAGGACATGCCGTACGTGCTGGCGGGTGGCATGTTCCGGGGAAACCGCGCGATCAACTTCGCGGGTGCGCCCCACAGTGGTCTGCTGATCAGTCTGGCCAACGCCATGGGCGTCCCCACCGCCGAGTTCGGCGATCGGGACTTCTCGAAGGGCCCCCTTGCCGGTCTCTAGCGCCCGGTTGTGGCTCCTTCTTGGCCTCGTGGCCTGCTCGTCTGCGCCATCCAGCGCGTCGGAGTCGGCGGAGGAGAGCGTCGAGGAAGAGGACGGCGGAATAGCGTCGGCCGATTCGGCGCGGCCGTCGTCGTCGGATTCACGTGATCGGGCGGTCGATGGAGCGGATGTCGCCCGGATGTCCGACGCCGGCGTCGTCATCTCGGCGCCGTCCCTTCTGGGAAGCGCTCTCGGGGTCGGCTACTACCACATCTGCTTGCTCGACCCGACGCAGAAGGTGATCTGCTCCGGCTCGGGGGCGCGCGCGACCCCGCCTGCCACGCTGCGAGGGGTCCAGATCGCCGGGTCACACCTCCACAACTGCGTGATCGCCGCGCCTGGCAGCCCGCAGCGGCTGGTCTGTTTCGGAAGCGCCAACTACCCGGGGGTGCAGTTGTCATCTCCCAAGGACCTCGATCCCATCCAGATCGCCGTCGGCGACAATCACAACTGCGCGATCGATCGGGACGGGAGGGTTCGCTGCTGGGGCGAATCGATAGCGAAGAGCGCTCCACCTGCAGGGCTCAAAGCCAAGTACATCGCGGCCTCCGGGGCGTTCACCTGTGCGATCCGGCTCGAGGACGACGAAGTCGTCTGCTGGGGGGCGCGTCCGGCGCTGCCGCCCCCGGGGCTCAAGGCTGTGCAACTCGCGGTTGCCCAGGACGCGGCGCCCGCTCCGAGAGACGTGGGACTACCGACGACGGTCCGTCATGCCTGCGCCGTCAGGTCCGACGGTAGCGTGGTCTGCTGGGGCGACGACAGCTCCACCACGCGCCCCGAGACCCTGGTCCCCGCGGGCCTCGTCGCCAAGGAGGTGGCAGTGGGGAGCCATCACAGCTGCGCACTTCGCCTCGACGGCACCGTGACCTGCTGGGGTTCCTACCCGAACTATTCGAACAACATCCCCAAGCCGTCTGGCCTCAAGGCCCGCGCGATCCGGGCCGGTCACGGCACCACATGCGCGCTTCGCGACGTCGATGACACGGTGACTTGCTGGGGACTGGACGTGTTCGGGATGGCCAGCGGCGTGAACGGGAAGAAGGTCTACGTCCCGCTTTGACCATTGACCGTAGGATCCCAACGTAATACACGTTGTATACATGACGTTTACTGTAAGCGACATCGCTCGCGCTCGCGAGCAACTCGGAACCCACGTCGTGGAGACCCCGGTATGGCCCTGGCAGGGCGTCTTCCTGAAGCTGGAACTTTTTCAGCGCGGTGGATCGTTCAAGACGCGCGGAGCGCTGATTTCGACGCTCGGCCTGGAGAAGGCCGCTCTCGCGGCGGGCCTCACCACCGTGAGCGCTGGGAGCCACGCCATCGCCGTCGCTCATGCGGCGCGCGTCGTCGGAACGACCGCGAAGGTCGTGGTGCCGCGCACCGCCAATCGCGCGCGGATCGAGCGATGCCGGACCCTCGGAGCCGAGGTCGAGCTCGTCGAGGACATTCACGCGGCATTTGTGCGCGTTCGCGAGATAGAAACCGCCGAGGGTCGCACGTTCGTCCATCCCTTCGAGGGGCCGGCAATGGCGCTCGGAGGCGCGACCTTGGGACTCGAGCTCGCGCGGCAGGTTCCCGACCTGGATGCGGTCATCGTGCCCATCGGGGGCGGTGGTTTGTGCGCCGGCGTATCCACCGCGCTCAAGCTCTTGCGACCCGCGTGTCAGGTATTCGGAGTCGAGCCGACGGGCGCGGACACCATGCGCCGCAGCCTCATCGCTGGACGACCACAGAGCCTCGATCGCGTCGCCACCATCGCTGACAGCCTGGGCGCGCCGCGCGCGGAACCGTACAGCTTCGCTCTGTGCCAGCGGCATCTGGACGACGTCGTGCTTGTCGACGACGAGAGCATTCGCCGCGCGATGCGACTCTTGTTCTCGGACGCCAAGCTCGTGGTGGAGCCGGCCGGGGCGGCCGCCCTTGCGGCCCTACGTGGACCCCTTCGGGAGCGCGTCCAGGGAAAGCGCGTCGCGGTGATCGTGAGTGGCAGTAACATCGACCTGGCCACTTTCTCGGCACATGTCGGCATGACCGAAGGCGCACAGGAGAGGGCGTGAACATGGAAAAAGTACGTTTCGGACTCGTTGGATGCGGCAGCTACGCACGGATGCATCTGTTCGCGCTGCGTGGTGTGCGGGCCGCTGAAGTGACAGCTGTGTTCGATGTCGACCAGGGCCGGGCCCGAGCCGTGGCGGAGGAGTTCGGGATTGGACGCGTGTGCAAGTCGCTGGAAGAGATCTGCCAGCTCCCGAACGTCGACGCCATCGACGTTCTCACGCCGGAATCGGCGCATCTTGCCCCCGTGCTGGCGGCCTTGGCTGGCAAGAAGCACGTGCTCATCGAAAAGCCGATGGCGACCGACCTCGACCATTGCACCAGCATGATCGCGGCCGCTCGCGAGGCCGGACGCATCCTGATGGTCGGGCACATCGTGCGCTTCGAGATCAAGTACGCGCTGCTCAAGGAAGAGATTGCTTCGGGGCGGCTCGGCGACGTCGTGTCTCTTCACGCGCGGCGCAACCGTGCCAAGGCCCTCTTGCCGACCTATAGCCGCGTCCATCCGGCGGTCGAGCATTGCGTTCACGACATCGACATCATGCTTTGGTGCGTGGGCAAGCCCGTCAAAAAGGTCCGCGGCTTCGGGCGGAAGGTGACCGGTGGGCCGAACCACGACACCTTCTGGGGGATCCTGGAGTTCGAGGGCGGCGCCATCGGTGTCGTGGAGACGATCTGGCTCCTTCCCGCGGCAGCCGGGATCGCCCTCGACGATCAGTTCCAGGTCGTGGGCACCAAGGGCGTGGGCAACCTGGCGCTTCTTCCCGGGCCCCTGACGTTCTGGCGCGACGACGGGTTCTTCGTTCCAGACGTCAGCTACGATCCGATCGTGGGCGGTGTGGGTACGGGCGCTCTGCACCGGGAGTTGACGTACTTCACCGAGTGCGTGCTCACTGGCCGGGCGCCGGTCCTGACCACTCCGCTCGATGCCAAGCGGGCGGTTCGGGTAGGGCTCGCCCTCATCGAGTCGGCGAACAGCGAACGGGACGTCGAGATCAAGGAGTGGGATTGACGCCCAAGCAACCCGATGTTCTTCGCACGCTGGCGGATCTCGTGCGGATCAACAGTGTGAACCCTGCCTATGAAGGTGGCCAATCGGAGGCGGGAATCGTCGGCTATCTATCTCGGTTTTTCCAGGAGCATGGGATTGCCACCCGACTCGAAGAAGCGCTGCCCGGCCGCCCGAACTTGATTGCCGTCGTTCCAGGACGTCGTTCAGGCCGGTGCATCGTCTTCGAAGCGCACACGGACACGGTTTCGGTCGAGGGGATGACCATCCCTCCCTTCGAGCCGGTCGTGACCGACGGGCGGCTCCATGGGCGTGGTTCCTGTGACACCAAGGCGGGGTTGGCCGCCATGATGCACGCACTGGTTTCGCTGCGGACGGAGTCCCGCCCTCCTCCCTGCGAGATCTGGCTGGTGGCCGCGGCCGACGAGGAACACTCCTTCCGGGGTGTGGTCAAACTCATCGAGGGCCTTCGATCCCAGGCAGCAGCGGCGGTGGTCGCGGAGCCGACTGACATGCGGGTCGTCATCGCCACCAAGGGGTGCGTCCGTTTTCGCGTGACTTGCCGCGGCCGCGCGGCGCACAGCTCGAAACCACACCTCGGGGTCAATGCCATCAGTCACATGGCCGAGGTCATACGCGTCCTCGAAGAGGATGCGGCGACAAACACCAGACAGCATCCCCTTCTCGGCGGCGCCACCATCAACGTCGGGCTCATCAAAGGGGGAGCCCAGGTGAACGTCGTACCCGACACCTGCACCATCGAGGTGGACCGCCGCCTGCTACCGGGTGAGGACCCGGCCGAGATCATCGCCGGGTATCGGCGCCGTCTCGAACAGCTGCGAACGTCGCTGTCTGCGCTCGACGTGGTGATTGATCCGCCCTTGCTCGCCGATTGGCCACTCGATACACAGGCGACGGCTGCCATCGCGGCGCTCGCGTCGCGCGTGCTGGGCGACGCGGGGCTTCCGCCCGAACCGATCGGTGTTCCCTTCGGAACCGACGCGAGCAAGCTGTCCCGGGCGGGAATTCCCAGCATCGTGCTCGGACCGGGCAGCATCGATCAGGCCCACAGCGCCGTGGAGTACGTCGAGTGTGCCCAGGTGATCGAGGCCGAGGCGTGCTACCGCCGTCTCATGCTGGAACTCGAGGTGGAGTGAGCGATGGATTCCCACTTCATCCTGGGTCTCGGTACCGTGCTGGCCGCCGGTTTGTTTCAAGGGAGCTTCATGCTTCCCCGCAAATGGATTCACGGGTGGGCCTGGGAGAACACCTGGCTGATTTTTTCCGCCACTGCCTATCTGTTTTGCCCGTGGATCGTCGCCCTGGTCACGGTCCCCCACCTGTTCGATGTGTTTCGAGCCACCGGGGCAGGGACCCTGCTCATCGTTCTTCTCTGTGGAGGCGGCTGGGGGATCGGCGCGATCTTGTTCGGCCTCGGCGTCGAGATGGTGGGGCTGGCCCTCGGGTTCGCCGTCATCATGGGGACGGCGGCGACGGTGGGGAGCGTGATCCCCATGCTGGTCGCACCGCCGGGCTCGTTTCCGCTCGCGGCCCGCGCGGCCATAGGTGTGGCTCTCGCGCTCATGCTCGTCGGGGTGACGGTCTGTTCGGCAGCGGGCAAATGGAAAGAGGTGGACGGTCGGAAGCGTGCCGGCTTCACGGGTTATCGGCGAGGACTGCTGCTTTGCTTCGCATCGGGATTGCTTTCGGCTTGCGGTAACCTCGGGTTCGCTTTCGGAACCGAATTGACCCGCCAGGCGCAGGCGCTCGGGGTGTCCGAGCAAGCCGCTCCGAACGCGTTGTGGGCACTCATCACGTTGCCGCTGTTCGTCTGCAATGGTGGCTATGCCCTTCAGAAATTGGTGCGGAACGGAACGCTTGCTCGTTTCAAGCAGTACCCTGCCACGCGCTATGCACCCCTGGCGGTCGCCATGGGAGTCATGTGGATGCTGGGCATCAGTCTCTACGGGATCGGGGCACGGCACCTGGGCACGCTGGGACCCAGCGTCGGTTGGGCGGTCCTGATGTCGACGATGGTGCTGGTCTCGAGCACGCTCGGGGTGCTGACCGGTGAGTGGACTGGCGCGCCTCGGGGCGCGGGGCGCCGACTCTTCGCCGGCGTTCTCCTGCTGGTGCTGGCGATCGTGGCCTTCAGTTCGGTCAAGGCTACCCAAACGGCGCAAGCCGCTTTACCCACCGAAATCCCCTTGCCCCTGATCAAGACCTCCCTTGGAAACATGCCCGGCCCCAACGAGCTACCCGTCCGCAGGGGAATGCCCGACGTCCTGACAATGAACGACGGCACGAAGGTCACCACACTCGCGCAATGGCAGCTGCGCCGCGAGGAGATGAAGCGCATCCTCCAGCATTACGCGACAGGCGCGATGCCGCCGCCGCCCGGCAACGTGAAGGGCCGCGAAGTGAAGGCGGAGCTGGTCCTCGACGGGACGGTGAAGTATCGGCTGGTGCGCCTGACCTTCGGCCCCCAGGAGCAACTCGGCCTCGACATCGGCATTTTCACCCCGGTAGAGGGCGGTCCGTTCCCCACCATTATTTATACCGGCTCGCGCGGCGACCCATCCCCTCCCGGCGCCAGGGTGTTGCCGGTGCTGCCCAAAGGTCCCGGCCAAGGTCGCGGCCTCGATGTGTTGATGGTGGTCGGCTCTGCGCCTCACCCGGCCTGGCCTGTCGTCGCCCCTGATCACGGCGGGACCGGTGGCGGGACGGCCGAAGAGCTCGCGAAAAGCCGGAGCGAAGTGTTCCGCCGCGGCTATGCCCTGGTGGTTTACAACAACAACGACTGCGCCGAAGACACGACGCTGCGCGAGGCCGACGGCAGCTTTTCCTTTCGCCACACTCGCTTCTTTCCCGCTTACCCCGGTTACGACTGGGGCGTCCTCGCCGCCTGGGCTTGGGGCGCGTCGCGCATCGCTGACTATCTCGACACCGACGCAGCCATCGACAGGGCCAAACTGAAAATCATCACGGGTCTGTCCCGCGCGGGGAAATCGGCGATGTACGCAGCCGCCTTCGATGAACGTCTGATGGGCGCTCCTGTCTGTACCGGTGGCGGCGGCATGGGCGCATATCGCTTTTCCGGTCCGCGCGCCAGCGAGACCCTCGACATGATGGCCACGAAATATCCCAACTGGTTTGCGCCGGCTTTGCGCGAGTTCCGGCATCAGCATGAAAAGCTGCCCTTCGACCAGCACTGGTTCCTGGCGCTCTCGGCGCCCCGTCCCTTCATCTCCTTGGAAGGCATGACTGATGTGATCAACCTGCCTCACGCAGTGAGGCAGACCCAGATCGCGGCCCAGCCGGCCTACGATCTCCATGGGGTCGAGGATCGCATCGGCGTGAACTATGCCAATCACGGCCACTCGATGATGGACGAGGACTGGAATGCCATCATGGACTTTGCCGACAAGAATCTCCGCGGCATGAAGGTCGACCGATCCTTCGACCGTTTCCCTACCGATGCAGAGCTCGACGCAGCCGCGGTGGTTGCGCGTGCCGCCAGAACCCGTGCGCCTGCACCAAGATAGTGAAACCGCTCTGGCTGCTGGTGTTAGCCGCGCGCTTTACTGGCCCACGAGGGGGCCGTTGGCGAAGAGGCGATGGGATCATTTCGTTCGTCGTCGGCCTCGCCGGTTGCGTGAGTCTCGGATCGTCGCCGGGGAAACAAGGTCCCCCATTGCCGGGTGGTGATTGCAAGGTCGCCAGGTTCTGCGATGACTTCGAGTCGTACGCCACCGGCCAGGCGCCGACCGGTTACGGACTTCGGCAGAAGGGCGGCACGCTGACCATCGAGAGCAGCAAGGCGTTCAGCGGCACCAGATCCGTCTACATCAAGAGCGACGAGGGGTCGGCGAAGACGACGGCCCTGATCAATGTCGGCCGCGGGATCCTGCCGCTACCGGGGAACGTCGTCCATGGGCGGATGATGGTGTATCTGACGGCCACGCCGCAGGGGAACGTGCACTGGGACAACACCATCTGGAGCGGCAAGCTCCCCGGCACCGACGTGAAAGCGCAGTACGCGTACGGCGGGCACCAGTCTGGCAGGTTCATCGTCGTCTACAATCCCCACGACTGTAACGCGATCTCGCAGACCCCTTTTCCGACCGGCCGTTGGGCCTGCCTGCAGTGGCAGTTCGACGGCCCGAGTATGACGACGCGTCTGTGGGTCGATGGCAAAGCGATCGCGGACCAGACCGTCGTCGGGAAGACGAACAGATGCATGGACCGATCGGGGGCCGAGTGGGTGGCGCCGACCTTCGACAACGCCCAGTTCGGGTGGACGAACTACCAACCGTCGCCGGTGCCGATCGAGATGTGGATGGACGACATCGCGATCGATTCGAAACAGATCGCGTGTCCGCAACTACCATGAAACAGGATCGGCTAGCGGCGTCCTGTTCCGAGGGTATCGAGCCAGAACGTCTCGACGCCATCGAGGTGCTTCTCCATGAGCTTGACGCCGACCATGGGGTCGCCTTTCTCGATCGCGGCCACGATCTGGCGGTGATGGGCTTGCGAGCGCGGCCCACGGGCAGGGTCCGCGAAGTAGAGCGTGCGGCGAACGCGTGACATGAGCGTGAACGAGTTGGCCATCCGGCAGAAGACGTCGTTGTGGGTTGCCTCGACGATCCCCAGGTGAAACAGGGCGTCCTGCTCGGCGATGGACCGGCCCGCGGCGATCTTGGCCTCCGTCTCGTCGAGAATGGCGTGCAGGCGCTTGATGTCTGCGGGACTGTGCCGCTCGCAAGCCAGGCGGATGGCATGGACCTCGAGGATGCGCCGCATCTCCACGACGTCCTTTGCCTGTTTTTCGGACAGGGGAATGCCGAAGTCGGACAGCAGCACCATCGCATCGATGCTGCCCTCGCGCGCGGGGTCGCGCAGGTAGAAGCCTGCGTTGGGTCGGCGCTCGACCAGCCGCACGGTCTCGAGGACGGTGAGCGCCTCTCGTATCGTGTTGCGGCCCACGGTCATCCGCTCGGCGAGATCGCGCTCGGAAGGAAGGCGATCGCCAGGTCCCAGCCGGTGGTACTCGATGTACGCCAGCGTCTCTTTGAGGATCCGTTTTATTTCGGGTTCGGCCATTGGTACCGGCAACTTTCGTCGGGCGCCTTGTCGTCCAGGATCGCTATCACATTTCGAGCGGCCATCAGGCACATCTCGCGGTACGTCCGCGCCGTCAGCGACGCGACGTGAGGTGTGACCACGACGCGATCCGATCGCACCAGCGGCTCGTCGACGGCTGGTGGTTCCGGATCGAGCACGTCGGCCGCGAATCCGCCGAGGTGCCCCGTCTTCAGGGCTTCCTCGAGGGCTCGCTGATCGATGAGGGCTCCTCGGGCGGTGTTCACCAGGAACGCTCCCGGCTTCATGAGCCGGAGCTCGCGGGCTCCGATGAGACCGCGCGTCCCGTCCGTCAGTGGTGCGTGCAAGGTCACGACGTCGGCCAGACCCAGCAGAGTCGGCAGCGTTGGTGTCGGCAACTCCGTGACGGTTCCCTCGTGCCGAGCGACGATCACCTTCATGTCGAAGGCCTGCGCCAAAGCGGCGACGCGCCGGCCGATGGCCCCGAAACCGATGATGCCCAGTGTCTTGCCGCCGATCTCGTCCCCGCGGTACCCGTCGCGCCGCTGCCAGCTCCCGGCGGCCGCCTTCGCCATCGGCAGAACGTCGCGCACCAGTGTCAACAACAGCGTCAGGGTGTGCTCGGCGACGGTCGCGGTGTTGACCCCCGGCGTGTAAATCACCGCGGCACCGCGGCGTCGCACGGATTCGAGGTCCACGTTGTCGAGGCCCACGCCTGCGCGTGCGACGACTTTGAGAGACGGACACCGTTCGACGAGGGTGGCGTTCACCTGTCCTCGCCCGCGCGTGAGCACGGCCGTGATCCGTTCCCAGGGTGTGTCGGAGTGCGGCGCGGCCGTCGCGGACGCTCGATGAATTTCGCCCGCCGCCGCGAGCAACGCCTCGGCTTCGGGATGCAACGTCTCGAGCAGAAGGATCGCCATCGACTAGGAGCGCTGCAGCCTCATGCCAGGGGCAACGGTGAAGATACCCAGCCCAGGCTCCACCAGCTCGTCGGAGAAGAGATCCTCGTCCAGGGCCGCGTCCGGCGGACACGAGATCTCGATCAAGTTCCCGGAGGGATCACGCACGAACATCTGCATGTTCCCGGAGGGGAGCCGCCGCACCCGTCCCCACGGTTTGACGTCGATCGCCTGCGCAGCCTTCGCGCGGCGGAAGAGGCCCATGAAGTCCTGGACGACGAGACAGAAGTGGGCACGATAGGGCCGGTCGTCCGCGATCTGGTTCATGTGAAGCTGCTGGTGCTCGTTGAACTGGAAGAACTGCGACGGGAAACCCTGTTCGGGCGTCGCGACGACCGGCAGGCCCAGAACGTCGCGGTAGAAGCGCACGGACGTCTCGAGATCGTCGACCAGGACGTTCACATGCTGGATACGGAAGAGATCGCTCATGTCTTCGTGTACCTGTCGATGAAGCTGCGCTTGGGTGTGAGGCCCCAGCCCGGTCCCGATGGTGGCAGCAGGAAACCATCGTTGGGTGTGACGGACTCCTCGAACAGTTCGTGGAGGAGCGGGTTCGCGCCCATGCACACCTCCATCGTGACCCCAGCCGGGCTCGCCATCGCCAGGGTCAGTCCCGCGACGAAGGATATCGTCGATCCCCAGGCGTGGGGAGCCAGCTCGACCTGATGAGCCACCGCCAGCGCGCCGATGCGCAGCCCCTCCGTGAACCCGCCGCAGATCGCGAGGTCCGGCTGCAACACATCGACGGCGCGGCGTTCGAGAAGATCCTGGAAATCGAAGCAGGTGAACTCGCTCTCACCCGCCGCGATCGGCGTGGTGCTCATGCACCGGACCTCGGCGGCTCCCTGCCGGTTGTCCGGCGAGACGGGTTCCTCGATCCAGCGCAGCCCCAGATCGGCCACCTGAGCGCAGAAGCTCTTGGCCTCGGGCGTGCTGAACGTCCCGTGGGCATCGACCATGAGATCGACGTCGGGGCCGATCGCGCGCCGGGCCTCGCGGACGCGCGCCACGCTGCTGGCCACGTTCGTGTCCATGGCGCCGATGCGCATCTTGGCAGCGCGGAAACCCTGGCGCAGGTAGCCGCCCAGCTCGGCGCCGATGCGCGTGGTATCTGCCCAGCCGCCACTCGCATAGCCCGGTATGCGCTCGCGGCTCGGGCCGCCAACCAGATCGAGCACGGACATCCCGGCGGCTTTGCCCAGGAGATCCCACAGCGCCAGATCGATCCCGCTCATGGCGGATACCAGAACCCCACGCCTTCCCAGAACCGGGAAGACACGGCCCCGTCGCTCGGCGTGCCCGCGCCGGACGCCGTTGTACATGCGTCCCCACAGGCGGCTGATCTGCCGGGGGTCCTCGCCGACGAGGAGAGGGCGCAGCTCCTGGCAGATCGTGGTCACCAGGGCGGCGCAATCCGCGCTGGATCCCACCCCGGCCTTGGACTCGCCGTAGCCGCGCCGGCCGTCGTCGGTGGTGACGACGACCAGCACGCCGTCGAAGACCTTGAGGCGGCCGAAGTCCGAGACGTGCTGCTTGTCCTCGGGCAGGGGACACTGGAGCCAGAATGCTTCGACGTCGGCGATCTTCACCTGGGTCCTCAACGAATCAGGGGCAGGACGGTCTTGGACGCGGTCTCGTAGATGAACGTGTAGAACTCCTCCGACAGCAACGAGCTGCCGTGGTCCTGGATGAACTTCAGCTGCTCGGGCGAGATGTCCACGGGGTTCTTCTCGATCTGGTTCGGCCATGGGCAGACAGGCGTGCGGTCGCAGGGCGCCACGATCTCCATCGTCAGCGCGCCCTTGTAGTTGATCTCGCGTAGAGCTCCGATGATGCGGCGGAAATCGAGCGCCCCCATGCCGGGAGCCAGGCGGTTGTTGTCGGCCACGTGGAAGTCGACCAGCTTCGGCCCGACCTTCCGGATGGTGGCAAACATGTCCTGCTCCTCGATGTTCATGTGGAACAGGTCGAGACAGACGCCGCAGTCGGGACCGACGGCCTCGGCCAGCGCCAACGCCTGATCGCCACGATTCAAGAAGTACGTCTCGAAGCGGTTGAGCGGCTCGATGGCGATCTTCACTCCTGCCTTGGTGGCGTGGGCGTAGATCTCACGCATGCCTTCGACGACCCAGCGCCACTCGTCCTCGGGTGTCCCGTCGGCGACGACCTTGCCCACGGTCGCGGGTACGATGGTGATCTCGTGACCCTCGAGCTGCTGGATCATGGTGACGACGCTCTTCATGTAGTCGACCGAAGCCGCCCGCTGAGCCTCCTCCTTGGCAGCGAGGTTTCGTTGCCCGAGCGTCAGCGTCACCGATCCCCAGCAGCGGATGCCGTACTTTTTGAGTAACGCTCGCGTGCTCTTGATCTCGTACTGCGTGGGCTCACCCGAAAGCTCGATGCTCTCGAACCCCAGCCGCGCGATGCGTGCCAGCGTCGTCTCCAGCGGCTCGGCGCGCATCCAGTTGTGCGTGGAAAGGTGCATGGTCATCCTCCGTTGATAGTACCAAATTGGTAGTACCAATCTGTAGCGCCGCCGTCAACCACCAAGATGCGCCTGGTGGCGATCGCCTGGCTGTCGGACCGGGTGATGCGATGAGTTGGTCGCCCTTGTCATGTTAGGATCGTGGCGAATTCATGCCCGTTGCGGCCGGTGACCGGCTCGGTCCGTATCACCTCCAAGAACTCATCTCGGCCGGGGGCATGGGTGAGGTGTATCGGGCGGTCGACGAGCGCCTGCAACGCACGGTGGCGGTGAAAGTGATAGCGGGTGGGGCAGGGGACGCGGCGTTGCGCGAGCGCTTCGAACGGGAGGCCCGCGCGGTCGCGGCTCTGAATCATCCTCATATCTGCGCTCTTTACGACGTCGGCACTGAACAGGGAATCGAGTACCTGGTCATGGAGTACCTCGAAGGCCACACACTCGCCGAGCGGCTGGCCACGGAGCGTGACTCGAGTCAGTCATCGCGCCACAGTGGCTCCTGGCCGAAGGGGGCTCTGTCCGTGAGCAAGGCGCTCGAGTTCGGGATTCAGCTCGCGGACGCTCTGGATACCGCCCATCGACGGGGTTTCATTCACCGGGATATCAAGCCCGGCAACATCATCGTCACCAGGTCCGGCGTGAAGGTCCTGGATTTCGGTCTGGCGAAGATGCATCCGCCGACCTCGGGTGAGCCGTCGAAGGAGTCGAAGGAAGAGACGAGCGAGAGGTCGAGGGTGGCGACGCGCCGTTCGTCTCTCACGGAGAAAGGGACAATCCTGGGGACCCTGAACTACATGGCGCCCGAGCAGCTGGAGGGCAAGGAGGCCGACGCGCGGACGGACATCTTTGCCCTGGCCGGGGTGATTCACGAGATGGTCACCGGGCGGCGGCCATTCGAGGGGACAAGCCAGGCAGGCACCATCGCCGCGATCCTGGAACACGAACCGGTGCCCATGTCCGCACTGCAGCCACTGGTCCCGCCTGCGCTCGAACGGCTGGTGCGGCAATGCCTGTCGAAGGACCCAGACGAGCGCTGGCAGTCTGCCGGAGACGTCAGGCGCGAGCTGGCGTGGATCGCGGAATCAGGATCGCAAGCTGTTCTGCCCGCACCGATCATCGCCGCCCACGAGCGGCGACGCCGGTGGAGCCGGGTGCTTCTGGCGATCGCGCTGGTGGGCTGGGGAGCCACGGCTCTGTTCGCCGTCGTCGGTCGAACGTCGACCGCGAAGCCGCTCCCCACGTTTCACCTTTTTGTCCCCGTCGAACGGTTGCGTGACTCCCATACCCTGACGATCTCCCCCGACGGACGGCACCTGGCCTTCGTGGCCCCCGACCTTTCGAAGGAGAACGTCATCTGGGTGAGAGCCCTGGACAGCGGCGCATTGCGCGCCCTGCCCGAAACGTTGGGTGCGCGCGGGGTGTTCTGGTCGCCGGATGCCGCGAACCTCGGGTTCCAGGCCGACGGCAAGTTGAAGCGGGTGTCGCTCGCGAGCGGTGGCGTGCAGATGGTGTGCGAGGCGCCCGGAACGTTTCTTGGCGGAGCCTGGAATGGTGACGGGGTCATCATCTTTGCCACTGATCTGAGCGACCTTGCGCGCGTCAGCGCCGACGGGGCGGGGCAGGGACCGCTTCTGGCGAAAGGCGAGTGGCGCGCCCCCGGTCGCTGGGCATTTCCGCAGTTCTTGCCCGATGGGTCCCGGTTCCTCGCCGTCGATCGGTCACAGCGCTACGTGAGCAACGAGGTGGTCCTTTTCTCCCTGGATGGTCGGACGCCGTTGCGCCTCATGAATGTGACTACTTCCGTCGTCTATGCCCCGGAGGGCTACCTGCTGTTCCAGCGCGGAACGACACTCATGGCGCAGGGATTCGATCCCATCCGCGGCGTGCTGGTCGGTGGAACGATGCCCGTGGCCGACGCGGTGGCTTTCTCGGGCACGCTCACCGCCGGCGCGTTCTCGGTATCGAAAACGGGGGTACTGGCCTATCGGCTGCAACCGCAACCGGGCTACTTGACCTGGCTGGACCGCCGCGGGGAACACCGTCAAGTCGTGGGCGCGCCGCGGAAATTCGGCGCCTTCGACCTGTCTCCGGATCAAAAACGAGTGGTCTTCACGGGACGCCATCCGCGCACAGGGTCGAGCACCTTATGGCTGATGGACCTCGTGAAAAATGTGACCACTGCGATCGAGACCGGCGATGTCATCGACGCCAACGATCCGATCTGGTCTCCGGATGGCCAGCGCCTGGCGTACTCACGCATGCGGACGAAGTTTGGCGTGGTCGTCCAGTCACTGCAGGGCGGTGCCCAGGAAGTGATCTTCGAAATGCCCGGCGCCAACGTCTCGACGGAGGATTGGTCGTCGGACGGGCGACTCGTCGCCTTTGGTCTCATCACGGACAACCGGCGAAAGCAGGCGGCCATCATGAATCTGGAGGGCGACCGCAAGCCGATCCTGTTCGGGCGCCCGGAGGAGCAGATCGACGAGATGCAGTTCTCGCCGGACGGAAAATGGATTGCGTACAACGCCCGTCAGACGTCGCAGTGGGAGGTGTACGTGTCACCGGTCCCGCCGACAGGAGCGCGGGTTCAGATTTCCGTGGCAGGTGGTGTGCAGCCGCGGTGGCGCGGGGACGGCAAGGAGATCTACTACCTGACTCTGGATGGCGTGATGACAGCGGTCGAAGTGACGACCTCGGCGGGATCCTTCGAGGCAGGCACGCCAGTGGTCTTGTTCAAGACCGGGCTCGCCCCCGAGGGACGTATCGAGGAGTATGCGGTCACCGCGGACGGCGAACGTTTCCTCATCCCGCTTCCTCTGCAGTCACCTGATGCGATTCCGGTAGACGTCGTCGTCAACTGGACGGCCCTGCTCGACCGGCGGCGGTGAAGGCTGTTTACACGTGTAAAGACCGTCTGTATAGTCACTCGATGGTCAGCTGTCTCCTCGCGTGTCTGGTGGCCACGGCGGGCGTGTCCACCGAGTTTCCGAAGGTCTACGACAGCGAGACGACGCCGGGCTCGGCCCGGCCGCCCTCACCCGCGGAGACGCTGCTGCGCACGCAGATGCCTGAAGGGTTCCACGTCAAGCTCTTCGCGAGCGAGCCGGACGTCCGCCAGCCTGTGAACATCAGCCTCGACGAGCGAGGCCGGCTGTGGGTGGTCGAGAACTACACCTACGCGGAGAGCCCCATCCGCTTTGCGAGTGACCTGCGTGATCGCATCGTCATCTTCGACGACGTGGACGGGGACGGGCGCTTCGATCGAAGGAAAGTGTTCTGGGATCAGGGGATCCGCCTGACCAGCGTCGCCGTCGGCTTCGGTGGCGTGTGGGTGACTGCCGCCCCGAACCTGATTTTCATCCCCGATCGCGATCGCGACGACGTGCCGGACGGGCCGCCCGTCGTCGTCCTCGACGGCTGGGACGCGGATCAAGTGCACCACACCATCGTGAACGGGCTGAAGTGGGGCCCCGACGGCTGGTTGTACGGGCGGCACGGGATCAAGGCAACCTCGTGGATTGGCAAGCCGGGAACGCCGCAGGACAGGCGGGTGCGCCTCAACTGCAGCATCTGGCGCTATCACCCGATCTCGGGTGTTTTCGAGGTGGTGACCCACGGCACGACCAATCCATGGGGCTTCGACTACGACGACCACGGGGAGATGTTTTTCATCAACACGGTGATCGGCCACCTCTGGCACGTGGTGCCGGGCGCGCACTACGAGCGCATGTACGGCGAGGATTTCGATCCGCACACCTATCAGCTGATGGCACAGACCGCGGACCACCTGCACTGGGCCACCGGCGAGAAGTGGACCGTCACCAGGGACGTCGTGAGTGACGCGACGGCGCGCGCCGGTGGCGGCCACGCGCACTCGGGTCTGATGGTGTACCTCGGCGACAACTGGCCCGAGCGATACCGCGGTGACGTCTTCACGCTGAACTTTCACGGGCGGCGGATCAATCACGATGGGCTCCGCCGGAAGGGCGCGGGGTACGTGGCATCGCACGAGCCCGACGTCGTGCAGATGCAGGACCCGTGGTTTCGCGGCGTCGAGCTCGTCTATGGCCCGGACGGAGGGGTCTTCGTGGCCGACTGGTCGGACGTTGGCGAGTGTCACGACAAGAGCGGGGTCCACCGCTCGTCGGGACGCATCTACAAGATCACATTCGGTCCACAGCGCACGCAGACGCCGCCGCGCGACCTGGCGACTCTCGACGACGGCGCTCTGGTGGCGCTGCAACTTCACCGGAACGACTACTTCGTCCGCCAGTCCAGGCGACTTCTGCAGGAGCGAGCGGCCGCCGGGCGCGACATGACCGGGGTCCACCAGGCGCTGCGGGCGATGTTCAAAGATCAGTCAGAGGTGCCGCGTAAGCTGCGCGCTTTGTGGGCGCTGTACGTGACCGGCGGCGCGGCGGCGGGCTGGCTGGAAGGCTTGCTCGGGCACGCTGACGAGCACGTCCGTGTCTGGGCGATCCGGCTGCTCGCCGACAGGCCGCTGCGCGGCGACGAGCGCTCGATGTCGATGTTTTCGGGCATGGCCGCCCGCGACCGCTCGGGCCTGGTGCAGCTGTACCTGGCGTCGGTTCTGCAGCGGTTGCCCCCCGAGCGGCGGGGGGCGATCGGGATGGCGCTGGCGCAGCGGCCGGAGTATGCGTCCGATGCGAACCTGTCACTGATGCTGTGGTACGGCCTCGCGCCGTGGGTGGCCACTCGTCCCGAAGAAGCGGTAAAGCTGGCAGAACGCAGCCGGCACTCGCTGGTACGGAAGTTCGTGGCGCGGCGGCTCGCCGAGGATCTGCAAGCACGGCCGGGGCCGGTGGACGCGATCCTCCGGCTGGCCATGCGAAGCCGGGCCCCTCAGGAGATCCTCCGTGGACTTGGGCAGGCGCTGCACGGCTGGCGAAAGGCGCCTCGTCCTTCCGCGTGGACCACCGTGGCCGCGCGTCTCGGACGTTCGCCGGATACGGAAGTCCGCCGCCTGGTCACGGAACTGGGTGTCGTGTTCGGCGACGGTCAGGCGATCCAGCAACTGCGCGAGGTGGCTCTCGATGAGTCGGCCGCCGGTGACGTGCGCCGGGTGGCGCTGCGTGCGGTGATCGACTCGGGGCAGGCCGACGGGCCGATGCTGCTGCGCCTGATCCGGGACCGCGTGACCGCTGCCGTGGCGATCGGGGGGCTTGCGCGTCACGACGTCGCCGAGGCGCCTGCGGCGATCATCCGGATGTTCGACTCGCTCGATGGCGAAGCGCAGGGCGCCGCGGTCGCCATGCTGGTGTCCCGCGCGGCGTACGCCCGGACGCTGCTGGAAGCGATCGGCGCCCGGAAGGTCCCGCGCCACGCGTTGTCCGCATACCACGCGCGTCAGGTCCAGAGCCTCGGGGACGCGGCGCTCGACCGGCAACTGGCCGAGGTGTGGGGGCAGCTGCGCACGACCAGTGACGACAAGAAGGCGCTGATGGAGCGGTTCAAGGCCACGCTCAGGCCCGAGACGATCGCCCTGGCCGAGGTCGCACGGGGACGGACGATGTTCGCGCAGCTGTGCGCCCCTTGCCACAAGCTCTACGGCGAGGGTGGCACACTTGGGCCAGAGCTGACGGGCGCCGATCGTCACAACCTGGATTACCTGCTCCACAACATCGTCGATCCCAGCGGGGAGGTCGGCGCAGACTTCCGGATGTCGGTGGTCCAGATGAAAGATGGCCGGACGCTGAACGGCTTTGTCGGCAACCAGAGCGCGCGCACGCTGACGGTCCGCGGTGTCGGCGATCCGGTCACCGTCGAACGCGGCGAGGTGGCGAGCGTGCAGCCGTCCGATGTGTCGGTGATGCCGGAGGGGTTGCTCGAGCCGTTCACACCCGAGCAGATCCGCGATCTGTTCGGCTATTTGATGTCGAGGGGCCCATGAGCCGTCGTTCACCCGATCGAGTGATGTAAGCGACCCACCGTCGGCTGTCATGCGAGCGATGACATCGCGCCCGACATCACGACTGTTTCCGCCGGCCAGCGGCTTGCATCCACGCTCCGCATGCACGCGATCCTGGCCCTGTTCCTGTTGCAGGCCGAGCAGTTCGACGTCGTCGACGTCACCTACACCCACTCGCCGCAGACGACGATGGATTCGCACTACTCCCCGACGATGCTGCCGGGAGTACCGAGGAACTGGCGCACGCCGATCGACTACGCCAGCGGCACCGCGTACATGTACCTGGAGGTCTTCACCAAGCCGAGCGACGCCCGGACAGTCTTCTCGGTCTGCTTCCTGGGAACGCCGTCGTATGCGTGCACCGGGTTCTCACCGGCGTACACCAGGCCGGGGTTCGTGAAGTGGTCGGCGCCGTTCTTCCGGTTCTACCAGTACGACAGGGTCGACTGGTCGAAGGGTGTGACGCGTGGGGTGGCGCTGATCCTGAAGACCCCGGATAACGTGAAGCCGGCGCCAGAGAACGTCGGCGCGGCGACCGCGGCGCTCTACATGCCGACGATGGTGCGGATGGTGGTGAGCATCGTTTCGCCCGGAGGGACATACACGGCGCCGGGGGCGCCGCGGGATGCAGGAGCGAAACTGGACGCGAAGGTCGCCGCCGATGCCGGTTCCGATCTCTCGTGGCTGCGACCCGACGTCAGTCGACCGGTAGGCGCTGACGGCGGTCCGACGCCAGACGATGGTCCGCCGGCTCCCGACGAGGACGAGGTCCTCGATCCCCCGACGAACTCGAAAGCCTCCGGCGGCTGCTCGGTGGCGTCGCGCGGCGACGCTCCCTTGCCGGCCATCCTGCTCATCGCCGCTTTCGCCTACGCGTTTGCGCGGTCGCGCCGGCCGGGTTGACAGCCCCGTATTCGGCCACCGCATCCGCGCGGTGCTTCTATAATGGAGGGGTTGTCCCGTTCCATCGCAAGCATGTCTTTTCTCGTGCTCGGGTGCGTGGATCTGGCGCGGCCGTCGGTGCTCGATGTCGACCCGGTGTTCGAGGCCGACGCCGGTGCGATGGATGCGCCCCGTGCCGGTGGTGATGTCCGCCCGGCCGACCTCGTATCGAGTGGCACCCCCTGCACCTTGTCGGGCGCCTGCGCGTCCGGCTTCTGCGTCGACGGGGTCTGCTGCCAGAGCGCCTGCGACAAGCTGTGCCAGGCGTGCAACGTCGCGGGGAGCGTGGGCACGTGCGCACTCATCCCGTCGGGTTCGGACCCAGCCAACGTGTGCCCGCTTGACCCCGCGACGAGCTGCGGGCGCGACGGTTTCTGCGATGGCAAGGGCGCCTGCCGCCTGCACACTGCGGGCACACGGTGCGAGCCTGGCAGCTGTACGGGCACTTTCGAGAGACAGCCGCGGTCGTGCGACGGCGCTGGCGCTTGCCTGCCGGCTGCGCCCCGGGACTGTGGACCCTACACCTGCGAGGGCACCACGTGCGGCACGAGCTGCTCGATGCAACCACAGTGCCGCGAGGGCTGGGCCTGCAGCGGAACCATCTGCGAAAAGGTCGACGCCACCGGCTTGGTCGGATACTGGCGCTTCGACGAGGCGTCCGGCCCCATCGCGAAAGACGTATCGGGCAAAGGCAATGACGGGCGGCTGCCAGGCGCCTCCCCACCGATGTGGGAGCCGGGCAGCGGCAGGTTCAGAGGCGCGCTGCGGTTCAACGGATCAGACACCTGGCTGAGCATCTCGCAGACAGCCAGCCTCGACAGCATCGACGGCGGGGAAATCACTCTGGCCGCCTGGGTCTGGGTCGAGCCGAGCGGTACCGGGGGCACCGTCTTGCACCGTCAGGCCGGGGATACGCCCTTCGAGCACTACGGGCTGGTGGTTGGGGTGGACCGGAAAATTCGCGCCTACTTCAACAACCACACACCCCAAGGCTTCCTTCTGTGTCCGAACAGCAACCTGCCCGGCCCCATCAACTCCGGGCAGTGGACTCACGTGGCGGCCACCATCGGCGGGGGCAGGGGTCGCGTCTTCATCAACGGCATCAAAGTGTGCGACGAGAACCGCACGACGACCTTCGGCGGCTATTCGCGCCCTGCCGCCGTCGGTGCGCAGCTCGAATATGCCGATCCGGCGGCGCCCCCCATCTACCATTTCAGGGGCCTCATCGACGAGGCCATGCTGTGGCGCCGGGCGCTGAGCGAGATCGAGGTGCGACGCCTTTGGGGCGGCGCACAACCCGCCGCAGCCGGATCGACGCCCTGATAGGTCCGCCTATCGAATGTCGAGCCGCCGTACCCGGACGTCGCCCGTCGCCTCCTCCTTGACCGGCATCACACGGCCCTTGCCGTCCTCCTCGAACCAGATCTCGAGCACGCCTCGTCCGGCGGCGAGCTCGACCTGGGTCGTCGACTGCCCCGCGGGCAGCGGCCGGGTCTGCGTCGAACCCGCCCAGGCGACGAGCAGTCGGCCCGCGGCCTTGGCGTCGCCGAGCTCGTAGGCGAGCTCGTAGCGGGCAGTGGCCTCGACGACGACGCTCCAGCCGTGGGACACGTCGTTCTTGAAGTTACCGTCCTGGTACCGCGACAGGTGGACCGGATTCTCGTGCGGCGAACCGAGGTGAATCCAGCCGGGCTGCATGCCCCGGGTCGCCTTGACGTCCGCGAACCAGCGTTCGTACTCGGCGCGAAGCGCCGTCAGCCGCTGCGGCTCCTCGCGCGCGCGATCGTGGCTCTCGGCGGGATCGGCCTCGATGTCGTAGAGCTCCATCTTGGGGTCGGTGGCCGACGTGACCAGATCTTCAGCATTGAAAGTGCCCGGCGTGGCAACCAGCTTCCACCGCTGCGTGATCGCGGCGGCGTTCTGGAACAGCTTGGGCTCGAGGCCGCGGTGGCTCTGGGCAAACAGCGTCCGCTCTGGCCACGATCCCGCGTCTGCGCGCCCGCTGAGCAGGGGCACCAGGCTCACGCCGTCGAGCTCGGGCGGCTCGGGCCGCGGCACACCCGCCACGTCCAGGAGGGTCGGCACCACATCGATGTCGGCCGCGATGCGATCGATCTTGCGGCCGCCCTGCCAGTGCCCGGGCCACTGCACGAAGGCGTTGCTGCGGATACCGCCCTCGTAGGTCCAGCCCTTGCGGCCACGCAGTCCGGCGTTGAACCGCTCCTGCTGGGCGCCGTTGTCCGACAGGAACATCACGACCGTGTCGTCGCGCAGGCCCAGCGCTTCGAGGCGCTGCAAGAGCTTGCCGATGTTGTCATCGATGTTCTGCACCATCGCGTAGACCCGCGCGGTCGTGTCGTCGAGACCCATCTTGCGGTAGGGCTCCACATAGCCGTCGGGTACGTCCAGAGGCGCGTGCGGGGCGTTGGTCGGCAGGTAGACGAAGAACGGCTCTGCGCGCCTGGCCTCGATGAACGCGCTCGCGGCCTCGAAGAAGACGTCGGTGCAGTAACCGCTGGTGAGATGGGCAACCCCGTTGTGCCACAGCCGTGGGTTGAAGTAGTTGCTGGGGCTGTCCGGCCCGGTCCCGATCCCGCCGGACTTGTGGATGAGGACCTCGTCGAAACCCTGGTCCTGGGGCCGCATCGGGTACGTGTCTCCCAGGTGCCACTTGCCGAAGATGCCCGTGCGGTATCCGGTGGCGCGCAACCGCTCCGCGCCGGTGACCTCGTCGCCGTGCATCTTGGCGCCTCCGCGCGAGGTGTGAATCACGCCCGTCCGGTAGTAGTACCGGCCCGTCATCAGCGCCGCGCGCGTGGGCGAGCAGACCGGACTCGTGTAGAGGCGTGAAAACTCGATCCCTTCACGCGCAAAGCGATCGAGATTCGGGGTGCGGATCTTGTCGTTGCCGTGAACGCCGATGTCCCCGTGACCCTGATCGTCCGTGAGGATCAGGATGATGTTCGGCGGTCGTGTGGAGGCACAGCCGAACAGCAAGCCGAGAAGTGCGAGGAGACGGCGGCCGAGTGCCGGGTACATGGGTCCAGCGTCAGAGCGACGCCAGCGCCGCCTGCAGCATTGCCCGCGCATAACCGACGCTGAAGGCGTACCCGGCGTAGCCGCCGCCGCCCGGATAGAACGGCTTGAAGCCCGGGTGCTCGCGGTCGTAGTCCAGCGCGCGCGGGTGCTCGGGGTAGATGGTCCGCGCGTACCGGTTCCGCAGCAGCTCCTTCATCACCCCGAACATGTCGACCTGCCCCTCGTCGATGAACACCTCGGCGTACTTCTCGTACGGCTTTATCACCTTCACGTTGCGGAAGTGCACGTGGCTGATGCGATCGCGGGAGGCGAACCAGCGGCACACCTCGATCGGATCCTCCCCCATCTCTCGCGTCACCCCGCAGTCGAAGGTGATCCCGTTCGACGGACTGTTGACGATGCCGATCAGGCGCTTCCAGCCCGCCACCGTGGCCATGATCTGTCCCGAGCCCCGGCTGGTCGGCGCCGGTGGGTCGTTGGGATGCTGGCACATGCGCACGCCAGACTCCTCGGCCACCGGGATCACCGCCTTCAAGAAGTAGGTGATGTTCTTCCACATCTCCTCGAGGCTGTGGGCGCCCTCGTTCGCCAGCGGCGGCAGACCCTTCATCCGGTCGTAATCGAAAGCGGTGTAACCAGCGCCGGCACGGCCCAGCTGTTCGTAATAACCCTCCATCGCCCGGTGGGCGTAGAAGTTGTACTCGACCACGGGCAGGCCGACCTTCCCCGCCGCGCGCAGGGACTGCCGAACCTGGTCGATCTCCTCGTCACGGCCCGGCCTGCCGTAGATGGTGTTGGGGAAGCCCCCGATCATCATGTTGTAGGCGGTGACGCCGCCCTGTTTGAGCTTGCCGACAATGGCGCGGAGGTCGGCTTCCTTCCAGGGGATAGGCGGGGCCGAGGTGATGCCGTACTCCACCCCCAGCTGCCGCATCCGCCGGGTGCCGGCCTCGTCCACCGCGCCGACCGCCAGCGGGCTCCGGCCGATCTCCAGAGCGAGCTTCGGCAAGTCGGCCACCGTGCGCGGAGGCCGCGCCAGCGCCGTGGCCCCGGCCGTCTGGAACAGGCCACGTCGCGAAAGCTCCGACCTCATTTCGACGGCTTTCCCTGTGTCTTGAGGAACTGCTCGTACTCCGCCTTCAGCTGCGGCTGCGTGATGTTCGGGTACAGATCGCTCGGCTTGTACTTTCCGGACAGCAGCTTCTTCTTCCGCCATTGATCGAGCAGTTCGGTCTTCTCTGCCTTGACGATCGCCTCCTCGACCAGTTGCGGCGGAACGAAGGAGAGCCCCTCGCGATCGCCGAAGACCAGATCCCCGGGCATCACGGTGGTGTTGCCGATGCGGATCGGAACGTTGAGGCCGGTGAGCATCACGTTGCCGATCGCCGACGGGTGCGTGGCGCGGACGTAGCCCTGCACCCCCACCTCGAGGATCCTGTTCAGATCGCGGATCGACCCGTCGACGACGAACCCGGTCTTGGTGGCGCCGTAGATCGCTGCCGCCAGGTTGTTGCCCACGAACGTCCCCTGCTCCACCTTGCCGAACAGATCCACCACCACCACATCCCCGGGGCGCAGGAGATCGATCACCCGCTGGTTGACCTGCGGCGGACGGCCCTTGGCCTTGGCCTCGGCGTCCAGGACCTCGGCGAGATCGGGGCGCACCGGCATGAACTGCGCGGTCACCGCCCGGCCGATCAACTTCCGTCCCGGCTGGAGGATCTGCCAGCCGGCCTCGAACTGACTCGGGTACTTGGCGCTGCCCATGGCGACCCAGAGCTCGTCGACGCTGAGGACGGAGGCCCGTTTGAGGAGCGCGTCCGGGATCTTCGGCCGACCGTCGTCGAAGCGTTCGAACGGGTTCTTCGGGGTGTAAGCGATCATCTGATCGCGCGTGAGGGTGAACAGCTGGGCTCGGGCCGGGGCTGCCCAGGCGATAACCAGCGCCGACAGTCCGAAAACGTGTACAAAACGGGGCATGGGGTACCGCCATCACTTATACCTGCCGCTCGGGATTCTGTTGATGACGAGTTGCGGGCGCGGTCAAGCAGCCGGACCTGCAGGGCTGACCAGCAAGGAGATCGTGGCCGTGCTGTCGAAGGCAAGTACCGGCAACGTTGCCGACGCCGTCGACGAGGCGACCGGCCGCCGGGGTTTCATGTCCGCAGACATGAAACCGGCCTTCCGGAACAAGCTCACACGCAAGGTCGTCGGCCCCGCGGCCACGGCGCTGCTGCGTCCCATCTTGAAGAGTGACACCCGCCCCTACGAGAACGCCGCTCTGCAGATCCTGGACGAGGCAGAGCCGGGCAGCGTGCTGGTGTACGTGCTCGAGGGTGGCCTGGAAATCGCTGGGCTGGGCAACCTGATGGCCACGACCGCCAGGGTGCGGGGCCTGGCCGGCGTGGTGCTGGACGGAGGCGTGCGCGACGTCGACGAGGTGGAGGAGATCGGCCTGCCGGTCTGGAGCCGGACCATCAGCCCGGCGACCTCTCTCGGCCGGCTGATCAGCGTCTCCAAGCAGCAGCCGGTCGTCTGTGCCGGCGTGACGGTGCGGCCGGGCGACTGGATCGTGGCTGACTGGACCGGCGTGGTCGCCGTCCCGCAGGAGAAGATCATCGAGGTGGTGGCACTGCTCCGCCAGTACGATGCCAAGGAGACGAAAATGGTCCCACTCATCAAGGAGACGAAGTCGATGCTCAAGGCCGTCGAGCGTTTCAACCGGTACTAGACGATTCACTGTCCGCACGGCGCATCATCCCGCTCTACGTGGGTTGGGTTGGCCTTCAGCGCCTTCCGAGGCTCGCGCTCCTAACTGACGATGTCACACTCGTGCTCGGCAACGGCGGGGTCGACGACGGCGCGAACATCCTGTCTTTCTCGGTGCGCAGCAAAGGTTCGCGCGTTTTCACTTCCTCTTCTCGCTCATTTTCGACAGTCGTCTTGACTCCGGGAGACGCCTTTGCTGCCGTCACCACCAGATGCCGATAACGCGTGTAGAGGCGATCGAGCTCGCGATCCGGCAGCTCCTCGGCGTCAATCAGCCGGTTCGATGCGCCGTCGATGGCGGCGATGATCTCGTTTAACTTGAGCTGAACCGCCCGCATATCTTTGTTCTGAGCGTGCTGGATCACAAAGACCATCAGGAATGTCACGATCGTCGTGCCGGTATTTATCACGAGTTGCCAATCGTCGGAGAAGCGGAAGGTTGGGCCAAGAAGCGCCCAGCCGAGGACGACTGAGAATGCGGCCGTAAAGGCCCAGAAGCTGCCGGTTGCCGCGCTTGTTCTCGCCGCCAGCGCTGCAAAGGTCTCCTCGACTCGGTCCTTTATCGGGGTCGTTGCTCTGGAATCCATTGTAGTTCCTTTCAGTCGCCACCGTTGTGCCCGCGGCTCAGATCAATCGCGCGGGCCATGTTTGCGACGCTGACACAAAGAACGTCGGCGAGTGCCGCTTGTCTCAGCCTGTCAACGTCACGTGACGCCCGGAATCCGCATGTCCGAGACGATGAAGAACCCGGCCTTTCCTTCTGATTGTGTCCCTCGAACGATCGCGCAGCTCATGCGACGCCTCAGACTGAGTCACCCCGGGGCCGACCGGAGCGGCTCATTGCCTCGCCCGTCCGATGAGGTTGACGACGGCTGTGCGAAGGTCATCGACGTCGAACGGTTTGTCGAATACTGCAGCGGCGCCCTCCCGCAGAGCCTCTCTGTGCACTTCGTCGCTGCCGAAGGCGGTGATCAAGATGAAGGGCGTAGCCCAATCGGAGTCCCGAAGGCCGGCGAGAACTTCGAGGCCCGTCAGTCCCGGCATTCGCAAGTCCGAGATGACTAGTTCGATTGACGGTCGACTTGCCGGATGAAACAGTTGCGTGGATAGAGCATCCAGGAGCTCCATCCCGGTTTGGGTTTCGATTACGTCGTAACCATCCTTCCGCAAGCAGTCTGCAAGAAATCGCCGCATCTCGAGGTTGTCCTCCGCCAGCAGGACGCGCGGCGGATGACTCTCTTCGTCCGAGGCCCGGCGAGCTCCACATGCCGTTCGAGCCGAAGAATGGGTTTCGTTCATTCTCGCCCGAGAAGGGTGGATGGCGATTGTCGCACGCATGAATTTCTTCCTCCTGTTAGTTAGGGCGGGCTCATGGGTCGCCATCATGTGCGGTCCATGAGCCCGCCCCCCGCCACGCCCCTAGTTGACCTTCGTTTCGCCGCTCGCTGGTCCCGTTGCATGCTGCGCCGTAACGGCACCACGCTTGTGGTGCTTGTGGACACGCTTGGCCTTGGCGTGTGCCGCTGATCGGCCAGTGACCGTCGGTCCCGTTGCATGGTGCAGCACTCGAGTCGTCTTGGCGGGGGCCTCCTTGAAAGGAATCGTGTTCGACGACGCGAGCGCGACTCCTGCCCCCACAGGTAGAACAGCGAGCGTCGTGGCTACTGCCAAGGTACGAATGAGTTTCATCATGGCGCTTCCTCCTCTTTCTCTAAAGGCCTACGAAGCACGGGGCGTGCCACGTAAATGCCATTAAAATTCACTAACTATCCCTTGCCTGGCAGTGGACTCCTGCCCCGCGGGGCAAAACGGGAATGGGTAAGACGAATCCCATGGACGGTGCCCGAGTGCGAGTCGGGCGTCGTCGCAACCGGCCCAAGCCAGCTATGACGCTCGCCGGCCGACGACGGTCAGTCGCCCTTGAGATCGTTGCGAGTCTTGTCCGCGCGCTGCCCGAGCTTCCGGTATAGCGTCTTTCGGTCGATGCCAAGCCTCTGCGCTGCGAGCGTCTTCTGGCCACCAAGCGCCTCAACGGCCCACAGGATGTAGCGCCGCTCGACCTCTTCGAGCGGCAACACCTCTGCGGGGTCTTCCCCACCAAGGAGCATCCGCGAAGGTCGGCACGCCTGGATCTTGTCTGGGAAGTCGTCGATGACGATCCGGTCGAAACGCGTGAGCGCCGCTGCTCGTTCGATACAGTTCTGCAACTCGCGCACGTTGCCGGGCCACGCATAGGCCATGAGTTTCGCTGCTGCCTCTGGGGTCAAAGAGGCGACCGGTTTATTGAGCAGGCCAGCGTATTTTTCCAAGAAGTGCTGGGCGAGAAGAAGAATATCCGAGCCACGTTCCCGCAGCGGCGGTAGTTGCACGTGCAGGACGTTGATTCGATAAAAGAGGTCCTCGCGGAATCGATGCTCTTCCACTGCCAGATCTAGATCGCGATTGGTTGCGGCGACCAGCCGCGCGTCGTATGCCACCTCTCGATCACTCCCGACCGGTCGTACTTTGCGTTCCTGCAGCGCTCGCAGAAGTTTGGGCTGCAGGCTGAGCGGAAGCTCGCCGATCTCGTCGAGAAGGAGGGTGCCTTCTTTCGCCTGCAAGAAGAGCCCGGTACGATCGAAACGTGCATCGGTAAAAGCGCCCTTGACGTGTCCGAATAGCTCGGTCTCGAGCAGAGTCTCTGGCATGGCTGAGCAGTTGAGCGCCACAAAAGGACCGGCCTTGCGCTTGCTTCGGAGATGGATGGCGCGCGCAACAAGCTCCTTGCCAGTCCCACTCTCACCTGTGATGAGGACCGAGGCGTCCGTCTCTGCGATTCGCTCGAGAAGGTCATAGACCTTGCGCATGGCTGTGCTCGCGCCGAGTAGCTCTTCGAATCGCTGGCTTCCGCTGACCGCGCGGCGCAACCGCTTCACTTCTTGGCGCAGCGCGCGGTGTGACATCGCGCGGTCGAGCGTCAGGCGAAGCGCTTCAATTTCGAAGGGCTTGGTGATGAAGTCGTATGCGCCTGCGCGAATTGCGGCAATTGCCGACTCGAGACTGCCGAATGCCGTGATAACCACGACGGGCGTGTCGGGACGGCTTCCGGCGATGCGTTCGCAGAGTTCAAGTCCGTTCATTCCGCGCATGTTGAGGTCTGCGACGACGACGTCAAAGTCGTCCGCGTCGAGGAGGGACAAAGCCTCGTCGGCCGACATGCGCCAGGTAACCGTCACGCCCTTCTTGGTCAGTGCTGTCTCGACCCACTCGCAGAGGCTGCGGTCGTCATCAACAAGGAGGACCCGCCCGCTCACGTGCTTCGCTCCTCGGCGGCGGGCAAGTGAATCGTGAAGCGACTACCCCTGCCAAATTCGCTATGCACGTCGACCCACCCGCCGTGCTCGCGCACAATGCCATAGGTGACCGCCAGACCGAGGCCCGTCCCCGCGCCGACATCCTTTGTGGTGAAGAAGGGCTCGAACACGTGCTCTTTCGTCTCGTCATCCATGCCACTTCCCGTGTCCGACACGGTCAGCGCAATGAACTCTCCTTCGCCCCCCCCATGTTCAGTGGGTGGCTTCGCCCTGCCTCGACTGAGTGCAACCTCTACTTTGCCCCCGCCTGCCGTAGCCTGGATCGCATTCATCACGAGGTTGGTCACAGCTTGCTCGATCTGCCCTGGATCTACTTCGGCTTGCAGCGTGTCTGCGTTGGCACTGGCGATGAGCGTCACGCCACTTTTCTTTGCCATCGGTACGAGCAGTGCCACTGCCTTTTCGGCGAGAACAGCCAAGTCCAGTCGCGCCTTCTCGGTTGAGCGGCTTCGAGCGAAATCGAGCAGCTGACGGATGATCACGGCGATGCGCTGGGTCTGTTCGACGACAATCCTAGCGTTATCGACGGCCTCTGCTCCTGTAGCGTCGCCCGTGACAATCAACGTCCCACGGCCAGCCACGACGGCCAGGGGGGTTCCTATCTCGTGAGCGATTCCAGAGGCAAGGCGTCCTACGGTGGCGAGCCGATCTGCGTGCCGCAGTTGCTCGAGAATGGAGAGGCGGGCGGCGGTCTCGGCTGCCAACTGATCTCTGCTGGCGGAGAGTTGGTCACACATCGCGTTCATCGCGTTGGCGAGGGTCCCGAGTTCATCGCGTTGGCGGAACCTCAGGGGTCCGGACAGGTCCCCCAACCCGACGCGACCTGCCTTGAGCACAAGCTCTCGGAGGGGTCGTCCGAGGAGAAAACGTCCCACCACAAAAGTTACCACCGCCATGGCACCAAAGGACATCAACGCAAGGATCACCGCCCGCTGAATCGTGCCCCGAATGAAGGTGCGTCTTTCATCATTGGACTCGGAAATCTCAATAGCCGTTCGGCCAACGCCAGGAAGCTCACGGTCCAGTGGAGCGATGGTGAGCAGGTAGCCTGCCCCACCGTCAGTGTCGGCCAGATTTAGGAACACGACCTTGCCTTGGAAGAGAGGCGCGAGGTTGCGCAGTGGAACCACGGGTGTTTCTAGGCCTCCGGCGCCCGCCTGAAGACTCACCCAGCGGATGCGGAGGTGACGAGAGGTCTCCTCGGCCCGCTTGACCATTTGCTTGGCCCTTCCCGTTCCCTGATTCTCCGCCACCAGGGCCGCCGCATGCGCGATCGACAGCGCATGAGCGGCGGCGTCCTTTCGCATATCGGAGTCGAATAGCTCGGCCTCCCGTTCGATGCGGAAATAGGTGTTCGCTGTGAGCATGACGAGCCCCACCAACCCAAACATCAGGAGGAGCTTCGCAGTCAGCTTCACGGGTGTATGCCGCACGATGCCGGGGGCATCTCGTTTCGCTTCAAAAAAGGCAACCGTGCCCACCACCAAAGGAGCAGAGGTCCTGCCTTCCGGTGTGAGCTGGCGTGTGACCGGTTCATCGTTTCTTTTCCTCCGGGCCGGTATGCGAGCGGGACAGAGGTTGGCAGGCTGCTCGTCCGCTCCGCCACCCAACCTCCGAAAGTTTGAACTTCCAACGGAGCATAGGAGAGACAGGCTACGTGTTTAACCGCGTCAAGACTGTGTGATAACGTCGTCTTCCGTCAGTTTTCGTCAATTCACGCTCGCCCTCTGGACACGCCGGCTAGATCTTTACCTGCAGCTGAACGATGAGCGACGTCCGAGCGACGTCCAGTGTGCGAACGCTCTGCTTGGGCTGCCCGGTAGGATCGGTGGGCCAGGGGCGATCATGCAGCGCTTGCGAGCCGTTCTGGACCTGATGGCGGGCGATGTCGACCTCCAGGCGGACCGCGTCGGAGAACAGGAAGTTCAACGCCACGGTACCGCTCATGCGCCCACCGGTGGACCTGTCCGCATCGGCGTCGAGCCACTCGGCGCGCAGGGCTGGCATGAAGATGTAACGACCGATTGGAAGCCGGTACGAAGCGATGGCCCAGGTGGCCAGAAATTTCTTGGCGTCGCCTCTCCACAGGCTGTCAGTTCGATCGCCGTACATCGCCTCGGCACGCAGCTCGAGGCCCAGCAGGGCGAAGGTGACGTCGCCGCTGTACGCAGTCCCCTTCTCGAGCACTGCGATCTCCTCGTAGCTGACGAACTTCTCGTGGCCCAGCGACGGGCTGGTCCGCCGTGCCAGATCGACGCCGAAGCGAAGGAACGGGAACGGGGTGCTTTCGACCCGAAACGTAAGGAGCTTACCGATGCTGGTGTCGTAGCCCTCCTCCGCGTCGCCGGCAAAAGCACCGGCGTACAGACTGAGGTGCTTCTTCTTGTCGAGAGGCGCCAGGCGCACCATGCCACCCACGTCGCGGCCTCCGTACCCGAGGTCCTTCATGAAGTCGTCCGTGGGTCCCACGTCCGCGAACTCGAAATCGGCGATCGGGAGCAGTTCCAGCAAAGAGAAGCGGCGTTTGAAGAGGCCCGCTGTCAGCTCCAGCCACTTGTAGGGACGAAGCTCGACATAGGCCAGCTTGAGCGTCCGCTTGGCGTTCTTGCGCATGAGTTCGGCAAAGTCCACGAGGACACGGCTCTCGACGTGCTTCGACGGTGAGGAGATGAGTCGCAAGAACATCCGATTTATCTGCCATCCATCGCTGTTGCGCACGGTGGCCGAGGCGCCGGTCCGCTCGGCATCCGGATTGGCGGCGCTGTCGAAGGCGTCACCATAGCCAAGGCCGAATGTCTGGCCGAAACGGACCTGTGTCAGCGTGCGCACCTCGAACGGCCCGGTGCGCGGAGTGTCGCCGAAGGCGTCTCCTCTGAGGCTCTCCATGGAGGTGCCGATGGCCGCCAGGGGCTCGGGCGACGCAGCGGCAGGCGGAATGTCCTGGGCGAGCGTCAGAAGAAACGCGACGACCGGCTGCAACATGGCGCTCTACCTTCGCTCCTGATTCCGGGCCTTGCGAGGGAAGGACAACATGTTCGGGTGGTGCGCGCCGGCGGCACCGCTCAGTTTCTCCCTGATGCTGGCCACCAGTTCGTACATCACCGGCAAGACGATCAACGTCAGCACAGCGGCCGACAGGGTGCCGCCGACGATCACCACGGCGATCGGTCGCTGCGTCTCCGCCCCCATCGATCGGCTGAGCGCTGCCGGAATGAGGCCAAGCGCTGCGAGGCAGCCAGTCATCAGCACGGCGCGGAGACGAGCCAGACACCCAGCCACGATCGCCTCGCGTCGGGGAAGACCGGTCCGGCGCGCTTCGTCGACGGCGGAGAGAACCAGGACCCCGTTGAGGGACGCCTGCCCGATGAGGGCGATGAAGCCGACGGCCGCCGCCACGGAGACGGGCATGCCGAAGAGCCAAAGGCCCAGCACGCCGCCCACCAGCGCGAAAGGGACGTTGGCCAGCGTCAGCAGCGCCAGTCCCAAGCTGCGGAATGCGTTGAACAGCAGGCCCAAGGTGATGACCAGCGCCACGGGCACCACCAGCGCCAGGCGAGCCATCGCGCGCTGCTTGTTCTCGAATTCACCGCCCCATTCCGAGGCCACACCCGGAGGCATCGGCGCCTTCTTGGCCACCTGTTTCTGGGCGTCGTCGACGAAGGAGCCCATGTCGCGCCCACGGACGTTCATGCGTATGCCGATGTAGCGGCGACCGTTCTCGCGGTTGATGGAGGCGCGGCCAAACCCCACGTCGACGCGCGCCAGCGCCTCCAGAGGCACCGTCGAGCCGCCGTCCACCGGGATCGGCAGCTTGCGGATCTTCTCGATGTCGTCGCGCGATCCCTGTGCGAAGCGAAGCACCAGGTCACGCGGGATCTCACCCTCCCAGAACACCCCCATCACGGCCCCTCCGACCGCCGCCTCGAATGTGTGCTGGAAATCCCCGACGTCCAACCCATAGCGCGCCAGCGCCTCGCGGTCCGGATGTAGCTGGATTTGCGGTACCTCGCCGCTCTTGACGATGCCCAGATCCGCCACCCCCTTTACATCTCCAATGACCCCCTTAACCTTCTCCGCGTACTCCTGCAGGACCTTCAGGTCGTCGCCGTAAACCTTGACGGCAATCTGGCCGAACTGACCAGAGATGTTCTCGTTGACGTTGTCCCGGATCGGTTGACTGAAGTTCACCTCGATGCCGGGCACCTCGGACATGCCCCGGTTGAGGCGGGCGATGACGTCGGAGAGGTTGCGCGAGGTCTGCGGCCATTGCGATGGATTCCGCAGCTTGACGAAGAACTCGAGGTTGTTCGTCAGCGTGGCGTCGGTTCCGTCCTCGGGACGGCCGAGTTGCGACAGGACGTCGTCAACTTCCTGGAACCGGCTGAGTATGGCGGTGATGCGGGGCACCAGCTTGCGGCCGTCCGTCAGGCTGATGTTCGAGGGAAGGGTGCAGGTGATGTACAGCGAGCCCTCGTTCAATTCGGGGAGGAACTCGGAACCCAGCCGGGGCAGGGCGGTCATGGCGCCGGCCAGCGCGAGGCCCGCCAGCGCCAGCACGAGCAACGGCCGTCGCAGTGCTGCATTCAGCGTCGGCTGGTAGGCGCGGCGGGCCCAGACCAGCACCGGTGATTCCCGGTGGGTGCGCGGCTTTCGGTAGGCGAAGGTGGCCAGAGCGGGCACCAGTGTGATCGAGAAGACCAGCGCCCCCAGCAACGCCGCGACGACAGTGTTCGACATCGGCGCAAAGATGCGACCCTCGACGCGCTCGAGCAGGAAGATCGGCAGGTAAGCGGCGATGATGATCAACAAAGCAAACACCGTAGGCCGGAGGACGGCTCGCGTCGCCGCCGCCACACGATTGGAGACCGACTCGCCGGGATCCGCGGGGGGTTGCGACATGCGATGCACAACGCTCTCGACGATGACCACCGCCCCGTCGACGATGATGCCGAAATCGACTGCGCCCATGCTCAGGAGATTGGCGCTCATGCCGCGCGCCTTGAGGTAGATGAACGCGGTCAACAGCGACAGGGGGATGGTGCTGCCGACGATCAGGGCCGCGCGCCAATCGAGCAGAAACACCAGTAGGACCCCGAGCACCAGCACCGCGCCTTCGACCAGATTGCGCGCTACGGTCTTGAGGGTGGTGTCGACCAGATCCGTGCGATCGTAAAAGGCATCGACCTGCACCGGAGCGCCCGTCCGCGCCGGCAATGTGGCGTTGAGCTGCGCGACCACCTCGCGCAGTTTCTTGAGCACCTCGGAAGGGTTCTGCCCGCGGCGCATCAGGACGATCCCTTGAACGGTGTCGAAGGAAGTGGCGTGACTGACCACGCCCTGCCGCGGCGCCCAGCCCTCGCGGACCTCGGCCACATCGCGCACGTGCACCGGTGTCCCTTCGTGAGTGGCAACGCGGGTTGCGCCCACGTCGTCGAGGGAGGCGAACAGTGCCGTGCTGCGGATGACGAACTGCTCGGTGCCGCGCTCGACCACCCCGCCCGAAGCGTTGACCGAGCCGTGGCGCAACGCCTTCTCCAGATCCTCGAGGCCGAGGTCGAAGGCGGCGAGCCGTGAGGGCGAAGGCTGCACCTGGATCTCTTTGACCAGGCCGCCGTAACTGACCACGTCCGCCACTCCGGGCACGCGCAGGATGCGTGGCCGTACCATCCAGTCCTGAATGGACCGGAGCTTCATCGGATCGCCGCCGGCGCCGGAAAGCGTATACCGGTACACCTCCCCGATCGGCGTCGCCAGAGGTCCGAGTTCGGCGGTCACGCCCTCGGGCAATTCGGCGGCGCGCAATCGTTCCAGGGTCTGGGAACGGGCAAAGTACGCGTCCACGCCGTCGTCGAAGGTGAGCGTGACGAACGAAAGGCCGAACAGAGAGAGATTGCGGAGCCGCGCCAGGCCGGGCATGCCGTTGAGCGCGCGCTCCAGCGGCAAGCCGATCTGGCGCTCGACCTCCTCGGAAGGCTGTCCCGAGAAAATGGTGATGACATTGACCTGGGTGTCGGTCGGATCGGGAAAGGCCTCCACCGTCAGGCCGCGGAAGGCATGGACGCCCGCCAGCGCGGTGATGACGGTGAAGAGGATCACCGCCGCGCGGTTCTTGAGAGCAAGTTCGAGGATGCGGTCGAGCATCAGCCGGTGACGTCGAGGGCGTTCAGGAGCAAGAGCGCGCCTTTGGAGACGAAGGTCTCTCCTGGCGCCAGGCCACTCCTGATCTCGGTGAGGCCGTCGCGGGCCCGGCCCACCTGCACCGGGCGCCGCTCGAGCCGCGTGGTCCCCTTGGGCCCGACCGCACTGACGAACACCACCGATTTCTGGTCGTCGGTCACCACGGCCTCGGTGGGTACCACCACCCGCGGCTCGCCCTGGGCCGTGAAAGTCACCTGCGCAAAGGCATTGGGCCGCAGCATGCGATCGGCATTGCCGGCGCGGACACGGATGGCGACGGTGTGGCGCACCGAATCCACCACCTGGGCGATGTACTCGATGGTGCCTTCCACCGGGGCATTTCCCAAAGACACGTCCACGATCTGCGCCTTCTGTCCCAGTCCCAACCCCTCGGCGTCGCGCTCCAGTACGTCCGCGACGACGATCACCTGGTCCAATTCGGCGATCGCCAGCAACGGTTCGCTGCGATCCGGCCCCACCTCCATGCCGATGAGAGCTTTTCGTTCGACGACGGTGCCGCGTTTGGTTGCTGTCACCCAGTACAGACCGCTGTCGTCGAGTGCGCCGAGACGCAGGCTGCGCCATTTGCCCTCGGCTGCCTTGAGTGTCAGTTCCACCTCGTGTCGTTCTTGTTCGGCCAGGAGCAGATCCTTCTCGGCCACGGCCCTCAGTTTTACGAGGTCGCGGGTTCGCTCGAGCATGGCCGTCTTCACGCCCAGCGCTGCGCGGGCGCTCTCCACCTCGCGTCCCAGTTCGGGCAACCAACTGGAGCGTATGGCCAGGAGACGATCTCCCGGCTTCACAGTGTCGCCCAGTTGCACAGAGACGCGCTCGACGCGTCCGGCGAGCGGCGCATAGATGGGAGCGGCGCGAGCCTCGTCGACAGCGACCCGTCCGGGCGCGGGCACCGGCGGCAGCGGCTTCGATCGATTCGCCTGCGCCAGTTCGAGGTAACGCCACTGGGGGGCGTTGGCGTCCAGGTGCACGGCGCCGCCCTCGACGCTCATGGCGGGGGCGGACGCGGGCTCCGGAGTCTCTCGAGGGACAAGCGTGTAACCGGTCCCTGCCGCCACGCCAAGCACGGTGACGATGACTGCGACTCCGCCCCTGCGGGCCCTGTGTTCGTTCGGTGCATGCGCCGGTGTCTCTGCGGTGTTGTCCATCATCGACTTTGACTTTCCGGCCAGGGCACGCTGGCGCTGGCCCGGCGCAGGTGAAGGCTCACGCGGTGAGCTTCCGACGCCACATCCACACGATCGAGCTGCAGTTCTTCGAGGGCTCGGCGGGCCAGAAGTACGTCTTGGACGGCGACGCCTCCGCGTCGCGCCGCTCCCTCCATCCGGTCGACGACGTTGCGTGCACGAGGCAGAGCGTCCTTGTCGAGAGAGCGGGCGCGCCCGGTCAAGATCTCCAGGTGCTTGCGGCCGATGGCCAGGCTCTGTGACACCGACTGGGTCAACATGCGCGTGGCCGTGTCGTTCACTGCAAGGCGACTCCTGGCGCGCGCGGCCTCGACCTGCCCATGATCGAAGATCGGCAGCGGCACGGTGACGCTGACGTTGAGGCTATTCGACTGGTTGCCCGAAACGACGAACTGGTCGTGCATGAATCCGACGCTGGCGACCGGGTCAGGGATCTTCTGGCGTTCCGCGAGCGTCAGTTCGGCGCGCAGGCGGTTTCGTTCCGCCAGCAGCGCTTGCACGTCAGGCCGGGCGTTCGCTGCCATCTGATCGGTGGGCGCCTCCGCCGTTCGCTGCGCGAGGAACCGCTGCGCTTGCTCGACATCGGCGAAGCGCGCGCAGCCCGAGACCAGCACCCGACTGCAGGCCAGCATCGCCGCCTCGCGCGTGGCCTCCGCTTGCCGCAAAGACGACAGGAGTCGAAGGTTTTCGACCTCCAGCCGGTCCACTTCCAGGGGCGCGACGTCCCCCTTGTCGGATCGAGCCCGCTGCAGCCGCAGGATCTCCTGGCTTTCGGCGACCAGCCGCTCGAGCAGGGCGATTCGCGCCGTTGCCGCCGCCTGCTCCGACATCGCTTCCATGGCTTCGAAGAAATTGCGCACGTAGACTTCCAGCAGCGCGTAGTGGGTGAGAGTGCGGTTCGCCTCCGCCGCCTGCTGGCGCGGCCCGCGCTTGCCAAGCTCGAAAAGCTCGCTGACGCCCACCGAGTAGTTGGGCACCTTGGACCAGGCGAGTGCCGGAGGGTTGCGCTCGCCGATCGGGATCGTCCCCCAGGTCGCCGTCAACGACGGGTTTGGCAACAGATACGTGCGCCCGCGCAACGCCTCGGCGTCGACGACCTCTTGGCGGGCGGCGAGCACTTCGGGCGCGGCCTGCCAGATCGCCTGCGCCAACGCGCGCTCGTCGAAGGGATCCTGGGGCCCTTGAGCCCCTACACTGGGAGGCGCAATTGCCAGGAGATGAACAGCGGACAGCAGCCGGAAGAGGATCATGGGGCGGCGCTGGTCGAGGCTTTGCAGTACATGTGCCGCCGGAGAACGGCCAAAAGACTCGTCGGCATCGGGACGGGGCCGCGCCAAAATGCCCCGCGGGGCAAAAAGCATCGGACCTCACGCGGGGGCGAGGCGCAGAGAACTAACTAAAGCGCGGGACCCATTCGCAAAAGGGGTCCCAATACGGCGCACGCAGGCGCTGCCTCACCCTTGTCGAGGCGCGGACGATTCGTTCGCTCGCATTCCGGTCCCGCTTACGCTGGCAGTGGTTTCGAGCTGGTCAGCTCCGTTCTGGAAAGTGCGAGGAGGGGGACTCGAAGCCGTCTCACCGTCGCGCCAGCGCAAAGTGCGGAACAGCGGTCGCGCGATTCCGCGCACTTGGATGTGGTCGCGATGCCCTCGGAGGCGTCTGAGTGCAGTCCACAGCAGCCTGGGTGTCACAGTGTCACTCGCTCCGTGGAATTGGATCGTGTCGGTGACGCCTTGATGGTGGTGCTGGAACAGTGGCGAGCGACCAGGGATGTCCAAGCGCTGGAGGATGCCCTTGCGATCGTAGTGGCACTGGCGCGGAGGTGAATCACGGTCGCGCGGCGTTCCTGGTAGAGACGTAAATACGTTCCCATAGTGGACCGATATTCGGTACATTATGAAAATGCCTTCAAGTGGGGGCCGTCGCCGAGCACCGCGGTATCAGAGCGGCGCCGCAGCCAGGTTCGTCGACACGTTGCTCGGGCGTGGCCGGGTGGCCTTCCCGCTGTCCGAGCTTTCCGACAAGACGAAGCTCTCTACGATCGCCGCTCGCCGACAGCTGGCCAGACTCGATGCACAGGTTCGGCGTGTCGCCCCACGTCAGCAATTCTTCGTCATCGTGCCGCCAGAACACCGCGCGCTAGGCGCTCCGCCTCCGAGCTGGTGGCTCGACGCCTACTTTCGGTGGCTGAAGCGTCCGTACTACCTTGCCCTGCAGTCTGCTGCGGCGGAATACGGCTCTGCCGCCCAGGCCATCCAGGTCACGCAGGTCATGACCGACCGGCCTCGACGAGCGGTCCAGCTCGGGCGCGTACGTGTCCACTTCTTCGTGAAGCGATCGATCGTCGCTACGCCAACAGAGGCGGTTGTCGGAGCGCATGCCCCGTTGGCGGCAAGCAGCCCCGAGGCGACCGCCGTGGACCTGGTCCGCTATGCACGTCGTGTGGGTGGCGTTTCACGCGCGGCGGAGACGATTGCGCCGTTCCTCGGCCGCTTGAGACGAAGCGAGCTCGCCCGTGTGCTCGATGTCGACACCGACATTCCTACCGCGCAACGCCTCGGATACGTGATCGAGACCCTGGGTGAGCGCAAGCTTGCCGACACCGTGCGCGCGTATCTCCCTCGGACTCTGTCGCCAGTCGCTCTCGACCATGCCTCGCCCGTGCCGAGCCCATCCACGGCGGTTCTCGACGAGCGATGGGCGATCATCGTCAACGCTTCGGTGAAGGCGCGAACGTGACCCCGCTCTCCCGGCAGGATGTCCTTGCCCACCAGTCGCGGGTGCCATGGCCAGTCCCGCACCAGGTGGAACAGGATCTGCTGTTGTGCCGCTCGATGGTGGCGATCTTCAACGACCCGTTCCTCAAAGGTCAGGTCGCGATGCGTGGCGGCACGGTGCTACACAAGGTTCACCTCGCTCCAGCCAGCCGGTACTCCGAGGACATCGACCTCGTCGCGATTGGTGACCGTCCCGAGGAGCACATTCGGGCTGCCCTCAAGCGCGTGCTCCTCGACGTGCTCGGACCGCACAAACGATGGGGCTGGGAAGAGATCAAGCTGGCGATCCGCAACGTGGCCAAGCCGTCTCGCGTCCTGCGCGTCATCTACGAGTTGCAGTCTGTCGTCGAGCCAGGCCGCGCGCTCACCGTGGTCGTCGAGGCGAACGTCACCGAGCGAAAACCACATCGACCCGTGGTGAAGCTGCCCTTTGGCCTGCCTTTTCGGGATGACGTTCTTTCGACGCACGTCAATTCTTTCGACATCCACGAGATGCTCGGGACGAAGATGCGTGCGCTCTTCCAGCGAAGCCGGGGGCGTGACCTGTTCGATCTCCACCTGGCGCTCACCGCGCCGAGCGCCTCGCCGGTCGACCCTGGCGAGATCGTCCGATCCTTCGAGCACTACATGCACCTGGAAAAGACGTCGGTGCGTCGGGGGGATTTCCTGGAGCAACTCGACCTGAAGCTGGGCGATCGTGGTTTCTGTTCGGATATGGAGCCACTGCTGCGCACAGGGCTCACCTATGACCCCCAGGCAGCCGGTCGTCTTGTTCGGGACGCATTGCTGATGCGACTGCCGGAATGATGGAAACCATATCCGCGACACGTTCGAGGCTCTCTCCGACCTGCCGCTCGATAGCCCCCATGAGGCGGTCGTCGCGCCCGGTAGCCGCGTGACATGGGGGGTGACATGGGGGGTGACATGGCTGCGACAGCACACGACCATGTTGGCGAGGAGATACCCGCCTAACGCACTGGGCGCTCTCCGGCGACTTCCGGGGTGACTTCCGGGGTGACTTCCGGGGTCGCCCTCGTCGCTGGAACAGTTGCGGTGGGGGAGGGCGTCTCACGATCGCCCCGGCGGTTGAGCCTTCGTCGTCACAAGATCTACCGCCCGGTCTCGCTCTACCGTCCTGCTCATGCCTCGAACGGGGAGTCGCCAGCAGATCGAGCCGTTTTCTGTGTACGGACGGAACGCTGCCGCACGTTCGGATTCTGAACACCATCCGGGTGCGCCGCGCCGATGTTCGTTTCTTTGTGGAATCTCGTCGCTCGCCTCTATCGGGCGGATGACACAGGCCATTCACCGGCGTGTCGAATAGCGATCTCGAATCCACTGGTTGAAGTACACGCCGGCGGAGGGGGCGCGCAGTAGCCCTTCGTAGATCGCGAGCGGGACGGGCGCGTACGAATACTCCTTGCCGCTCTGCCGAACCTGGACGGCCAGCACGCGAGTGGACTCGTCGTATTCGACCCAGGTCAGGCTCGTCGAGTGGAGGAAAACGCGATCCCGCTTCGCACGCTGGCGCACGCCGGTCGTGGGACCCGCCACTGCGCTCGTGGGGCGGCCAGCACCTCCCAGGCCCCCGAAGCGACCCGTGCCTCCGAGTGTCCCGAACGGTCCAGTACCGCCTTGGGCGCCGAATGGCCCGGTAGCGCCTTGAGCCCCGAACGGTCCCGTGCCCGCGGACGTTCCGATGGCCGGCGTGAGAATCGCAGGCGTCGCCGGCACCGCCCGGACGGTCGGAGCCGTACGCAAGCTGGCGATTGCCTCCAGCCTGGACAGCAGAAGGCCGATCCGGCTCTGACTGGCCGGGTCGCCGTCGAGATGGCCGGGGAGTGCTTCGCGAAATGGCGGTCGGTCGAGCAGCGATGCGATCTGCTCGGCGACGAAGTCTCGAACATCCTCGGGCGCCGCGGCCAGTTCTTCGGCAAGCTCTACTCGGTCATTCACCAGACCAAGCACGTCTTCCAGATCGTGGTGATACCAGTCGCCTCCGCCGCGGCTGGCCAGCGCCTCGAGCTTGGTCGCGCAGAAGTAGGGGGAGCTCAAGATCCTGAGTTTTCCCTCGGGCGAATGGATGATCGCCGGATCCATCAGCGCGCCCGGGTACCAGGCGTTGCTGGCTCCCAGGATCTCGGGATCGACGGGCATGATGTCCGCCTTCACACCCTCGATGCTCCAGCGGCCGGTTGAGGCATCGTCGTCGCCAATCGGCTCGCGAAACCCCTGATCGCGAAGCTGCTCCGCCAGTCGGTAGTATTCCTGTAGTGAGGGGACGTCGACGATCAGATCGACGTCGTCGGTGACCCGCGGCGCTCCAGCTCCAGGGTCTGTCGTCAGAAGGCCACGCACCATGCCGCCCACGAAGACGACACGGTTGCGCATTCCGGCCATCGTGAACGCCCCGATCGCTTCATCGTGAACGCTCCGATCGGAGCATCGTGAACGGAGCGAAGCGACGCTGGTTGTGGTCAGTTGCCGGTGGCGTCCTCCTTGC
>JANPFD010000113.1:0-404901 GCA_031423255.1 Myxococcales bacterium | reverse complement strand
GCGAACCGCCCACGACCGGCTTCGCGCCTTCAAGCGCGACCTCCTGTCGCTGGGAATGAACGAGGCCGCCATCCACGAAATCATCCCGGACGCCACGCGTCCGGAGCACGGGGGCCGCGAGGAGGAACCCACCAAGCAGGCGGCGTAAGTAGTGCAGTGTCGTAGTAGTCCGCGAGTTTTTTTTGCGTCAGGAGGGCCGCAGTCAGGCGCGCTTCAGTGTCTCGGCGAGGGTGGCTCGCAAGACCGGCAATACGGCGAGATCCTTGGGCCGGGCTGCCTTCTCTTTCAGGGCGATCAACGTGGGCAGGTCGAGCACGCGAATGATCAGGCCCGGTCGGAGTTCCAGATCCGGGGAGCGGGCGCAAAGGTCGTCGTAGGATTCGCCGTCACCGATCGTGCCAAGGCAGTCCAGATCACCATAAATGGTGGTCAGCAGGTGGTGCCCCGGACCCGTCAGATGTGACTCATTTGGTCGCAGGCGCCGAGGGTCATGACGGTAGACGGCATCAAGTTGACCAAGGACGCTCAGCAAACGCGAGACGTTGTCGGGTTGGCGCAGGTGGACGATGTCGACGTCGATCGTCGTGACGGGTGCGCCGCGCAGGACGCCTGCGGCCATCCCGACTACGATGAATTCGACCTTGGCCGCGGCGAGGCGGCTGAGGATCTCAACCGGGTTGGCGGTCTTCATCGGCCCTTCGAACGGGGCGGAGCGAGCCGACGAATTCTGCGACCAAGAGCAGGCGTTCCGCGGGGGTGAGGTCCAGCATCTGGCGGATCTGCGCCCGGTCGACGCCGTTGTCGTCGATGTCGGGTTTGCAGGGAACGGGCACCCGTTCCGCGAGATCGTCGGCCATGAGACCTATTTTACGCTACCCGCGCCGGAGCATGTCTTCAGTAGCACGGAGTGCATAGGCAGGGTCCTCGGCGTACAGTGCCATGCGTCAAGTTGGTTCGTGGCGTCAGGCCTCACGTCAACGTTGGCGCCGGCCGGGCACTATAGAATGGGCGCGCCCGCGGGGGGACTGAGAAATCATGCTTTACACATCAGCCATCGCGGCCCTGGCCGCAGCAGTTGCGACCCCACCAGCGACGGGGCCGGTCGAATACAACCGCGACGTCCGCCCGATTCTTTCGGCCAACTGCTTTCCCTGCCACGGCAGCGACTCGGCGGCGCGCAAGGACGACCTGCGGCTCGACCAGTTCGAAGCTGCCGTCTTGCCGCGCGAGGAAAGCCGGCCGGCGATCGTGCCGGGAAAACCCGCTGACAGCGAGCTGGTGGCCCGGATCGAGTCGAAAGACGATCCGATGCCGCCTCCCAAGAGCCACAAGACCCTGACTGCCGCCCAGAAGCAGGTGCTGCGGCGGTGGGTGGCGGAAGGTGCCCAGTATCAGCCGCACTGGTCCTTCATCCCCCCCGCGCGGCCGGCCCTGCCCGAGGTCCGCACACCGGCGTGGATCAAGAACCCCATCGACAGGTTCGTGCTGGCAGCGCTAGACAAGCAGGGCCTGGCGCCAGCGCCCGAGGCCGACCGCCGCACGTTGATCCGGCGGCTGAGCCTGGACCTGACCGGGTTGCCTCCCGTCCCTGCCGACGTGGAACGCTTCGTCGCCGACCAGAGTCCCGGCGCTTACGAGAAGCTGGTCGATCGCTTGCTCCTGTCCCGCCGTTTCGGAGAGCACCGCGCACGCTACTGGCTGGACGCCGCCCGTTACGCTGATACCCACGGCATCCACTTCGACAACTACCGCGAAATCTGGGCTTACCGCGAATGGGTGATCAAGGCGTTCAATCGCAACCTGCCGTTCGACCAGTTCACGGTGGAGCAACTGGCCGGCGATCTGCTGCCTGGCGCCTCGATGGAGCAGCAGATCGCCAGTGGCTTCAATCGTCAAAACATCACCACCAATGAGGGTGGCGCCATCGACGAGGAATACCTCGTGCTTTACGCTCGCGATCGCACCGAAACGGCGTCGCAGGTGTGGCTGGGGCTGACGACCGGCTGCGCCGTCTGCCACGATCACAAGTACGACCCCTTCAGCCAGAAGGATTTCTATTCGCTGTCCGCGTTCTTCAACAACGGGGCGCAAAAGGCGATGGACGGCAACGTGAAGGACACCCCGCCCATCCTGACCGTTCCGACGCGTGACGACCGCGCCCAGTGGGAGATCGTGTCGACGAAGATGACGACCGCCAGGAAACAGATCGCACGGCGAATGACCGACGGTGAGTCGGCCTTCGCGACCTGGCTGCGCCAGCCGCCGATGGCCAAGCAGCTCCCGGCGGTTCCCGCAGAGGATCTCGTGATGTCCATGCCTCTGTCCGAGGGGACGCCGCGCGGGCTGTCCGCGGTCGTTGCGGGAACCGTCCGCCCGCTGGAGATGGCATCCGACATCAAGTGGCAGCCGGGCGCGATCTCCGAGCGCGCGTTCACGGTGAACGCGGACACCACGCCCGAGCTGGACGACGTCGGCGACTTCGAGCGGGATCAGCCCTTCTCGTACGCCGCGTGGGTGAAGCTGGCGAACAGCAAGGAGGGCGCGATCCTGTCGCGCATGGACGACGAGCACGGCTACCGCGGCTGGGACATGTGGCTGGAGAAGGGCCGTCCCGGGGCTCACATCGTTCACAAGCTGCCGGACGATGCCTTCAAAGTGGTGGCCCGCAATGCGTTGCCCAGCAAGCGGTGGAGCCACGTTTGCGTGACCTACGATGGCTCGTCTCGAATTTCCGGCCTCAAGATCTATGTAGACGGCGAGGTTCAGGACCTCGAAGTGCAATCGGACTCGCTGTCGGGCTCGATCCGGACGCCGGTGTCCTTCAAGATCGGCCAGCGCCACAAATCGAGCCCGGTCGAGGACACGGGCGTTCAGGACGTGCGCATCTATGGGCGCGCCCTGGCCGCGGAAGACGTGCAGCGGTTGGCCAATGGCCCTCGCATGGCGTACCTCACCAGCCGGCCCACCACGCCCGCACCGCCAAAGACAGCGGCCGTCGACTCCAAGGAGCTCTACAACCGGTGGCTGGTGATGTTCGATCGCGACTACAGGGGCGCGCAGGACGAGCTGCGGCTTCTGAACACCTTCGAGTCCTTGATTCGCTCCCGGGGAACCGTGGCGCACGTGATGACCGAGCGTGAAGCACCGGCGGAGGCCTTCGTGCTCCAGCGCGGCGAGTACGACAAGCGCGGTGACCGGGTCACCCCCGCTACCCCGGCCGCCCTGCCCGCCATGACCTCGGAACTGCCGCGCAACCGACTGGGGCTTGCCAGATGGCTGCTCTCGCCCGCCAACCCGCTCCCCGCGCGCGTCACGGTCAATCGCTTTTGGCAGGAACTGTTCGGCGCCGGGATCGTGCAGAGCACCGGTGACTTCGGCGTCAGCGGCGAGACTCCGTCGCATCCCGAGCTGCTGGATTGGCTGGCGGTGGAATTTCGCGAGTCCGGTTGGGACATCAAGAAGTTCTTCAAGCTGCTGACGATGTCTGCGACCTACCGGCAGGCCGCCGTCACCACCCCTGCGAAGCTCGCGCGGGATCCCCAGAACCTGCTCCTGTCACGGGGGCCTCGCTTTCGCATGGATGCCGAGATGGTGCGCGACTATGCGCTCGCTGCCAGCGGGCTCCTCGTCGACAAGATTGGCGGCCCCAGCGTCAAGCCGTATCAGCCGGACGGTGTCTGGGAAGCGGTGGCCATGCCCAACAGCAACACGGCCAAGTACCGGCGCGAGCAAGGAGAGAGCCTGTACCGGCGGAGCCTGTACACGTTCTGGAAACGCTCCGCGCCTCCGGCATCGATGGAGATCTTCAATGCGCCCAGCCGCGAGGTCTGCAGCGTTCGCCGCGATCGCACCAACACACCGCTACAGGCCCTCACCACGTTGAACGACGAACAGTTCGTCGAGGCCGCGCGGGTGTTGGCCGAGCTGGCCATCAAGGACAAGACCTCCGACGCGGCCCGCATCGATTTCATCGCGCGACGGGTGCTTGCCCGGCCGCTCGAGCCCGCCGAGGCCAAGATCGCGCTCGGCACGCTGCGATCTCTCGTTCGTCACTACAAGGCGCAGCCCGACGCGGCGGCCCTGCTGGTCGGCGTCGGGGATACACCCGTCGATGGCGTGCTCGACAGATCCGCCGTCGCCGCTTTCACGCTGCTCGCCAGTAATTTTCTGAACCTCGACGAGGCCCTGAACAAATGAGCTCCCGCAGGCAGTTTCTGGCGCAGGGAGCCGGCCTGGCGATGGCAGGCGTCACCCCGCGCCAGGCCCCCAAGCCCGGCCTGCATTTTCCCGCGAAGGCCCGGCAGGTCATCTACCTGCACATGATGGGCGGCCCGTCGCAGATGGATCTCTTCGACTACAAGCCGAAGATGCGAGACATGTACGACAAGGAACTTCCCGATTCGGTCCGCAATGGCCAGCGCCTCACAGGCATGACCTCGGGACAGTCCCGCTTTCCCGTGGCTCCCTCGATGTACAGCTTCGCGCAACATGGGCAATCGGGCATGTGGGTCAGCGAGTTGCTTCCCTCGACGGCCAAGATGGTCGACGACCTGTGCTTCATCCGCTCGATGAACACCGAGGCCATCAATCACGAGCCCGCCATGACCTTCATCCAGACAGGGAACCAGAACACGGGTCGGCCCTGTCTGGGCGCGTGGGCGTCGTATGGGCTGGGCTCGGCGAACCAGAACTTGCCGACCTTCGTCGTGCAGGTCGCGCGGCCCACCAACACCGAGCAGATCCAGGCGATCTCCGCCCGGCTCTGGTCATCGGGCTACCTGCCTGGCGAACACGCGGGGGTGTCCTTTCGCAGCGCCGGAGATCCCATCCTTTTCATCAACGATCCGCCGGGCGTGAATCGAAAGGTGCGGCGTACCGCGCTCGATGGCCTGCGCGGCATGAACGAGATCACGGCCCGCCAGATGGGCGATCCGGAAACCCGCACCCGCATCGAGCAGTACGAGCTCGCCTATCGCATGCAGGCGAGCGTGCCGGAGCTGACGCAGATCTCGGCCGAGCCCGCCTCGACGTTCCAGCTCTACGGAGAGGCTGCGCGCAAGCCGGGGACCTTCGCCAACGCGGCCTTGCTGTCGCGCCGGATGATCGAGCGTGGGGTGCGCTTCGTGCAGGTCTACCTCAACAACTGGGACCACCACGCCAACGTCGCCGTCCGGCTGCCGTCCCAGTGCAAGGACAGCGACCAGGCCTGCTATGGCCTGATCCAGGATCTCAAGCAACGCGGCCTTCTGGATTCAACCCTGGTGATCTGGGGCGGTGAATTCGGGCGCACCATCTACTCGCAAGGGGGCCTCAGCAAGAAGAACTACGGCCGCGATCACCATCCCCGCTGCTTCACGATGTGGATGGCGGGCGGCGGAGCGAAGGCAGGCACGATCCATGGTGAGACCGACGACTTTTCGTACAACATCGTCCGCGACCCGGTGCACATCCACGATTTTCACGCGACCATCCTGCGCCTCCTGGGCATCGACCACGAACGCTTCACCTTCCGCTCCCAGGGGTTGGACCAGCGCCTGACGGGCGTCGAACCTGCGCGCGTCATCAAAGAGCTGATCGCCTGAGCGCGGGGGGGTGGGGCACCCCCCCGCGGGCCCCCCCAAGGGCAGGGCGGCTTGGGGAGTGGACCGGCGCAGGCGAAGCCTGCGCCTTCGAGGGGGTCGGCCATGGTTGAGCGAGCCATCGCGAGAGCTCGGGGCGTGGCCCGGCCTGCGGCCTCAGCAGACGCGGAAAACTTCGAATCGGTGGCTGCCGCTGATGAAGAGCTCCGCGAACTTGGGCCCGAAGCCTTTCATCGCCGGCCACTTGTTGGCTGCGTCCAGTTGCTGCTCGAACGCCGCGAGCGTCGGAACGTCGGTCTCCATCACGATGGTGCTGTCGGAAGGGCCGATCGAGGCGGTCAGGATCCGCGACTGCCCCCAGCCGAGTTCCTTGTGCGCGGCGGCCGCGAACTCCTTCATGACCGCGACCCCTTCGTCACGACGTCCGCCCTGAGCCTGAGCAATGCTTCGAACCATGAACATGTGAGCCTCCTTGTCGATCGGTGCAGAGCAGACCACGAATCAGCCGCGCCGGCTCGAGAACCCGCAGCCGTCAGCCCCCAACTATGCGGGAAGACGTCGCTCCTGCCTTGCCTACAAGGGCGTACCAGGCCATCGATGACGCGCGGCTCAAGTCGTGTTCCCCGCGTGCCGAAGTGGCAGGTGTCACTCGAATTTCACTTGGGGGAATGACAAGCAATGAGGGCCTGGTTGGCGTCGGTTGGCGTTCTTCTCGTCGCGACGTGCGGCGGCGGTGACTCGGGGCCCGCGGGCGGGGGCGGCATGGGAGGGGGAGGCGCCCCCGGCGGCACCAGCCTCGGACAGACGTGCAAACTCGACACGCGGTGTCCGGACGGCGCCGTCTGCGCAGTGTCCACGCTGAATCCGGACCTGGGTTATTGCTCGCCCGACTGCACCTCCGACGCCCAATGCTCCTTCGCCGGCCCCGGCGTCGGCCGCTGTATCCTCGCCCTGGGTTCGGCGAAGGTCGACAACTGCGGCATCGTTTGTGGACCCGCTGATGCCTGTCCGTCCGGGTTCAGGTGCTCATCCGGCTTCCGGGGCAACACCTGCGAGCCGGTCACCGGATCCGGCGGGACGGGCGGTGCGGGCACGGGTGGTCGCGCCGGCAGCGGCGGAACGGGAGGTAACGCTGGCGCAGGCGGATCCAGCGGCGCTGGTGGCAGCGGCGAGGTCGGGCGCGTGCTCTACACGATCGACGATCCGAGCTGCAGCATCCAGTACGTGAACGCGATCGGCACCCGGGTCGGATGGCTCGTGTACTGTGGTGACACGTTCCGGGCGTACACGTACACGTCCGGAGGAACCGTGCAGTTGGTCGGCACGCATACCAACGTGGGAGGGTTCGCGCACCTCGTGGTCGGTCAGCGCTTCATGGCCTGGAGCATCGAACGAAAAGTTGCCGGCCAGGTCGTCGGATTGTTCGACGGCTCGACCACGGTGACGCTGACTTCGTCGAACGGCGATCGCTGGGTCGCGGCGAATGACAATCACGTCATGTGGAGCGAGGCAGGCCGGTTCGTCGTTTACGACAGAAGGACAAAACAACGGTTGCCAGCCCCGCGGCCTCCGGGAGAGAAAGAGCTGTACGTTTTCGGCAACGCCGGAAACATGGCGGCAGCCTCGAATGGCGCGCTCTACCTCATCGGAAGGCCCGTCGACGCTCCCTTGGGGATAAAGAACAAGCTGTACCGGTACGATCCCGTCAGCGGCGCTTGGCCCGAGGCGACCGACATCACGCCCACGCCCTACCGGATCAGCTCGCTGTCGTTCGATGGTGACGAAGCTGCCTGGTACAGCTGGGGCGGCGACGGAACGCCTTGGACCGTCCACTACAAGAAGGGGGGCGGAGCCGTCCAGCAGATCGTGCAGGTCGCCGTGTACCGTGGCGCCTCGTTCGAGTCCCGCGCCTTCGGGGGTACCCTGCCGCAGCCCTCGAACGGCTACGTCCTTTACCGGCAGCAACCTCCGAACGGCGTCGGTCACGAGGCGTTCGTCTGGCACGCGGGCCAAAAGACAGACATCACGGCCGCGGCCGGTCGTTTTGCCTCTCATGTCTATAACCGCAACGGCCGGGCGGTATTCGAGGGCGACTCGGTCAGCTTCGGAATCTGGTATTTCGACGGGACCGCGACGCGGCGTCTGACCACGTCCGGCTATACTCCGAGCATCGGTGACGGGTTCGTTGTCTGGCGGGCCGTAACAACCGTAGACAACCCGAACAAGCAATGGAACGTGATCCGGATCCTGGAAGGACTGGACACCGGCCCGCCCGACAACCCCGCTGGCACCGGCGGAGCGGGCGGCATGGCGGGCACGGGCGGCATGGCAGGAAGCGGCGGCGCCGGAGGCGGAGGTACAGGCGGCGTGGGTGGTGGCGGAACTGGTGGCTCGGGCGGTTCAGCGTCTTGCCAGCCATGGGTTGCACAGCCAGGAACGACCTGCGCGACAGCCGGCAATCTGATTTGCGATGCGAGCATGACCCCCTGCTGCCCGCAAAGCTCTCCGTTTGCCTGCGCCGATGGTTGCTATGCAACGGCAGCACAAGCGGCTGCCGCGTGCGGCTCTCTGTGTACGGCGTGCGTGCCTCCGAAGTGAGGTAGTGGTGGGTCCCCTCGCTCGCGTCTGCCAGGCTTTGGCTGTGGCTACGTGGCGTGGCGCCTCACCACGCGGTGCAATCACGAATTGAGGCTCGGCGGCGCCTATCGTGGCACATGAGCCGAAATGGCGTGTCGGGGGATGAACGACAGCGTGACGATGCGTTTCGTGCTCGCCGGGTTGCTCGTGGGTGCATGCAGTGGACAACAACTGTCGGCGCGCCCGGGCGAGGCTCCGGTGGACCCGGGGCCAAGCGTTCTGCGGCGATTGACCCACGCGCAGTACACGAACACGGTCCGTGCGGTCCTGGGTGCCCCGGTGCGGGGGGTGAATCTGGAGGAGATCCTGGGCAGCGATCGCGGCTTCGAGGGTTTCTCCAACGGCCCGCATCAGTCTGCGCCTTCGACGACGGTGGCCCAGTCGTACGCGACGGCGGCCCGGGCCCTCGCGGCGGCCGCCACCACGCCAAAATGCGGCGGCTCGACCGCCTGCCTGCGCGGGTTCGTAGGCAGCCATGGTCGGCGGCTGTTCCGCAGGCCTCTGACCGAAGCGGAGCTTGACGGGATCGTGGCGGGCGCGAAGAAAGAGGCCCCACACGCCAACGACCCGCGGTCAGGCGCGCGCCACGCGCTGGAGGTGATGCTGCAGGCGGTGCCGTTCCTGTACGTGCTGGACGAGGGGCCTGCGGGACGGCGCGATCCGCACGCGCTCGTGACCCGGCTCGCGCTGTTGCTGTGGAACAGCGGGCCGGACGACAGGTTGCTCGATCTGGCCGACCAGGGCGGCCTCGGCACGCGCGCCTCCGTGACGGCCGAGGTGTCACGCATGCTGGGCGACCCGCGCGCGCGCGCGACCGCGCGACACTTCTTCCACGAGTGGCTGGGGTACGACCTGGTCACGCGCGCCAGCAAGGAACGACGAGCCGAGTTCCAGCCCGACTTCAGGCTGGCGCTGGTCGCGGAGACCGACAGGCTGGTCGACCACTTCGTGGCGGCGAAAAGTCCGGTGATGGATCTGTTCCGCGCCGACTTCACCTTCGCCGACGACTCCGTCAGGCGCTTCTACGGGATCGAAGGGGACACGACACGTGCCACGCTGCCCGCGGCTCGCCGGGGGATCCTGGGGCATGCCAGCTTCATCGCGGCGAACAGCGGGCCCAGCAACCAGAGCCCGACGCTGCGTGGCCTCGCCGTGCTCAACCGGTTTCTGTGCGGGGAGGTGTCGAGCCCTCCGCCCACGGCGCCGACCGAGCTCCCCGAATCGGAGGACAACGTGCCACGGACCATCCGCGAACGGACGGAGCAGTTCATGCTGGCGAACGACCGCTGCAACCACTGCCACGAGGACATGGACGGCATCGGCTTCCTGTTCGAGAACTTCGACGTCCTCGGTCGGTTCCGGACCACCGAGGCGGTGGCGGGTGCTGCGGGCGGGAACAAGCCCGTCGACGCCACCGGCTCCATCGTCGAGCTCGGCATCGAGAAGGTGGACGGTCTGCCCGGGCTGGCCACGGCGCTGGCGACGCACGCGGTCCCGCGGCAGTGCTTCCTGCGCCACGTCCTCCGCTTCGGGCTGGCGCGCGACGATCTGCCCTCGGACGCGCCGACGCTGGCGACCATGAGGGACGCCTACGACCGCGACGGCGGCTCGTTCCTTTCGGTCATCGGAGCGCTGGCGTCGAGCGACGCGCTCCTCTACACGCGAGGTGCGCCATGAGGTTGTCCCGACGCAGTTTTCTGCGAAGCCTGTCGGCGGCCGGCACCACGATCTGGCTGCCGACGCTGGATGCCATGCTGGACGACGGCGGCCGCGCGTACGCCAGCGGCGAGCCGATTGCGAAGCGGTTCATCGAGTTCTTCTGGGGCTGTAGCTACACCCCGCTGGGCAAGGACCGGACCTGGGCGCCACGGCAGGGCAGTGGGCCGCTGCCCGATGATCTGGGCCCGTGCTTCCTCACCGACGACAGGTACCAGGCCAAGCTCATGGGTCTCGTCGACAGGGGCGAGGACGGGCTGCGCAAGGAGCACCTGACGCCGTCGCTGAGCGATCCGGAGATCCGCCGGTACATCCGCATCGTCGACGCCGTGACCACCCGGCGGGTCGTGAGCGACGCCGGTCAGCACTGGCAGGCGCTGCTGGGCGTGGTGACCTTGCCCAAGGATGGCGCGAAGTACTTCAGCAAGGACGGCATCGACGCCAAGGGACCGACGCTGGATCGTTTCATCGGCTCTTACGGCCGGTTCAGCAAGGGGATCGCGCCCCACGTCCACCTCGGAGCGATCCCGGTGAAGAACCAGGGGGGCATCAGCCTGGGCGGCAAGGAACACCGCACCTCCGTCGGCTGGACCACGATGAGCGAGGGGAAGATCGCGCCCGGCGGGCAGTTCGTGCGCGAGCAGGCGCAGTGGGATCGGCTGCTGGCGTTCGAGGAGATGTTCGGCAAGGACGGCTCTGACGGTGGGCCGCGACGCAGGCGTTCGGTACTCGATGGGGTGCTCGGCGCCTCGCGCACGTCGCTGGCGCGTCTGGGCGCCCGCGATCGACAGATGGTCGACCTCCACCTCGACAGCATCCGCCAGCTGGAGAAGAACCTGGTCGAGGCGCGGACCTGCGCCAGACCCGGGGCGCCGCACACGGCCCGCGTTCTGCAGGACGAGGGACTGGCCTACACCCAGGAGAACAGCAACCGCACGGCGCCGCGCACGGCCAAGGAGATGCGGGATCTGGCGACCCTGATGATCAAGTGTGACTACACCCGCTGCCTCTGCTTCTGCCTGTTCCCGGCGCTGAGCGGGTTCGACTGCACCTCCTTCATCGACATGTCGTCGGCGACCGGGCCGCGGGCGATGCCGTCGATCCACCGCGACAGCCACGACGCCAAGCCGTACCACCGACTGAGCCTGCCGTGGACCATGGGACAGCTCGCGGCCCTGATCCAGCAACTGGCGCAGACACCCGAGGGCGCCGGCACCGCGCTGGACAGCACGCTCATCTGGGCGACCAGCGAACACGGGCCGCAGATGCATTCGCTGGACGACATCGCCAGCATCCTGGTGGGCGGGCCCAAGCTGGTGGGCGGCAACCACCTCGACACCGCGTCCACCCAGCGTCCGATCAGCGACCTGCACCTCGGCATCCTGCAGGCGCTCGGACTGCCGCTGACCGAGTACCTCGCCTGGATGAAGCCTGACCAACCCCAGCCGATCGGATTGCTATGAACGCGCTCGTTGCCCTCGTCGTCTTGATGGCCGCGCCCGCGGAGCTGGACGTCTCCGACGGGCGTCTGGTCGGGATGGTCGATCGGTACCTGACCAGCATTGCCGAGGTGGGATGGAAGCAGCGTGCGGCACGCATCAGCCAGCTCCGGACGCCCGAGGACGTGGCGCGCCGCCAGCGCTTCGTGCGCCAGACGCTGCTCGACGAGATAGGCGGGTTCCCGGAGCGCACGCCGATGGGCGTGCAGCAGACCGGCACCCTCGAGCGCGACGGCTACCGCATCGAGAAGATCATCTACGAGAGTCAGCCGAAGTTCCACGTGACCGCCAACGTCTACGTGCCGACCCGGGGCGCGGGGCCGTTCCCGGCGCTCGTCGGCGTGGCGGGACACTCGTCGGGTGGCAAGGCCGCGGGCGTGTACCAGCGCGTCTGGGTGTCGTTCGCGCGCCGGGGTTACGTGGTCGTCGCCGTCGATCCGCTCGGCCAGGGCGAGCGTCACCAGATCGTCGACCCGAAGACCGGCAAGTCGCGCCTCGGGCCGGGCACGGCCGAGCACGACATGATCGGCCTGCAGACCCTGCTGACCGGCACCAACCTCGCGCGCTGGGAGATATGGGACGCCATGCGCGCGGTGGACTATCTGCTGACCCGCAAGGACGTGGACCCCAAGCGGATCGCGGTGGCGGGGAACTCGGGCGGCGGCACGCAGTCGGCGTACCTGGCGGCCATGGATGATCGGATCGCGGTGGCTGCGCCGTCCTGCTACCTCACCTCGTGGCCCACCTTGTGGAAAGATCAGAAGCCCCAGGACGCCGAGCAGGTGTTCACCGGGTTCCTGAAGGACGGGCTGGATTTCAGCGACTTCATCCTGGCGGCCGCGCCGCGGCCGCTGCAGATGCACACGGCGACCCGCGACTTCTTCCCGATCGCCGGCGCCAGGGCCACGTACGCCGAGGCCCGGCGCTTCTACGAGATTTTGGGCAAGGGGGATCGTGTCGGCTACTTCGAGTACGACGACGGGCACGGCTGGACCCAGCCGAGGCGCCAGGCGACCTACAAGTGGATCCAGCGGTGGCTGCAGCCCGGCGTGGCCGAGGATGGCGCTGAAACCGACGGGTGGAAGGCAGAGCCCGAGGAGGCGCTCGCCTGCACGAAGACGGGGCAGGTGCAGACGTCGCTGAAGGGCGAGACGGTGCAGTCGATGAACGCGGCGCTGGCCGAACGGCTGCACGCCAAGCGTGCGGCTTTGAGCACCGCGGATCTGCGACCGCTGATCGTGAAGCGTCTCGGCGTGGCGCCGGGGCGGGGTGTCCCGCGGATCACCGCGCGCGGCCAGGTCGCGCGGCCAGGCGTGCGCGTCGAGAAGCTGGAGATCGAGAGCGAGCCCGGCATCGTCATCCCCGCGCTGGCCTACGTGCCCACGTCCGGGCCGGCGCGAAAGCCGGCGGTGCTGTACGTGGACGCCGCTGGCAAGGCGGCGGACGCCGACGCCATCGCCAAGCTGACCTCCGAGGGGAAGCTGGTGCTCTCGATCGATCCGCGCGGCTGGGGTGAGGGCGCGTATCCGCACCTCGACGTTCCCGATCGGAAGCAACGGGGCTACGACAGCGTTCAGCGGGCTTTTCTCCTGGGCAAGACGATGGTGGGCATGCAGGTGGGCGACGTGCTGCGCGCCTTCGACTACCTCGCTGCGCGCAAGGACGTCCGGCCGGCCGAGGTGTCGATCGCCGGCAAGGGAAATGGCAGCGTCGTGGCCCTGTACGCGGCCGTGTTGCAGCCGCGCATCGCCGGTGTCACGACCCAGGGAGGCCCCATCTCGTACCTCGACATCGTGCGGGCCGAGACCCACCAGGGCATCCAGGACATCGTCGTCCCGGGCGTGCTGGCGGACTTCGATCTGCCCGATCTGGTCGACCGCCTGAGGCCGCGGCTCGCGCAGACCAGCACCAACGTCCTGTTCATCGCCGTCGACGACCTGCGGCCCGCGATCGGCAGCTACGGCGATCCGCTGGCGAAGACGCCGGCGATCGATCGCCTGTCGAAAGCCGGCGTGCGCTTCGAGCGCGCTTACGCGCAGTTTCCGCTGTGCAACCCGTCGCGCAGCTCGATGTTGACCGGCCGGCACCCGAGCACCACCGAGGTGTTCGACAACACACGCTTCATCCGCGAGAGCCTGCCCGACGTCACGACCTTGCCCGAGCACTTCAGGAAGAACGGCTACGCCGCGCTCCGCGTGGGCAAGATCTTCCACGGCGGCATGGAGGAGGCGCGTTCGTGGGACGTGGGCGGTGAAGCTCGGCGACCGAGGACGGAGACCCGCCAGCCCGAGACCGCCAACCCCCGCTTCGATCCGGACTTTCCCTGGATGGCGTTCGACGGCGACGAGGCGAAACTGGGTGATCACAGGACCGCGACCGAGGCCATCGAGCTGCTGGAACGGCATCGGGACAAGCCGTTCTTTCTGGGCGTCGGGTTCTCGCGGCCGCACACGCCGTACATCGCGCCCCGGCGCTTCTTCGACATGCATCCCGCGGCGAACATGCGGCTGCCGGTCGACTTCGCCCCCCGGCCGACCGTGGGGCCCGGCGTCCCGAAGGCGGCGCTGCCGTCGCGGATCGGCGACCTGTTCCACGATCGGCAGGTGACCCCCGACAAGGCGCGCGAGGCGATGGCCGCCTACTACGCCGCGACCTCGTTCACCGACGAGCAGGTCGGGCGCGTGCTGGCGGCGCTGGAGCGGTTGAAGCTGCGTGAGAAGACGGTCGTCGTGCTGTTCGGCGACCACGGCTATCACCTGGGCGAGAAGGGCAAGTGGTCGAAGCACGGCTCGCTGTACGAGGTGGCGACGCGCGTGCCGCTGGTCATCTCGGCGCCTGGCGCGCGCGGCAACGGGAGCGCCTCGAGCCGGACCGTGCAGTTGCTGGACGTCTACCCGACGCTGGCCGAGCTGACCGGCCTGCCCGCGCCCGAAGGGCTGGAGGGACACAGCCTGGTCAGCCTGCTCCGGGAACCCGGGGCGGCGTGGGCGCACCCGGCCTACTCGGTGGCCGGCGTGACACCGACGCGGCGGGGCAGGACGGTGCGCACCGAGCGTTACCGGTACACCGAGTGGACGGGGATGGGAGCCGGGGCCGAGCTCTACGACGAGGAGCGCGACCCGCACGAGCTGACCAACCTCGCCCATGATCCCAAACAGGCCAGGAAAATCGCCGAGATGCAGGCGCTGCTGAAAGAGTGAGCCACTTTTCGCGCCGGAGGGATGAACCCTTCTGGTGGTCAGTTCCGTCGTCGGTGTGCGTGTTAGGCTCGGACCCGGGTTCGCGATCGCCACACCGCGGGACATCGACGCGCCGGATGATGTCCTGCTCGGCAAGGTGCAGGCCGGGGAGGCGTGGGCCGCCGAGGCGCTGATGCGGCGCTACTCGCGGATGATGAGCGGCATGGCCTACCGGATGGTCGGGCCCGAGGACGTGGAGGACGTGGTCCAGGAGAGCTTCTTCCAGGCGCTGCGCTCGCTGCACCGCCTGCAGCACGCCGCTCACCTGGGCACGTGGCTGGGGGCCGTGGTCGTTCACACGGCGCAGAAGGAGCTGCGGCGGCGGCGCCTGCTGTCCCGGTTTCGGTTGTCGACCGAGTCCATGCCCGATCCGCGGGAGTTCGTGGCCAGCACGGCGCCTCCGGACGTCGCGGCCGAGCTGTCGGCGGTCTATCGCGTGATCGGCACGCTGGACGTCAAGCCGCGGCAGGCGTTGATCCTGCGCAGGGTGGAGGGACGGACCGTCATCGAGATCGCCGAGCTGATGCGGGCCTCGACCGCTTCGGTGAAGCGCTGGCTGGCCAAGGCCGAGCGGGTCTTGCTGGAGCGCGAGGGGGGTCAGACATGAGCCTCGAAGAGCCGCGCGATCTCCGTGAGCACGTCCGCGCTGGTCTCTCCGATCGGGAGGTGGAGGGTCAGCTGCGGTCTGCGGTCGACCGGTGGAAGGCACCCTGGCGGCTCCCCTGGCGCTGGATGATGGTGGTCGGGATCGGCGTCGCCACGGCCGCCGCGTTGATCACGTCGTCACGGCTCGAGAAGGCCGAGGTTCGCCCGCCGCCGACGAACGAGCCCACGCCGCGGGTGGCGCAGCCACCGGTTTTCGCGCCCGGCTCGGCGCCGGCAGACTTGGTGATCGCCGGCGAGGAGGCGCGCCCTGCCGATCTCTTCGCCGACAGCGTCGGCATCCAGCTGTGGGTTGCCGAGGATCAGCCGCGCGCCGATTGGGTCACGAGCCGCCTCGCGGAGCTGGGCGTCCGGCACGTGATCCACAGCGCCACCTCGAAGCACGGGGCCAAATTCACCCACGCGGCCGTTCCCCGGAACGTCCGCGTGCACGTCATGCGGAAGGACCACACGCTGGCGCTGCCGACGCTGTTCGAGAGGATGGGCGATCGGTTGGCAGCCGTTCATCAGGGCTGGACGTTCGACAAAAACTGGCGATGGCGGTCGACCATGGACGCGGCCTGGGCAGCACGTGTGCGGGACAACCTCCAGGCCCTCTGGCAATCCCGGCGCCCCGGCATCGCCATAGTCGGCCCATCGGTGCGGTACCCCTTCGAGGCGGGGCTCGTCGGCGATCTGTCGCCCTGGGTCGACATGGGCTCGTTCTCCCCGCACAACGCCCCGCAACGCCCGGGCGTGCCGTACCTCGACGAGGAGCTCGCCGGCATGCGGCGGGTGTACGGCGACAAGCCGATGGTCACCGAGTCGATCGGGTATTGCACCGGCCCCGGGATCCGCGGGGTGAGCGAGGCCGTGCAGGCCAGGTACCTCGCGCGCGTCCTGCTGGAGCATTTCAACCGCGGGATCGTCCGCACGTTCATCGAGGGTCTGCTCGACAGGAAGATCGTGCAGCGCGATCTCGAGACCCTGTGCGGCCTGGTGCGCGCGGACGGAACGCCGAAGCCGTCGTTCGCTGCGATCCAGGCGCTGATCGAGGCGACGGCGGATCCGGGGAGCGGCGCGGCGGCCAGCGGCCGGCTGAGCTACCAGATCGAGGACGCGCCTCCCGAGCTGCACAGGACCCTGCTGGTCAAGCGCGACGGACGCTTCCTGCTGATCCTCTGGCTGGAGATCGACAGCGCCGACGGCGAGGAGTCCCGCACCGTCCGCCTCACCTACGGCAAGACCACCCGGGAAGTGGCGGTGAGTGACGCGCCGGTGGTCGTCGAGATCGTTCCCTGAGCCGTTTTTCGCGCCCCGGGTATCAACGATCCCGGAGGCCTGATGACGCGAAGTACCTGCTTCATTGTCTCGATGTCGATGGCCCTGGGCTGCACGGGCGAGATCGAATCGGGGCCCGTCGTCGGCCAAGATGGCGACCCCTCTGACCCGACGGCGCCCTCTGCCACCTGCCAGGGAGCGGTCAGCCCCGCGCGCCTGCGCTGGCTCTCGCCGCGCGAGTACCAGAACTCCGCGCGTGATCTGCTGGCCGATCCCAAGGTCCAGGTCGCCCTCGTGGGCGCCGACGGGGAGATCATCAGCGCGCTCGGCGTCGATCGTCTCAGTCAGGCCGCCTCCGAGCTGGTCGCGCGCGGAGCGCACCGCACGCAGGTTCCGTGCGACGTCAACGGCCCCGAGAACCTCTCCTGCGCCGTCTCGTTCATCGACGCCTTCGGCCGGCGCGCGTTCCGGCGTCCGGTCGAGCCCGCCGAGAAGGCGTGGCTGACCGGTGTGTACAACAAGACGCTGCGGCCCGGAGGGTTTCGCGTCGCGATCGACGCCGTGGCCGAGGTCATCCTGCAGTCCCCGCAGCACCTGTATCTGCACGAGGTCGGCGTCGCGGACTTGTCCCTGACCGCCGGCGTTCGCCGCCTGTCCGGTTACGAGCGGGCCACGCGCCTGTCGTACATGTTCTGGGCCAGCACGCCCGATGGGGCGCTGATGGATGCGGCGGCCCAGGGCCAGCTGGATTCGGCCGAAGGCGTGCGCACTCAGGCGCTGAGGCTGGTCCGCGACCCGCGCGCCCGCGACAACGTGAGTCACTTCGCCACCTCCTGGCTCGAGCTCGACGGCCTCGACAGTCAGCCCAAGAACACCACCAAGTTCGCAAGGGTCGACAGTCGCGCCTTGCGGACCGCGATGCAGGCCGAGACCGAGGCGCTGGTCACCAAGGCCTTCTTCGCGCCGGGATCGCATCGCACGCTGATGACATCCACGCAGTCGTACGTCACCGCCCCGCTGGCGAAGCTCTACGGCGTCACCGCGCCGGCGGCGGCTCAGTCCGCGTGGGTGTCGCTCGACAGCACGCAGCGGGCGGGGCTGTTCACGCGCGCCGCTTTCCTCACGGCGCACGCCAACGAGGACTTCCAGTCGCCCATCCGCCGCGGGGTCTTCCTGATGCGGCACGCGCTCTGTCAGGCGATCCCCGATCCGCCGCCTGATGTTGACGACACGCCGATCACACCGACGGCCAGGGCTCCCAGGTCGGTGCGCGACTTGACGGCTGCCAAGACCGCGGGTGGCGCCTGTGCCTCCTGCCACGACAAGCTGAATCCGCTCGGCTTCACCCTCGAGAACTACGACGCTCTGGGGCGCTGGCAGACCACCGACAGCGGCGTTCCGGTGAACGCGGCGGCCACCGTCGACGCGGGGGACATCTCGGGCATGATCAACGGCGGCGTCGCGCTCTCGGCGCGGCTGGCCGACAGCGCGGCGGCGCGCGACTGCCTGGTCGAGTCCTGGTTCACGGAGGGATTCCACCGTGCCCCGACTGACGCCGAGGCCTGCGCGGTCGACCGGCTGAAGACATGGTTCCGGCAGAACGACGACCTGGGCGGCCTGGCGGTGAACATGGCGTCGAGCGAACCCGCGCTGTTCATCAAGGAGGTGACGCCATGAAGTTCGAACGGCGATCCATCCTGCGCGGCTTCGGCGGCGCCGTCATCGGGCTGCCCTGGCTGGAGGCGATCCAGGGCAAGGCCCACGCCCAGGCGGCCGGCCCCAGGCGCTTCCTGACGTTCTTCGAGCACGGCGGCACCCTGTGCAACACCGACGGCAACGGCAGGAAGGCGGACGGCAAAGGCCTGGTCCAGGGCGCCGACGCCTGGGCGCCGATGCCCGGCGAGGCGCTCCAGCTGGGCGCCATCCATCAGAAGGATCTGCAACCCTTCGTGGACTCCCTGGTGATCCTGCGTGGGATCAACAACGCCGCCGCCAAGGCGCAGAACGACTTCTCGGGCGGCGGCCACTACACCTCGAACGTCACCGCACTCACGGCCGCGAAGGTCAGCGGGACGAAGCCGACCCTCACTTCGCAGGGCCCGTCCATCGACCAGGTCCTTGCGACCAGGCTCTCGCAGAGGAGCCCGACCAAGGTCCCCTCGCTGCATCTCCTGGTCCCGGGCGTCAACTACGGCTCGCCGTTCTTCCGGGGCCCCGGCGAGCGCATGCAGGGGGAGTTCAATCCGACGAGAGCGTTCGACAACCTCTTCACGGGCGTCACGGTCGGCGGTCAGGGTCCGGATCCGGTCGCGACGCAGGCACGCGCCCTGCGCAAGAGCATCCTCGACGGGGTGGGCGAGGGGCTCGGCCTCTTCATGAACAGGGTGTCGGCCGCCGACCGGCACGGCATCCAGGCGCACCTCGAGCACATCCGCGCCCTCGAGAAGAACCTGGTCGAGGTCACGGCGTCTGCCTCGTGCACGAAGCCGGCGCGGCCGACCCTGACTGTGGGGGGCGGCGGAGGCGACAAGGCCGACCCGTTGTTCCAGTCGTTCGGTCCCGTGCGTGCGGTGGATGTATCGGTGTCGGGACCGTTGATGGCGGACATCATGGTGGCGGCGTTTCGTTGCGGCCTGACGAACGTCGGGTCGTTCGAGGTCGGCGACTCTTACGGCCCCTGGTTCAACCCGACCTACCGGACCAGCGAGGGCCACGCGCTCGGCCACGCCGTGCGGGACGTCGGCATGGCGGGCCCTTCGGCCTCCCGCTGGCAACAGTGGTACGACACCATGCTCCGCAGCCGCCAGTGGCGGGCCAGCATGCTGGCGCGCATCTTGGACGGCCTGAGCAAGACCCGCGAAGGCGCGGGCACCATGCTGGACAACAGCCTGGTGCTCGGCACCAGCGAGTTCAGCTGCGCCGGTCTGCACACGTCCGCCGACGTGCCCGTGCTGCTGGCCGGGAAGGCCGGCGGGCGCCTGCGCGGCGGCCGGCACATCAACTACAACGTCAAGGCGGCGACGAACCCGGCGACGCTCGACTACCAGACCACCGCGTCGATGGGGAACCTGTTGACGTCGATCCTGAACCTGTTCGGCTTTCCCGACCCATGGTTCGGGGCGACCGAGGAGAGGCTCACCTACGTCAAGGGGCCCCTTCCGCGGCTTGTGTGACGGTGGCGGTCGACGCATCTCCGGCCTCGGCCGGCCACCGAGGTCAGTTGCAGATGAGGTTTCGGCTAGCCGTCGTCGTTTCCGGACATGGCGCGCTCCGACCTGATGTCGGTCTAGGCGAACAGATCGGGGATGGATCCGCTGACGTCGCCGAGCGTGTTGCTGGCCACGCCCGCGGCGTTCATTGCCGAAATGAGCACGTTGGCGGGGTGCTTGCCGGCGGCGACGACGTGCTTGCCAGGCTTCAGCCCGCCGGCGCGGCCCGCGATGAGACAGGCCATGTTCTCGGTCGAGTGCGAGCTGTTCACCTTGCCGGTCGCCGTGTCGAGGCCATGTCCGCCCTCGTGCAAGAACAAGGCGACGGTGTTGTCGATGAGCCGGCCGCCTGCCTCCGGAGTGTCGCGCAGCTTCGCCAGCAGGTAGGCAAAGTGCTTCATGTGCCAGGCGATCCCCTTGCTGACTCCCAGCGTGCCGCGGTTCTTGGAGTCGCCGTTGTGCCCGATCTCGTGCAGGTCGCAGCTCACCCCGATGAGCGGGTGCATGTTCATGTGCGACTGGAACATGGTGAACATCAGCGAGGCCACGCGCGTGAGATCGCAGGCCATGGCCATGTGGACGAGATCGCAGAAGACACGCGCCCGCTGCTCCTCGCCGCTGTAGCCGAGGTTCGTGGCGTAGGTGTTGTTGCCGGCAGCGTCCGTGCCCTGCGCGCCGCCGAGCGGCGGATCCTCGCCCGCGTCCATCGGCTTGGCGCAGGCGCCGACCGCGGGCGGCGGCATGGCCGAGATGCGGCGTTCGAGGTCGCGGATCTCGTCGTAGTGGCGACCCAGCCTCTGGCGATCCGCTTGCCCCAGCCTGGGCTGGAGCCGCTTGATGTTGCCTGCGACGAGATCCAGCACGCTCTTGCGCGAGCGAAGAAGAAAGTCGGCCCGCGCCCGATCCGTCGCGTTGTCGGGCGGCACGAAGCCGGAGAACAGCGCAGTGAACGCTGCCTTGGGGCTGACGGTCGGCGGGATCGGCACCACCTTGCCGGTGCCGTCGGTCTTGTACGACATGATGTCGCGGCCGGAGGGCGCGGCGACGCTGAGGTACCAGCCGAGCTGGATGCGATAGACCAGCGACTTGAACTGGGTGGTGCCGGCGATCGCGGCGGCGACGATCTGATCCGACGTCGGGCCCGCCGACGCCGTGCTGGCCGGTGAGCGCACGCCGGAGAAGAGCGGGCTCAACGACGAGACGTGGAAGTCATCGCGCCGGCCACCGGGTGGGACCGTGCCTCCCCTGGCCGTCGGGATCGACAGACCGGACACCACACTCACCTCGTCCTTGACGCCAGATAGCGGCGCAAGCGCGCTCCTCAGGTCGTAGCCGGGACCGGTCATCCTGGGGATGTAGTCGTTGTGCAGGGGATCCTCGTCACCGCCCAGCGACTGCCCTCCGAAGCAGACGATGTAGCGCTTCGGCGGCGCCGCGTGGGCTTTGCCCTCCAGCATCGCCTCCAGCATGGGCAGGCCGATGGTGACGCCTCCCAGGCCCCGCAGCGTGGCGCGCCGGCTCAGCTTGAAACTCATGGTGCGTTCGCCTCCAGGCGGCGGTGTCCGTACGAAGGGCTGGCCACCAGATCCAGCAGCAGCTGATCGAAGGCGCGGCCCTTGGTCTTGAAGGTGCTGGTCAGTCTCGCCAGCGTCGGCGCGTCCTGGTCGGTCTCGCGGCGGCCGGTGGCGAAGCGGTACACCTGGCGGGCCACGCAGGCCTCGAGCTCGCCGGTGGCGATGAGCATGGTGGCCAGGCCCGCTGGCCCGTTGAACTTGCCGATGCCGGCCAGGTCGCCGTCGCCGCTGATGGCGCACTCGGGGGCGTCCTTGTCCGTCCTGCGGTACTTGCCGGCGCGATCGTAGTTCTCGAGGCCGAAGCCGACGGGATCGATCTGGCTGTGGCAGGGGGCGCAACCGCCGCTGGCGTGAGCCTTGTAGCGCTCGATCTTGCAACGGCTCATCACGGGCGCGGGAGCCTGGTCGGTGTCGACGTTCGGGGGCGCAGGCGGCACCTCGACGCACAGGAGGCGGTTCTTCACGAAGACGCCGCGCAGGGTGGGGCTGGTGTCGTCGAACTTCGCCCCGACGGCGAGCACCGCCCCGTGCGACAGGATGCCGCGGCGGGGGTTGGATCCGTAGCCGGTCCAGACGCCGGTCGTCGAGCGTGGCGACGGCAGCCCGTAGTGTGCGGCCAGGGTGTCGGTGAGGAACGTCTGATCCGCCCGGAACAGATCGAAGTAGTCGCCCTTGGCGTCGAAGACGATCTTCTGCACCAGCGCATCGGACTCGGCCCGCAGCCCGTTGGCGAGATCCGCCGAGAATGGCAGCTGCTGGTAGCCGAGCCACAGCGCATGGAACCAGCTCACGCGCTGCCGCCCTCGCACGTCGGCCAGCAGCGTGGCCGCGGCGGCGCGCCGCGCCTCGGCATCGACCAGACCGCCGGCCCCCGCCGTGTCCAGCAAGGCGACGCTGGGAGTCGTGCCCCACAGGAAGAAAGACAGGCGGCTGGCCAGTTCGTAGTCGCCGAGGCGTACCACACCGGGCGTGCCCTTGACTGGCTGCCCGATCTCCACCTGGTACAGGAACTCCGGATCCTGAAGCATCGCCCGCAGCACCAGGCTGACGCCGGTGAAAAAGTTCCTGTCCTCGACGGCGAATGACTGCAGCGCCAGGTAGCGCGCGGTCTCGTCGTCGGTCAGCGGCCGCCGCAGCGCCTTGCGCCCGAACTGGGTGATGAAGGTGCGCATGCAGGCGGCGTCGTCCGGCCCCTTCGGAGTGCATGGCACCACCATGGCGCGGCGGGCCGGATCGGCCAGCGTTCGCGCGACGGTCTCGTCAGCCAGCGTCTCCACCGATTCCACCAGCGCGCCCGAGACCAGCTGGGTCTTGTAGTCGTTGTCGAACGGATCACGCACATCTTCGGGGAGCTTGGCGAAGCCAGGGCGGGTCGCGTCACCCAGGAGGTCCCGTAGGGCGTTGTCGTACTCCACGCGGGTGAGCCGCCTCAGGCCGCTTGGTCCGACCGCCAGGGCCTCCTCGGTCGCCGCGGGGCCGCCGCCTGTGCCCTTCCCCACGATCTCCCCCGTGCAGCCCAGCGCCGCCGTGGCGCCCAGCACGCAGGCAAAATGCCGGTGCATCCCCTGATCGTCGACTTGTCTGTGACCCAGGTCAAGCGTTGTCGTCGCGCAGGCCCGAACCGGCGAGCGGTGCGGCGAAGCCCTCGTTCAGGCGCCGGCGCAGCTGTTCGCTCATCGCCAGGAGGAGACGCAGCGCCGAGGTGACCTCGTTCTGGTTCAGAAAGCCGGTCGGCTCGGAGAAGGAGAGCGTGATGACGCCGCCGTCGAGCGCCAGGCGGCAGGGCCCGCTCGTGCGATCGTTGAAGGTGAGCAAGAAGCGGAAGAAACCCTCGTGCCCCGCGGGCGGCAGGCGCACCAGGCGCGAGGTGAATTGCACGTAGTGTCCCTCGGGATCGAGGCCGACCCACACCGCGCCACCCGAGGGTTGCGGCAAGCGCCACAGGCCCTTGTCCACCCAGACCTGATTGGGGATGAACCCGATGCGTCCGAGCATGCCGGCGACGGTACGCTCGGCCTGGGCGTAGCTCTGCGCGTAGACGGCGATGCCGGCATTGCCGACGAATGGCACCGGGGCGCCGCAGTTCAGGCAGCGATCGTCGTTCGGCTGGTACTGGCTGTCGCAGTCGGTGCACTTGTAGACGGCGGCGAGCGCCAGCACCTGCTCGCGCGGGCCGGCGAACCGTGCGAGGTCGTCGCGGATCAGGTGCACCGGCAAGGCGAAGCCGAGGTTCTGCCCGTCGGCGCGGATCCAGGTGTTGATGCCCAGCACCTTCGCCTCACGGTCGAGCAGCGGCCCGCCCGAGTTCCCCGGGTTGAGCGCGGCGTCGGTCTGCAGGTACGGGATCCCATTGCGTTGCCGGCCGGCCGCCGAAAGGATCCCCTGCGTCACCGTGAACGGGAGCCCGAGCGGATGGCCGACGGCGATCACCTGCATGCCAGGGACCGCCTGCTCGCTGTTGGCCAGCGCCAGCGGAGGCGTCTCGAGCGGAGTCGTGGGCATGAGGAAGGCGATGTCCCGTCTGGTGTCGGCGTGAACCACTTTCGCCGCCGCCTCGACGCCGGCGGAGGTGCGCACCCCGACACGACTGCTGTACCCGACGACGTGGACATTCGTGACCACGAGCCCGTTGGGCAGCGCCACCCAGCCGGTGCCGGAGCTGCTGCCGGCCTCGACGGCCACCACGGCGGCGCGAACTTGCTCCCAGAAGTCGCTGCTCATGCCACCACCGCTCTCATCAGCTGCATCAGCGCCTCGACGCTGGGCGGTGTTGCTGCGGCCCTGGCATCGTTCATGGCCTGGCGAATGCGGGCCGTGGTCGCCGGCGCCAGGCGCGTGCGCGACAGCAACTCGGCCAGCGCCCCCATCAGCAGGAAGTGGCGAAGGGCCGCGTCCGTGGGCGCCTTGTCGATCTCGGCCAGCACCTTCTTGAAATGTGCCTTGGTGTCCAGCGCCCCCTTGAACTGGGTGGGGATGAATGGCGCCTGGGGATCCACCTGCGCCCGCTTCTGGATGAACGTCTTCAGTGTGCCGTCGAAGACGATCGGGATCGGCCAGCCGCGCGCCTCGTCGTCCAGCGCCACCCCCACCTTGCCGAGGAGCCCGGGCGCGGGTGACTCCCAGACACGATCGACCAGCAGGTCGCCTTGCTTCATCAGGAAGGCGATGGCATCGGGACTCCCCTCGTGGTGCTCGTCGTACGCGCGATACAGGAAGGCGCGCTGGAGCAGCAACGGCACCGCCCGATGCACCTTCTGGAACGGAAATGGCTTGGATAGCGTCAGCGCCTCCCGCATGAGGTCGCACAGCCGGTCGTTCGAGCCGAGCTGCGCCTCGAGCGCGCTCAGCGGCGACGAGAGCGGTTCGGGCGTGGGCGTGGCGATGGCGATCGGCTCGGGCGCGGCGGCGGGCGCGGTCTGGTCGAAGTCGAACCCGCCGAGGACGCGTGGGGTTCCGATCACCGTCCAGGCCAGACGCTGCTTCTGGGCGTCAGGGCCGATCTGGCGCGCGGCGAAGGTGATGGCGAGCAGATCGTCGAAGCGATCGGCCGCCGTCGACACCTCGCGGATCGCCGCCACCAGCTTCGGCGGCGAGAGGTTCTCCATGCGGTCGGCGAAGCGGAGCACCACCAGACCGTCGCGCAGGCAGAAGCGGGCAGCGCCGAGCGCGCGGGTGTTCAGTTCGAGCAGCGCGCGCATCATCGGCACCCGCTGCTTGACCGGCAGGCGCACCATCGGGCTCTCGATCGAAAAATCGTTCTGGGCGCGGTTGACGGTCACGTAGATGGCCGCCGAGTTCTGCATGTACGTCCAGCCAGGGCCAGTGGGGAGGTTGCTGATCTGCGGGTTCTCGACGCCGACGGCGGTCAGGCACTGGCCGACCAGGCGGTTCCAGTCACGCTGCTTCCAGGCGACGAAGGCGTTCTCCATGCCCGGGAAGTCCTCGGGCCGCGGCTCGCCGAACACGAAGATGTTGGTCTCCTGATCGCGCGCGGCGACGGGCGCGGTGTTCTGGCCGCACACCTCGCACGGACCCGCCGTCTCGACGGGCCAGCCGCAGGTGCCGCAGAACGCCGCCGGTGCCATCCGTCAGGGCCAGAGTCGTCGGAGCGCCGCCAGGTCGAAGCCCATGGCCCATCGCTTGGCCGCCCTCGCCAGGATCTTCGCCTTGTCGCGCCGGTTGATCACGGGGCGTGCGCTGAAGACGTCGAAGTCGGCGTCCTCGATCTTGTCCAGGATGGACATACCGATGAGCCAGATGAGGCCCAGCTCGAACTTCAGATCGGTGCCCAGCTTGGCCAGCAGCGGGCGGCCGCGTTCGTAAAGTGCGCGGGTGCGGGCGACCTCGTAGCGCAGCAGATCGCGCAGAGCCTTGGTCGGCTTGAGTGCCTTGACGTCCGCTTCGGTGACGCCGAAGAAGTGCAGGTCCTCGGACGGGAGGTAGAGGTGGTCGCGCGCGGCGTCGGCGGCAACGTCCTGCCAGAAGTTGGTCAGCTGCAGCGCCGTCGAGATCTCGTCGGCGAAGCGGACCAGCTCCGTGTCGCGGTAACCGAACAGAACCAGCAAGAGGCGCCCGACCGGATCCGCCGAGCGGGCCGTGTAGCCGCGCAGGGTGGTGAAGGTCGAGTAGCGGCGCACGTCGATGTCCATCCGGAAGGCCGCCAGCAGATCCTCGAACGGCGGCAGCGGAAGCCCGCGCTTGTCGATGGTGTCTTGCAGCGCCACGAACACCGGGTGGGTCGCCTCGCCGTGAAAGCAGCGGCGGAGCTCGTCGTGCCAGGCGTCCAGCGCCTCGACCCGTCGGCCTTCGTATTGCGGCTCGTCGGCGAAGTCGTCGGCGGCGCGGGCGAAGGCGTAAAGCGCGATGACGTGCGGCCGCAACTCGGACGGCACGAAGTGGGAGGCCACCGGGAAGCTCTCGTGGTGGGCGCGCGCGAACTCCTCGCAGTACTCGTAGGCTCGCGCGACCGACCAGGGTCCCTCTGGCGGGTGCAGCCACGGCAGCGGGGTCTGCGGTTCGCCCTCGTCGCGGCCGCCCTTGATGATCTGCCGGATCATGCGACCGCCTTTCGGTGAAGCGCCATGTGGCCGCGCTGGATCCCTTCCGTCGCCAGTGCACGCAGTGCCGCCAGGTTGGACGCCAGCCCGACACAGCCGATGACCATGGCGAGCGTGCGGGCCGAGGTCACGCCCAGGATCCGCAGCGCCAGGCGAGCCCCCTCGTGCACCTGCAACGTGCCCCCGACGGTGCCCACGGCCATGGGCATGGTCAGCCGGCCGATGAGAGCGCCGTTCTCCACCTTCCAGGTGGCGAGCGGGCGGTAGCGCCCGGAGCCCGCCGCGTAAGCGTGGGCCCCGGCCTCGACGCCGCGCCAGTCGTTGCCGGTGGCGATCACCACGGCGTCGACGCCGTTCATGATCCCTTTGTTGTGCGTGGCGGCGCGGTAGGGATCGTCCTCGGCGAAGCGAGAAGCCGCAGCGATGTCCGTCGCCACGCGTTCTCCGGGGAGATCCGGCGTCGACAGGGCTTCGAAAGGTGCGCGTGCCTCGATGCGCACCAGGCGTCGGTCGGCGAGGTTGGTGAGGATGCGCAGGCCCGGGCGGCCACCGGCCAGGCCGCACAGACGTGGGGCCAGCGCCTCGGCCACGGTGTTGACGAGGTTTGCGCCCATGGCATCCAGGCAGTCGACGTGCAGATGGACGACGGCGCGATCCTCGATGGTCCTCACATCCAGGCCGCGGGCGCCGCCGCCGCGTGCGACCAGGCGGGGCACGGCGGCGTTGGCCAGAGCCAGGATCTCGACGGCGTGCGACTCGATGCGCGCCCTGGCCGCCGCCGGATCCGGCACCCCGACCAGCTCGACCTGCGCGGTCATGATGCCGTCGTCGGCCTCGGCTGTGAAGCCGCCACCGGATCGCACCATCTTGGCGGCGTTGGAGGCAGCCGCGATCACCGACGGCTCCTCGATGGCCATGGGAATCAGGTAATCGACGCCGTTCACCCGGAAGTTCAGGCCCAGGCCCAGGGGCAGGGCGTACAAGCCGACGGCGTTCTCGACCAGGCGATCGGCGGTGGCCATGTCCAGGCCGCCCTGGTCCAGCGTGGCCAGGTCGTCCTCGGACAGATCCGCGCGCGTCCGGAGGTCGTCACGGCGTGCGGCGAGCGGCAGCCGGTAAAAGCCTGGGATGCGCGAGTCTTGCTTGGCCATTTTCTTCAGAGCGCCTGAACCGTCGACGGCATACGACGCTTTGCGCCTCCTCCGTCGACCTTAACGTCTAGCACCGAAACGCCCGCGCGGCACCGGCCCGCGAACTCCGTCGCTGCGGCGGCATTGGCGAACAGCGCGATCCCGACGTCACCGCCCCCGGCACCCGATGGCTTCGCCGCGCCACCCAAGCCCCGGGCCAGGTCGGCTGCCTCTGCGAAGAGCGGCGTCACGATCGGCGCCCCGGCGGATTTGCCCAGGGCCTCCAGTTCGCGGCCGTACTCATCGGTCTGGGCGATCACCCCCTGGGCGTTCCGGTAGGTAAAGGCGCGCACGAATCCCTCGGAGATCTGGCGCAGGCGGCGCATGTGGCGCGCGTAGGTCGACGGCTGGCTCTTGCCCAGCGCGCGCACGGTCTGGATCATGTCCGTGGTGCGCGCGGGCGAGCCGCTCCAGAACACCACGAGATCCAGGGTGTCGGGGGGGGTGAGCGGCGTTATCACCGGCTTGCCGCCCGGCGGGCGGACGAACGAGATGAAGCCGCCATGCACCGACGCCGCCACGTCGGCGCCCGAGCCGATGCCTCCCTGGGCCGCCCGGTGCGCCTCGTCGGCGACCGCGAACAGTTCCTCGCGGTTGTCGGCGAGGCGCTGGCCGGCGATCTCGAACACCGCGCCTGCCGCGGCGACGGCGGCAGCGGCGCTGGACCCGAGGCCGAGCTTGGATGATCGCTGCCGGAACCCAGCCGTGTTCACCAGCACCGATCCGGGCGGGATCGCCGAGGCGAGATCGCCCAGGGCGGCGATGGCGCGCTTGACCGTCTCCTCGATGATCGGCGTCTCGGGCGATAGCTCGGCGAGGTACTGGGCGACCGCGTAGCGTGACACCGCGGCCAGCACCGCGGGCGCGCCGTCGAGCACCGCGTACTCGCCGACCAGGAAAACCTTGCCGGGGGCCTCGACCACCGGCGATCCACGGAGCGTGCGAGACGGGTCCATCAGGCGATCACCTCCGCGCCAGGGCCAGGCGTGGCGATCATCGTCCGGGTCACTCCCTGTACCGCCGCCAGCGTTGCTTCCACCGCCGGGGCGTCCGGCGCCAGGCACAACGCCTTGACGTGCGGGCCGGCATCGATGGTGACGAACGCCCATGTTCCGCGAGCCCGCAGCGTCTGCACGGCGCGGATCGCCTCGACGGTCGCGCCCGTCCAGTAGAGGATGGGCGGATCGGCCCCCAGGGCGCTGGCGTGCATTCGCATCGCGTTCCGCTCGGCCACGGCGCCCAGCGCGGCCAGGTCGCGGCGTTCGATGGCGGCGCGGGCCGCGGCCAGGTCGCCGTCGATGGCGGCGACCCAGGCGGGGAAGTAGGGCGACGTCCGGGCGGTCCGCTCCATCGCCTCGGTCGAGCCTAACGCCTTCGGTCCCTGCGCCGTCATCGCCACCACCAGACGCAGACCCCAGGACATGCACTCCTCGGGGGACATCAGCGGCCGGGCGTACGCATCGTCGGTGGCGGCGTGCATCTCGACCAGGCCGCCGAAGATCGAGCGCGCCGCCGACCCCGAGCCACGGCGGGCCAGGGCGGACAGAGCGCGGGGCTCGAGGCGGAGACCGGCGGCGCGCGTGGCCGCCAGGGCCAGCGCCGCGAATCCCGAGGCCGACGAGGCGAGGCCGGCCGCTGTCGGCACGCTGTTGCTGGTGGCCACCTCGGCCGGCTCCTTGCGCACGAGATCCAGGAAACGCCGCACGCGTGAGGCGAACGCCTCGTCGGCAGGCCGGCCGTCGACGAGGACGCGGTCGGTGCCGCCGAAGCGGACGCGAGTCTCGGTGCCGAGGTCAGCGAGGGTCAGCGACAGGCTGCCCGTCGCCGGCAGGTTCAGCCCCGCGTCGCGCTTGCCCCAGTATTTCACCAGGGCGATGTTCGTGCCCGCGCGGGCCGTGGCCTCACCGGGCATCGCCCACCACCGTCTGGAAGCCGTGGAAGCCGAGCCGGCGCCAAGCGTCCAGCACGTCGTGGCTGTGTGACGGCGCCAGGGCGATCACAGCGCCGCCACCGCCCGCGCCGGTCAGCTTGGCGCCGATGGCGCCGGCGGCGCGGGCCGCGTGCACCAGGGTGTCCAGCTCCAGCGACGAGACGCGTAAGCCTGCGAGGAGCCCGTGCGCCAGATCGAACAGCCGCCCGAGCCCGTCGATGTCCCCCGCCGACAGCGCAAGGCATCCGTCCTCGGCGAGCGCGCCCAGCAGATCGATCGACCGCCTCGCGGCCGGCGTGCGCGAGCAGAGCAGGCCCACAGCCTCGACCTGGACGCGCGTATCGCGCGGTTTGCCGGTGAGACCGATGCACAGCTTGAGCGGCCGGTGCAGCGGCAGCGGCTGCCAGCCTTCGCCTTTGCGGAAGCGCCCCAGGCCTCCGTGCAGCGCCGCCGCTGCGTCGATACCCGAGGGGGAGCCGTGGAACACAGTCTCGGCCTCGGCGACGGCGGCGAGAATGTCGGCGCTGCCGTCACCGACTGCCTTCGCGACCGCCACCGCCAGCGCCGCCGAGCTTCCGAGGCCGGCGCGCGATGGCACCTCGGCGTCGATGGCCAGATCCACGTCGCGCGTCCCCAGGCGCGCCAGCAGCCGCTCGATCGCCAGCGCCACCTGCGATCCGTCGCCTATGCGGGCGTCGATGCCCCAGGCCGGCACCTGGATCCGTCCGCTCCCTGGCTGCGCGCTGGCACGTACACCGGCGGCGATCCCTGCTGCCAGTGCCGGCTGTCCGAACACCACGGAATGTTCGCCCAGAAGGATCACCTTGCCGTGACCGAATCCTGTGGTGGTGGTCATGGCCTCTGCGCCAGCCACTGTGCGAGCTCGCCGGTGATCACCTTGGGCGCGCGTGGAAGATCGGCCACCCGTCGCGTTCCCGACAGCAGGCAGGCCATGCGGATGCCGTCGATGAGATGCGACAGATACGCGACAGCTCCCGCGCGGCCGCCTTCGCGCACAGCCTTCAGCGCCGGCTGCGCCACGCCGACCACCTGCGCGCCGAGCGCCAGCGCCCGCGCGGCGTCCAGCCCGGTGCGGATGCCGCCCGAGGCGACGAGCTGCGCCTTCAACCCCAGCGTTGCCGTCCAGCCGACGGAGGCTGCCGTGGGGATCCCCCAGTCCCAGAACTCGCGCCCCAGCCGGGCGTGGTCGCCGCGCGCCCGTTGGGACTCCACGGCGATCCACGATGTTCCGCCCGCGCCCGAGACGTCGATGGCCCCGGCTCCGGCGTCGTCGAGCGCCAGCGCCACGGCCGGGGCGATCCCGCATCCGGTCTCCTTCACCAGCACCGGCTTGCCGAGATCGCAGCAGACACGCCGGACGGTCGCGAGCGCCCCGCGGAAGTCGCGGTCGCCCTCGGGCTGCGCCAGCTCCTGCCCGGGGTTCAGATGGATGCACAGGGCGTCGGCGCCGACTCGATCCAGCGCCGCCTGCACCTCGGCGGTCGACATCTGCCCCAGCTGCACCACGCCGAAGTTCGCCAGCAGGAACACCGATGGCGCTGCCTCGCGCACTTCGTAGGTGTGGGCCAGCTCGGGACGAACCACCATCGCCCGCTGGCTCCCGAGTCCGAACGGGATGCCGACCGTCTCGGCCGCCGCGGCCAGGTCGCGGTTGATCGAGGCCGCCTCCTCCGTACCTCCGGTCATCCCGGTCACCATGAGCGGCGCCCGGATCACCCGGCCCAGCAGCGTCGTGCCGAGCTCGATCTCGCTCGCCGCCAGCTCGGGCATCGAGCAATGCACCAGGTGGACATCGTCCAGCAGTGTCGGGCGATGGTGCGCGCCTGCCCCCGACGCGGCGATCGCCAGGTGGTCCGCCTTGCGCTGGGAGATGCCGTCGTCCGCCATCAGTGCTGCGCTTGCACGGGCGGTGTAACGGGAGCGTGGGACGCGGCTTTGTCACCCATGAGCCCCGTATTAAATCACGACGGGAGCGGTGCTAGGGTGCGGCCATGAAAACCTGCCTCCTCGTCGTCGCCACGCTGGCTTTTGGCGCGTGCGCCACGTCCAGTCGGCCCCCGAACGTGGTGTTCATCCTGGCCGACGACCTGGGATGGGGTGACCTCGGCTCTTACGGCGGAACGCGGATCAAGACCCCGCACATCGACCGCCTGGCCGCCGAGGGGACGCGCTTGACCCAGTTCTACGCCGGCAACGCCGTCTGCGCGCCTTCCCGGTGCACCCTGATGACCGGGAAGCACCCTGGCCACTGCCATGTGCGCGACAACCGCAACCCGCCCGAGCGCAGCGGCGAGAAATATCCCGGTCAGACCCCGCTACCTGCTTCCGACGTGACCCTCGCCGAGATGCTGAAGGCCAAGGGCTACGCCACGGGCGCCATGGGCAAGTGGGGCCTTGGCTATGAAGGCTCGAGCGGCGATCCCAACCGCCAGGGCTTCGATCTGTTCTATGGCTACAACTGCCAGGGCCACGCCCACAACCACTACCCGAGCTGGTTGTTCCGCAACGCCGCCAAGGAGATGTTGCCAGGCAACGACGATGGCGCTACCGGCAAGACGCACTCGCAGGATCGTTTCACCGAGGAAGCGGTGGCGTTCCTGCGCGCGCACAAGAATCGGCCCTTCTTCCTCTACCTGCCGTTCACCATCCCGCACTGGTCGCTGCAGGCGCCCGAGATAGCGATGCAGGACTACCGCGGAAAGTTTCCCGAGGTTCCCTTCAAGCGCAGCGACTACGCCGAGACGGCGGAATCGCGTGGCACCTACGCGGCGATGGTCTCGCACATGGACAGAGCCGTGGGCCGGGTGATGGCCACCATCGCGGATCTCGGCCTCGACGGCGACACCATGATCTTCTTCTCGTCGGACAACGGGCCGATTCACGAGGTCGAGTTCTTCGGGTCGCGCAAGAATCTGCGCGCGATCAAGGGCAGCCTCTACGAGGGCGGCATCCGCGTGCCTATGATCGCGCGCTGGCCGGGCAAGATCATCCCGGGGGCCGTCAGCGATCACGTGGGCGCCATGTGGGACGTGATGGCCACCATCGCCGAGCTCACGGGAGCCTCCGCGCCGGCGGAAACCGACAGCCTCAGCTTCGCGCCGACGCTGCTGGGCGGCGCCCAGAAAAAGCACGACTACCTCTACTGGGAGTTCACCGGTTACGGTGGGCAGCAAGCGGTCCGCAGGGACAACTGGAAGGCCGTGCGGCAGAACATGAAGAAGGACCCCGACCCCTTGAAGATAGAGCTGTTCGATCTGGCCGCGGACCCTGGCGAGAAGACCGACGTGGCCGCCCAGAACGCGGACGAGGTCGCTCGCATGGCTGCGATCATGAAAGAGGCGCACCGCCCCAGCCCTGAATTCCCCATGGCGGTCATCGACAACAAGAACCGGGAGGCCCCATGAACCTGCTGCTGGCGACCGTTCTCACTTTGGCGGCGAAGAACGTGCTGTTCATCGCCGTCGACGATCTGCGCCCCGAGATCGGTGCCTACGGCGTCAAGCTGGCGCGCACGCCGAACATCGACCGACTGGCCGCCGAAGGAGTGCTGTTCGAACGCGCCTACGTGTCGCAGGCCGTGTGTTCGCCCTCGCGTACATCGCTGTTGCTGGGGCGACGCCCCGACACCCACAAGGTGTACGACCTGCAGACGCACTTCCGCCTCAACATGCCGGACGTGGTGACGCTGCCCCAGCATTTCAAGCAGAACGGTTACTACACGCAGGGCTTCGGCAAGATCTTCCACGGCGGCCTCGACGACCCGGCGTCCTGGAGTGCCACCTTGCCGGCACGGGACAAGACCCAGCCCGAGGACACGTCGAGCGTCCTGCAGAAGGACCCGAAGACGGGCCTCGTGCTCAAGCGGAGCCCGCCGCCGCCGCGTGACCGTGGCCCGTCGTGGGACGCGCCCGACGTGGCCGACGACAAGCTTCAGGACGGATTGGTCGCCGTCCGTGCGATCGAGAAGTTGAAGGAGATGAAGGGCAAGCCGTTCTTCCTGGCCGTCGGCTTCCTCAAGCCGCACCTGCCTTTCATCGCACCGAAGAAGTACTTCGATCAGTGGAAGGGCGTGACCATCCCGACGGCGCGCAATCCGCAGGCGCCGAAGGACGTGCCGCCGATGGCGCTCACCAGCTGGGGCGAGTTGCGCAACTACCGTGACATCCCCAAGACCGGCCCGTTGCCGGAGGGCAAGGCGGCCGAACTCGTGCGCGCCTACTACGCGGCGACCAGCTACACCGACGCCCAGATCGGCAAGCTGCTGGCGGCGCTGGATCAACAGGGGTTGCGGGACAGCACCACGGTGGTGCTATGGGGCGACCACGGATGGAACCTGGGCGAGCACGGCATGTGGTGCAAGCACGCGAACTTCGAGGTCACGACGCGCACGACCCTGGTGATGCGCGCGCCTGGTCACGGCAAGCCCGGGACGAAGCAGCGCGCGCTGGTGGAGACGGTCGATCTGTACCCGACGCTGGCCGAGCTGGCGGGGCTTCCGGCTGCGGTGGGTGTGGAGGGGACCAGCCTGGTGCCACTGCTGGATGACCCGAAGCGGCCCTGGAAGACCGCTGCCTTCAGCCAGTACCCGCGCGCCGGCGACATCATGGGCTACGCCATGCGCACCGACCGCTACCGTTACGTGGAATGGCTGGACGCACAGAAGAAGGCCGTCGGCGTGGAACTGTACGACCACCAGACCGACCCCGACGAGAACGTGAACGTCGCGGGCAGCAAGAACAACGCGACCATCGTCGCCGATCTTTCGAAAAAACTGCTGGCGGGATGGCGTGCAGCCACCCCGCCAGCAACTTCGAAGAAGCCTTAATCCCGGTTCGCCACGCGATCGGCGCCGCGAGCGTCGACGGGAAGGCCACCGTCGGCGCGTGGCCGTCCATCCGGTACGCCACCGTCGTTCGAAGGCGGCGGTGGCACCGGGCAGCCGAGCAGTTGCTTGAGCCCCGTGCGGCGGCGGCCGAGCTCACCGCCCGTCAGGAATGACGACAGCGACGACGCCTGCCCGGGCTCGCGCGGGAACACCTGCAAGAAGGTGGTCCCGGTCTCGCCCGAGTGACAGCCGTTGCAGGTGTTGATCGAGAACTGCCGGCGCGCCTCCGGGTTGCGGATCCCCGGCGCGTCCCAGCCCGACAGATCGTTGAACACCGAGCCGGCCCGGAACGGCGCGCCGCCGCGGGCCAGTGGCACCACGTGTGTCCCGGCGAGGATCGCCGCCTCGTTGTTGTTCACGAAGTCCCTCAACGCCGTGCTGCCGTTGAAGGCGAGGTCCGGCGTCAACGCGATGGTGGTCTCCTGGAGCGCGCCGCTGCTCGCCGACAGCGTGAACTCGCGCAGCTCCCAGATGGAGCCGAGCGCGATCTCGTTGGTGCGCAGCTGCGACAGTGCGCTGCCGTTCGGCCGCCCCGGCTGTGCGTTCCGGCCGGCGAAGCGTCGGGTGAGCGTCTGCAGCGCGGTGTTGTACGGCTCCGACGGAAAAGGCAGGGTCGACAGCGCCTGCCAGTCCTTGGCCCAGCGCTGCACGTCCAGCTCGGTGGAGGCCGGCAGGTTGTACTCGAGGATCACCGTGAACTCCTGCTGGAAGCCGTCGCGGTCCAGCACGCCGAACACGAAGCGGCCCTCGCCGGCTTTCCCCTTGCCGAGATCGCGCAGGTCCATCCGGTTCACGATCGCCAGCAGGCGCAGCGGAGCGCGCGTCAGGTCCAGCGCGCCGCCGGCCAGCCGCGGCCATCCGTCCAGCACCAGCTGGCGGATCGCCGGCCGCGCCGCCACCGTGAACCCGTTGACCGTCTGATCGGTCAGCCAGGTGCGGAACAGCCCCTCGGTGAATGCGGGCGCGTCCTGCGGTGTGGGCGCCATGTCCTGCATCAGCCGGCCAAACGTCCAGACGCCGCGGCGGGTGTCGCTCGCGGGCGCGGTGAAGCCGGTGCGCACCGGATCGTCGACCACGCTCACGTCGCGCATCATCAGCGACCGATCGCTCGACAGCGGGCAAACGGGATCGTCCGCCAGGACGTAGGTGACCCGTCCCTGCACCGGCATCGTGCCTCGGCCCATGAAGTTGAAGAACGAGAAGGTGACGACGCGCGGACCGGCCGAGTCATCGTCGGACCGGAGGTTCAGCACCAGCCGGGTCGTGGCTCCGCTCGGCAGCGGCGGTAGGGACTGGAAATTCGGGGTGGCGATGATGTCCGGCGGCGCGTCGGTCACCTGGAAGAAGAAGGTCTCGGGCGCGCAGGTGGGCGAGTTGTGGCTGGTGAGGGTGAGCGAGAACGGGACGGTGGTCCCCGGCTGCACGGGAGCGCTCATGGCCGGGGTCGCCACCAGAGTCGGCGGCTTGCGAAGGCAGGTCAGCCCCGCGATCGTGCTCGCCGTGGCGGCGCGGGTGGCGAAGAACAGGCTGTCGACGGTGCCCTCGATCCGACGGGCTCGGACGTCGTTGCCCACGAGCAGCGGGCCCTGGCCGCCCTGGATCACCCCCGAGGCGCGCGTGCGGGCGGCCTCCTTGCCGTCGAGATACAGCACGAGATCGAGGCCGTCGTAGGTGGCGGCAACGTGGGTCCATTGCCCGGCGCGAGCCGGCGCCGACACGGACGCCGGGGGCGCCGCCTCCCGGCCGATCACGAACTGGAAGTGCGAATCATGCACGAGTAGCGCAAACGAACTGGTCATCGACTCGCGCTTGCGGAACAGGGTGCGCACGCCGTCGGTCCTGTCGGGCCGCACCCAGGCCGCCACCGTGACCCCCTGGCCGAAGGTGAAGGTCGGCTGGTCGGGCACGAAGATGATGTCCGTCGGGCCCGGCAGCCGCACCCCCTGGCCGTCGATGCCGGGCACGCACTGCGATTGCACCGAGCGGAACGCCGTGTTGCCGTTCCCCGAAAAATCGAACAGCTGGGTGCGGAACGGGTTGCAGTCATCCAGCGTCCACTGCCCGACCGGGCGCGAGGGATCGGTCATGCCGCCATCGCCGGGCCGGGCCCGGTCGCCGAAGGAAGCGTCCCTGGGAGCAAAACCGTCGTTCGACGGCCGAGCATCCACGCTGGCGCCCGCGTCGGGCGCGGCCACCGTTGCCGCCGACTGGATGATGCTGGTGAAGTCGTCGTCTTCGAGCAGCGCCTGCAGGTCGTCGCCGTCCTGGTTCGCCTCTCTTGCACAGCCCGCGGCCAGGGATACGGCCGCGAGCGCCCATAGGGCCTTACTGGATGAAGTCGTCATGGTGTCCCTCCGGTTGAGTGGGCTCACACGCCTCAGCAATGGCTGTGCCGCGTGTAACCCTCCGTGTCTCCAGGAGGAAGATCCTTGCGGTCGGTGATCGCCTGACGGCGAAGTCGCGGTCCCGTCGCCTGACTGAGCACTTGCGCAGCACCTGAACATTCGGATAGTCTTTGGACTCATGACGGCAACGGGCCTGGCGATTGCCCTCGGCGTCGCCGCTGGCATCGGGCTTCTCCTGGGTGGGGTCGTGGGATGGTTGTGGGGCACGGCTCGCCAGCGTGGTCGCAAGCAGGCCGAAGAGCGTGAGGCGAACGCCGGGCTGGCCGACACCTTCCGGGCGCTGGCGGCCGACGCCCTGGCGAGGAACAACGAGGGATTCCTCACCCTGGCCGCCGAGAAGCTGCACTCGGCCCGGCGCGAGACCGACGCCGCCCTGGACGCGCGGGAAAAGGCGATCGAGTCGCTGGTCAAACCGGTGCGCGATTCGCTGGACAAGGTGGACGGGAAGATCCAGGAGCTGGAGCGCGAGCGCGGCAAGGCCTATGGCCGCCTCCTCGAGGTGGTCGGACAGATGAGCTGCGCGCAGGAGAAGCTGCAGGCCGAGACCGGCAACCTGGCGCGGGCGCTGCGGGCGCCGGCGGTGCGCGGCCGCTGGGGCGAGATGCAGCTCCGCCGCACCGTCGAGCTGGCCGGGATGCTCGAGCACTGCGACTTCGGCGAGCAGGAGACGCTCACCACCGACGCCGGCAACCGGCTGCGCCCCGATCTGGTGGTGAAGCTGCCGGGCGGCCGGCGCGTGGTCGTCGACGCCAAGGTGCCGCTCGAGGCGTATCTGGATGCCCTCGAGGCGACCAGCGACGATGAGCGCCGCCAGCGCATGGTGGCGCACGCTGGGCAGCTACGCGCGCATGTGGTGAAGCTGGCCGCCAAGTCCTACTGGGCCGAGATGCCCGACTCGCCCGACTTCGTGGTGCTGTTCATTCCCAGCGAGGCGATGTACAGCGCCGCGCTCGAGCACTCACCCTCCTTGATAGAAGAAGGTCCGGCGCGGCGGGTGCTGATAGCGACGCCGACCACCCTCATCGCCCTCTTGCAGACGGTTCACTTCGGCTGGCGCCAGGAGAAGCTGGCCGACAGCGCCAAGCGGATGAGCGAGGAGGGGCGGCGCTTGCACGAGAGCCTGGCGGTGTTACTCGACCACTGGGGCCGCGTCGGCGCGGCGCTCGGCAAGGCGACGGAGCACTACAATGCCGCGGTCGGATCGCTCGACACCCGCGTGGTGCCGCGCATGCGCCGCCTCGAGGAGCTGGGCGCCGACAGCCAGAAGAGCAGCGGCGAGGTGAAGCAGGTCGAGACGCGCGTGCGCGCCCTGCAAGCCGTGGACTGAGGTGCCTGGTGGATTTCATCCGCACCTCCCGGTCGGTCTCGCTGCAGCTTCTCGGAGGGCGTGGGCATTACGAGGCCGTGGTGCAGGCGGCGATGAACGCCGAACGGAGCGTCTGGATCGCCACCGCCAACCTGAAGGAGCTGATGGTCGAGGACCCGCGCGCGCGGCCGGGCCGCCGGCGGTCAATCGGCCGGGCCGAGTACCGTTCGGTGCTCGAGGTGTTCGATCAGCTCGTGGGCCGCGGCGTCGAGATCCGGATCCTTCACGCCAGCGTCCCTTCGCGCCCCTTTCGCGAGGAGCTGCGGCGGCAGGTCAACCTGCGCAGTGGCCGGCGCTTCGAGATGCGCACCTGCCCGCGCGTTCACGTCAAGACCGTGGTCGTCGACGGAACGCTCGTCTACCTCGGTAGCGCCAACTGGACCGGAGCCGGCCTGGGCGCGAAAGGCGAGGGGCGGCGCAACTTCGAGCTCGGCCTTCTCAGCCGCGACGACTTGCTCCTCGACGAGGTGCAAGCCTACTACGACGGGATCTGGCGCGGCCAGCCCTGCGCGGGTTGCAAGCTTCGCGACGAGTGCCCGCAGCCGCTGGATATGGCGCGCTGACCTCGAACTCCTCGCCCATTTCATGCGGCAAACGTAATACGATCCGCCTTCGTCATGAAGGACACCGCGTCGACCGATCCTTCGCCCGCGCCGGGCGAGGACGCTGGCCTGGCGCCGGGCACGCGCCTCGGCAAGTACGAGGTGGTCCGCCGTCTCGGCGTCGGCGGCATGGGCGCCGTCTACGAGGCGCTCCACACCGGGATCGGCAGGCCGATGGCGCTCAAGACCCTGTCGAGCCGATTGGCTTCCGAGCCTCGGTCGCAGACACGGTTCCTGCGCGAGGCCGCCGCCGCTTCCCGCCTCGATCACCCACACGTGGTGACCGTGACTGACTTCGGCGCCGAAGGCGGCGTCAGCTATCTGGTGATGGAACTCCTGCGCGGCGAGGATCTGGCCGCGCTGCTGTCGCGGGATCGATTGAGCTCCGATCGCGCGGCGGACCTCCTGCTTCCGGTCTGCGCCGGCGTCTTTGCCGCCCACGCGGCGGGAATCGTTCACCGCGACCTCAAACCCCCGAACATCTTCCTGGCGCAGACCCCGATCGGCGAGGTGGTCCCCAAGGTGCTGGACTTCGGGATCTCGAGGTGGCTCGATGACGAGGACAGCCAGAGCCTGACCGCCACGGGCGCCCTGATCGGCACCACGCCGTATCTGTCGCCCGAGCAGATCGCCGGCAAGCCCGCCGACGCGCGCAGCGACCAGTACACGCTGGGAGTGATCGTCTACGAATGCGTGGTCGGTCGCCGCCCGCACGAGGGCGAGGGCGTCTACGCCATCATGCGCAGCATCGCCGAGGGCCGTTTCCCGCCGCCGCGCCAGCAACGGCCGGAGCTGGCGCCCGAACTCGAGGCGGTGATCCTGCGCGCCATGCACCTGGATCCGACAGAGCGCTTCGAATCGGTCCACGCCCTCGGCCGCGCGCTGCTCGCCTTCGCCTCGGCGCGCGGGCAGGCACGATGGGGCGATTACTTTGGCGCGCCCGCAGGCAAGCCCGCGCTGATGCTGGCCCGAACGCCGACGCCGACGCCCACGACCCAGGAGCTGCCGCTCCCCGACGGGGATCGCCTCCCCCCGACACGTACCAAGGGGCGACCGCTCCCGGCCGCCGAGCCCGAGACGACCGAGACGGTGGCGCCGGCCAGCGCGCGAGGCAAGGTGATCGCGCTGGCCGTGGTGGCCGTGCTGGCAGTCGCCTTGATCCTGCTCCTCACCGGTCGCCACGAACAGGCGCCTCCTGTTCCGGAGCCCGCGCCGGTGGTGAAGCCCGATCCGATTCCCGTCCCTGCGCCTGCGCCTCCGGTCGAGGAGCCGAAAGCCGTGGCACCCGCACCCCCGCCCGCCATCGAGGAGCCGCCGCCACGTCCCACGCGGTCGAAACGTCGCGCCCCGAAGCCGGCTTCCGTCCGCCCGCGAGCCCCGATCCTCGACTAGCTCAGGTCACTCCTGGAACTCGTCGGCGCCGCAATCCGAGCGCATGCCCCTGGGGCGTGGCTCGCCGTCGATGTCGTCGGACGGGAAGTCGGTGGCGTCACCCTGGTCGTGGCAGGGCGAGTCCTTGAGCAGGTGGTACGGCCGGGCGGGATCGAACATCGGCCCCACACCCACCTTCGATGACGTCGCGACGCAGGTGAAGATATCGACGCCATTTCCGTTCAAGAGGAGTCCCTTGACGGCATAGGCCTGGCCGCACAGGAGGCCGAATTTCTTGTTGTCGACGACGGTGTTGTTCATGAACCGCTGGGGCGCGCCCCCGGGAGCCAGCAGCGATGCACCGCCGAAGTCGAACCCCTCGCCCTGGTTGCCGGCAAGAACGGTGCTGGTGATGTCGAAGCCGGCACCGTTGACGTAGACGCCGCCACCCCGGTTGTTCTCCACCACGCAACGGTTCATCCGGAGCACGGCGCCGTTCTCGGCGATCACCCCGGCGGAATCGCCTGCGCTCACCGTCACCGATCGGATGATCAGCTCCCCGGCGCTGACGCGGATCCCGACCAGCGCGCCGGGATTGATCCGAGCGTTCGCCTGACCGACGACCACGACCGGCGGCCCCCCCAGGTTGTACGCGAAGGGGGGCATGCTGTTCGGCCCTCGGAGCAAGAGAACGCGCCGGATGGCCGTGACGACATCGAGGCCTGCCTGAGGCTCGCAGTAGGGAGCGGCGGGCGAGCCTCCTGCCGCTCCTCGCAGCGCGCACCCGCTCCGGTTCTGCACGTAGATGGTCTCCGTCTCCTCCGCGCAGCGGCCGGCGAGGCAGATACCCGGGTTCGGTGCCGGCCGTGCCGCGCACTCGGCGTCGCTGCCGCAGGGGCGGCAGACTCTGTTTGCGCAGATCGGCTTGCCCGGATCCGTGCAGTGGTCGTTGCGCGTGCATTCGACGCAGGCGTTGGCGTTGCATGCGGGGCGCGGCCGTGCGCAGTGCTCGTCGGCGGCGCACTCGACGCATCGATTCGCCACGCACTGCTTGGCCGTGGTCGGGCACTCGACGTTGGTCCCGCAACTCCCGGCGGCGTCGGGCGCCCGATCCGGCAGGAGATCCGGACGCGCATCGGCGGTGCGGTCGGCGACCTGATCCGTCGCCGCGTCCGCGCGCGAGTCCACGGTCGCCGGGACATCGGTCAGCGCATCCTGCCCTGCCTCTACCACCGGTCCTGCGTCCATCGCCACGCACCGGAACTGGCGCAGGTCACACATGCGCCCGGCGGGGCAAGGCGTCTGTTGATCACAGTACGCGGGGTTCTTTTTTGTGCAGCCGGCCCCAGAGGCGAGCAAGCAGAAAGCAATCGCAGCGAACCGGATCACGCGGTCGGCATCTTCGCGATCACATCAGAGCGAGTCAAGGACGCCGCGCCTTGTCGGAACCCGTGGGGCGCTTAGTCTTTTTGCGAATCCATGGACAAGCTGCGTAGACGGCAGTTCACCTTCTCGACCCTTTACGTGGCCCTGGCCTTCTTTTTCATGTGGGGGCTGCGAGCCTCGGTGCCCGCGGGCCCCACGCCCCGGACGGTGCCTTACAGCGAGTTCGTCACCCTCGTCCGGGACGGCAAGGTCGCCAAGGTCGAGGTGCGTGACGAAGAGATTGCGGGCGAGCTCAAGGGAGACAAGCCGGCGCTGGTGGTCACGAAACGCCTCCCACGCATGGACGAGAGCAGTGTCTTGAAGGAGATGCAGGATCGCGGCGTCGTCTTCACCGGGCGCATCCAACACACGTCCTGGTGGGAGTCGTTCCTCACCGCCTGGCTCCTCCCGATGGGCATCATGATCGGCCTCTACATGGTGATGATGCGGCGGGTGTCCTCGCGGGGCGGCCCGCTCAGCCTCGGCCGCAACCGTGCCAAGATCTATGACGAGAACGCCACCGAGAAGGTCACCTTCTCCGACGTCGCCGGTGTCGACGAGGCAGAAGGCGAGCTGGTCGAGATTGTCGAGTTCCTGAAGCGGCCCGACAAATACACCAGCCTCGGGGCGCGTATCCCCCGCGGCGTCCTGCTGGTGGGCCCGCCGGGTACGGGCAAGACGTTGCTGGCGCGCGCGGTGGCGGGTGAGGCGGGGGTGCCCTTCTTCTCGCTGTCGGGTTCGGAGTTCATCGAGATGTTCGTCGGCCTGGGCGCAGCGCGCATGCGCGACCTGTTCGTGCAAGCGAAGACACGTGCCCCCTGCATCGTCTTCATCGACGAGCTGGACGCCATCGGCAAGTCGCGTGGGGGGCTGGCCGCGCTGGCGACACACGACGAGCGCGAGCAGACACTGAACCAGCTCCTGGTGGAGATGGACGGCTTCGATCCCAACAAGGGTGTGATCATCATGGCGGCGACCAACCGCCCCGAGGTGCTGGACCAGGCGTTGCTGCGCTCCGGCCGCTTCGATCGCCAGGTGCTGGTGGACCGCCCCGATGTGCGCGGCCGCGAGGCGATCCTGAAGGTTCACGTGAGAAAAGTGAAACTCGGAACCACCGTCGATCTGAAGACCGTGGCTCAGCGAACACCGGGCATGGTGGGCTCCGACATGGCGAGCATTGTCAACGAGGCGGCACTGTCCGCGGGACGTCGCAACTCCACGACCGTGGAGATGGTCGATTTCGAGGAGGCAATCGATCGCATGCAGCTGGGCCTCAAGAAGAAGGGCCGGGTGATGAAGGAGTCCGAGAAACGCCGGGTCGCCTACCACGAGGCGGGGCATGCCCTGGTGGCGATGTCGCTGGCCAACGCCGACCCGGTGCACCGCGTGACGATCATCCCGCGCTCGATCGGCGCGCTGGGCGCCACGTTGCAGCTTCCGACCGAGGAGCGGTACCTGATGACGAAGGGCGAACTCCTCGATCGCCTCTGCGTGATGATGGGCGGCCGCACCGCCGAGGAGGTCGTGTTTGGCGACACCTCGACCGGCTCGGAAAACGATCTCGAGCGGGCCACCGAGACGGCGCGCCAGATGGCCTGCCGCTTCGGCATGTCGCTCAAACTCGGGCCGGTGACCTTCGGGAGTTCGCTGGCGATGCGCTACCTGCCGGGCGTGCTGCCGATGGGCGACGAGCGCAACTACAGCGAGGATACCGCGCGCGCCGTCGACGCCGAGATCCGCGAGGTCATCGAGACGCAGCAACTGCGCGCGCATGAGCTGCTCGAACGCCGCCGCGGCGCCCTGGAACGGATCGCCGCGGCACTGCTCGAGCGCGAGACGGTCGATCGGCCGGAGCTGGAAGCGATCATGGCCGAGGACGTGCTAGGGAACGATCCCGGGCAGGACGAAGGCATACACGGTCACCAGCAGACCCACTAGGCAGGCCAGGGCGAGGCTGTGCCCGATCACCGCGCGGAAGATGGCGGCCTCGTTGCCTGCCTGCTTGGTCGCGGCCGCGGACACCACGATGGACTGGGCGTCGATCATCTTGCCCATCACCCCACCGCAAGAGTTCGCCGCCGCCATCAGCACGGGCGGCAGGCCCAGCTGTATGGCCGTCACTTTCTGCAGATTTCCGAAGAGCGCATTCGAGCCGGCGTCCGTCCCGGTCAGGGCCACGCCCAGCCAGCCGAGCAAGGTTCCGAAGAAAGGGTAGGCGCGGCCGGTGTGGGTCATGCTCATCCCCAGCACGGTGTCCATCCCCGAGTAGCGGGTGACGAACGCGAGGCCGACCATGAAGCTGATCGCCAGGAGCGACGGAACCAGCTCGATGATGGTCGTTTTGAGGATCTGAAGCGCGCGTCCTGGCCGCACGCCGAGCAGCAGCGCTGACAGGACTGCGCCGGCGATGACGGCGGTCCCCGGGAGCGCCAGCAGGTTGAAGTCCGCCATCGCTGCCTCGGCGGTCCCATGCGGGGCGACCGGCGGCACGCGGAGCACCAGGTTGTGGAGGCCCGGCATCGGTTGCCGTAGAACGTCGAATGTCAGCCGCTTGGCCACCGCGGGCAGCCCGGTGACGAAGATGAAGACCGACGCCAGCAGGAACGGCGACCAACCCTTCAGCACGCGCACGAGCCCATGCGCCGGGACTTTCTCGTCGCTGCGGCCTTCGTGGCCGAGCACCGTGCGCGGCTTCCAGAACTTCAGCAACGCCACCATCGCCAGCAGGGCCACCAGCGCCGCCACGATGTCGACCAGCCCCACGTCCTGGTAGTTCGACCAGTAGAACTGCATGCCCGCGAAGGTGAGGCCCGACACCAGAAGCGCCGGCCAGACCTCGAACGTCTGCCGCCAACCGACCATCGACCTCACCAGCCATAGCGGGATGATCGCCGAGATCGGCGGCAAGATCCGGCCCGCCATCGCGCTCAGCGTCAGCTCGGGTAAATCGGTGACGCCGGCCAGGGTGCGGATCGGGTTGCCCACGGCACCCCAGGCGACCGGCGCCGTGTTGGCCAGCAGGCAGAGCACCGCGGCCTGGAAGGGAGGAAAGCCGAGGCCGATGAGGAACGCGCCGGCGATGGCCACCGGGGCGCCTCCGCCACCCGTGCCCTCGAGGAAAGCGCCGAAGCAGAAGGCGATGAGGATCACCTGCAGGCGTCTGTCCGAGGAGAGGCCCGCGATCGAGTCCTTCATCACCTGGAACTGGCCGGTCTCGACGGCGATGTTGTACAGGAAGATCGACGCGATGATGATCCAGGCGATTCGCGTGAGCCCGAAGATCGTCCCCTGAGCGGCGGAGGCAGCCACCATCGACGCCGGCATGCGGAAGAGCAGGAGCGCCAGAGCGGCTGCCACCAGGAGCCCGGCGAGCGCGCTCACCCAGACGCGCGCCTTCAGCCCTACCAGCGCGAAGAAAAGTGTGACGACCGGTAGGGACGATACCGCCGCTGAAAGCAGCCACGACCCGAGCGGATCGTAGTTCTGGGTGAACGTGGGCATCCGAGGATGCCCTGTATATCAGCTACGCCGGACTGCCCGCGAGCCCCAGTTGCGGGGCGATGAAACTGCGGAATCGCTCGAGGAGGCGCTTCTCGATCTGCCGGATCCGCTCGCGGGACAGCGCGAACTTCGAAGCGATCTCCTTGCGCGGCCGTGGCTCCTCGGCGATGAGGCGCTCGCGGAACACCGTGGCGTCACGCTCGCCCAAACCCTCCCCGAAGCGGCTCACTTCCTGACGAAGGATCGCTTGCAGCTGCGCCACCTCGAAAGCGGTGTCCGCGGGCTCGATGCGGCCATCGGCCAGCCGGTCCAGCAACGTCGCCGAGGACTCGTCGCCGCCCAGCGGATCATCCAGCGACACATCGATGGGCGGCGCCTGGCCGTGGAAAAAGCCGCGGCGCTCGGCCCGGCTGCGTCCCGCGCGCACGATGCGCGCCGTGTCCAGGATGTACTTCAGGATGTACGCCCTGATCCACCAGCCCCCGTAGGACGCCAACCGTACGCCGCGCGTGGGATCGTAACGCGACACGGCCTCGAGCAGACCGAGGTTTCCCTCCTGCACGAGGTCCGCCAGGTTGCCGTGAAACCGGCTGTACTCGGCGGCGATCTTGATCACCAGACGCAGGTTCGATTCGACGAGCTGCTTTCCGAGCGCGACATCGCCGGTACGGAGATACTCGGTGGCGATCTCGTGTTCGTGTTCTCGTGTCATCGGCTTGCAGCGACGCAGGTCTCTGATGTACCGCGCAAGCAGCGCAGGTCCCTGCGACGGCTGGCCAGACGATTTTCTCTTTTCCATGTCAGCCCTACATTGCAAGGCCGGAGCCAGCAACGTCGCCGAGGCGGAAGGGCCCGAATGGTTACTCGTTCGGAACGGATGGTTACGTATCGGAACATTCATCGACTCCCGGTGCGGCTCTGCGACGGAACGGCGATTGCATGACTCGCGCGCGTGCATGTCTCGACGCGCGATCTGATGCTGGGAGTCTTGATGGGGTTGGTTCCACCGACCGCTGCGCTCGTGGTGGCGCTCGGGCGGCACAATCGAGAGCTGCGTCGGGTGACGCGGCGGCTGCAGGCGCTCTCCACGACTGACGCGCTGACCGGCATTCCAAACCGCCGCCGCTTCGACGAGCAACTGGCGCAGGAGATGGCGCGCACCAACCGGTACGCGACCCCGGTTGCCGTGGTGATGATCGACCTGGACCACTTCAAGGAACTGAACGACCGCTTCGGTCATCCCGCGGGCGACGAGGTACTCCGTCAGGTCGCCGGCTTGCTCGACCGCCAGAAGCGGGTGGGCGATCTCGTCGCGCGCATCGGCGGCGAGGAGTTCGCGGCGCTGCTGCCCCACGCCGATCTGCGCGCCGCGGCCGCCTGGGCCGAACGGATGCGCCGGCGAATTGCCGAGGCCCAGTTCCCGCGCCACGGCCATGTCTTGTCCGTGACGGCGTCGTTCGGTGTCGCTGCCATCGACGAGCCTCCGTTCGATCCTGGACGCCTGGTCGAGGAAGCCGATCGGGCACTCTATTCCGCCAAGCACCTGGGTCGGAATCGCGTCATCTCCGCATGCGCTTCGGCCCAGTGCGATCTGGCGATCTGCTAGCGGGCGGCCACCACGACGGGCGTGCCCGCCGGCAGGCGGCTGCTGCGGATCTCGACCGTGGCGCCATCGGTGACGCCGATCTCCACCGGGACGCGGGCGGGCGTCCCGGCTCCATCGCTGACGTATACCGCCGCACCGTCGTGGATTGGCAACGCCCCCGCAGGAGCGAATCGCAGGGCATCGGCGGGCACCTTGAGCGCATCGGGTGAGCTCGCGATCGGCAGCGACACCACGACCGTCATCCCGGGACGCAGTTCGAAGGCCTCGTTCCGCGCCAGCAGGTGCAGGCGGTACGTGAACGGGGGGGCGTCTCCCCGTGGACCCGGCTCGATCGCGGTCAGCACGGCCGTGAACACCCGCTTGGGCACCGACGGCACGGTGAAGGTCACGGAGCCCCCGTGCACGCGCCCCACGTCCTTCTCGCCGACGGAAGTCACCAGACGCAACTCGGTCGGCGGCGATGCGATCACGAACAGCGGCGTCCCCGGCGTCACCGTCTCGCCGGGTTCGACGACGCGGCTGGTGACGACGCCGCTGATCGGCGCCCGGAGCAAGGACGCTTCGAGGACCGACTGCGTGGCGACCACCTGGGCGCTGTGCTTCCGGACGCCCGCGGCGGCGTTGACCAGCTCCGACTCCGCCGTCATGGCGGCCGATTGCAGCTGCAGGAGATCCGACTCGTCCGGGCCGCTGCCGTCGTCCGCCCGCTGCAACAGGTGGACGATGTGGCTCAAGCGCACCTGCGCCTGCCGGAGCGAGACTCGAGCCGCGAGCACCTGCGCCTGGGCTCCGACCGCCTCCGCCTGTTGCTTGCGGATGTCCAGCCGGGCGAGTACCTGTCCGCGGGCCACCAGGTCGCCGATCTCGGCACGCACGGCCGCGACTCGGCCCGTGTTCTCGGCGCCGACTCTCACCGTCGCGGTTGGCTCCAGCCAGCCTGCGAGGTGAAGCACGCCGGTAACCTGGCCTCTCGACACCGTTTCAATCCAGTAACGTGGTTCCACCTGAGGCGGTCGCCCTTGCATCAGCAGTAACCCTCCCACCAGCCCCACTGCTCCCACGAGGAACAGCGCCGCTCGCCAGCCGGCACGGAGGCGGTCCTCTCCCCGGTCCAGCGCCTTTCCGTCGACGGAGAACGGCGGGTTCATCGAGAGCGTGTCCATGTGGCGAAACGAGAGCAAGAGGCCTGCCAGGTGATCCGATGCGGCGGCGCACGCGACGGCTGGCACGTGAGGTGCAGAACGAGAACCCCATGAGCGACAAAAACGGTCTGAGCCTTGGTGAGTTGGTGGCAGCGGCCTGCGATGCAGCTGGTCGAGTCAGCGGCGATGAACAGCGTGCCTCCTGGCTCGCGACCTGCTGGGTCCGCAAGCTCCTGCTGAATGCCGGGCGCATGGACCTGGCTCGTCAGCTTGCCGATCAGCCTGCCAGTTGAGGCATCCCCCGGCTACGAGGGGGACGGCGCAGAGACTTCGGCCCAAGGCGTTCGTTCCGTTCGCGGTGACTGCAGGGCGCTGATGACGTCGACGTAGGAGACGATGCCGACTAGACGACCGCTGGTGTCGGTCACCGGGAGGGCTCCGACCTTCTCGTCGATGAACAGGCGCGCCACCTCGTCGAGGGGCGTGCCTTCTTCGACGGCGATGACGTCGGTGGTCATCACCCCCGACACCTTGGTGTCCTCGAGCTCGGTCAGGTCCTGCCGCAGCGCCTCGAGCGGATCACCGATGGCAGTGCGAACGTCGCGATCGCTGAGGATGCCGACGAGCTGCCCGCGCTCGTCGGTCACCGGCACGTGCCGCACACCGCGCTCGACCATGATTGCCACCGCCTCGAGCAGGGGCGAGTAGGGGAACACCGAGCCCTGCCCCCGGCGCATCGCAGCCTCGACCTTCAACCAGGAGTTCGGGGGCGCAGCCAGGTCGTGGGTGACCTGGCTGACCAGCAGGTCGCTCCGGGTCACGATGCCGATCAGATGGCCGGCCTCGTCGACCACGGGGAGACAACCGATCTTGCGGGCGACCAGGGTCGCGCAGGCGGAGCCCACCTCATCGTCGGGCGTGATCACCTCCGCTGGTGTGCTCATCACGTCTCCCACCGACGTCACGGCATCGGCGACCTGTGCGTTCGCCCGGTGCCGCAGCAGGTCCCGCTCGGCCAAAACGCCGATCACCGTGCCGTCCGCACTCAGGACCGGCAGGTGGCGCACATTCGCCCAGCCCATCATCTGCGCGGCGACCCCGAGATCGTCGTCCGGGCGCAGCGACACCACCCTCCGCGTCCGTATCAGATCCTTCACCTTCACGGTCCCCCTCCTGTCCTCACCCACGATTCCGCGCCCTCAACTGCAACTGGACCCTTGATAGCTTGAGCAGCGAGCGGCGGCGCGCAAGCAGGGGTATCATGCGACCCAACCGTGACCCTCGGCTCACCGCTCCGGTTCGGGAAGTACGCCGTCGAGGATCTCTTGGGGCCGGGCGGTGTGACGGAGACCTACCGCGTCCGCCGCGGCGACGACCCTGACGAACCGCAGACGCCGCGATTCGCCCTGAAGCTGCTCCGCGCGGATCGAGCCGGCGAACGCCACGAGGAGGTGGCGTCCCGTTTCATGCACGCCGCCGACCGCTCCGCCGCCGCAGCGGTGGGTGGCGTCGCCCGTGTGATCGACATCTCCGACGGTGATCCCACGTTCATGGTGACCGAGTTGCTCACGGGAGCCGATCTGAACGGCGTCCTCGACCGGTTGCCGCTCGACGCCCCTTCGAGGGAGTTCGCCGCTGCGGTCGACTACATCGGCGCCCGGTTGGCTCGGATCCTGGCCGACGCACACACCCGCCCTCTGCCACTTCTCCACGAGGGCCTTGGCCCAGGAAACGTGATCGTTCTCCCCTCGGGCGACGTGACGATTCTGGACTTCGGCGTGTTCGCGTCGGTGCGCGCGCTGACCGAGAACCCGATCGACAAGTGGCAGTTCGTCGCGCCCGAAGTCATCGGGGGGTTGCCCTCGACACCGTCTTCCGATCTCTTCGGCCTGGGGGTGCTGCTTCACTTCCTGATCGCGGGGCAAGCGCCCTTCGGCGGGGAATCGCTTCCCGAACTGGTCGAAGCGATGCGCCAGGGACCGCCAGCAGTGGACGCTGTTCCTTCTCACCTGAGTGCGATCATCCGAGCGCTGCTCGCATTCGAGCCACGCGATCGTCCGGCCTCCGCTGACGAGGTCGCCTCCTGGCTCGCGGCCGGCGCCGAGCGCGCGCCGGGCGATGAACGCGCCTGGCTGGCGGAGATGGTCAGCCGTCCGCCTCTGCCGCGAGATGGGGCCGGAGATGCTGACGTCTCGGTTCAGGACCGGCCCGCCCCGACGGACGATCAGGTTCCTGCCCAGCGTCGCACGCGGCCGATGCGTCCGACAGGATCGCCACGGCTCGTCCTTCCCGTGCCAGCGACGCCGTCTCCTCCGCGGAACCATCCGGGCCTCATCGTTTTCCTGGGCGTCATCGGCGCGATCGCCGCCGGCTCGATCACGTATTGGCTCAGGTTCAACGAGACCGGATCGAAGCCAGCCCCGTCCAGCGTGCCCCGGTTCGTTCCGATCGAGATTCCACTGACGGTCGACGCAGGGCCGCGTGTCGGGTCGGGCGACGAGGCCACTTACATCGAGGTTCCGCTCGCGGCTCGGCGCAAGCTGCCGCGCGTTCCCAACCACTTCCAGGCCGAGACCGTTCCTCCCGGCGCCGCCGTCTGGATCGACGGGATAGAGCGAGGCGTGACCCCGGTGAACGTGGAGGTTGGTCCGGGAGGCCATCGAATCCTCGTCATACTCGAGGGCTACCAGACGTGGCGCGACGTGGTCGACACGACCAAGGGGGAGATCATGAAGCGAGAGCTGATCCCGGCCCAGGCGCCGATCGGTTCTGCATTCGTGAACGTCGACTGCTTCATTCGAGGCAAGTTTCCGATCCTCATCGACGATCAGGAGACCGGCCTGCTGTGTCCGGCGCGCAATGTCCCTGTGCCGCCCGGAAAGCGCCGTATCGGAATCCTGATCCCGGCCGAGCGCCGTACGATCGTCGTCGAGCAAGAGGTGTCGCCCGGCCCCAAGGCGACGACCGTGCGCATGCGTTACTGACCGAAATCGCCCGGTACCTCGATCCAGCTCAATCGGCCGAAGGACGGCTGGTACGCGGTCGGCGTCTGTGCCAGGCCCGGGACATAGCTGGTGCCCATGCCGGCGGTGATCTCTACGGCCCCGTCGGAACCGAATACGTACACCCTGCCGCGCAGGATGACGGGGGAGGTCACCGGCTCGTTGGCGATCTTCAGTCCCTGCTTCTGGGTGACGGAGTCTCCGATCACCTCATGCACCGTCAAGTAGGTCGCTCCCTTGGTGCACCCGTTCGGATCGGGCTCGTACCAAAGGGAGATGGCCTGGAAACCGCTTCCGTCCTTGCGCAGGATGCCGAGGGGGGTGGCGGTCGGTCGCGCCCCCGTCGGCATCTTCGTGGTGCAGGCCCCGCTGACGACATCTTTGACGGCGCAGATGTCTCCCGAAGGACCGCCGGCGAGGGTGACTTTGCCGGCGGTGCCGAAATTGGTGTCGGTGGTGACGCTGGTGATCGTCCCGGTCGCATCCGACCCGATCAGTTCCTTGCTGATGATCATCTTCGAGGCCGCGAAGCCGCCGGTCTCCAGGTCGAGTGTCGAGTTGGTCACCTGTACGGTGTAGATCTCGTGCGCGTGATTGGCGGGGTCGTCGCGATCGAGCTGTGCGACCATCGGCGAGAAATGGAGCGGCTGCGCGCATCCGAGCCCAGCGATTTTCGCCAGTCCCCCGGCGATGGTGTATCGCCAGAGGTTGCCGAAGGTGTCGCCGAAGTATCCGGCAGCTATCTTTTGCACCTGGTCCTTGGAGAAATCACGCGCGGTGGCCACGTCCGTCAGCGCCGTGTACTCCTGAGCGCAGCTTCCCGGTGGGTTCGGGGAAGCCTGCGGGTCGATGTCGTACTTGGCGACCACATTGCCGGTGATCGCCGACGAAACGAACAGCGCCCGCCCCTGGGTCGGGCTCCCCGTCGTGACCGGGTATCCCGAGGTGAAGATCACCCGCTGGTCGTCCATGGCCGCCGTCTTGTTGAAGAAGAAAGCGGGCAGTGACACGGTCTGCCCCAGATAGTCGTTGTAGGTCGTGCGGTCACTCGTCGATGTGACGTTGTTGGTATGCCACTTCACCGAAATGGGCGTGGCGTTCAGGCCGTTGGTCCCGAACGGCTTCGTCACGTCGAGAACGAAGGTCTCGTTGCCGCCGTATCCCTCCGGCATGATCAGCAACGTCGCCCAGTCGTCGGCCGTGGCGGTGGCGCAGTTCCGGACGCACATGGTCTTGACCTTGGGGGACTGCGTGAGGCCGAAGATGTGCTTGGTTGGATCGGCCTTCTGACCACCCTGGGCGTAGAGGGAGCGGATGGTCGAAAGCTTGTCCGGCGGAATGAAGGCGAACGCCTCCGTGCCTGCGCCGTACGTGGTGGTTCCGACGGTCGTGTTCTCCAGGAAGAATGCGTGCAGCATCCCGTTCTCCGAGCCGACGTACACCAGGTGGGGGCGATCCTTGTGCCGCAGGTAGTACTCGTGGCCGCCCGGGAATGTGGTCAGGTCGCCTGGTGAAGCCACGTCGATTGGCGTCGAGTTGATGATCGCGCCCAGGACGGCCGGATTTCCGTAGGTGGGATCGCCCATCATCCAGCGGGCCACCGCCTCGGCCTCGGCGGGAGTCGCGCCGAGCGGTAGGGTAGACGTGGAGAGATCGTTCTTGTTGGTGAGTGCCTTGGTCGTGGGATCGATCTGCACCTTGACCATCGCGGTGCCGTTCCAGGTGTAGATCCGCCTCTCCCACCAGTTCTGGGTTGCCAGCTTGGTCGCGGCGTCCCACGCCAGCGACGGACACTGCTTCGTGGCGTCGTACGCGCAAGGGACAGTGACAGTGACGTCGTACGCCAGGAGGTGGCCCTGCCACGACGGGAAATCCATGCGCGAGTCGAGGGCGTACTTTCCCTCGAGCACGGAGTTTGCCTGCTGGGTGCCGGCCGACGAGCTGGTCGGGGCCGTCGAGTAGCTACCGCGGACGGCGTCATACACGACGCCCTCGAGCGCGGCCCGCAACTCGTCCTCGCTCTGAGCGAGAAAGGCCAGAGGGGAGACCCCGTCGTTGCCGTAATCGGTCCCGCCCGCGCGAGCGATGTTGTCGTTGATGATCCGTGGCGTCCCGGCGGAGACGTCGCCCGAGAAGCCGACGACGAACGTCTTGACCCCCAGGTTCTTGCGCATGTGCTGGGCGGCGAGGACCGAGCGGCAGGCGCAGCCGGCGGCCTCGGGATCGGCCGTGGCGCAGGCGGCGGTGGCGCAGACACTGGCGCCCGTCGCGGGATCGATGTCGCCGGGACCGTTGGCGGCGCCGTCGGTTACCAGCACCACGTAGTTCGCACGGCAAGGCAAGGGATCGGGGGGAATGTTGGATGCGGCGTTGCCAGCCTTGACGGTCTGCATGTAGTGGTAGGCGCTGGCGTTCATGTTCGGGGCGCCGCTGTTCTCCAGCGTGCAGCCGATGGGCGTGCTCCAGTAGGCCATGAGGCCGCCGTACGAAGCGGGCTCGAACCGTTGCGCGAGAAGGATGGCGTTGTCCCGGGCTCTCGTCGGATCGTCGGAGGTGTCGAGGAAGGGCGCCACGGAGCCGTCCCATCGGCCGCCACACCGGGCGCTGCACACACCCGTCGTCTCGCAGTTGGTGAATTCGAACGGTGGCGGCTGTCCGCCGTTGTAGTAATTCGGAACGGCCTGATAGTAGGTGTAGTTCTGGCCGCTGACGGTGATGTTCTTGCCGGTGTAGGCGGTCTGTTCCAGCTCGGTCGTCGAGTTTCCGCCGGTCTGAGCGTCGTACTGGTAGTAACTGCCCTGGTATTCACCGGTCCCGATGTTCGGGCGGATGTCACAGAAGTCGCCGCACCAGCTTTGATCCACGTCGACATAGTTGGTCGCGCTCGTGCGCACGGTGTACCGGCTGTTGACGGTCGACCGCAAGCGCATCAGCACGCCCGACACCCGGCATTCAGGTGACGGCCCGAACGCCGTGGTGTAGCAGCCGGTGATGATCAGCTTGTCCTTGGACTGGAACTCGGTCACGATGCCGGTGCTACCGCCCGCGGTGTTCTGGAAGTACGGGAAGTAACCGTTCTGCCAGAAGGTCATGAACCCGAAGTTCACCACGTCGAAGTTGTTGGTGACGACGGTGTTGATGGCGCGCTTGGCGATCACCATGCGTGAAGTGGCGGGGCCGCAGCTGTCGCCGCTCGGGCAGTCCTGGTTCCGGCGGCAGACTGTCTGGGCCGTCCGGCACATCCGGATCGGACCAGGAGTTCCCCGCGTCGAAGCCGCGCACACGTCCGTGAGGCTCGCCGGTGGCACGCAGGTGTTCACCGCCGCGGCCTGACAGGTGTTGGCGGGCACGGCGCAGGTGTTGGCCACGGCGGTGCAGTCGTTGTTGGTGTGTGTGGTGCAGGGCGTATGAGGGAGCGTGCACGGATTCGGCGGGCCGATGCAGGGATTGCTCCAGAGCAGACAGGTCTGTCCCACGGGGCACTGATTGTTGTTGCGGCAGGTGGTGCCGGTGCCGGAGCAGGCGCCGCGCGTGGTCCCCGGGCACTGCGTGGTGGCCCGGCAGGTCTCGTCGGTGTTCTGGCATCTCGCGTCGCTGGGGCAGTCGCCGTCCGCGGAGCAGCCCGACGGGGGCGTGCCGCCATTGGCGCAGCTCCCCCCCGACGAAGCCTGCGGACATTGGGCATTGCTGTTGCAACGGACGGTGGCGTCCTGTGCGCACAGGCCGATGTTCGGGCAACGGCCGCCGGGGTTGTTGCAGATGTCGTTGCCGTACTGGCACCGTCCCACGGCGGCGCAGGGGGTGGCGGCGGCGCATGCCACGCCGGTGGCGGAGCACTTGCCGGACTGGGCCGGGCAGTCGGTGTCGGCCGCGCAGGCATTGCCGCTGACCGAGCATTTGGCGCCGGGTGGGGGGCAATCCACCTCGGTGCCGCAAGGGCGCGTGGGATCGAGTGAGCAGTAGCCGCGCTGACAGTCGTCATCGGACAGGCAGGAGCGGCCGGAGATCTGGCAGGCGCCGGCGATCCCGGCCTGGCGGCAGTTGCTGCCGTTGTCGCAATCCACCCCGGCTTCGGCGCTGTAGGTGAACACCCCGCCGGGCACGCCGGTCATCGAGCCGGAGGTGTCGAACACGATCAGCATGTTCGCCTTGTGGATCTGGCGCTGCACGACCACCACCGGGTTGACCCGGGCATCGGCCGGCATCGGCGAGGCGAATGACCACGAGAGGAGCGCGGTCAGCGTGAGGAGCGTCGTCCCTCGTTCAGGCCCGCGGATGAACCTGGATCTCACGTTTCACCTCGGAGCAGACATCGGCAGAAGTTTTATATCGATTAACATGTAATTTATATTACAATTATTAATGCGGCAAAACTATGATTTCCTTCATGGTCATCGGCAGATAGCTCCCCCGGCTGAAGACATCGGATCGAGTCGGTTGTCCGGCGCCTGGCCTGCTCTTATCTGGGAGCGCAGGGGGCGAGCCGAGGGCGGCAGGCGATGTGGGACACAGGACGGACCAGGGTCTACCTCACGGTGGACGTCGAGTGTGCGGAGGAACGGGTCAAGGGGGGCGCGGTGCAGCCGCCGCTTGGCTACGACCTGCGGGTCTGGGGCCGGCTGGCGAACCAGCGTGAGCCGCTCGGCCTGCCGCTGATCACGGGCGAGCTGGCCCGTGCCGGGCTGCAGGCGACCTTCTTCGTCGAGCCGCTGGGCGCTCGCTACTTCGGGGAGCACGAACTGGCCGAGGCTTGCCGGTTCCTGCGCGCCGCCGGTCAGGACGTCCAGCTTCATCTGCACCCGGTGCAGCGGCGGATCGACTGGCACACGCGGGGGGACGATCCGCCGTCGGACGACATGGCCGACTACAGCGTCGAGGAGCAGCGCGCGCTTCTCGACGACGGGCTCAGTCTCCTGGTGCGTGCGGGCGTGCCGCGGGCGTCGCTGGTCGGCTTCCGTGCCGGCAACTTCGGCGCCAACAATGACACCTGGCGGGCGCTGGCCGCGTCGGGGCTGCATGTCTCGTCGAACTTCAACCTCTGCTACCGGGACAAGAACTGCGCGATCCGCTGGCCGTCCCGCGAGAATGCGCTGTTCGATACGGGCGTCGGCGTGTGGGAGCTGCCGGTCAGCAATTTCGTCGATGGCAACGGGCGGTTCCGGCACCTGCAGGTCACCGCGACGTCCTTTCCCGAGATGCGCCACTTCCTCGTCGAGGCGCGGCGCATGGGGCTTCCCGAGGTCACCATCGTCACCCATTCGTTCGAGTACTTCCTGATCGATTCGATCGAGAAGCGCCAGGGACGGCCGAATTCTTTCAACATCGAGCGGCTTCGCCGGCTGTGCGCGTTCCTGCGGGAGAACGAGCAGGATTTCATGGTGGACACCGTGGGCGCGCTGGGCCGGCGGTTGTGCGTGGAGGGGGGCGTCTCGCGCCCGGCGAACGACGTGGTGCCGGCGGGGCGGCCCGAGTTGCGGCTGGGGCGCGTCGCCGAGCAGCTGTGCAAACGCTTGATGGTGCTGTTGCCGGTGTGAAAGGAGATCGTCGTGCTCGAGGCTGAGAACATCATCTGTTTCGCGAAGGACTGGACCGAGGATCCGACCAGCAACAACCACGTCATGCGCCTGCTGGCGCGGAAGAACCGGGTGCTCTGGCTGAACTCGGTGGCCACGCGGGCGCCGAAGCTGTCCAGCAAGCGCGACCTCGGCAAGATCGCCACCAAGCTGCGCAGCTTCGCGCGCGGGCCGATCCAGATCGACGAGCGCCTCTGGGTGTACACGCCGATCGTCCTGCCATTTCCGCACTCGACGGCGGCGGCGGCGGTGAACCAGCGCCTGATGCGGTCGATGCTGGCCAGGTTGCGGCGGCAGCTGAATATGCCGGAATACCAGCTGTGGACCTTCTTGCCGACGGCGCTGCCCTACCTGGGGATGCCCGGCGAGAAGCTGGCGGTCTATTACTGCACCGACGAGTGGTCACGCTTCTCCTACGTCGACGGGCCGCGCATGGGCGAGATGGAGCGGACGCTCTGCCAGCGCGCGGACGTCGTCTTCGCGACGGCCCGGACGCTGTGGGAACGGCGGCGTGCGCTGAACCCGGAAACGCACCTGGCGCTGCACGGGGTGGATCACGCGCACTTTGCCAAGGCGCTGGATCCGGTCACGGCTGTCCCGGATGAGCTGGCCGGTTGCGCACGGCCGATCATCGGGTTCTTCGGTCTGGTTCACGACTGGATCGACGTTTCGCTGCTGGCGTACGTTGCCGAGCGGCGGCCGGACTGGACGATCGCCGTCGTCGGCAAGACGCAGATCGACGTCTCCGTGCTGCAGCGGCTGCCGAATGTGAAACTGCTGGGACGCAAACCGTACGAGGAGCTTCCGCGTTATTGCAGGGCGTTCTCCGTCGGTGTGATGCCGTTCGTGATCAACGAGCTCACCGAAAACGTCAACCCGATCAAGATGCGCGAGTACCTGAGCGCGGGGTTGCCGGTCGTGTCGACGGACTTGCCGGAAGTGCGCGCTTACGGCGAGTGGTGCCGGATCGCGCGCACACCGGAGGCGTTCTTGATCGCTTGCGAGGAGTCGATCCGGAGCAACAGTCCGGGCGAGCGGCTTCGACGGAGCCAGGTGATGGCAGACGAGACGTGGGAGGCCAAGGTCGACGAGCTCGGACGTCACATTCGCGGCGTGCAGCTGAGGAGGGCGGCATGATCGTCACCATCGTCGGGGCGCGGCCGAACTTCATGAAGGCGGCGCCGGTGCACGCGGCGTTCGTGGCGGCGGGGATCGAGCACGCTCTGGTGCACACCGGGCAGCACTACGACGAGGCGATGTCCCGGGTGTTCTTCGAGGAACTGGGGATGCCGCGGCCGATCGTGGACCTGGGCGTCGGTTCGGGCTCTCATGCCGAACAGACGGCGGCGGTGATGATCGGGCTCGAGAGGTTCTTCATCGAGCGGCGGCCGCGCGCGGTGCTGGTGGTGGGGGACGTGAACAGCACGCTGGCGGCGAGCCTGGTGGCCGCGAAGATGGGCATCTTCAACGGCCACATCGAGGCGGGGCTCCGTTCGGGCGACTGGTCGATGCCCGAGGAGGTGAACCGGGTGGTGACCGACTCGGTGTCGGACCTGCTCTTGACGCCATCTCCCGACGCGGACCGGAATCTCCTCGCCGAGGGGTGCGCGCCCGACTCGATCGTGCGGGTCGGCAACGTCATGATCGACACCCTGATGGCGCACTTGCCGCGGGCGCAGGCGCTGGAGGTGCCGACGAAGCTGGGAGTGAAGGCCGGGGCGTACGCCGTGCTGACGCTGCACCGGCCGTCGAACGTCGACGATCCGGAGGTGCTGCGTGGCCTCCTGCGCGCAGTGACGGCGGTGGCGGCGCGTGTGCCGGTGGTGTTCCCGGTGCATCCGCGGACGCGCCGGCGCATCGAGGAGCAGGGCTTCCCGGTCGGTGACGTGCCGGGGCTGGTGCTGACCGACCCGCTTGGCTACCTCGAGTTCCTGTCGCTGACGTCGCGGGCCAAGCTGGTGATGACCGATTCGGGAGGGCTGCAGGAGGAGAGCACGGTGCTGGGCATCCCCTGCCTGACGTTGCGGAAGAACACCGAACGGCCGATCACCGTCGACGAGGGCACGAACGTGCTGGTGGGGACGGATCCCCAGGCCATCGTGCGCGAGGCAGAGCGCGCGCTCGATCGCCCGGCGGACGCGCCCCACCACGTGCCCGAATTGTGGGACGGGCACACCGCGGAGCGCATCGTCGCGGCCGTCCAGTCTCACATGTAGGGTGGAAGCGCCGCCGAGTCGCCCGGTACAATCGGTGCGTGCTGCGGCTGGCGTACGCGCTGGGGATCGCCTACGTGGGACTTTGCGCGGTGGCCATCGCGAGGCGGCCGACCGAGGATCCGCCGTCGATGCCATCGGGCCCACGGGCCGCAGCGCCACCCGTGAGCTGGTTCGCGGCCATCCGGCCGCGCTGCAACGCCGTCGAGATCGAGGTGAGCCTGCGTGGAAATCCCCCACCTGCGGGCGAAGAGGGCTATCTGGCGGGATGCTACGCCCTGGCGGGCAAGATCGAGGAGGCGAAGCGGGTGATCGATGCGCTGCCGAGCGGCGGCCGACCGAGGGCGGCCGACATCCTGTTCGAGATCGTCCATCCCGTGGCCGACGCCGGGGACGATCGCTCCGCCGGCCCGATGATGCGCCTCGTGCTCGAGTACAAGTCGGACAACTACATGGCCGTGTATCACGCCGGCATGTCCGAATACGCGATGAAGGAATTCGCGCTGGCCAAGAAGCACCTGAAGCAGTTCCTGGAGCTGTACCGCGCCGACGACGGGTGGACGTCGAACGCGCGTGAGACGCTGGCGCGGCCCGAGATGCAATGATCGAGGTCGGGTCGCTCGTCGCCGGGCGCTACGAGGTCGAGCGCGAGATCGGGCGTGGCGGGTTCGCGGTGGTGTACGGCGCCCGCGATCGCAAGGTCGGGACCCAGGTGGCCTTGAAGGTGATGTTGCCACCGCCGGCGAGTGCGCATCTGGTGCGGGAGCGGACGCGGCGCGAACTGGTCGCGGTCCGGGCGCTCACGCATCCCCACGTGGTGCCGATCTTCGATCTGGTCGAGGAGGGACCGTGGCTGGTGCTGGTGATGGAGTGGGTGAAAGGTGGGGACCTGGAGTCGGTGGTCGCCGAGAAGGGTCCGCTGTCGGCCGAAGAAGTCACCGCGCTCGGACGGGGTGTGGCCGAGGCGCTGTCGGTGGCGCACCGTCGCGGCATCCTTCACCGCGACGTGAAGCCACGGAACGTCCTCGTCGACCAGGATGGGCGTGCGCGGCTCAGCGATTTCGGCTCGGCACGCGTCGAGGGGCAAGAGACGTTGACCATCACCGGAGCCATGGTGGGGACCATGGACTACGCGGCGCCGGAGGTGCTGGCCGGCAAGCGGGGTGACGCGCGCGCCGATATTTTCAGCCTGGGTGTGACCTTGTATCTGGCGGTCGTTGGCAAGCTGCCACCGCGGCCGGCGGTGGAGGCGGGACACCATCCACGACAGGCACGGCCCGAATTGCCGATGTGGCTGGATGCGATCGTCGCGCGCGCAACGGCGGTCGATCCGCGACGGCGCTTTCCCACGGCGGCGGCGATGGCCGAGGCACTCGCCGCCCGCGCGCTGGCGCCCTTGCCCGAGCCGCGTGCCGTCGCCGGGCTACTCGACTTCTGCCTGGATTGCGGCGCGCCCGAGCCCCTGGGCCGCATCCTCTGTTCCCGCTGCGGTGAATTGCCCGCTGCGCCCGGAGATACCTGGCTTGTCGTCGAGAGGCCCGGATCGCCGGGTGTGGCTGCCCGGCTGGCGGCCTTGCTGTCGCTTCCTCCTGACGATCCTGGCGCGCGGGACGCAGCGGCGGGTCGAAGGGTGCTGGCGCGACTGCCCGCCCGGCTGGCGGCGACGGCAGCCCGGCACCTGGGTGAGCGGAACGTTCCGGTGCGGACGATCTCCCGTCGCGCGGATCTGGGAATGCTGCCGCGATCGCTGTACCTGCTGACCGCGGTGGTGGGCGCGGCCGGCGTCGGAGCGTCCATGTTGGCCGCCCCGGTCTTGTCGTGTGTGACGCCGTTCGTGGCTGGCGCGGTGCTGTTCCTCGGCTACCGCGGGGTGAGCCGGCCGCTGCTCGTGCCGATCCGCGCAGCCGAGGTGCTGCCTCCGGCGCTGGCCAGGCAGGTGGCCGATGCGCTGGCCGCCCTGCCGGAGGGCGAGGGGCGGGCGCTTCTGGCGGACGTGATCAGGCTGGCGCGAGGGGTGTTGCGCGCGGCACCGACGGCAATGCGCGTCGACGACCAGGCGCGGGAGCTGGTGGCGGTGTCCTGCCAGGCGGGCGGCGCTCTGGGGCGCGTCGAGGAGGCGCTGGTGGCCCTGGCCGCACGGCGGCCCCAGCTCGGGCGCATCCCCGAGTCATGGGTGGCCGAGAGCGCCCGCCTCGAGGCGGCGCGCGCGGCGCTGATCCAGCACCTGCTGGACGCGACCGCGGCGCTGGGCGAGGCCTATGCCAGGGCGGCGCAGCCCGATGCCGAGCTGCTGGAAAAGCTCGGCCGCACGAGCAAGGAGATCCACGACGAGCTGGCGATCCGCGCCGAGGCTCGCGCCGAGGTCGACGCGATCACGGCATGAGAGCTTCGACCTTGCTCGAATCGTTGCCGCCGATGGAGTAGAGGACACCGTCGACGGCTGCGCCCGCTAGCCCTCTCACGGCGCGGAGCATGCGCGGTTCCATCCTCCATCGGTTCGTCGTCGTGTCGTACGCCTCGACCTCGTAGAAGCTGTACCAGCCCGGCTGGTCCGGGGGCATCGGCCTCGTCAGGAAGGCTCGTCCGCCCATGGCGTAGATCGTCTTGCCCAGCACTGCCAGCGCCATGCAGTCCCGCCCCGACGGCATCGGGGCGCGTGTGGTCCAGGCATCGGTCGCCGGGTCGTAGGCATCCGTGAAGTCCGCGCCCGCGGCCCCGCCGATCGAGTAGACGATGCCGTCCACGGCGATCGCAGAGGGCGCGATCGGCCGGTTGCAAGAGGGGCCTTGGCGACCCAGGCGGGGGTGGCAACGCCGAGATCGCAGACCTCGACTTCCTTGAGGGGATTGCGGGCGTAGCCACCGACGGCGTACAGCGTCCGGCCGACCGCCGCGAGCCCGAAGAGCTGCCGCGGGGTGATCAAGGATGGCCCGACCGTCCACTCTGCCGTCGCCGGGGGGTGTCCGTCGGGCGTGACGTTGAAGTCGACCACCTGGACGATGTTCGGGTGGCGCAACGCGGAGGTGACCTCGGCCTCGCGGCGGAAGCGAGCCAGAGCGTCCGGGCGTCCCGAGACGTCGGCCAGCAGGACCTTCACCGCGTAGCGGCCGTGGAGTCGCTGGTGGCGCGCCTCGTACACCTCGCCCATGCCGCTCTTGCCGATCCACCGCACGATCTCGTACGTGCCGCCCAGCATCGTGCCGGTCGTGAGCGTCGGGCCCATCGCGGCGCCGATGCTAACAGATGTGCGGCAGATCGCGTGGCCGGACTGCGCCCGCGGACCCACCTCATCCGTGGTGCTGGCGCGCATCCGCGAGAAGAATCTGCAGAACTGGCTGCCCGCCTACCTGCGGGATCGCCTGGAGAATGTGCGGCGCCCCCCGTACCGGGGGCACCGGCACCTGCTTTTCGCGTTCTGCGACCACTTCGAGCCGTACTGGCGGCGTCCGCCGCGCGAGGTCGCCCACGCGCGTGTGCGCACCTGGCACGAGCGGTATCCGAAGCTGGCGAGCGAGTTCCGTGATGCCGACGGCCGCCCGCCGCGACACTCGTTCTTCTTCCCCGGCGAGGAGTACGAGCCGGAGTTTCTCGAGCGACTGGGCGACCTGGCCAGCGACGGCCTGGGCGAGGTGGAGCTGCATCTGCACCACGACGGGGACACGGCGGCCGAGCTGCGGCGCAAGATCCAGAGCTATCTCGGCATCTACGCCGGGCACGGGCACCTGAGCCGTGACGCGGGCACCGGGCGGCCACGCTACGCTTTCATCCACGGCAACTGGTGTCTGGCGAACGCGCGGCGTGACGGCCGCTGGTGCGGCGTGGATGACGAGCTGCCGCTGCTGTTCGAAACCGGCTGCTACGCCGATCTCACTTTCCCGGCGGCGCCCGACGAGAGTCAGCCGGGGATCGTGAACCGCATCTACTGGCCCGACGGCGATCTGGCTCGGGCGCGCGCCTACGAGCGGGGACGGCCGGCGCGCGCCGGTGAGGCATTCGACGATCGCCTCCTGATGATCGAGGGACCGCTGGCGCTGGCGCGGCGCGGGAGATTCGGGGTGCGCATCGAGAGCGCGGCCGTCACCGCGGCGGATCCGGGCACACCGTCTCGGGTGGCGACCTGGACGAAGCAGGAGATCCACGTCGAGGGGCGGCCTGACTGGGTGTTCGTCAAGGTGCACACGCATGGCGCGCCCGAGGCCCAGGCGGCGTCGTTGCTGGGCGAAGGCGGGCGGTCGCTGCACCAGGCGCTTGCCCGCTACAACGACGGGGTGAACTGGTCGCTCCACTACGTGACCGCGCGTGAGCTCTACAACGTGGCGCGCGCAGCGATGGACGGGCGCGCGGGCAATCCGGCCGAGTACTTCGACCACCTCCTGGCGCCGCCTCCGATCGCGGTGGCCGCGCGTCAGGATCCGACGACGACCACGCCCGCGAGATCCGCGGGCAGCAGCTGATCGAGCGCCGCGCGCAGCCGGCGACCGCGTGTCCTGTGGGCGCGGGCAACCAGCAACAAGGAGTCCGCGGCGTCCTCGACGAAGGTGACGTCCGCCCCGGATAGCGCCGGCGGCCCGTCGACGATCACATAGTCGTAGTGGGCGCGCAGCTGCGCGATCGCCGCCGAGAACTGCGGGGCCTCGACGCGGCGGCCTTCGGCGAGAACCGTGGTGGCCACCAGTAGATGCAGGTCCGTGGGGCCGACTCCGGTGATCTGCCAGGGCAAGTCCGGGTTCGTCCGATGATCGTCCAGCTGGCTGAGCAAGCAGATGTGGTCGTGGTGGCTGAGATCGAAGCGGTCGGCGAGCGACGGCCGACGCATGTTCGCCTCGACCAGAAGCACACGGTGCCGGCGCGGCTCGGCCATGGCCAGCGCCAGGTTGACGGCGACGTAGGTCTTGCCCTCATCGACGTCGGGGCTGGTCACCAGGACCACGCGCGGATCGCCGCGCTCGACCAGCCGGTGGCGCAGGGACCTGAAGCGGGCCGCCTGGACCCCTTCGGGATCCGTGAGCAGGACCAGATCCGGATGCAGGGCCGGCGGCAGAGACCGCCGGTGGACCATGATGTCAGGTCGGAGCGCTGGAACCTTCGGCCGTTCGCTGCGCATCAGCGACAGCACCGGTCCGGTCTCGGGTGGCGGCATCTCAGCCATGGGCCCTCCTGCGGCGACGCTCGGGGATCGACGCCAGCACGGGCTGGCCTCCGAGCCACTGGGCGTCTCGTTGATCGTGGATCCGGTCATCGGTGCGCGCGCGCAGCAGCGCCAGGCCGATGGCGAGCATCAGCGAGGCGGCGACGCCGCCCAGCAGCACCTTCTTGCGCACGTCGACCACGGGAAGACCTGGCCGCGATGCTGGGTCGAGGATGGCCAGCTGTCCGGTCTCCGCGTTGGTGTCCATCTTGGCCTGGAGCTGGGCCTCGACCTGCTTCTCCTCGAGGCCGGCCAGCCGTTCGCGAGCCTGATCCAGCTCGTGCCGCAGGCTCTGCAACTCGACCTCCCCGCGCAGCGCCCGCGAGCTGATCTGCCGGCCGCCGGATCGCGCCGAGCGCTTGATGCGCGCCAGTTGCTGCTCGACGGACGAGAGCGCACGGTCATTCGAACTCGAGGACGACGTGGCCGCCGGGCGGATGGGCGCCGGCATGGCATTGGCCTCGGTCACGGCGTCGCGCAGCTCGCGCCACGAGGACTCGGCCTGGCGGACGCGCTCATTGGCCACGACGACGTCAGGGTGGACGTCCGTCAGGCGCTGCTGTTTTTCTGCCAACTCGCGGCGCGCCTGGGCCAGGTCCGTGGCCGTCTTGCGCTCGGCGGCCAGGAGTTCGGCATCGACGGTCCGCGCCACCGGATCGCCGCTCGACGGACGCACACCGCGGACGCGTTCGACCTCGCGGGCCAGCGCATCGACGTCCGGGTTCTCCGACCCGCCCGTCTCGCGGGCCATCGCCGCCTCGGGATGAAGCCCCAGGTACTGCGTGACGGCGGCCTGCCGCGCGCGCAGATCCTCCTCGAGCCGGCCGCGCTCGGCCTCGAGCACGCGCCGCATCTCCTCGGTCTCCTTCGCGCGCTGTCGGGTATTGTCCTCGATCAGCGTCTGCACCAGCCGTCCGTTCACCGCCTGCGCCTGCGCGGGTGACGACGAATCGAAGGTGATGAGGAACGTGGAGCCATCGCGCGCCTTGAAGGCGACCTTGCGGCGCATGTCGTCCACGGCCGCGTTCCGGTCGGCGATCTCCGGGTACAGCTTGAACTCGTCGGTGAGCCGTCGCAGACGCTCGCGCGCCAGTGTCATGTCGGACAGACGTGCGCCCGCCCGCCGGGCGGAGTCGTCGCTGTTTCCCTGACGGGCCGCTTGCCGGTACAGCAGCACCGCCTCGGAGCGGTAGACCTGGGGGGTGCGCTGCACCATGAAGGCAGTGGCTGCGAGTCCGAGCCCGAGCACCAGCGCCGAGAGGCCCGCGTAGCGCAGTGATCGCTGCGCCAGGTGCAGCGTGGACGGCGTAGGTGCGTCGTTCATCGCAAGAGAAGAGTTAAAGCGCTTGCGGCCGCGGGCCAGAGCTATCTGCGCCGATGTGACCAAGACAGCTCAGTCCCAGGTGCCGCACGTCGTCGCCGTCATAGAGGCGGGGATCGAACGCGCCGACCAGCAGGGCTGTGATCGGGAGCGCTGCCAGAGCGGCCATCACCGCGGCCAGCGCCGCTCGACGTCCCGGCTGCGGCGCGGGGCGGGCGGGCGGCGGTTCGAGGACCTCGATCTCCAGGGCCGGCCCGTCGCCGCGCATACGCAGATCCGTCGTGCGCATCCCTTGCTCGGCATCCGCCAGTCGGGTCTCGGCGGCGGAGATGGCCGCGGCCAGGGGCCTGTGCTCGGCGTCACCGGCGAGGCGATCGCGGGCAGCCTCGGCGCGCAGGCGACGCAATGATATCCGCGCCGCAGCCGCCGTCACCTGAGCCTGCTGCTGCACGGCCAGGGCCATCTGCCGCCGCTGCCCGTGTCCGCTGGCCGCTACCAGCCGCGCCAGATCCAGGGCCACCGCCCGCGCGCGGACCGGGTCGGCGTCGTCGAAGGCGATGCGCACATGCGCCGACCGTGGGCGCTCCGCCGGAGGCAGAAGTGCGATCGATCGGTTCCGGATCACCTCGACGGTGATCCGCTCGCGCAGCTCGCTGACCGCGATCGACGGATCGCCGTTGCCCAGCAGGCCGTGGCCTTCGGCTACCCGCACGAGGCGGCTCTGCGAGAAGGCGACCTCGGTCACGTGACCGCGCAGCGCCCGATCGCCGAAGTCGATGCGGCTCTTCGGATCGGTGTCCGTGAAGCGCAAGGTCACGGCGGCGCGATGGCGGGCGGGCCGCCGCGCGATCAGGCCCGCCGCGGCCAGCGTGACCAGCATCGCCAGCGCCCCGACTGCCAGCGGCCGCCGTCGAGCCCGCCGCAGCAGCCGCTGGCTCTGGGCGAGAAAACTGTCGTTCACGCCGCGGCCACCGCGTCCTCCGGAGCGAGCACCCGGTCGAGCTTGAGCAGGCGGAAGATCGCCAGAGGCTGATCCCGCAACCCACGCACGCTCACCCTCCCGCCCAGGGCGCCGACGCGCTTGTAGAGCGACACCAGCGCTCCCACGCCGGAGCTATCGATCAGCCGCAGATCGCCGAGGTCGACGATCACCCGCTTGATGCCGTCCGCTGCCAGCCGGTCGAGCGTGCCCCGGATCTCGGGAACCGAGACCGCGTCGAGCTCGCCGCGGATCTGCAACACGCACCCCTCATTTGCTCGAGTCGTTTCGTAAGTCATCCCCCTCACCCTCCGTCCTCTCCCCTTTTGCCTCTAACCCACTACCAAGATGGGAGCTGCCGCCTGCAACGCCAAGTCTCTTCACGAGTCGTAAAACGTTTGGGTGACCTGGGCGATACTCGACCTCGTCCATCATCGAAGAGATGATGAAGACCCCCATGCCCGACTCGGGCAACTCATCGGGCATCGGCACGCTGCGCGGATCGAAGCTGAGGCCGTAGTCTCGCAACTCGACCGCGAGGCGGCTCGGGCCGACGGCGATGCAGATCTCCACCATCCCCGCGGGACCACCGCGGTAGCCGTGCACCGCTATGTTGTTGAACGCCTCGCCGACGGCGGACATGACATAAGCCAGAGTCTCGCGCGCTTCGGGAATGTGCGCCTGGCGGGCATAGGCCAGCCGGCATGCCGCCGACACCGTCCGCAACGCGATGTCCCGGTGCTCGAGCTCACCGACGACCTCGAGTTTGATGACCTGACCCACTCTTCACCATTTCGGGGCTCGATGCTTCTGGCCCCGCCTGCTTGCTTACTTATATCTGTTGGCGAAACGTGACCTCCTCGGTTCGCCTCATGAAGCGCGTGCTCGACATTTTCCTGGCCTCGGTCGGGATCTGCCTCACGCTGCCGCTGTATCCGCTCATTGCGGCATTGATCTACCGGGAGTCGCCCGGGCCGATCTTCTTCCGCCAGCGCCGGGCGGGGAAACTGATCGGCGGGCCTGGTGGCCCGCGCTTCGAGCAGTTCCTCATGTTGAAGTTCCGGACGATGGTCGTGGACGCCGACAAGATGCGCGGCCCCGTGGTGGCCGAGGAGAACGATCCGCGCGTCACCCGGGTGGGCCGCTTCCTGCGCAAGGCGCGCCTCGACGAGTTGCCGCAGATGTGGAACGTGCTGCGTGGCGAGATGAGCATGATTGGCCCGCGGCCGGAGCAGCCGCAGTTGATCGAGCAGCTGTCCCAGGCGATCCCGTACTTCGAGGAACGAATGCGCGACGTGAAGCCCGGTATCACCGGGTTTGCCCAGGTAAACCTCGGCTACACCGGACGGCCGCGGCCGGGTAGCCCGGTCGCAGCCTTTACCGACGTGCTGACGAATCCGTTCAAGCTGCCGGGCGCCGAGGGCGCGCTGGCCGACGACATGCGCATCAAGTTGCTGTACGACCTGGCCTACAGCGCCACGCTGACGAGTCCGCTCGCATTCCTGCGCATGGAGATGCACATCCTGTTGCGCACGCCGCTGGTGATGTTGCGGGGACTGGGGCGGTAGCGGTGGTCATCGCGCACGTCCTGTCGTCTTTTCACGTCGGCGGGCAGGAACGGGTCGCGCTGGACCTGGGGATAGGGCAACGAGCCCGCGGGCATCGCGTGCTGGCGGTGTCGCTGGCGGCGCCGCCGGAGGGACCGCTGGGCGAGATCTTCCGTCGCGCGGGCATCGAGGCGCACACCGTCGAGAAGCGCGGACCCACGGTGGACCCGAGTCTGCCCGCGCGCCTGGCGTCGTGGCTACGCGACCATGGCGTCGGCGTGGTGCACACGCACAACCCGCAGCCGCTGATCTACGCGGGCCTTGCGGGAAAGCTGGCCGACGCGGTGGTGGTGCAGACGCGGCACGGCGTCGCCTTCCGCAGCGGCCGGCAGACCTGGCTGGCACGGCAGGCGGCGCGGATGGCGCACGCGTTCGTCGTGGTGTCGCGCGAGCTGGAGCACCAGCTGCGGCCGCACCGGCTCTGTCCACCCGAACGGTTGACGGTGATCGAGAACGGAATCGACCTCGGCCGCTTCCGGCCGGACGCGGCGGATCGGATCCGGGTGCGGCGCGAGCTGGGGATCGCGGAGGACGCGGTGGTGATCGGGACGGTGAGCCGGCTCGTCGCCCTGAAGAACGTCGCCGGGCTGATCCGGGCGGTGGCGACGTTGCCGGCTCAGCTGGTGATCGTGGGCGATGGTCCGGAGCGCGCGGCCCTGGAAGCGCTGGGGGTGAAGAACGTCCGTTTCCTCGGCCAGCGCGAGGACGTGGCGCGCCTGCTGCGGTCTTTCGACGTGTTCGCGCTCTTCTCGCGCACCGAGGGTCACCCTCTGGTGGTGCTGGAGGCGATGGCCACCGGCCTTCCCGTGGTGGCGACCGCGGTCGGCGGGATCCCCGGGATCATCGATGAAGGCGAGACGGGTTTCCTGGTGCCGCCCGACGACGAGGTGGCGCTGACGCGGGCGCTGGCGCCCCTGCTGGCCGATCGAGGCAGGCTGGCGGTCATGGGGACACGGGCCTGCACGGTGGCGCGGGATCGCTATTCGGCCGAGCGCATGGTGGACGACTACCTGGCGCTTTACGCCCGGTGTGGACCGAGGGGGGAGGAGCAACGGTGGTTGCAATCGGCGTAGCTTGCTTGCTGGTGCTCGCGTACACGTACGTCGGTTATCCGGCGCTGATCGGACTGCTGGCGCGCCTGTTCCCCCAGCGCGTGTGCCGCGATCCCGACTGGCGGCCGACGGTCACTGCCTGCATCGCCGCCTACAACGCGGCCGGTACCATCGACGCCAAGCTTGCCAGCCTCGTGGCGCAGGACTACCCGGCCGACAAGCTGGAGATCCTCGTCTACTCGGATGGGTCCGACGATGGCACCGACGAGATCGTCACCGCCTGGGCGGCCCGTGAGCCGCGCGTCCGTCTCATGCGCGGGCGGAAGCGCCTCGGCAAACCGACAGGCCTCAACCGAATGCGCGAGGAGGCGCATGGCGAGGTCCTGCTGATCACCGACTCGCGGCAGCCGCTGGCGCCGCAGGCGCTGCGAGCGCTGCTGGAAATGCTGGCCGACCCCGACGTCGGCTGCGTCACCGGAAACCTGGTGCTGGAGGGTCAGGCGGGCAGCGGCGTCTACTGGCGCTACGAGAACTGGATCCGCCGGCAGGAGGCACACTACCGCAGCGTCGTCGGGATGACCGGTCCGATCGCAGCTCTGCGCAAGGTGGATCTGGATCTGCTGCCGAGGGACCTGATCCTGGACGACATCTGGATCCCGATGCAGCTACGGTTGCGCGGGCGCCGGGTGCTGTTCGCCGAGCGGGCGATTGCCTACGACCGCGCCTTTGCCGACGAGCGCGAGTTCGGGCGCAAGGTGCGCACGCTGGCCGGCAACTATCAGGTGTTCGCCTGGATGCCGTCGCTGCTGTCGCCGCTGAGCAATCCGTCGTGGTTCGAGACCATCTCGCACAAGGTGATGCGGCTGGTCTGTCCCTGGGCGCTGGTGGCACTTTTTCTTGCTTCGGCCGTGAGCGTCGGGACGATGCTCGGCAGGTTGCTTCTGATCGGCCAGGTCGCCTTTTACGGAGCCGCGGTCATCGGGCCGCGCGGGGGGCGGATCGCCACCGTGGCGCGCACCTTCGTGGTCATGCACGTCGCCGCCGTCGTGGGTCTCTGGCGCTTCGTGACCGGGCGCCAGCGCGTCACGTGGTAGTTTCCTGCGGCGATGTCGCTGCTTCGCCTCAGACGCTCGAGCGGACTCGTCCGATTCGCGCTGCAGGCGTTCGTCTTCGCCATCACCGTGTTGCCGTATCTGCATACGGTCAATCACCGCGATGACCACGAGCACGTCGACGGCGGAATCGTCCACCGCCACCAGGACGCTCCGTCCGGTGATCACGGCCGCCGCGACCTCGCCCACTGCGGAGTGGGGGTCCTGCCGCCGCCGCCGTTCGTGCTCCCGCTGCCGGCCATGCGGCTCGAGGGGCCGACCAGTCTGCCTCCTTCCGCTTCGGGAAGCCTTCGGTTCGTCTCGCCGCGCCTGACGCGCGGACCTCCGGCCTGAACGATTCACGCAATCCGTTCACGCCGTTCCTGGGTACCTGTCCGGAGGTCTGTCCATGGGTTCTGTCGGCCTGGTCGTCTATCTCGTCGCGCTGCAGAGTTCCGCTCCGAAGCTGAAAACGTTCGTCGAGCCGGAGTACCCCGAGGAGGCGCGCCACCAGAGCATCGGGGGCACGGTCACCCTTCACTTGCAGGTCGACATTGCCGGACGCGTCACCGACGCGCACGTCGAGTCTGGCATCCACCCGGCCCTCGATGCTGCTGCGGTGGTGGCAGCGCGCCGACTGGAGTTCGAGCCGGCGCGGGAGCAGGGGCAGCCAGTTGCCCGCGAGGTGACCTTCGAGTACCGCTTCACGCCCCCGGGCCACACGCACGCCGCGCCCGCGCGCGAATCGGAGCCGATCGTGGCGACCGAGGTGGAAACGGTGACCGTGGTCCAGTCCGTCGAGGACGAGCGCCCGCTGACCGCGGCGTCGGCGCGTACGGTCCGCCAGCGGGATCTGAGGCTGCGGCCGATCCTCAGCCCTGGCGATCTGGCACGTGTGGCACCCGGGCTGATTCCCGTGCAGCACGCGGGTGGTGGCAAGGCAACCCAGTACCTGCTGCGTGGGTTCGACGCGGACCACGGCACGGACGTCGCACTTTCCTTCGACGGCGTGCCGGTGAACATGGTCAGTCACGGTCACGGGCAGGGGTACTCCGACATCAACTTCGTGATACCCGAGCTGGTGCAGAGGGTGGAGGTGTCGAAGGGGCCGTACTTCGTGGAGAACGGGGACTTCGCCACGGCGGGTGCCATCGATTTCATCACGCGCTCCCGAGGCGAATCGTTCGCCTCCGTGGGCGGCGGCTCGTTCGACACCGTGCGCGCGGTGGCCATCGCCGCGCCCGAGGCGGGGAAGTGGCATCCGCTGTTCGCCGGCGAGTTGGTCCACACCGACGGCCCCTTCGAGAACCCCGAACGGTTCGCCAAGTACAACCTGTTCGGCAAGCTGACCTACGATCTCGACAGCCGTTCCACGCTCTCGCTGGCGGCGAGCACATACGTAGGGACGTGGAATGCGTCGGGCCAGCTCCCGGTCCGGGCCGTCCGGAGCGGACTGGTCGGATTCTACGGCTCACTCGATCCCAGCGAGGGCGGTCAGACCAGCCGGCAGAACGTCTATGCCACCTACCGGCTGCGTCCGGATCGCACCAGCGAGTTCCAGTCGCTCGTGTACCACACAGCCTACGCGTTCCGTCTGTACTCGAACTTCACCTTCGTCTCGCGCGACCCGGTGAACGGCGACCAGATCGAGCAGTCCGACCGCCGCACGATGACCGGCGCCCGTACGCGGTACCGCTGGCTGCGGCAGTGGGGTGGGGTGCTGTTCGATTCTTCGGTGGGCGGCGATGCCCGGGTGGACCACATCGACAACGGATTGTCGTACGCGCGCGAGCGTCAGCGGTTGCAGAAGGTCGTGGACGCGAACATCGGCGAGACGTCCGTCGGTCTCTTCGCCAAGGAGGAGGTGCAGTTCGTGCCGTGGCTGCGCGTCGTGGGCGGTATGCGAGCCGATCACTTCGCGTTTCGCGTCGACGATCGCCTCGGCCCCGATTCGGGGATCAGAGGCGCCAGCCGCGTCAGCCCCAAGGGCGCCGTCATCGTGTCGCCACACGCCAGCACCGATCTGTTCCTGGACTTCGGCTACGGGTTCCACTCGAACGATGCCCGCGGGGTGGTACGCGCCGTGGATCCGGTGTCGCCGCTCACCCGGGTGGTCGGGTACGAGGTCGGTGCCCGGATGCGCCTGTTCGATCGCCGCCTGGAGGTGGCGACTTCTCTGTGGGCGCTGGACATGGAAAGCGAGACCGTCTGGGTGGGTGACGAGGGGACCACCGAGGCGGCAGGGGCGACCCGGCGGCTCGGCGTCGAGCTGGAGGCGCGCGTCGAGCTGTTGCCGTGGCTGTTCTTCGACGCCGATCTCACGTTCAGCGACGCCAGGTTCCGCGAGAACGCGGGGGCGGGCCAGTCCGTCGCCCTTGCGCCGCGTTTCACGGCGGCGGGCGGGCTGTCCGTCCTGCATCGAACGGGGGTGCGTGGCGGGCTGCGAGGGCTGCACGTCGCCCGTCGCCCCGCCACCGAGGATGAGTTCCTGATGGCCGATGCCATGACGTTGTTCGAGCTGTTCGCCGCCTACCGCTGGCGTTCCGTCGAGCTGAACCTGGCCATCGAGAACCTGCTCGACCGCCGCACGCGTTCGGCGCAGTTCGCCACCGTCACCCGCCTGCCGGCCGAGACGGACTGTCCCCGGGGTACGCGGACCACCACCGGGGGGTGCGAGGATCTCTCCTTTTCGCCCGCGAATCCGTTCGGGTTGCGGCTGATGGCGACCACCTATTTCTGAGTTGGCTCGCGCAGGCGCGTGCCTACGTTGTCTGCGTGGTACCCGAGGTAATCGTTGACCCCCGGACGGCACGTCTGGGGGCGTTCCTCCGGGAGCATCGCGACGACATTGTCGAAGAATGGACGGCCGCGGCGCGTGAACTGCCCCGGGCCCAGGAACTGGATCGCCCTGCGCTGGTCGACAGCCTTCCGGACCTCCTCGACTGCATCGCCCGGATTGCCGAGACGGGATGGGGTGTTTCCGCGCTCGAAGACCTCGCCGCCCGGCATGCCCGCCTGCGTCTGGCCGCAAGTTTCGATCTGGAGGAGGTCGTGGCGGAGTACGCCCTGGTGCGGCGGTTCGTGCTCCAGCGCTGGATCGAACAGGGCGGAGGCGATGCAGCGTCGATCACCCTGGTGAATCAGATCATCGACGACGCGGTGGCGAAGTCGACCAATGAATACGTCGAACAGCGGAACCGGACGCTGACGTCGCTGGACCGGATTGCGCGCGCGGCGGTCGACAGCCGGTCCGGCAAGGAGCTTCTGGATCGGCTCCTGCACGCTTTCCTCCAGAGCACGCCGGCCGCGGACACGGCGGTGGTGTTGCTCCTCGAGGATGACGTGTTGCGCGTGCGCGGCGCGGCCGGGCTCGAGGAGTCGCTGCTGGACGGATTCTCGCTGCGGATGGGCGAGGGCTTTGCCGGCAAGGTGGCGGCTTCGATGCGGCCGGTGATGGTGCGCTCGGCGGCCACGGACGCGCTGGTCAAGAGTGAGGTGATTCGCAGACTCGGCGTGCGCGCTCTTTATGGCGTGCCCCTGGTCGGGGACGGCCGGTTGCTGGGTGTCGCGCACATGGGCTCGCTTACCGCGTTCGAGTTCTCGGAGGACGACAGGAGGCTGTTCGAGACCATGGCCGATCGCGCGAGCGCCTCTTTGCTGCAGCACATGCTGCGCGAGGAGGCGCACGAGGCGGTGCGCGGTCGCGACGAGATGCTGGCGATCGTCTCGCACGACCTGCGCAATCCCCTGGGCGTCGTGGCGCTGAACGCTGCTCTGGTGTCGCGTGACGCTGCCGTCGAGACCGAGTCCGGCAAGCGCAGCCGGCGGCGAGCGGACAGCATCCTGCGCGCGAGCGACCGGATGAACCGCCTGATCAACGATCTGCTCGACCTCACCAGCATCGAGCGAGGGCGTCTGGCGGTCGAGCGGAAACCGGAACGCCCCGAGGCGATCGTGGACGAGGTGCTGGCAAACTTCCAGGCCGTCGCGGCCGAGCGCGGGGTGACGCTGACGGGCGAGGTGACGCCGGACCTGCCGGCGGTCTGCTGCGATCGGGATCGCATGCTGCAGGTGATAGGGAATCTGTTGAGCAACGCCTTGAAGGCCACATCCGCGGGTGGATCCGTCGTGGTCCGGGCGTCGCCGACGCCTGACCGCGCCGTGCGGTTCGCAATCGCCGACACCGGTGCCGGCATCGCCCCCGAGGATCTGACCCGCGTGTTCGAACGGTTCTGGCGAGGAAAACGCGTGAACTACCAGGGCAGCGGACGGGGCCTGGCGATTGCCAAGGGTATCGTCGAGGCCCACGGCGGGCGCATCTGGGCCGAGAGTTGCGTCGGTCAGGGCTCGACGTTCTTCGTCGAGATTCCGGCCGTCTAGACCCCCCGGATCCGCGTGTAGATGAACACAGCGGCCACCAGCGCGCAGTCGGCGATCAGCAGAATGGCCGCGTCGCGCCGGGTGAAGCGCAGCCGCCAGTCGGGGTCCAGCGCCTTCGCCGTGGAGGCCAGACCACCGACGAGCCCGAGGTAGATCCACAGGACGTTGTGGTTGGTCAGGGAGAGGAAGAATGCCGATACCGAGAATGCGCAGAGAGACGAGAACAGGGCGTTGGCCCAGAGGAAGGTGGTCCGGCCTCCCGGCGGGGAGTCGGCCCGCAGGATGCTGACGAGGATCTTGAAGGCGAAGTAGAGGAGCCCGGTCCAGAGGAAGAGGCCCGGAAGGCCCGTCTCGGCCAGCGTCAGCAAGAACGAGTTGTGAGCCGTCAGCCAGTGGTGCTCGACGAACTGACCCTTGCCGACCCCCACGATCGGCGAGCCGCGGAAGAGCTCGATCGCCTTCGACCAGCACTCGAGGCGCTCCATGGTGGACTGATCGGCGCTGGCGTCGGTGCGGCCGCCCAGCATCAGCACCGGCGCGCCCAGCAGCGCCGCCGCTCCCACGCCCGCCCAGCCGAGCCGGCGGATCAGGTTGGCCGCCAGGACGGTGAGGAACGCTAGCTGTCCGCTGCGCGAACGGGTGAAGATGACGCACAGACCGATCGCCCCCAGCGACCCGAGCGCAAGCAGGAGGCGCGAGAACGAACGCCGCGCCTGGAAAGGGATGAAGGCGAAGGGCAGGGCGAGGCTCAACACCATCGCCAACTCGTTCGGGTCCTCCATGATGCCGCGGTAACGGACCCTGCCCTCGACCGAGGTGGTCCCGAAGAGGCCCAGGCGCTCGCAGCGGAAGCGAGAACCGCTCTCGAGAGCCGTCGCCGTGCAATCCTCGCGCGTCTCGCAGGAGCGTCCGTCGGCCAGCCAGACCTCGGGCTGGACGTCGTCCTGCTTGACACATCCGGTGGGCGCGAAGTTCTGGTGTACGCCGATGGCAGCCAGACCCAGCGACAGCAGTAACAGGGACATGGCCAGCGTCCGGAGCGCCCGCAATGTCTGCACGCTCTGGGCGATGGTGGCGAACAGGAAGAGCGCGATGAACGAGAGCAGGCCTTCGCTCGTCAGTGCCCCGGGCGCCATCAGCGCCATCGTGAGCATCGACCAGGCGAAAGCCGCCACGCCCCACGGCAGAAGGGGGCTTGGCACCAGACGGGTGAGCCCGAGCTTGAGGTCGAGGGCGAACCCGAGTGCGACCAGGAGCACGAACAGGTACAGGAACGGGATTCCCTGCAGCGCCGGGACGAACTCTTGCGGTCGCAGGTAGATGAAGGCGCAGAGCGCGATCAGGCCGGGTATGGCGAACATGTCAAAACGGACCTACGTCCGAGGTTGGATGAGAGTACGTGGTGTTTGTGGAGTTGTTCTGGCCTTGACGGTCGGCTGTGCACATCGGCCGGCATTTGATTACTCCCACGAGCCGGACCCTCGGACGCGCGAGTATGTCGTGGGCCCTGCGGACCAGCTCCGCATCAATGTATGGCGTGACAACGAGCTGAGCCTGGAAATCAAGGTCCGCCCGGACGGCACGATGACGTTGCCGCTGGTCGGGGACGTACAGGCGGCGGGGCGAACCCCGTCACAGATCCGTGACGACGTGACCCAGCGCCTGGCGAAGTTCGTCAAGGGGGACGCGGCGCGGGTGACGGTGGCGGTGGTGGCGGTGAACAGTTACCGGTTCTCGGTGCATGGCAACGTCGAGCACCCCGGGGTTTTCACCTCGCCCACCTTCGTGACCGTGATCGAGGCCATGGCGATGGCCGGGGGGCCGAACCGCTTCGCTGCGCCCGACAAATCCGTGATTCTCCGCACGTACGCGCCCGGGCAGACGCGCCAGATCCCGCTCGACTACGACACCCTGAAGACCGGCGAGCGTCCCGAGCAGAACATCGTGGTGCTGGCCGGCGACACCATCTACGTGCCGTGATTGCCGATGGCGCCGAAGAGGATCACATTGGCGCGCGCGCTGGATCGGTTGGGCCTGCTGCGGGCCCTGCTGGCGGCGCGGTCTCGCGCCATTTTCCCGTGGCGTCACCTGTCGGTGGTGACGTTTCACCGCGTGGCCTCCCCGGGAGCGCCCGGGTTCGATCCCGACGTCGCGGACACCACGCCCGTGGCCTTCGCGCGCCAGGTGGAGATCCTCAAGCGTTACTTCACGCTGGTCGACACGCTGGACCTTCAGGCCCACCGATCCGGAGTGCCGCTGCCGGACAACCCGGCGATGATCACCTTCGACGACGGCTACCGTGACAACCACGACGAGGCGTTGCCGATCTTGAAGCGGCTGGACGCCAAGGCGGTGTTCTTCGTGTCGACCGGCCACGTGGCCGACCGCCGCCTTTTCTGGTGGGAGAAGATCAACAACCTCGTCCTGCGCTCGCCGTGTGCGCGGCTGACGCTTTCCTATCCCGAGGCGATCGAGCTGGACACGTCGGACATGGAGGGCCGTCGGCGCGCGATCGGCTGCCTGCTGCGAATCGTGAAGGAACGCGAGGGTCTGGATCTGGATCGGTTCCTCGCCGAGGTGGAGTCGGCCACCGGAGTGACGCTCGGCCGCGACGAAGAGCGAGAGCTGGCCGACCAGCTGATCATGGACTGGGATCACGTCAGGGCGCTGAAGGCCGCGGGGATGGACGTGCAGTCGCACACCAGGTCGCACCGGATCCTGAATACGCTGTCCGATGCCGAGGCGCGCGCCGATCTGACGGCGGCACGCCAGGATCTGGAGGCGGCGCTCGAGACCCCGGTGCAGGCGGTGGCCTATCCGGCCGGCAAGTCACTCGGTAAGCGGCCGGGCCTTCGGCGCGCGGTCCACGACGCCGGCTACCGGCTGGGCTTCACCTGCGGGACGGGAGCGGCGCGTGTGGGCAAGCCGATGGACTGGCTGGAGGTGCCCCGGGTCGCGCTGGATCGGGACATGCCTGATGCGTTCTTCCGGGGATGCCTGGCCATCCCGAGCCTGGCGTATTGAGCTGAAGGGAAGAGATCGCATGATGGACCCTCTGCGCGTTCTGGTGGTGACGCGGCTGTTCCCCAATGCGGCAGAGCCGCTGGCGGCGGCGTTCAACCGGCAGCAGATGGCGCACCTGGCCCGGCAGTGTCGGGTGCATCTGCAGGCGGTGATCCCCTGGTTCCCGGGCGCCGGAGCGTTCTCGCGCTGGTCGGCGGCCGGGCGCCTGATGAAGGTACCGGCGCACGAGCAGATCGCCGGGATCGATGTCGCGCACCCGCGGGTCATGTATCTGCCGCGCTTCGGGCATGCGCTGGCGCCGCCGCTCTACGCGGCCTCGGTCCTGCCGCACATCTGGGCTTTGCGCGACAAGATCGACGTGGTCCTGGGGTCGTGGGCTTTTCCCGACGGCGCGGCGGCGGTCCTGCTGGGTCAGGCGCTGGGGGTGCCGACGGCGATCAAGCTGCACGGCTCGGACATGAACGTCATCGCCGAGCAGCCGGCGGCGCGGCGCTGGTTGCGCTGGGCGCTGCCTCGTGCCGACCGGGTCATCGCCGTCAGCCGTGGCCTGGCCGATCGGGCGCGGGCCTTTGGCGTCGCGGACGAGCGGCTGGAGCTGGTGCCGAACGGCGTCGACCGGAAGGTCTTCCATCCGCGCGACCGGGGAGTGGCTCGCCTGGCCCTGCGCGAGCAGGAGCATGCCCCCCTCGACGATGCCTCCAAAGTGATCCTGTACGTCGGGCGCCTGGAACGCGCCAAGGGGATCCGGGAACTACTCGCCGCGTTCAGCGCACTGGCGGCCAGACGACCCGAGGTCGTGCTGGCGCTGGTGGGGCAGGGGAGCGAGGCAGACCTGTGCCGGCAGGCAGCGCGCGACTTCGCCGGGCGTCTGATCGTTGTCGGATCGCGGCCCCTCGACGAGGTGGCCACCTGGGTCGGCGCCTGCGACGTGCTGGCGCTGCCGAGCTGGAACGAGGGGACGCCCAACGTGGTGCTCGAAGCGCTGGCCTCGGGGCGGCGGGTGGTGGCCACGAGCGTGGGCGGGATCCCCGACGTCGTCACCTCGCCCACGCTGGGTGAGCTGGTGGCGCCGCGTCAGGTGCCTCCGTTGATCGAGGCGCTCGAGCGGGCGCTCCATTCGCCTTACGACCCGGCGCAGGTGGCGGCCGCGGCCCCGGGAAGCTGGGAGGACAGCGCCCTGGCGTTGCTCGGCGCGCTGCGGACGGCGGCGGCTCAGCCGATCAGGACGACGCCGGCGACCTGGTTTCCCGGCAGGCTTCCGTGGATCGCCCGCAGGTCATCGGCGCGAACGACGCCGGCCCCTGCGACGGGGATCACCACGTCGGCGCACGCCAGGGTCGGCCGGTAGCCAAGGGGGAGCCCCGTGAGGTCTACTACCGCGTGCTTGAAACGCTGCCTTGCCCAGGCCACGCCTCTGGCCAGCGCCGTGGCCGCCAGCATGGGATCGAGTTCGGGAGGCAGCGCGAGCACCGTCATGTCGAATGACTGGCGACGCACGATGGGATCCTGTTCCCCGCCCGGCGCGCCCTTCCAGAGCAGCCACGGCTCGAAGACGGCCACCCTCTCACCCGTCAGGCGTGCCACCGCCGCCGCCAGCCGCCCGGGGAAGTCGCCCATGTCGGTCCCGATCGGAACCAGCCCGATGGCACCCGGCTTGCGAACCAGGGCCCGGCGGGCGATGCGCAAGGTCTCGGCCTCGTCGTGGTCCGTCGTCACCAAGGTCAAGGTAATGACGCTCGGCCTGATGTTGCTGGCCAGTGCAGCGCGTGCCCAGACGCGTGTGCGTGGCCTCACCGCCGTCGCAGGAGGGGCGTCTGACAATGCCCGCGGCGAGGGGAACCAGCAGCGCCACACCGTCGGGACCTTCACGCGCGGAACGCTCGGCCTGAAGCTGACCCACGACCGGCCCACGTCCCATCACGAGCTGGGCTACCTGCTGAGCGGTACCGCACACCCCGGCAACTCGGGCGCAAACAGTTTCACGCACGACGCGGCCGGGGTGACCCAGCTGGTCTGGTCCCGGGCCACCCTCGAGCTGGCGGCAAACGGCGCCTACTCGGTGCTGAACGACATCGGATCGCTGTACGAGGTGGAGGCACCCGAGACCGATCTGCGTCCCGCCGTCGATCTGCTGCGGCCGGATCCCGCGGGCTACCCGTTCGGCCCGCAGCCGCTGGGCACCATCGCCTTCGTGGGCGGATCGGCCTCGCAGTCACTGTCGCTCGAGCTCAGCCCGCGCTGGGGCGCATACCAGTCGACCGACTTCCAGTTCTACTCGCCGATCATCGGCACCCGTGTGGCGCCTCCGATCCTCACCGCTGGCGCCGGCTTCGGGTTCGACCGTATCTGGCCGCGCGACGTCGGGCGGCTGGAGCTGGACGGTGGCCTGGAGGTCTCGCCCGAGCGGCTGGAGGGCGACGAGCTACTGCCCCCCGATCGGGGCCACTTCGGCCGGGCGGCGCTGGGCTGGGGGCACCAGCTGACGCCGGGGTGGGCCAGCGATCTGTCCGGTGGCGTCTATGCCGCCAAGGTCGGCGAGGACTACAGCTACGCCACCGGTCCTGCCTGGCGAGCCGCCCTGCGCGCCCGCGGCGAGCAGTGGCGCGGGAACGTCGCCTACGACCACACGGCGCACTCGTCGGTGGTGCTGGGCGGCATCTTCCTCTCCGACCGGGTATCGCTGCGGGCCCTGCGCCTGTTCGGCCAGGACGAGAGGTTCCGGTTCACCGGCCGGTTTCGCATCGAGCGCTTGATGGCGATGGCCGTGCCCCCCGAGGAACGTGGGCCGGCCACGCGCTGGCAGGCCATGATCGGCGTCGCTGCCCGCCCGTGGTCGCGGCGGCACATCGATGTCTCGCTCACCTACCGGCTGACCGAACAGCTCGGCGCCCGGCTCGGCCCCCGGAACATCAGGACCCTCGAGCGGAACGTGGTGCTCTTGACCGTCACCGTCGGCGTCCCGTGGACCGGGCCTGAGTAGCCGCGGCCCTCACCGGTTTGTCATCCACCTCGAACGCTCCGATGTCGGGGGCCCGGCCGCGCTTCTCGCCGCGGATGTCATCGGTCGGGGCGTTCCCGGGATCGGCTCTATCGACCAGCGCGCTACCGGCGGACGGCCTGGCAAAGCGGTCGACAAGGCTGCGGCGCACGTCGTCGATGCTGCGCGAGCCGTCGGCGAAAGTGCCTTTGTCGGCCACCCAGCGCGGCGCTGCGATGCCACGCGGGGCTGCGAGGCCAGGATCGGCGACCACCCGCCCGCGATCCGCGGTGTAGTTCACGGCATCGTCGGTCCCGAACGGGATCGCGCCGCCGCCGTTCCAGTACAGGTTATGCGACAGCACGAAGGCGCCCACATCCCCGCGCAGCGTGTCTGTGAGGTCGCCCATGGTGCCGGTCGGATCGGCCCAGACGTTGTTGTAAAAGGCGATCTGGTCGCCCGGCTTGTTCTGGCCCTCGCGGTTGATCCGCGCCGCGAACGCCGAGCCGGGCAGGTCGCCGATGACCGTGTTGTTGCGGAAGACCGTGCCCTGGCAGCCCTTGACCCCGAACGGCGAGCGCATGTCCGCGCTCGCGTCGCCCAGGAGCAGGTTGTTCTCGACCATCACGTCCTTCGCCTCGTAGTACGGCTTGCCGTCCTCGCCGACGAGGATGAAGCCGAAGGCACGGTTCCCCTGCCAGCCCAGGAACACATTGCGCCGGATGGCGACGTCGCGGCTGCCCAGGATGCCGTCGTCGTCGTCGTTCGAATCCTTGATGACCACGAAGCTGGCGGTCTGCGCGGGCAGCGGCCGCTGTGAGCCCGCGAAGTCGTTGAAGAAGACGTTGTCCTCGACAGCGACGTGCTCGACGCTGTTGATGTCGATGTGCTCGTCGCTGCCGGCCTGGTTGTAAAAGACGTTGCCCTGCACCAGGACGTTTCGCGCGCCGTTGTTGATCTTCAGCACATCGTTGTTGAAGCTGTCGTGGAGCACGTTGTTCCGGATCACGACGTTGCGGGCGCCCGTGCCGCCGCCTCCGTCGATCTGGACCACGATGGCGCCAGCGCCGTCGCCGTCGTGGGCGATGTCGAAGCCCTCGAGGGTGATCCCCTCGCAGGCGTAGCAGAACACCACCTGCTGGTGGCTGCGCAGGACCGCCCGGTAGGGGAGCTCGGAGCGCACCACGATGCCCTTGACGAACTTCCTCTCCAGCCTCACCCGTCCTTGATAAGTCCCCGGGCGAACGAGGATCGTGCTGCCGTCGGGAGCTTGAGCGACGGCGTAGGTGATGGTGGCCCAGGGACGCAACTGCGAGCCGTTCCGTGGGTCATCCGAGCCGTTCTTCGCGACGTAAAAGGTACCGGTGTCGAGTGAACCGGTTGCCGCGAACAGGACCAGCCCGAGCATCATCGTCCCCATCACTCACCTCCTCGGCCCAAGGGTGGGGCCGTTTGCACGCCGGGGGAGGGTAGAAGAGTGGCCTCAGTCGCGCAGCAGGCGATCCGCGGTGCGGCCTGGACGATGGTCCTCAACATGGCCGGCCGCGGCATCGGGCTCGTCGGCACGCTGATCATCACCCGATACCTTGCGCCCGAGGAGATCGGCGAGGTGCAGGTGGCCGTGGTGCTGATCACCACGGCGAACTACTTCTCCCTGTTCGGCCTGGGCCAGTACATCGCCAGCAGACCCGACGAGGGCCGCGAGGCGGCCTTCCACGCCACCGTGATGGCACTAGGGTTCGGGGCCATCGCCATCGGGGCCACGGTGCTCATGCGGGACTGGCTGGGTCCGCGCTTCGATGCGCCCGCGGCGACGGGCTATCTGCCGGGGATGGCGCTCTCCATGGCGCTCGACCGCCTGGCGTTCATTCCCACGCGCGTGCTGGTCCGTGACATGCGGTTTCGCTCGGTGGCGCTGGTGCGAACCGCCGGCGAGATGGTGTTCCCCTTTGTCGCCGTCGGCCTGGCGCTGGACGGCCGCGGCGGCGAGGCACTGGTGATTGCCAACGTCGTCCGGTCGCTGGTTCGCACGGGGGCCACGCTGGCCATCGTCAACTGGCGGACATGGGCGTGGCCCTGCCGCCTGTCATGGAAAAAAACGCGCGAGATCCTCTCGTTCGGCCTGCCCAACGGCGTCGCCAGCATGGCCGGCTTCGCCGCCGGCTACTGGGACAACCTGCTGATGGCCCGCCTCTTCGGCGCTGGCGAACTCGGCCACTACCAGCTCGCCTACAACCTCTCGACGCTGCCGTCGACCCAGGTGGGCGAGCACGTGGGCGACGTCCTCTTGCCGTCGTTCGCCCGCATCCCGATGGAGCGGCGTGGGCCGGCGCTGGTGCGTGCGGTGCGGCTCCTGGCGCTGGTGATGTTCCCGCTGTCATTCGGCCTGGCGGTGATGGCGCCGACGATCGTGGCGGCCGTGCTCAGTCCGGCGTGGGAACCGGTCGGCTCCAGAGTGACGATCCTCGCCGTCCTGTCGGCCGTCTACCCGCTGGGGTTCGCCGTGCATTCCTACATGAACGCGGTGAACCGCCCGCGCCTGGTGATGTGGCTGAGCATCGCCAGGATTTTCGCTCTCCTCGGAGCCATGTGGCTCCTGGGGCACCTCGGTGGACCGCTGTGGGCCTGCGTGGGCGTCGGTGTCGGCTTCGGCGGCTACACCGTGGCCGGGCTGGTGATGGCCGCACGGATCGGCGGCGTGTCGCCATCCGCAGTGCTACTGGGCCTGTTGCCCGCGTTGCTTGCCTGCGGCCCGATGGTGGCGATGGTTCTGGGTGTGCGCGTCGGTCTACGTGCTCTGGGGTTCCATGCCCCGCTGGTCCTCGTCTCGGCCGAGTTCCTGGCCGGCGCCGTGTCGTTCGTGGGGGCGGCCCTGGTGATTGCACCGACACTGTCGCGCGAGTTCGTGCAGGTGATCTCCACGACCCTGCTGGGACGTCGGCGCCCGACCGTGACGGCGCCCGCCGTGGCCGCGGGAGGGATTCGATGATGATGTCGCAGGTGCTGCACAAGGTGGACCGGGCGCGGACTCTGTTCGCGGCAAAGGAATACGCCCAGCTGATGGATCAGGTCTCCTGCCAGCTGATCCCGCCCGGAAATCCGTTGCTCTACTGGGACCGGCTGGTGATCGTCGAACTGGTCCAGCAGCGCCAGCTGCAGCAGACGGCCAGGCAATCCGTGGTGCTGGCGATGGCCGAGGACATCGAGCACCTGTGCCAGACGCTGCCCGATCGAGCCGAGCGCTTTCGCCGCCGCATCGCCGAGGGTCAGCGCTGCTATGTGATCAAGGACGGCGATCGCCTGGTCGCCCGCCAGTGGGTCATCGATGATCCGCCGTTCTTCACGACGAACAGCGGCTGGATCTTCACGCCCCCTGCGCGTCCCGCGCTGTGGTGCCACGACATCTTCGTCGACGCCGCCTACCGTATGCGCGGGCACTTCGTGGCGCTGATGCAGAATGCCCAGCGGGTCGGGACGCGCGACGGCGGGGTTCCTAGTCTGTTTGGCGAGATCCACTTCCTGAACCAGGGTTCGATCCGCGCGCACGAGAGCCTCGGATTCCGGATCATCCGGACAGTGACCCTGGTCTCGTGTCTCACCATGAAGACATACGTCGTGGATCACCCTGACGGTCACCGGGAGATCGAACACCGTCGCCTCGGGAGAATCCCGCACTTATGAAGGGATCAGGGGGAGGGTTAACATGGAGGGGGGACGTTGCGAGAATCCGGCGGTGGTGGTGGGTCTCACACCGACGGCGCTCGGCCTGGTGAGGTCGGTAGCGCCGTACTGCAGCCAGGTGATCGCGCTCGAGTCGAACATGGACGAACCGGGCATCGGCACGCGTATGTGCAAGGTGCGCATGGTCCCGAGCCTGCAAGATCACGCGGCGCTGCTGGATCAACTGGTGGCGCTGGCCGCCACGATGCCGGCGCGGCCGGTGTTGTTCCTGACCACCGACGAGCACGTGTTGTGGGCCGCCGGTCCGGCGCGGGCGGTGCTGGAGGCGCACTATCACCTGCTGCTGCCGCCTGCGCCGGTCTGCGAGGACCTGATGTTCAAGGAGCGTTTTCTCGCCCTGGCCGCCCGTGAAGGCTGGCCGGTGCCGAAGGGAGGGTTCCTGCCCGTCGACGGCCTGACCGACGCCATCCGCCGGGAGGGCCTGCGCTTTCCGGTGATTCTCAAGCCATCGATCAAGACCAGCGCCTGGGAGCGCCGCGGTCTCAGCAAGGCGTACATCGTGCAGACGCCCGACGAGGCACAGGCGGTCGTCCGACTCGCACAGGGCGCGGTCGATCATCTGCTGGCGCAGGAGTATCTGGAGGGCGCCGATGATCAGGTGAACTTCTGCCTCTACCTGGCTGTTCCTGGGCTGGAACCGCTGGCGTTCTCGGGGCGCAAACTTCTGCAGTGGCCGCCGCTGCGCGGAAGCACGGCGGTCTGCGAGCCCGTCGATGCGCCAGAACTGGAGACCTTCACGCGCGAGATGTTCGGCCGCCTCGGCGTCCAGGGGTTCGCCTCCCTCGAGGTGAAGTACGGGGCCGACGGCAAGTTCGTGATCATCGAGCCGACCATCGGCCGCGTCGACCTGCAGAGCCCGGTGGCGGCGCTCAACGGGATGAACATGCCGCTCGTCGCCTACCTGGGCGCGCTCGGCCGGCCCGAGGAAGCGCGGCCATTCGCCCAGCGCATCCGCCGCGACGTTCTCTGGGTGAACGAGTCGTCCGTGTGGAACCTGGTTCGTTCTCACGCCATTGGCCCCGCGGCGCTGTGGAACCTGGCGGTACGGAACAAGGGCTTCGCTCTCTCGTCCTGGGCGGACCCCGGAGTGCTCCGCAGCTTCGCCCAGAGCAAGCTGGAATCGGGCACGCGACGAGCCTGGTCCTGGCTGCGAACCTCGCCTGTTCCCGTCTAGCTGCGGCCGTGGACGGGGACGATCGCGCCGGACGTCAGCACGTTGTCCCGCGAAGCCAGCCAGAGGATCGTGCGCGCGATGTCGATGGGCTTGGCCCACGACGCGTGATTGGCGGTCGGCATCGCTTGCCGGTTCGTCGGGGTGTCGATGATCGACGGCGCCACGGCGTTGACCAGGATGCCGTCGGCCCTCACTTCCTCGGCCAGAGACTGGGTCAACATCGCCAGGGCCGCCTTCGAGGTGCTGTAAGCGATGGTGCCGCCGCCGGGGACGAGGGCCGCCCGCGAGGTCACATTGACGATGCGGCCGCCGCCGGCCTTGCGCAGCGCCTTGACTGCTTCGCGGCAGCAGAGGAACGCCGTGTCCAGGTTGATGGCCATCTGTCCGCGCAGGTCAGCCAGCGACGTCTTCTCGATCGGCGCCATGGCGAAACCACCCGCCACGTGGATCGACGCCCATAGCGAAGGCACGCTGGCGTAGAACGCCTCGACCGCGCGCTCGTCGGTGAGGTCCAGCGTGCGCCGCGTGGGCACATGGCAGGTGAAGCCGGCCCCCTTGAAGGCGTCGACCACCGCGCCGCCCAGTCCTCCGGATCCTCCGGTGATGACGACATCCATCGTTCACCCCACAAAAGCGTGACCGCGGCGTCGCAACACGGCCTCGAGGTACAGCTTCTCGTAGTCCGCTGCCGCGCGATCCCACGAGAAATCCTGGGCCATCGCCCGTTTCCGCATCGCGGTCACCTGCCTGGGTCGATTGTAGTACGTCGAGAGCGCCCAGCCGATGGTGTCCGTCAGCGCTCCCGGCGTCAGATCACCGAACACGAACCCGGTGCCCGCGCCGGTCTTCTCGTCCAGGTTCTCGACGGTGTCGACCAGGCCGCCCGTGGCGCGGACGACGGGCAGGGTGCCGTAGCGCAGGCTGTACATCTGATTCAAGCCGCACGGTTCGAAGCGCGATGGCATCAGGAAGAAGTCACTGCCCGCCTCGATCCGGTGCGCCTTTCCGTTGTCGAAACCGATCCAGCAGCGGAACTTATCGCCGCGCTGGCTGGCCATCCACGAGAAGAAACGCTCGGCCTCGGCATCGCCTGTCCCCACCAGGACAATCTGAAGATCCCACGCCAGCAACTTCTCGAGAGTATGCGCCAGGACGTCGAACCCCTTTTGCGATGTCAGCCGGCCGACCACGCCGAACAGCGCCTGGTCGGGCTTCACGGGCAGCCCGAACTCCTCCTGAAGCGCCGCCTTGCACTTCGCCTTGCCCGCCAGCCGGCGCGCATCGAACTTGTGCGGGATCAGCGGATCCTTGGCCGGGTTCCACTCCTCGATATCGATGCCGTTCAGGATCCCGCGCAAAGCGTCCGCGCGCGAGGCGAGGAGGCCGTCGAGGCCAAAGCCATAGTCCGCCGTCTGGATCTCACGCGCGTAGGTGGGGCTGACGGTCGACAGCATCGTGCTGTGCACCAGCCCGCCTTTCATCAGATTGAGCGCGCCGAAGTGCTCGAACTCGGCGGGTCTGTAGTGCTCGCGTCCCAGGCCCGTGATGAACATGCCGCCGCCGTCGAAGATCCCCTGGTACGCCATGTTGTGGATCGTGTACACGCTGGCAGCGCCGTGCAGCGGCTTCGACCACTCGACGGTGTTCAGGTACACCGGCGCCAGCGCCGTTTGCCAATCGTTGGCGTGCACGACGTCGGGCACCCACCCCAGCGCCCGGGTCAGCTCCAGAGAAGCGCGTGACAGATAGGTGAAGCGCTCGAGGTTGTCGGGGTAGGCGTCGCCGGGAGGCCCGTACAGGTGAGGTCTGTCGTAGTAACGATTGAACTCCAGGAAGTAGATCGGGACATCGCTGCCCGGCAGCTTTCCGAGCCGTACGCCTCCCTGACCGATGCCCCACCACATCGGCACTTTCAGCAGGCCGTCCAGGCGCTCGAGCTCGCCCCAGCGGATGCCCTGGTAGAGCGGCATCACGACCCGCACATCGATGCCCCGCTTCTTCAGGGCCTTCGGCAGCGCCCCCGCCACGTCCGCGAGTCCCCCCGTCTTCCGAAACGGCGCCACTTCGGGCGCGACGAACAGGACCTTCAGGGGCATCGACGCCCCGAGGGTATCACGTGGCGTACAGGCGGTAATCCACGTGCGGGAAGATGTTGTCCTGCGATTCGATCTGCGTGAGATAGGGCTCGTTCACGCTCCCCGTCTTCAGATCGTCGTACAGCTTCGTGAAGCGAATGATGTGCTCGTTGAAGCGTCGCGTGGCGTAGGGGACAGTCGTGCCCGTCGACATGATGAAGGTCCAATCGCTCGACTGGGCCAGCATCAGCTCGCGCGCGGCTTGCTTCAGCGCCCGCTCCACCATCGGTGGGTTCGCGCCGGTGAACTTGCGCGCAAGCTCGATCATCCGCTCGCCGGCGACATGGATGTGCGGCCAGGTCCAGGCATTGGTCTCGTTGCACCACTGCTCGGCGTAGCCCTTGAGGCCCCACGACGACTGGCACGGCGTGGCCACCTGGTTGGTCGGGTGCCGCTCGAGGTAGTCGCCCGGTGTGAGCGCCTCGAGCTCGTTCTGGTCGTAGTGAAGCTGGCGGAACAGATCACCCAGGAACATCGGTCCCTCGTACCACCAGTGGCCGTATAGCTCGGCGTCGTACGGGCTGACGATGATCGGCGGGCGGTCCATTCCCTGCCGCAACCGCTGCGCTTGCTTGACCATGCTGCCGCGAAAGTGCGACGCGTGCAGGCCGGCCTTCCCTCGCGCGATGTCCGGGTCGTACACCCACTTGTCGTGCAGCTTGTTGTGCGTGATGGCGTGGTACTTGAACCCGGTCGCCATCCGGAACCCCTCGGGGTGGACGTGCGGGCCGATGTAATCCATCGGCAGGTCGAAGCCGATGTCCCGGTAGAAGTCGCGGTAGTGCGGGTCGCCCGGGTAGCCGCTCTTGGAGCTCCAGACCGACTCGGACGACTCGGTGTCGCGGCCGAAGGCGGCCACGCCCGTCGGCGCGTAGGTCGGCGCGTAGACGCCGTAGAGCGGCTTGCGATCGGCGTAGAGGATGGCGTGCGTGTCGACGAGGAAGTACCGGATCGCTGCTTCCCGCATCAACTCGTCGGCGCCGGGAATGTAACCGCATTCGCCGAGCCAGATGCCGAGCGGCCGCTTGCCGAAGTAGCGCTCGTAGAGATCGGCGGCTGTGTGCACCTGGGCCCGCAGCGCCGCCCAGTTGCGGTCCATCATCGGGAAGAAGGCGTGCGTCGCCGTGGCGGTGATGACCTCCAACCGTCCGGCGTCCTGCAGCCGCCGGAAGGCGCTTACCAGATCGCCCTCGTGGCAGCGGTAGGTGTGGCGCAGGCTGTGGAACCGGTGGAAGTACATCTCCGCCAGGCGGTGGTACTGCGGCTCGGACTTCGTCCGCTCCAGCTCCTTGCCGGCCAGCAGGATGAGAGCGTCCAGGTGGTCGGCGTACCGCTCCTTGAGCAGATCGTCGGCCAGCATGGTGATGAGCGGCGGTGACAGAGACACCGTGGCCCGGAAGGGGATCCCATCGGTGACCAGCCCCTCGAACTGCTGGAGCAACGGCAGGTAAGTGCCGGTGATCGCCTCGTACAGCCACGCCTCTTCCATCACCGTGGGATCCTCGGGGTGACGGACGAAAGGGAGATGGGCGTGCAGAACGAGCGAGAAGTAACCGGTGGCCATGGTCAGTCGTTCTTTCGGGTGGACGGATATTCGGACGAGACGCGTTCCTCGCTGGCGCCGCCGAGTCGCGTCTCGCTGGCTCCCAGACGCTCGCTCGAACCGGCCAGGCGCTTCTCGCTGGCGCCGGCGAAGCGCAGCTCGCTCGCGCCGAGCATCCGCTTGTCGCTGGCGCCCAGGTAGAACATCTCGCTGCCGCCGAGCATCCGCAGCTCGCTGTGGCCGCGCCAGCTCCTCTCGCTGGCACCCATCGTCATGTGTTCCGAGGAACCTCCGGGCGTGCCGCTGGCCATCGTGCGCAGGCCGCGGATCTCGTGACCCTCCTCGGCGATCCAGGTCCGGTACACCTCCCAGCGCGACATCACTTGCCGCCTGTAGTGGGCGCCGAGGCCGCGGATCACCACTTGCCAGGGCCCGTACACCACCTGGGTGCGGCCCTGGTAGCGGAACACCTGCAGCGGTCCCTCGAACGATTCCTGGCTGGCGGCGGGGACCTCGACCGGATAGTTGAAGGGGCCCGATTCCCACGAGCTGACCATGGTCGGGCTCGCCCAGTTCACGGTGCGGTGTCCCTCGACGAAGCCGTCTTGCCAGGACTCGTCCCACTCGATGCGGTGATCGCCCGTGCCGTCGCCCAACTTCAGCATCTGCTCCCAGTCGGCGCGCATCTGCCACAGCGGGACGGGTTCGAAGCGGGGGTTCTCGCCACCGGGAGCGCCATCGCCACCGCCACTCGGCTGGGCGGGAGCGCCAAAGCCAGCGTGCTCGGTCTCGCCGGTGACCCGCACCGTCATCCACTCCGGATCCGACCACGCGACCGGCTCGCGCCTCGGGAACTCCACGCGCGACGACCGCACGATCTTCACGAAGTAGCCCTCGTGCGAGCGCAGTCCGATCTCGACCACCGCCTCGGATGCCGGCTTGCCGACGACGAAGAACCACTGCCTTTCGTGCCGCTCGACCTTGTGGTCGAAGTAACCGTGGGCATTCGTGCCGTCGAAGATGCGGCCCGTGGTGTCGTAGACGCGCAGGTTCAACCACGCCCCTGCGCCGCCTGGACCCAGCGCGCCGCGTGCCCGTTCGGTCGCCTCGTCGGTGACCTCCCAGTAGCAGTACAGCTTGTCGGGATCGACCGGCATCGCCGTGATTCGATCCTGGCCGTAGCCCCAGGGGATGGTGCGCGGCTCCTCGGCCTTGGCTCCGGCCTGTGCCCCCACCTCGAACTTGTGGGTGAGAACCGCGTGGCCCGCGTCCTCGATGTCGGCGACCCGCAGCGCTGCCGACAGGCGGTCCGCCAGTGCGTCCTTGGTCAGCTTCGAGACGCCGGAAAGACCGAGCCGTCGCGCTCCCTCCAGCAGCTGGCGGTGGGTCCGCTTCCGCAGCGATTCGATGTCCAGCGTGTGCAGGGCCGACGAGTCCGGCAAGCCGAGAAGGGTGGCCACCTCCGCGAGGGAGGCTTGCCGCGACGGGTCGTCGGGAGACATGGGCCCCCTATAGCTAGTCGCGGTATGAATTTTTGCAAGTGTGTGTGTAGCCCGAATGGCCCCAGCCTGCGATGGCGTTACGCGTCTCGTCATGCGAGAAGTGACATATCGTCCGGGACCGGCCGTATTAATGTGAGCGCACAGCGCGTCGACCACATGCACCTGCACACAGATCCGGAATCTGGAAAATCGTCCGATCTCAGGCGGGTCATCGGCTTTTGGAGCGGGGTCGCCATCGTGGTCGGCACGACGATCGGCAGCGGCATCTTCCGCAAGCCGGCCACGCTGGCTGGCCTCATCCCGCAGCCGACGCTCGTGCTCGGCCTGTGGGTGATGTTCGGGGTGGTCAGCATCTGCGGCGCGCTCGCGCTCGCCGAACTCGCGTCGCTGCTGCCGCGGACTGGCGGCCCCTACGTCTACCTGCGCGCCGCTTACGGCGATTCCTGGGCATTCGTGTACGGCTGGCTGGCCCTGCTGGTGACCACACCGGCCACCTTCGGCGCGCTCGCGGTGTTCTTCTCCGAACTCTTGCTCGGCCTCTTCGGATTCCATAGCGGGCCTGCGCATCCCTGGATCGTTCCCATCGTTGCGTGTCTGGCCATCGCCGTTCTGGCCGGAGGGAACCTGCTCGGTGCGCGCATAGGTTCGGCGATCCAGGGGCTGTCGACGGTCATCAAGGTGGCGGCGCTGGGGCTGGTCATCGTCGCTTCATTCGCCTCGGGAGGAACCTTCGCGCACCTGACCGCGACCAGCAGCGGTTCGGTCGACCCCGCGGCCCTGGGGCGCGCCGCCGCATCGGTGATCTGGGCCTACGACGGCTGGATCAACGTCAGCGCCATCTCCGGCGAGGTGAAAAACCCCGAGAAGAAGCTCGGCCCCATCATCGTGGTCGGCATCCTCATCATCGTCAGCCTCTACCTGACGGCGAACCTGGGCTACTTCTACGCGCTGCCCATGAGCGAGATGGCCAGCGCAGGCGCGAAGATGCCGCACATGATCGTGCAGGGCGTGCTGGGGCCCGTGGGCGGGGCGCTGATCAGCGGCGGGATCATGATCAGCGTCTTCGGGGCGCTCAACGGCAACGTGCTGACGCGGGCGCGCCTTCCCTACGCCCTGGCGCGCGACGGCCTGTCGTTCCAGTTTCTCGGCCGCGTCCACCCGCGCTTCGCCACCCCGTACATGTCGATCCTCATCCAGACGCTGGCCACCTGCGCGTTGATCTTCGCGCTCACGGATCCGGGCGATCCGCAGAAGCTGTTCGACAAGCTGACCAGCTACTTCGTGGTGGTCGAGTGGTTCGGCCTGCTGTTCTCCGTCGGAGCGGTCATGGTCCTGCGGCGGAAGATGGCGGACGCGCCGCGGCCCTTCCGGACGCCTCTTTATCCCTTCGTGCCGTTGGTCTTCTTGCTGGGCACCATCGCGGGCCTGTTCGCCATCGTCTGGGGTGAGTGGCGGGACGGCAATTACTCGCCGGTGTTCGGCCTGGTGTTCGCTGCGCTCGGTTTCCCGTGTTACCGGCTCTGGAAAAGGAGACGACAATGACGACGCGAAAGAACGTGCTGACCGACAAGGCGCCGAAGCCCGTGGGCCCCTACTCGCAGGCGATCCTCGAGGGGGATTTCATCTTCGTCGCCGGCCAGGGGCCGACCAATCCAGAGACCGGCCAGCGCGAAAAAGGGGACGTGCGCGTCGAGACCCGCCGCACTCTCGAGAACATGAAGGCCATCCTCGAGGCGGCCGGGTCGTCACTGGACAAGGTCGTCAAGTGCAACGTCTACCTGCGCGACATCAAGGACTTCGCGGCGATGAACGAGGTCTACGCCAGCGTCTTTGCGGCACCATTCCCCGCCCGCACCACCATCCAGGCCGGCGCTTTGCCGGGCGACATCGCGGTGGAGATCGAGTGCATCGCCCGGCGCTAGAGCTGGATACGCCGTCGCTCTACGTCGATCTCGATGTGCTCGAGCGGAACATCCAGCAGATGCAGGCACTGTGCAAGCAGTGGGGCGTGGCTCTGCGGCCGCACACGAAGACCCACAAGATCCCCGAGATCGCCCGCATGCAGCTGGAGGCGGGCGCAATCGGCATCACCGTCGCCAAGCTGGGCGAGGCCGAGGTCCTGCCGGGCGACGACGTGCTCATCGCCTATCCGCTGATGCCCGAGAAGAAGCCGCGCTTGAAGGCGCTCGCCGAGAAGCGCCGGGTGACCGCGGTCATCGATTCGGTCGAGGCGGCCGCCGGTCTGCCCGAGGTCGAGTTGCTGGTCGAGCTGGACGTGGGCGTCGCCCGCTGCGGGGTGCAGACGCCCGAGCAGCTCGTGGCGGTGGCCCGGGCGTGCCGGCGCTTCCGCGGGATCTTCTACTGGCCGTCGTGGCTGGACGAGGCGGGGTTCCGCAAGGCGGCCGCGTTCGTCAAGGATGGTATCGCCGCCTTGCGCGCGGCGGGCCTTCCCCCCGAGATCGTCTCGGGGGGATCGACCCCGGGCGCGACGAAGACGCCGATGATCCCCGAGACCACCGAGATCCGCCCCGGCACCTACGTGTTCAACGACGCGAGCCAGGTGGTCAGCGGCGTCGCGCGTGTCGAGGACTGTGCGCTGCGGGTGCTGCTGACGGTGGTCAGCACCGCGGTGCCGGGCCAGTGCATCATCGACGGCGGCTCGAAGACCTTCTCGAGTGACGCGACCGTCGGCGCCGGGACCTTCGGGCTCTTTCCGGACAGGGGCTGGACCATGAAGAAGATGAACGAGGAGCACGGTTACGTCACCACCGGCGACGCCGGCGCCCACATCGGCGAGAAGGTCTGGGCCATCCCCAGCCACGTCTGCTCGACGGTGAACATGCACGACGAGGTGTTCTACGGCCGCCGCGGGCTCGTCGAGGGTTCGTGGAAGGTGGCCGCTCGGGGCAGGGTGCGCTGATGATGCTGCTGCTGGCGGCGCTGGTTGCCGCGGACTTCGACCTCCTCATCAAGAACGGCACCGTCGTCGACGGCAGCGGCAACCCATCGTTTGCCGGGGACGTCGGCATCAAGCAGGGACGCATCGCGGGCGTCGGCGTGCTGCCCGGCCGTACCGCGACCCGCACCATCGACGCCCGCGGGCTGATGGTCGCGCCCGGCTTCGTGGACATCCACAACCACTCCGACGACAGCATCCTCGTCGACGGCGATGCCCAGAGCATGATCCGCCAGGGCGTGACCTCGATGATCCTGGGTGAGGGCGGCTCGGCGGCGCCGAGCGCCAGGTTCCCCACCTTCGCCAGTTACTTCGCCAAGGTGCTGGAGAAGGGCGCCTCGACGAACATCGGCACCTACGTTGGCTCCGGCGAGCTATGGACCTTCGTGCACGGCCCGCGCTCGGGCCCGCTGGCTCCGGAGGAAACAGACAAGATCGCGGCGCTCACCAAGCAGGCGATGGAGCACGGCGCGCTCGGCGTGGCCAGCTCGCTGTCGGGCCCGCCGGGCGCCTGGATCGACACCGAGACGCTCGTGTCCATGTGCAAGGCGGCGGCTCCGTATCGCGGCATCTACTCGACGCACATGCGCACCGAGGGCCTGGGGGTGTTCGAGGCCGTGGACGAGGCGCTGACGATCGGCGCGCGCGCGGGCGTGCCCGTGGAGATCATCCACATGAAGATCGCGGAACACACCCTGTGGGGGAAGATGCCCGATCTCGTCGCCAAGATCGCCGCCGCGCGCGCACGCGGCGCCGATGTGCAAGCCAACGTTTATCCGTACCGGGCCGGGCAGAACAACCTTTCGGCGCTGGTCCCGCCGTGGGCCCAGGAGGGCGGGACCAAGGCCATGCTCGATCGCCTGCGCGATCCGGCGATGCGCAAGCGGCTCGATCGCGAGGTCACCCAGGGCATCCCCGGCTGGTACGACCACTACACCGCCACGGGCAGCTGGGAGGGCATGCTCCTCGTGTCGGTGAAAGATCGACGCTTCCAGGGCAAGCGCATGAGCGAGGTGATCAAGACCGTCGGCGGAAAACCGACGGACGTGCTGTTCGACCTCTTGATTGCCAACGGTGGCTCGGTGCCGACTGTCTACTTCCACCACAGTGAGGAAGACATGCGCTTCGCGCTGAAGCAGCCGTTCGTCAGCATCGGCTCGGACGGGACGGCGGTGAAGACCGAGGGGCCGCTCGCGGCGGGCAATCCACACCCACGTTATTACGGGACCTTCCCCCGGGTCCTCGGCCGGTACGTTCGTGAGGAGAAGGTGCTTTCGCTCGAAGAGGCGGTGCGCAAGATGACCTCGGCCAACACGGCGCGGAACCAGATCTTCGATCGCGGCCTTCTCCGCCCGGGGCAGTGGGCCGACGTCGCGGTGTTCGACGCCGGCACGGTGCGGGACAACGCCACCTTCGAGCGGCCGGCTCAGTACCCGACCGGGATCGAGTACGTCGTGGTCAACGGAGAGGTGGTGCTCGACCGCGGCAAGCACACGGGAGCGCGCCCGGGCCGGATCCTGTACGGAGCGGGAAAGAGATAGCCCATGGACCGCAACCTGGCGCTGGAAGCCGTGCGAGTGACCGAGGCCGCTGCCCTGGCGGCCGCGCGCTTCGTGGGTCTCGGCGACAGGAACGCTGCCGACGAGGCCGCGACCCAGGCGATGCGGCGGACGTTCCAGTATATGCACATCCGCGGCACCGTGGTCATCGGCGAAGGCGAGCGGGACGAGGCGCCGATGCTGTACATCGGCGAGGCCGTCGGCGACGGCGATCCCCGATCACCCGAGGTCGACATCGCCGTCGACCCGCTCGAGGGGACCAACCTGTGCGCGAACGGGATCGGCGACGCGCTGGCGGTGGTGGCCATGGCCGAGCACGGCCAGTTCCTGAACGCGCCCGATACGTACATGGACAAGATCGCCGTCGGTCCGGTGGCCAAGAAAGCCATCGACATCACCCGCGGCGCCACCTGGAACCTGTCGGCGATCGCCGAGGCCAAGCGGGTGCGCGTTCCCGATCTGACGGCCGTCATCCTGGATCGCCCTCGCCACGGGGGCTTGATCGCCGAGGTGCGCCGCGCGGGTGCGCGGATCCGCCTCGTCACCGACGGGGACGTGGGCGGCGCCATTGCCACGGTGGATCCGGCCACGGGGGTCGACGTGCTGCTGGGAACCGGGGGCGCCCCCGAGGGCGTGCTGGCCGCTGCCGCGCTCCGTTGCATGGACGGGGGCATGCAGGGCGTGCTCAAGCCCCGCAGCGACGACGAGGCGGCGCGGGCACGAAAGATGGGGATAAGCGATCTGGCACACGTGTTCCAGATCGACGAGCTGGCCAGTGGCGACGTGATGTTCGCTGCGACCGGCGTCACCGACGGGTTCCTGCTGCGCGGCGTGCGCTTTACCCCAACGGGGGCGGAGACTCACTCGGTGGTGATGCGCTCACGCTCCGGGACGGTGCGCACAATCCAGGCGAGGCACCGATTCGAAGGCGCGCCCAAGTATTGAGGTCCCGCTCCCGTTGCCGGCGACTACGACAGTCCTTACACCGGAAGGTGAAGGTCGGCGGTTGCCACGATTTTGCACCGTGGAAACCCCGCCGAAACGTGGGGCGGGGCACGATGGAATTCATAGAGGGGCGAATGAACTACAACGACGTTCGCGAACTGGTCCGGATCCGTCATGACCTGAGGACGCTGGCGGCGCGCGGTGAGCGCGGGACTGCCGCGACGCTCCTGGATCGTATGGGTAGCCTGGCCGCACTGGATCTGGTCCAGCGAGCCGAGGTCGAGACGGAGCTGCGGCGCTGGCGATTCGTCTTCAGACTCGAAGCCTGAAGGTGCGACTGTTGTTAGAGTGCGCGCTCGATGCGCGCGATGGCCCTCCTTTCCCTTGCTGGCGTCGTCGCGTGCGCGGCCGTCCAGCCCGGGAAGGGCGAAGAGGGCTTCGTCCCGCTGTTCGATGGGCAGGACCTGGGCGCGTGGCGCATCCCCGAGGGGGATGGTGGCCACTGGCGCGTGGTCGATGGCGTCATCGACTACGACGCGCGCAGCGAAGCGAAGTACGACAAGAATCTCTGGACGGACAGGGAGTTCGGGGACTTCGTCCTGCGCATCGCATGGCGGCTGAAGCCGCCGCCGCCCGCCACCCACGAGATGAAGGAGATCCTCCCCGACGGCAGCTACAAGAAGGATGCGAAGGGCAAGGAGATCGTCTTGCGGCGGCCGGGTACGGATTCGGGGATCTTCCTGCGCGGTTCGCAGAAGGCCCAGGTCAACATCTGGTGCTGGCCGGTCGGCTCGGGCGAGGTCTGGGGCTACCGCACGGATGCCTCGGTCCCGCCGACGATCCGCGCCGGCGTGACGCCGCGGGTGAACGCCGATCGCCCTGTCGGAGACTGGAACGATTTCGAGATCACCATGAAGGGCGACCGGCTGAGCGTGGTGCTCAACGGGCAGACGGTGATCGAGAACGCACGGCTACCGGGCGTTCCGGCGCGCGGACGCCTGGCGCTTCAGCACCACGGAGGGTTCCAGAACGGCGCGTATCTCGGCGCCTCGTCGCTGGTGCAGTTCCGCAACATCCGCATCAAGGAACTACCGGCGGCGCCGTAGCAGCAGCACGCCGGCGACGAGCAGCAGCCAGGCACCCGAGGTGGGTCGTGCGGCGTGGCCGGTCTCGCACCGACAGCCGCCACCAGCGACGTAGGCTCCGACGGAAGACGGAACGGCGGCATCGCTCGCGGCGGCGTCGATGGTGCTTGCCGGAGCATCCGTCGTCGCGGACTGGCCATCCCGGGCGTCGGTCGAGGTGACCGGACGGTCGGAGATGGCGCCATCGCGGCCGTCGGCCCCGGCGTCGGGCGAAGGTGCGCCGCAGCGACCGACCCCACCGCTGGCGACCAGGCAGGTCTGGCCCATGGGGCAGGCGTTCCCGCCCGAGACGCGGCATCCGAACGTGCACTTGCTGGTTCCGGTGTCGCAGATGCGGCCCGATTGCGCGCCGCCACAGTCGGCGTCCGTCTGGCAGCCGCAGGTTTCGCTGGGCAGGCAGCGGGCACCGGCGCCGGCCGCCGTGCAGGCGGCCGTCTTGCCGGGCACGCACTCGACGCAGGTTTTCAGCCCGGTGGTGTCGCAGATGAGCGGGGCCGTGCAGTCGCCATCGGCCAGGCACTGGACGCAGCGCCGTGGGGTGGCGGCGGTATCGCACTTGGGCCGCGGCGCCATGCATTGCTGGTCGTTGGCGCAGACGGCGCTGGTGCACATGCCCAGCGCGCCGCCGCCGGGCACCATGCAGGTCTGTCCGCCGGGGCAGCCGTTGCGCATCGGCATGTCGCTGCATCCGGGGACGCAGATGCCGACGGCGCCGCTGCAGACCACGCCGGACATCGCCCCGCCGCACTCGCTGTCGCCGTCGCGATCGGTGCAAGCGCACAACCCGAAGTCGGTGAGGCACTGCGGCTTGGCGCCGACGCAACGGGTGGCGTTGGAGACCGAGCACTCGCCGCAGCCGCCGGCCGGCTGGCAGGCTGGCGTGGCGGTGGGGCAGTCGGCGTCCGTGCGGCAACCGCGGCAGGTGCCGGTGGCGGTGTCGCAGACAGGCGCGCCGCCGCTGCAGTCGGCGGAGGTGCGGCAGGCGACACAGATCCCGCCGGCGCCACAGAACGGCGTCGGTGCGGCGCACTCGTTGTTGCTCATGCACGCGCCGCACACACCCTTCACGAGGTCGCAGATCGGCTTGCCAGCCGGGCAGTCGGTGCGCGTGCGGCACTCGCTGCAGGTGAAAGGGTGCGTGGTCTGCAGGCAGAACCGCTGCGGCGCCTGGCAATCGCCGTCGGCCCCACAACGGTCGACAGGCGTCGTGGTCGGCGGCGAGCCCGGCATCGGGCCGTTGCCGTCGGACGGGTAGGGGGCGGGCGGCGCGCCGGACTGGCCGCCGGCTGTGATGATCGCCTGGTTGGCCAGCATCGCCCCCGCCGTGGCGTCGATCGTCACCCGGAACACCACCGTGGTGGTGGCGCCGACGGCCATCGTACCCCCCGTGGTGGCGCTCGCGCCGGTCCCGAGGCGCACGCGCACGGTGCGAGTCGCGACATCGAACTCGCCCTGATCGTCGCCGGCCACGTCGGTCTTGGCCCCGGCGTTGGCCCCTGCACTCACCCGGATCGAGCCGGCCACGAAGGTCACGCCGATCGGGAGCGCGTCGGTCATCACGACGCCGGTGCCTGGGTCGTTGCCGCTGTTGGATGTGGTGACGGTGTACTCCAGCGTGTCGCCGGGCCGTACGGTGTTGTCCATGCGGGTGACGTTGCGGACCATCTTGCTGGTCGAGCTGAAGTCCGGCTTGAACGTCGAGATCGAGGTGACGAACACACCCAGCACATAGAAGTCGCTGGTGGTGGCGGCGTCGATCGTCGCCTTGTCGTCGCCGGCCTTCACCAGCGACTTCACGTCCACCACGTCCTGATCGTAACCCGACATGCTGCGGGGCTGGCCGGTCAGCTGCGGCAGGTCGCCCACGCTGGAGACGGCGACGCCCAGGTTGCTGTGTGTCGAGTTGAAGAAGTTGGTGGCAGGGTTCAGCGGGTTCGATAGCTGTGTCCCGTTGAACGAGAGGCTGTCACCCGGGACCCTCTCGTCGCCCTCGTACGAGACGACGCCCAGCTTGGCGTCGAAGCCTGCATTCGGCACCAGGAAACCCGACAGGGTGACCGAGGCCATCGGCCGCGTCGGCTCGATGATGTCGAGACCGTCGAACAGCGTGAGGTTGCGCGGAGGGTCGGTGTCCAGACGGTAGAAGACCACCATCGTCCAGGCGACGTAGACCCGGTTGTCGTTCAGATTCGTCAGGCCGATGGAATCGATGTCGCTGATCCGGTACGCGCCGGCGCCGTTCGCCTGCACCAGCGCGGTGATGTCCGCGGTCGACTGGTAGTAGGTGTGAGTCGACGTCGCGGTGGCCGAGTCGTCGGCAGTGACGTTGGCCGCGAAGGCGCCGGCGCCGACGCGGTCGATGGTCACCGTGGTGTCCGTCGTGGCGCCACTACGGGCGGCGCTCCAGTACAGCCGTGCGTAGCTGACGGTGGCAGCGGCGGGCAGGCGGAGAATGGCGGTGCTGCGGGCCGCGGCGGCGGTGACGGTGGTGTTCGCGGTGGCGCCGCCGGCGGCCGGTGCGTCGCTGCGCCAGAAGACGTCGGGTGACGTCTCCCCGGCATTGGTGCCGCAGTTCCCGACCGCCCCCACCACGGGCGCTGGCACTCCGTTGGCGCAGTCGTGTCCGGAGGTGTTGCCCAGGATGACGAAGTCCCCACGCTGATCGACGGTGAACCGCAACGCGGGCGCCGCCAGCACCCAGGTCGGCACCAGAAATACGCCGAGAGCGATCAGGGCACGCAACATCCCCTTCATCCTAAGGCGCCTCGTCCGGCTGTGCCGGGTCGATGATGTGGAACTCGACCCGGCGGTTCTCGCGCCGGCCGTCCTCGGTCTTGTTGGTGGCGATCGGCCGGGTCGGGCCGTAACCCTGCGCCGTCAGACGGGACTTCTCGGTGCCGTGGACCACCAGCCAGTTCACGACGGCCGCAGCCCGCTGGGTGCTGAGGCGCTTGTTGTAGGCCAATGTACCCCGGTTGTCGGTGTGCCCCTCGACCCGCATCTTCTTGATCTCCCCGTGCTCGGCGAGCACCTTGGCGACCGCTTCGAGGATGACGTCGCTCTCTGGCAGGATGACGGCGCTGCCCGTCTTGAACTTCACCTGCTCCAGGATCCTGATCTGGCCGCGTTCGACGCGGGCCACCGGGCAACCGTTCTTCTTCGGATCGGGATCCGCCGGGCCCACGTCCTTCGGGCAGGCGTCGAGTGGATCGAAGATCCCGTCGCCGTCGCGATCGTCACAACCGTTCGTGAGAGGGTCTCCCGTCTTCTTGCCGGGGACGTCCGGGCAAGTGTCCTCGGTGTCGGGGATACCGTCCTTGTCTGCGTCGGGAACTGGCGGCGGCGGCGGTGGCTCGTCCCTGGGCGGAGGAGGCGGAGGCGGAGGCTCCGGACGCTCGGGCCGCGGCTCTTCGCGGGGCGGGGCAGGCGCATACTCGATGCGAGCGACGACGCGCAACTGGGGCTCGCCGATGCCGCGGTTCAGGCCGGGCGCGGCTCCGGCGGCCAGACGCCAGTCGTCGGCGACTACCAGGTGCACACCGAACAGGACCTCGAGGGGCGTCGCCCGCGTCTCCAGCAGGCTACCGTCGACGAAGGAACTGGTGCCGTAGACCTCGGGTCCGATGAGGAGGCCGTCGGTGGGCCGGATGCCGAGCGCGAGGCCGCCGTCGATCGAGTTGCCCAGAGCCACGTCCCCGAAGGCGTCTTTTCCTGACTGGGGTCGGATCTGCAGACCGGCCCGCAGCGCCCAGGCGACCGGCCCCAGATCGCCCGCTGCCAGAAGGTGCGGGGAGGCGCGCAGGTTCCCGTCACTGGTGTAGCGCTTGCGGTCGCCGGTGGGGATGTAGACGAAACCGCCCAACGCCAGCCTGAAGCCGTCACCCGGATCGCCCACGAGCCGTAGGTCGATTCCGAGCCGTACGTCGCCGATCCCCGAGCCCTCCGGTTTGGGGAAGCTCGTTCCGGGCGTCCCGCCAGCCATGCCCGGCTGATGGGCGACGAACGGTAGGCTCGCGCCGAGGCGCAGCCGCTCGAACAGGGTGACGGATCCGACGGCATGAAGGAACAGCTGCTGATCGACGATGGACGCGACCTCCTTGTCGTTCGCGTCGTAAAGGACCAGGGGCTTCCACGCCCAGTCGCCCCACACCCCCAGGGTGCCGTGCCCGTGGCCGTAGAAATCCACGGATTCGAGCGAGAACCAGTCGCTACCGCCGCCCGATGGCTCGAACCTGTCGAGCGCGAACCCCTTCGCCTCCTGGGCGCGCGCCATCGACGGCGAGGCGATCGCCGCTGCGATCAAGATCACCGTGGCGCGGCTGGTCATTCGGCGCCTGAAAGTATCAGCCGCCGAGCTTCTTCACCAGCCACGGCAGAACCCGCCCCGGGTAGGTCTCGTCCGGTTCGGCCTTCACGGCGGCTTTCAGCTCGGGCAGCAGCGGACGGACCCGGTCGCCCAGCAGCGAGAGCACGTTGACGGCGTGCAGGCGGACCGGCTCGGATCTGTCCTTCATCGCTGCCGCGAGCACCGGTAGCGCCGCCGCCGTCTGATCCAGGTTGCACAGCGCCTCGGCCGCGGCGATGCGCACGTCCGGTGCGCTGTCGGTCAGCGCCTTGCGCAGCGCCGCCGTCGCCGGACGCGCCTTGTCCCCGAGCGCCGCCAGTCCGGTCGCGCCCCAGTAGCGGACGACGCTGTCCTTGTCACCAAGGAGAGTCGCCAGCTTGCCGACCTGCTTCGGATCCCGCCGGGTGGCCAGGTCGGCCGTCTCGAGAATGCGCGGCAGGTCATAGCGCGCCGGATCGCGCGCCAGATCGTACGGCGTGCCGTCGCCGACACGCGCGTGCATCTCGCCCTCGGGCATGAACCCGGTGTCGTGGATCTCCAGTTGCCAGCGGTTCAACGCCCCGCGCATCCGATCCAGCACGGCGCGATGGTCGGCGCTGGCCGCCAGATTGGTCACCTCGTGCGGGTCGGCCCAGGTGTCGTACAGCTCTTCGGCCGGCTTCTGCTGGAAGAAGATCTTCTGCGCGCCGACGAGCTTCCCGCCGTCGAACAGTTTTTGCCACACCTGCATCGTCGGCATCTCGTACATGTACGAGACGTGCTGGGCCCAGATCCGGTGCGGCATGTAGTTGCGGATGTAGCGGTAACGCTTGTCGCGCGCCGTGCGCAGCATGTCGTAGCGCTCGTCCATCCGGTCACGGAATCCGTAGACGTACTCCGATGCCGGCGCCGCCTTGGCGCCCAAGAAAGCCCGCCCCTGCATGTACGCCGGGATGGACGCCCCCGCCAGCGAGAGCGCCGTTGGCCCCGCGTCCGTCAGGTTGATCAGCCGATCGGTCGTGCTGCCAGGCGCAGCCGGCGCCAGCTTTGTCCACCGCTTGCCGAACTTCACGATGAACGGTACGTGCAGGCTCGAATCGTACAGCCACCGCTTCGATCGCGGCATTCCTGCCCCGTGGTCCGAGTAGAAGAAGATGATGGTGTCGTCGGTCAGGCCGTCGGCCGCCAGTTCCTGCAGCTTGCCGGCGACCTGCTTGTCCATGAAGGTGATGTTGTCTGCGTAGCGCGCCCAGTCCAGCCGCACCTCGGGCGTGTCGGGGTGATAGGGCGGGATCGGCGCCAGCGCCGGATCGTGCCGCTCGTGCGCCGTGAACCCGGCGGTGCGCGCCTTCAGCTCGCCGTCTGACAGCCGGATCTGGCTCTCGTGTGTGCTGACGAAGTTGAACACCGCGAAGAACGGCTGCTTTTTATCCTTGCGGTTGCGCCAGTGGGCCTTGTTGCTCGAATCGTCCCAGGCGTCCTTGGGCCGGTTCGACAGGTTGTAGTCTTCTTTGCTGTTGTTCGTCGTGTAGTAGCCCGCCTCGCGCAGGAGCTGGCTGTACAGCTTCACCGAGGCCGGCAGCTTGATCTTCGAGCGCATGTGCTGCGTCCCGACCGAAGGCGCGTAGGTGCCCATGATGAGCGACGAGCGTGACGGGGCGCAGACGCCGATCGCGGCGAAGGCATTCAGGTAGCGCACGCCCTCGGCTGCCAGGCGATCGATCGTTGGTGTCACCGCGTAGGTGTCGCCGAAGCTGCCGATATGGGGCGAGATGTCCTCGGTGGTCAGCCAAAGGATGTTCGGCCTGTCCTGCGCGCGCGCCAGGCTGGATCCGAGCAGAAGTACCGCGATGATGGTGGGCTTCATTTGATTTTCAGCAGCTCCTCTTCTGTATAAGGCGCATCGCGCTTCGCCGTTTCATCCCTCACCGAACGAACCTGGGACGTCTCGACCTCGGTTGCTCCCCTGCCGAACACACTCCGGACGTAGGTGAGCGTGTCGGCCAGGACGTCGTCGACGAAGCCTTCCACGGCCGGCATGTTTGGCATGATCCGCGGCGGCTCGTATTTCTCACCCCGCACGTGAATCGGCCCCTCCATGCCGAACAGCACGATGCGAATCAGGCGTTCGGACGAGCCTCGCACCCATTCGGATCCGACGAGCGGGGGCGCCATCGGTTCGATGCCTTCGCCCCTCTGCCCGTGGCAAGGAGCGCAGCTGGCCAGGTACGTCTCCCGTCCGGTGCGCATGTCGGCAGTCTCCGGCTTCCTCGATCTGTCGACGGTGGGCGCGGCGGGCGGCTCGTGCCCCGGCCACGCCAGGAGCGGCCGCGCCCGCCCGACAAGCGATGCCAGCCTGGCGTCCCGCTCCAGGCGGTCGAGGACTGCGGGGGCGCGGGGCAGCCGCAGCGGCTTCGCCTCGAGGTGCACCATGTTCTCGACGAGGCCGCCCAGCATGGCCCGGGCTCGCCACATCGAATCGCCGCTCTGGTTGCCCGCCAGCGCCAGCAGTCGCTCGACGCGGACCGGCTGCGCTTGCCGCACCACCGCGCTCGCCACCGCCTGGATCGCCGGGGCCAGCGTCTCGTCACGCACGTGCAGGAGGAGCAGCTCGAGAAATTCCAGCTCGCGTCCGGCGAGGCCGCTCAGCACCGCATCCCGGACCAGCGGATCGGCTCCCTGGGCAACCATGATCCGAGCGAGGACGGGTATCCCCTGCGCTCCGCGCGTGAAGCGGCCGAGCGTCAGGGCCACCTGGAGCAAGACCTGGGGCGGCGCCGACGGCGGTAACGATTCCAGACTTTGCACCAGTCCCTTCACCTGCAAGGACTCCAGCACCCGGATGGCGGCGACCTTCACCGCCGGATCCTCCTCCTTGATGAGGGACAGCAGGCGTTCCGGACGCCCGGGTCGCAGCGCCTCCAGCGTCCACAGAGCATGCACACGCGCCAGCGGATCCTTTCCCTGGAGCGCGATCGTCAGCAACGCCGGGATCGCCGCGCGCGCTTTCCGCTCGACCAGCAGGCGCTGGGCGGTGTCGCGCCACCAGCCGTTCGCGTGGGACAACGTCGCCACCAGTTGCGCATCCGTCGCCGCGCCGAGGTGTGGCTTCATGCCGCGGCGCCGCCCCTCGGGTCCCACGACACGCCAGATGCGCCCCAGGTGTACCGGCCGGTCGAGGTGGCGCGACTGGATCTGCTGGCGCAGGTACGGGGTGATGTACTCGCGGTGCTGAATGATGCCCCGGTACATGTCGGCGACGTAGATCGCCCCGTCGGGTCCCAGGTGCGCGTTCACGGGCCGGAAGCGCTCGTCCGTCGAGGTGAAGAAGTCCAGATCCTCGTACGGGAAGACGGTCTCGAAGCGCAGTCCAACCAGCTTCACGATGTTGCGCTTGATCAAGTTGCCTGCGGGTTCGCAGACGAAGACGTTGCCCCGGAACTCCGCAGGAAACAGGTCACCCCGGTACACGAGTGGCGCGCTCGCCGAGGTCACCGCTCGCAGGCGTCCCTTTTCGTCGAGCGTGTTCGGCCGGTAGCCGCGGTTCACGGCCGGCGTCGGATGCGCCGGGAACACCCTCTGGTCGACGGTGACCTGTACGTTGATCCCGCGTGTCGTCGGGTTGTGCGGGTTTCGAGAGATGGCATTGGGCGGCACCAGATCGGCGCGGAGCTGATCGTAGTTGTAGTTGTAGAAGAGCCGCCCGAGATCGTCCTGGGTCATCCCCCACTGCCCGCGGAACTCGGTCTGGTCTTTCTTCCACCGCTCGCCGTCGCGCCGGTAGCGGGTCGTGGACTTGGCGCTGTAGATCCAGTTGTCCATCGCGCGTAGCAGGCCGTTCGCCTGGTGCTCGGGGTTTCCGCCGTGCATGTAGGTGGGGTCGATCAAAGACTGGTTGTCCGCGCGGCCGTCGCCGTCGCGATCGTGGGCCATCCAGAGCTTGTTCCCGTGAACCACCAGCGCGCCGCCTCGGGTCACCGCGATTGCCCTGGGCATCACCAGGTGGTCCAGGAACACCGTGCGGCGATCGGCGCGGCCGTCATCGTCGGTGTCCTCGAGGATGGTGATTCGCCCGACCGGCTCGTTCTCACCGGTGCCGGCGACGTCCGGCATGAAGCCACGCATCTCCACCACCCAGATCCGGCCCTCCTCGTCGAAGGTCAGAGCCACCGGGTCCTGGACCATCGGCTCGCTGGCGACCAGCTCGGCGCGGAAGCCGCTCTGCAGCTTGAACGTCGCCTGCTCGTCGGCCGCCGACAGGGCGAGCGCCAGGACAACGAGCAGTCCCATCCCGGCCGCGCATCCTATAGCATCTCGATCCCGTGATTCGACGAGATCTCCTGAAGGCCACCGCGGTCACCGGCCTTGGCGCTTGCGCTGCTCCCTTCGCGTCGCGGCGCACCGGCTCGGATCGCCCCAATGTCCTGTTCATCCTGGCGGATGACATGGGCTCCGAGTGCGTGCGCAGTTACGGCGGCACTTCGTACGACACGCCGAACCTGGACGAGCTGGCGCGTTCGGGCGTCCGCTTCGAGCACTACTACACGCCGCCGCTGTGCACGCCCAGCCGCGTGCAGCTGATGACGGGACAGTACGGCTTTCGCAACTACACCGCGTTCGGCATTCTCGAGCCGCGCGAGCGGACCTTCGGACACCTGATGAAGGCGGCGGGGTACCGCACCTGCATCGCTGGCAAGTGGCAGTTCTACGGCTACGACCTGCCGGAGAGCCCGTACGCCTCCTGGCGAGGAAAGGGGACTCCGCCCACGGCCTGCGGCTTCGACGAGTACGCGCTGTGGCACGCCTGGCACACCGAGGACAAGGGCTCGCGCTATGGCGATCCGGCGTACGACGAGAACGGCCAGCTGCGCACCGACACCAAGGGCCTGTACGGCGACGACCTCTTCTCTGATTTCATCCTGCGCTTCATCGAACGCCATCGGAATGACCCGTTCTTCGCCTACTACCCGATGGCGCTGACCCACGGGCCGTTCGATCCGCCGCCAATCATCCGGTCCTTCCAGACTGACCGCTTCGGCGACAAGCCCGAATACTTTCCGGCGATGGTGGCTTACATGGATCGGACGGTCGGCAAGATGTTGCGCCGGCTCGACGACCTCGGGCTACGGGAGAACACGCTCGTCCTGTTCACCACTGACAACGGAACCGACCGCCGCATCACCAGCCGGATGGGCGAGCGGGTCGTCCCCGGCGGCAAGGGCGACATGTCGGACGCCGGGACGCGCGTGCCGTTCATCGCCAGCTGGAAAGGGCGCGTGCAGGGCGGCCGGGTCACAGAGGAACTCGCGGACGCCAGCGACGTCCTTCCCACGCTGATGGAGCTGACGGGCGCGTCGTGGCCGCTCACCGACGGGCGAAGCTTGTTGCCCGAGCTATTCGAGCGGCCGGGTCCCCGCCGCGAGTGGGCCTTGTGCCATTTCCAGTCTGGCCCGAACAAGGTGGAGTACCCCACCCGACGTTTCGTGCGCGACCGCCGCTTCAAGCTGTACGACGACGGCACGTTCGTCGACGTCAGCAGCCGCTTCGAGGAGCGGCCGGCGAAGGAGGACGGGACTCGCAAGCGCATGCAGGCGGTGATCGATCACCTGCACCCCGGCAGCACGCCGCTCTTGGGCCTCTACCCACGTGCGTAAGGGAGCCAGATCGCCAGCGTCTGCTGGGTAGCCACGGCCGACTGCGCGGCGATCGGGCGAAGCGTCACCTCGGCTGCCTGCGGCCAGCCGCCATGGCTGTACTTCACCCGGCACTGCACGGGCAGCGGTGGCAGCGCGTCGCCCATGGGATGCGGCGGCACACGCGCGCTGGCCAGCTTCGCCGGCAGGCGCACGACGTTGTCGTTGTTCGGTTTGCGGAAAGCCCACGGCCGTCGGAAGAAGAGCGGCTCCTCCGCCTCGTGTACCCCCATCAGCCACGGCCCGTAGAACAGCGCGCCCTCCTGCGGTTCGGTGCCGAGCTGCGCGACGTCGATCACCCGACGGTCGCGCGTCTCGATCCGCGCCGCGAGATCGAACGCCACGTCGATGCGATCGCCCTTCCGCCAGCGTCGATCGATGACTGCGTCGTCCGCCGTCTTCCCGTTCAGCGCCACCTGCGTGCTCGTCGCCCATGACGGCCGTCTGACCGCGATCGGGGTCGCTTGTGCCGGCGCCGCCAGAACCGTGATCCGGAACTTGTCTTGGGGCAGTGGCTCCATCGCCAGCGAGAGTCCCTTGTCGGACCAGCGGCCGTCGAGGAACAGATCGATGCCGACGACACCTTTGCGCCGCGCGGCCAGCGCCTGGCGCACGTCGTAGAGGGCGCGCGGGCCGTGCATCGAGCAGCACCACCAGGCCATGCCCACCTGCGGCGCTGCCCGGAAGCCGTGCAGGAAGACCGGTCGGTGCCCGAAGTCGCCGGTGTGGAACTGGTTGGACAGGAACTGGTTGTAGAGGCACCGCTCTGCGCGTTCGAGGTGCTCTGCCTTGCCGGTCACGCGCCACAGCTGCAGCGCCAGGCGAAGGAAATCGGCCTCGGAGCAGCCTTCGTCCTGCGGGTCTTTCTCCGCGAACTCGTACAGGCGCCGCAGATCCTCGAACGAAAGGCCGGGCGTCGCCGAGCCGAAGAACTCCATGACGCCGCCGAAGGTCAGGTAGTCCGGCGAACGCACGAGATCGGCGAATCGTTCCTCGACGAAGGCCAGCAGCTTCGGCTCCGGGGCCGCCTCGTGCAGCATCAGCACTCCACGCAGCGTCGACAGGTAGCCATGGCTGTGCTGGACACCTCGGTCGGGAAGCAGGAAGGCGATGGCGCGAGCGGCCTCGAGGTAGCGCTTGTCGCCCGTCGCCTGCGACAGCATCACCAGAGGCTCGATCAGCTGCGTGAAGCAGATGATCCCGTGCGCTCCCAGCACCTTCAGGCGTTCGGACACCTCGGGCCGGCTGCATTGTGCGCGCACGCCCAGCAGGAAGTCGCCCAGCTTGCGCGCGGCCGCCAGCAACGCGGCGCCGGGCCGCACCTGCTGATGAGCGACCAGCCCCACGAGCAGCCGTCCATTGCCCCACAGAAGCGCCATGTGCGGCTTGTCGATCTTCGCCGGATCGGCGAACGACACCGCGGCGTCGCCGAAGCGGCCGTCCGGACGCTGGTAGGTCAGCAGCTTGCGGAGGAGCGGCTCGACCTTCAGCGCCGCATCGGGCGAGTGGAGCGCCAGCGCCTCGACGTAGCGCCCCGACAGATCGCCCGAGAACTCGGCGTAAAGTCGCGGGTACTTCGGATCCAGGTTGACGTCGGCCAGCACGAAGTCGGATGTGAACTCCGGGAAGCCGGGGCCGGTCAGCCGGCGATGGGCCAGCGCGATGCGCGCCTCCAGCAGGCCGCCGCGCGGCGCAGGGCCGGCGACGGCGACACCTGTCCCCGCCACCATCGCGCCGCCGAGGAAGTTCCGTCTGGTATGACCCATGGTCGACGAGTCTAAGCTATTTCGAATTAGCGTGTCTACTGCGCGGTCCAGCCGCCGTCGACCGGCAGGACGACGCCGGTCAGGTAGCTGGCGGCATGGGAGGCCAGGAACACCACGGCGCCGGCAATCTCGGGCAGCTCGCCCCAGCGGCCCATCGGGATGCGCGAGACGAACTCCTGATACTTCTGCGGGTCCTCCAGCAGCGCCTTGTTCATCGGCGTGGCGAAAGGGCCGGGGCAGATGGCGTTCACGGTGACGCCGCTCTTCGCCAGTTCCAGCGCCTGGGCGCGCGCCAGTTGCACCACCGCGCCCTTGCTGGCGACGTACGCGGGCCGGCCGGGCATACCGACGATGCCGAAGACGCTGGACAGGTGGATCACCCGGCCCCAGCCCTTCTTCGTCATCCCCGGGATCACCGCCTTCGAGGCGAGAAACGGCCCCGTCAGGTTCACATCGATGACCTTGCGCCACTCGTCCAGCGGGTGCTCGACCGTGGGCTTGCGGAAGGTGATGCCGGCGTTGTTGACCAGGATGTCGATGCCGCCCAGCTCGCGATCGGCGCGGGCGACGACCGCGTTCACCGCGACCTCGTCGATGACGTCTGCAGCCATGCCGAAGGCGCGCCGTCCGTGCGCGCGCGCCAGCTCGGCCGCCGCTTCGGCTGCTTCGGCCTCGTGACGGCTGGTGATCACCAGGTTGGCTCCGGCCTGCGCGAGCGCACCCGCCATCACCTGGCCCAGACCCTTGGTCCCGCCCGTCACCCAGGCGGTCTTCCCGTCGACGCGGAACATGCCCATCACGTCGGTCGCGGTCATGGGCCGGCTTGTAGCACGAAATCTATGAAGCCACGGTCGGGATCGGTGCCGATGAGGCGCACCTTGACCCGGTCGCCGACGTCGAGGCCGGCCTCGCCGCGCACCACCCGCCCTTCCGCCGGGGGCTGCAGGAGCCGTGCGTATGTCCCGTCGGGTTTCGCGCCTGTGATGACGGCCTCGAACGTCTCGCCCACGCGTGGCGCGAGCATCGCCGCGGCCGCGACCTTGCGCATCCGGCGTTCGACCTTGCGAGCGCCGTCTTCCATGTGCGTGCATCGGTCGGCGATGGCCCCCAGCTGGCCGTCGTCGTACGGTACGGGCAGCCCCGCCAGGGCCGCCTTCAACAGCCGCTGCGTGACCAGGTCCGCGTAGCGTCGGTTCGGCGCCGTCGAGTGCGTGTAGTCCTGCACCGCCAGGCCGAAGTGCCCTTCCAGGTCCTCGCCGGCGCGCTCCAGCACGTAGATCCCGGGGCCGAGCAGCTTCACCACCGACAGCGACAGCTCCACGAAGCGCGTCGGATCCGTCGCACGGCGGCGGGACAAGAACGTCGCCAGCGCCGGCGCGTTCGGGATCGCCGGCAGCGTCTCGCCCAGGCCAGCCGCCAGCTCGACGATGCGCTCCCAGCGCTTCGGAGCACGCACCATCCGCCGGATCCAGGACGTGTCGCGTGCCTCGAAAAAGCCAGCGATGGCCGCGTTCGCCGCCAGCATGAAGTCCTCGATGATCTCGCGCGCACGGCTCTTGCGGGTCAACTCGAGGTTCACCACCTTGCCGTCGCTGACCACAGGGTGGGCCTCGATCGTCTCGAGCGTCAGGGCGCCCCGCTGCTGGCGCGCTCCTTTCAACCATCGGCCGATCTCGTCCTGCAGACGGATCTGCGCCTCGAGGTCGGGGTTCGCCGGAGGTGGCCCCTCTCCGTCGAGAAAGCGCCCGATTTCCTCGTAGGTCAGCTTGGCGTGGTTGCGCACCAGCGCCCGGTGCAGCTGCGGGTTCTCTACCTCGCCGGCGGCGGTCACCACCCTCTCCACGACGATCGCCAGGCGGTCCTCGCCCTCGAGCAGCGAGGTCAACCCTTCGGAGAGCGGAACCGGGAGCATCGGGAAGGTAGCCACGCCCAGGTAGACGCTGGTGGTGTTGACGCTGGCGTGACCGTCCAGTCCCGATCCGATGGGTGCCAGTGCATCGACGTCTGCCAGGCCGATCATCAGGCGGGCGCGGTCCGGGCCCAGCCGCTCCGCCCACTCGACCTGATCCAGGTCGCGCGAGGTGTGGTTGTCGATCGACGACCAGAGCATGGTCCGCAGATCGCGCACGCCGTCCGTGGTCGGTGGCACGGCCCGGCGTGCCTCCGCGGCCACCGCGGCGCCGAAATCCGGCTCGAAGCCGGCGTCGTGCATCAGCCGTCGGGCCACGGCAAGGAGATCCAGGGGGCGCATCAGCCCAGTCTACCCCCGCCCGAAGTCCGGGGTGACATCAGAGCAAAAACGAATTAGCATGGGACAATGCTACGACTCGTGTTCCTCGTCGTGCTGGCCGTGGCCACCAGCGCGCAGGCGGCGTCCTTCACCGTCAGCCACCCGCGCTGCGAGTTCCTGACCGATCCGCTCGGCATCGAGGTGGCGCGTCCGCGCCTCTCGTGGGAGCTGGCGTCGCCCCGTCGAGGCGCGCGTCAGGTGGCGTACAGGATCGTCGTTGCGCGCAGCCGCCAGGCAGCCATGGCCGGGCGGGGCGAGGTGTGGGACTCGGGGCGCGTCGAGTCGGCGCAGTCGGCTCACGTCGGCTACGGCGGACCGGCGCTGGCCGCGCGCGATCAGGTGTTCTGGCGCGTGAAGATCTGGGACGACACCGGCGCTGCGGCCGACGGTCCCGTCGCCTCCTGGGAGAACGGGCTTCTCGATCCCAAGGAGTGGAAGGCAGGCTGGATCGGCCTGACTGCTCCGCAGGCGAGCGACACGGTGGTGTTCGATCCGAAGCCGGTGCGCTGGATCGGCGTCGCCGATGCACAGCCGGAGAGCGGTCCCCACGCCGCCGAGCGTTTCGTGCGCCGTCGGTTCACGCTCCCGGCCGGCCCGATCCAGGGCGCGGTGTTCATGCTCTCCGGCGCCGACCAGTTCATCCTGTGGGTGAACGGCGCGCTGGCCGGCGGCGCCCGCGACTGGAAGTTTCTGGAGAAGATCGATGTGCGCGATCTGCTGATCCCTGGCGAGAACGCCCTGGCGTTGCAGCTGCGGCGAAAAGGGGGTGGGGTGGGGCTGGCCGGGCAGCTGCGTGTGCAACTCGACGGCGCGGCGCCGGTGGTCGTCAACACCGACGGCGACTGGAAGGGCTCCCAGACGCGGCAACCCGGCTGGATGGACGCCTCCTTCGACGACGCCCGCTGGGCGCCGGTGCGCGACATCGCCGCGTTTGGCGAGGGTCAGTGGGCGGCGCTCAAGGCGTCGCAGACCCGCGCGCAGGTGATCTCGGCGCCGTCCTACGCGCGGAAGGCATTCACCATCGACAAGCCGATCCGCCGCGCGCGCCTGTACGCCACCGCACTCGGTGTCTACGAGGCGTCGATCAACGGCAAGCGTGTCGGCGACCTCCACCTGGCACCCGGCTTCACCGACTACAACCGCCGCGTGCTGTACCAGACCTACGATGTCACCGGGCTGGTCAAGCGAGGACCGAACGCCATCGGCGCCATCGTCGCCGAGGGCTGGTACGCCGGTCGCGTCGGCTGGATGACCTCCAGCCACGACCTGTGGGGCAAGGATCCGCAGCGCGTCCGCGCGCAACTGGAGGTCGAGCACACCGACGGCAGCCGCACGGTCGTCGCCTCCGACGGATCATGGAAGGCCAGCTTCGGGCCGATCGTCAGCGCCGATCTGATGGACGGCGAGAGCCATGACGCCCGCAAGGAGATGCCCGGCTGGGACACGGCGAAGTTCGACGACGCCGGCTGGAAGACCGCCGAGACGTTCGACGAGTCGAAGCGCAACGTCGTCGCCGACGTGGGCCCGCCGGTCCGGGTGATGGGCGAGCTGAAGCCCAAGACGATCACCGAGCCCCGGCCCGGGACCTTCGTCTTCGACATGGGTCAGAACATGGTCGGCTGGGTGAAGCTGCGGACGCGCGGCCCGTCCGGCACAGCGGTGCAACTCCGCTTCGCCGAGATGCTGAACCCCGACGGCACCATCTACACGGAGAACCTCCGTGCCATCAAAGTCACCGACCGCTTCGTGCTGGCCGGCAAGGGCCAGGGAGACGAGACCTGGGAGCCGCGCTTCACATTCCACGGCTTCCGCTACGTCGAGGTCAAGGGCCTGGCAGCCAAGCCGACGCTGACGACGATCACCGGCCGGGTCGCGCACTCGGACATGCCTGCCATCGGGAGTCTCGTCACCTCGAACGCGATGCTGAACCAGCTTCAGCACAACATCGTGTGGGGCCAGAAGGGGAACTTCCTCAGTGTCCCCACGGACTGCCCGCAGCGCGACGAGCGCCTCGGCTGGATGGGTGACGCCCAGATCTTCGCGGGCACCGCCTGCTTCAACATGGACGTGACGGCGTTCTTCACCAAGTGGATGGACGACGTCGAGGATTCGCAATCGAAGGAGGGGGCGTTCTCCGATGTGGTGCCGCGGATCGGGCCGCTGGGCGACGGCTCGCCAGCCTGGGGCGACGCGGGCGTCATCGTTCCCTGGACCATGTACCAGTGCTACGGCGACCGCCGCATCCTCGAGAAGCACTACGGAGCGATGACCCGGTGGATCGAGTATGTCCGCGGCGGCAACCCCGACCTGCTCTGGGTCAAACGCGTCAACAACAACTACGGCGACTGGCTGTCGATCAAGGCGGACACCGACAAGGGCGTGATCGCCACCCAGTACTTCGCGCAGACCACGCGGCTCGTGGGCCGGATCGCGCGCGTGCTGGGCAAGGACGAGGACGCCGCCCGGTACGAGAAGCTGTTCGGGGACATCCGTGCCGCTTTCCAGAGGGCGTATGTGGGCGCGGACGGGCGGATCAAGGGCGACACCCAGACCGTGTACGTGCTGGCGTTGCGCTGGGATCTGCTGCCCGAGGCGGCGCGGCCCGCGGCGATTGAGCGGCTGGTGACGCTGATCAAGGAACGAGACTGGCACCTGTCGACGGGCTTCCTGGGCGTCGGCCACCTGCTACCGGCGCTCACCGAGAACGGACAGACGGAGGTCGCCTACAAGTTGCTGATGAATGACACCTTCCCGTCTTGGGGTTACTCGATCCGCCAGGGCGCGACGACGATCTGGGAGCGCTGGGACGGCTGGACGCACGACAAGGGGTTCCAGACACCGGCGATGAACTCCTTCAACCACTACTCCCTCGGCTCCGTCGGCGAGTGGATGTACCGCACGATCGGCGGCATCGACAGCGCCAGCCCCGGCTACGAGGAGCTGGTGGTGCGCCCGGTACCGGGCGGGGGCCTCACCCACGCACGCGCCGAGTACCGGTCCATCAAGGGTCGCGTGGTCAGTTCCTGGAAGCTCGACGGCAAGATCTTCCGTCTGCAACTCGAGGTCCCGATGAACACCCGCGCCAAGGTCTACCTGCCGTACGCCAGCGGCAAGGCCGACCCGGGCGTCACCAGGCTGGCCGACGGCGGCTACGCCATTGGCGCCGGCAAGTACCAGTTCACCGCGACCCACCGATGACCCGATCCTATCGCGTCGGGCTCGTGCGGGCTTTGCCCGCATGAGCCCATCGCGGGGGACGCGGGACCCTCTCAGGGTCCCGATCTAATCATTGACGAGGAGATCGACGGCGGTGCCCGCCGCGACCGCCGTGCCGGTGGCTGGTTTCTGCTCCATGACGCCGCTCGGCTCGTCGCCGTCGCTTATGTAGCGGATCTTCCCCACCACGAGACCCTCGGCCTGGATCGCCTCGCGCGCTTTCTTCAGGCTGAGGCCGGTCACCTTCGGGACCGACTTCTGTGCAGGCCCCGCCGACACCACCAGGGCCACCGTCTCTTTCACGGCAACCGGCGCGCCTCCCACCGGAGTCGTCTGGGTCACCACGCCCACGGCGGCCGTGGCGTGGGCAACAGAGGTCTGCGCGCCGACGGGGATCCCGGCGGTGGCCAGTTGCTTCAGCGCCTCGGCGATCGGCAATCCGATCAGGTTCGGCACCTGGAGTTGCTTCGCCCCCTGCGACACCGTCGTCTGCACCGCGGACCCACGAGCAACTTGCGACCCTGGTAGCGGCATCTGTGCCGCGATCGACCCCGCGGGGTACTGAGCGTCGTCCTTCTCGCCCGCCAGGTTCAGCAGGAGGTCGCGTCCGCGCAGGATCTCGCGTGCCTGTTCCGGCTTCATCCCCAGCAGCGAGGGCACCTCGGCCGAGTCCTGCTGCTTCCTGCCGCCCGGCAAGAGACCCTGCTGCTCGGCAAACCGCAGCCCGAAGTACACCGCGACTGTCGTCAGCACGGAGGTGATGATCGCCGCGGGAATGGGCGATCCCTGCGGCCGTCTGTAGACGAACTCTTCCTCGTACGCCACGACGCGCATGCTAGCGCGCCAAAGGCCCGGGCGGAAGATCAGACGCGCGCGTCGCTGGCGCCCTGCACCCGCTGAATCGCGTCCACCAGCAGGAACAGATGCACCGGCTTCTGCAGCACCGCGTCCGCGTTCAGTGACCTGGCTTGCATGCTCATGTCCCGATCGGCGCTCAGGACGATGACCGGGATCTGGGAAAGCGCACCGTCGGTGGCGCGCAGTGCCAGGAACTCCAGTCCACTCATCCCGGGCATCCTCAGATCGAGCACAATCGCCGTCGGCCTCTCCTGCCGCAGCCGGTCCAGCGCCGCCGCACCATCATGAGCGCATTCGACGCGGTACTCGTATTCCCTCAAGACTTCCGCGAGCGTGTCAGAGAGCTCGCGATCATCCTCCACGACCAAAACTGTTCGCCCCACCGTAATCTTGGTATGGGGCGGTTAGGGCCGACCTCCAAGCCACAATCCGGCAAATCTTCAGATACTGCGTCTCGTTATACCGTGGCTGCCACCGATCGGGAGCCGCTGCGCACCGAGCGCGGCGCGGCCGTGCTGGCACGGATCACCATCTCGGGATGCAACTCCACCGAATCCGCTGCGCCGAGTTCCTTGTGCGCCAGCAAGAGGCGCACCGCCTCCACGCCCATCAGTTCGGGGAACTGCCGCATGGTGGTCAGGCCGAAGTGACGGCTCAGATCCACGTCGTCCCCGTAGCCGACCACGCTGACGTCGTCGGGCACCTTCAGCCCATGCTCCTCGAGCGCGCGGATGGCGCCGACGGCCGCGGGGTCGTTGGCGGCGAAGATGGCCTCGGGCGCAGGCCGCGCGGCCAGGACCTCCCGCGTCGCACGGTAACCGTCCTCGATGAAGAACCCCGCTTGCACGATCGTGTCCGCGTTCGGCTTGCAGCCAGCGGCCTCCATCGAATCGAGGAACATCTTGCGACGCACCTGCGCGGTCCAGATCGTCGTCGGGCCGGCCAGGTGCACGATGCGGCGGTGGCCCTGCGCCACCAGCAGCCGCACGATCGCGCTCACACCCTCGTCGTCCCGCGTGGTGACGCTCGGCAGGTCCAGGCCCGGCACGCGCCGGTCCAGGAACACCAGGCGGACGCCCTTCTTGCGCAGTGACTCGTAGAACGACGCATCCGGCACCGTCGCGGCGACGATGACGTGCTTCACGTTCTGCGCCACCCAGCCCTCCAGCACTTGCCGCTCCCTCTGCGCGATCTCCCAGGTGTAACCGAGCAGCAACGACCGGCCCGTTCCCAGCAGCGTCCCTTCGACGGCACGCAGGATCTCGGCGTAGAAGCTGTGCGAGCCGTCGGGGATGGCCACGCCCACGGCGCTACCCATCCCCGCACCGGTACCTGTGTCGTTCTTCGCGGCCTGTGCGCGCACCACTGTGCCGGCGCCCACCCGTCGGTCGAGCAGCCCGGCTTCGACGAAGCCCTTCAGCGCCGCCCGCACGGTGATGTGGTTGACGCCGAACTGCTTGGCCAGCTTCATGTCCGACGGAAAACGATCGCCGGGCTTGAAGCGCTTCTCGGCGAACCAGCGCCTGATGGTCTCGGCGATCTTCTGGCTCTTGTGCGGAAAGGCCATCAGGAGACCGAGACCATGATCTTCGCCGTTCCGCCCGGGTTCTTGGCCCAGGCAGCCAGCGCGTGCGGCACCTCTTCCAGCGACACGGCGCTGGAGACGACGATGCGCGGGTCGAAGGTCTTCTTCTCGAAGAACGCGATGACGTCGCTGAACTCGTGCAGACAGTTGCGCGAGCCCATGATGTCCAGTTCCTTGGCCACGAACTGCTTGGTCTCGTACGCCACCGGTTCCTTGCCGTAGCCGATGTAGACCACGCGACCGCAGTAGGCGACCCAGTCGACCGCTTGCCGGTACGTCGTGACGGAACCGACGGCCTCGATGACCACCTCGGGACCGTCGCCCCCCGTCAGGTCCTTGACCATCGCCGCTGCGTCGACCTTGGCGGCGTTGATCGGGATCTGCGCGCCGACCTTCTGGGCCAGGGCGATCTTGCCGTCGTCCACGTCCAGCGCCATCACCCGCGCGCCACGGCTGGCCGCGCCCGCCACCGCGCCCAGCCCGACGCCGCCGCAGCCCATCACCAGCACCGTCTCGCCCTTGCCCACGCGCCCCCGCGTGACGGCGTGGAAGCCGACCGAGAACGGCTCGACCAGCGCCAGCTCGTCGAGACCGAGGAGGGACGAGGTGAAGAGCTTGTCGTGAGGCACCACCACCAGATCCGCCAGTGCTCCATGCCGCTGGACACCCATGGTCTTGTTGTCGCGGCAGGCGTTGCGCCGTCCGACCCGGCACGAGGGGCAACCGCCGCAGGCGGTGTAGGGCGTGAAGGTGACGTTCACGCCCGCTCGCCACGTCCCGGGCACGCCGTCGCCCACTTGCTCGATCGTCCCGGCCACCTCGTGACCGAGCACCCGCGGGTAATTCACCATCGGGTTCTTGCCCAGGAAGGTGTTGAGGTCCGAGCCACACAGACCGACCCGGCGGACGCGCACCAGCACCTCGCCCGGACCGGCGGCGGGTTCGGGGTGATCGACGACGCGTGCTTCACCGGGAGACTCGATCGCCAGCGCTCTCATGAGCAGTATAGATACTATATAATATCGCTCTCGTCTACCGTCGACGCCGGGCTTGCGGGGCGGTGGCGTTGGTCGGAGGATGGCGGCGTATGCGTTCTGCGGTCCTGTGGGCCATCGTCGTGGCTGGGTGCGCTTCGCCTCCCTACTTTCCGCTGCGCGAGCCGGGCGGGGGGCGTGGTGCCTCGCCGGAGGTCGAGCACCGCCAGGGTTCGTTCGTGGGGGCCAAGGAGACGCGGCTCTACGAGCAGAGCTGGCGGCCGGGGCACAACGTGCGCGCGGCGCTGGTCATCGTCCATGGACTGAAGGATCACGGCGGTCGGTACCGCGAGGTGGCGACGGCGCTGGCGGAGATGGGCATCGCGGTCCACCTGTTCGACCTGCCCGGCCACGGCTACTCGGAGGGCGTGCGCGAGCACGTCGAAGCGTTCGAGGACTACGTCGAGGATCTCCACCGGTTCCTGGCGCGGGTGAGCGACCGCGAGGCGAGCGTGCCGCTATTCGTTCTGGGGCACGATCTCGGCGGCACCATCGGCGCGCTCCACACCGTCCGCCGCAAGCCGAATCTCGCAGGCCTCATCCTCAGCGCGCCGCTGTTGCGGGCGGAACTCGGCGCCGGCACGAAGATGGCCGCCAGCCTGATGCCGAAGAAACAATCGTTGAAGGCCGATCTGTCCCGCCGGGTGCGCGACCGCGCCGGGGTCGAGGCGCTGAAGAGCGATCCGCTGGTCTACACCGGCGACGGGACGGCCCGGCTGGCACGCGAACTGGCGGTCGCGACGACCGAACTGCGCATGCGCCTCACCGAGATCGCCGTGCCGCTCCTGGTGCTGCACGGCAGCCGAGACGAGATCGCTGGCGTGGCCGACAGCCGGGCGCTGGAGAAACTCGCCAAGTCCCAGTACAAGGCGATCACCGTCTACCCGGGCGCCGCGCACGACCTGTTCCACGGCGCGGAGCGGGAGCAGGTGGCCGACGATGTCGCGCGGTGGATCCGCGAGCGCCTGAAGCCGCCGGAGCCGAAGAAGGCGCCGCCCAGCAGGAGTCCGAAGAAGCTGGCCAGGCTCTAGCTCGTCCACTCCGTGGTCACGACGGTCGTCGCTTTCGACTGCAGGTCGCGCACCGTGGCGTCGGCCCGGTGTTTTCCTGGCGCGGGCTTCGGGATCTCGTGCTCGTGCCAGACGTCCATGACCGCGTCCTTGGCCTTGGTCTCCTTACGGACGGTCGGAACCTCCCGCCCGTCGACGACCAGGCGCACCAGTGCGGCCAGTTCCTGGCGGAGCGCGCCCTGGTTGGTGTGGCTCCACGCCGTGCGCACGCGGACGGTCACGCCCGTCGCCGGCTGCGCGACTTCGAACGGCGCCTCGTTCGTCACCGCGACCACCGAGGCCAGTGGCCGTCGTCCCTGCCATCCCCACTCCGCCTCGCGCGCCAGCACCGCCGCCCGCACCTCGTTCGAGCCACCGGCCAGCCGACGCTGCCCGCCCGTCGTATCGTCCTGGCGGATCGACACCACCCAGCGTCGGCGCAGCGCCTCGACGAAGGCCTTCAGAGTCGGTTCGGCGCCCAGGAAGACGGTGCGGAACCCGGTGAGGAAGTCGGCATTCCACCAGGCCTCGGGCCCGTGCGCGTCCTGCAGGCCGATCATCGGCAGCCGATGCCGGTAGGCGTTCAGGAAAGGCTGGCTGTGCAGGAAGTTCTCGTTGCCGAAGTGGAAGCTGGAGATGGCGTCGTACGTGCCGCGCGCGACCGCCTCGTCCAGCAGCACGCGGGTCAGCTCCTCGTTCTCGTTGAACTGCCAGAAGATGCCGCCACCGGCGCGTTTCAGGGCGGCGATCCGCTGATCGCGGAATTTTGGCCACGCGATCGGCTGCGGGTCCTTGGCCATCGAACGGCCCGAGTCGACGTTCGGCGGCGCGAACACGTCCACCAGGTGGCTGTAGGTGCCAAGCCCCGGCACGTGCACGTCGGTGCCGTACTCCTCGTCGGCCATGAAGAAGCTGACCGGCACCTTGCGCTCATCGGCCAGCGCCTGGGCGCGCGCCGTCCATCCCGCGGGCCCGTTCTTCGCGCCCCACAGGTGGATCCGTAAGGTCCGTGCCAGCTCCACGGCGTCCGCGGGGCTGCCGTGTCCTGCCGCCTCGATCTGAACGGTGAACGCCTTCAGGCTCGCGGGCGGTGTCTCCACACGCGGCGCCCTCTGCCTGGCGGGCATCGCAGATTGCTGCAGCACCTTCAGCGCCTCCAGGGCCCGGTGCGTGGCCACGACGTTGGAGGGCAGCCCCGGTCGATCGCCGTAGCCTCCGTCGGGGTTGCGCAGGAGGTGCAGGTAACTGATCGCGCCTCGCCGGTTCCTGGGAGCAGCATCCAGAGCGGCCAGGGCACTGACGGCCGCCCACGTGTACGCGAGATCCTCATCGGGCGCGAGTTCCGGTTTCGGCGCCCAGGTGAACGCGCCGCTGGGGCGCTGGCAAGACTGCAACCAGCGAACGGTCGCCGGTTGCGGGTTGCGCGGCAGGCCCAGCGCCTCCATGGCCTGCAGGCCCCACCAGGTGTTCATGACGTGCCCGTCGCCGCCATCCTTCGCAGGGGTGTTGTTGAAACTGCCGTTGCTCCGCCGGCGCGCGGTGACGTAATCGATCCAGGCCAGCTCCCCGCTCGTCACCGCCAGGAGCTGTCGCGCGCGCAGCGCCCCCACCTCCTGCTGGAAGACGGGGTTGCCGCGGCGTTCGTACCGCTGGGTGTAGTCCGACGGCTTCTTCCAGTTCGCCGCCTCGTCGCGGAAGTCGTCCACCTTCTCGCCCAGCCACAGCAGCGCCTGGACGCGCTCGAACTCGAAGCGGCGCAGCGGCCGTTCCTTGCGCTTGGTCGCTTGCGAGGCAAAGGCGCGCACAAAACGTCCGAGCTCGGCCTTGCGCGGCGGTTCGCGTCCGAGCACCTGGTAGCAGCCAATGGCGGCGAAGGTGGTCGTCAGGACCGATTCCGGCTCGTCGTCCCAGGCATAGCCACCATCGGCACGCGCCAGCGACTCGATGTACCGGAAGACGGGATCACCGCCGTGCGCACCTGCCAGCGGAGCGGCCGCTGCCAGTTGCAAAAAACCACGGCGAGCAATCAGGGGTTGCAGCCGACCCTCTCGCTGTGAATGACCACCTCGTCGATCCATGCTTCCACCGGGATGTCCGACGGATGATACGTGGCTACGCCCACGGCGATCGACTTGAAATCGGGGAAAGCATAACTGGGATCGGTGGAGCGGCTGTTCAACCAATGCAACGTGGTCTTCTCGCGCCCGTCGAACCAGAACCGCGCTTCGTTCGCCTTGGGGTCCAAGAACCATTCGACGCAGTGCCAGGTTTTCTCGGTGAAGGGTTCGTTGTCCCTCATCCCGCCTTCGCTCCCCGTGTGCGGGTCGATGTTCAGCCCCCAGGCCAGTGGCTTGGTCGCTCCGCCGGCGAAATGGTTGCCGTACCGCAGATCGTAGCCACCCCCGGTAGCCCCGGCGCTGACCTCGACGTAGCTGACGTGGAGGAACGGGACGTTGAACGGTCGCTTCTCGACCCAGAGGAACATGCGGCCGTAGGCGCCGCCGTTCGAGGGGATGAACTTGGTCTCGCGGATGTACTTCTCGGCTCCACCCGTGCTGGCGCCGACAATGTGCAGTGCCTTCTTGCCGCGCGCGGCCCGCGCCGAATCGACGGCCACGGCGCCGGAGCGCCAGATGGCCGGATCGGGCTTGGCACCGTCGTCGTAGGTCTCGAAGCTCTCGCACAGATTGAAGCGGCAGGGCGGGGCGGGTCCGCCCACAGGCGGCGGCGCCACGTCCGCCATGGCGTTGGCATCCGGGCGCGCGCCATCGGTCCTGAAGGTCATGTCTGGCGCCGTCATCGATATGTCGGCGGCAGCGCGTCCATCCGCGTTGCCCGATGGGCCCCCGTCGGGCGACGGCTCGTCCGGGACCGCCGCATCCGCCCCACACCCGGCGGCCAGCGCCAGGCAAAGCACGGTTGATTTCATCTCACAGCCCCGCCAGCGGTCCGGTGCAGTAATTCGGGTTGCCGAAGGTGTTCCCGGGCACCCCCATGGCGTTCATCACCGACACAAGAAGGTTGTTGTGCGGCACTGAACCAAAGCGCAGGAAGCGCCCCATCCGGATCGCGCTGCCGGCGCCGCCCGCCAGCAGGATCTGATGGTTCGACCGCGAGTGCGTGTTCCCCTTGGCCAGTTCGTTGATCCAGATGACCAGCGTGTTGTCGATCAACTTGCCGCCGCCGACGTCGGGCGTGGTCGCCAGCTTGTTCAGCAGGTAGGCCATCTGCTGGGCGAACCAGTTGTTGATCTTGATCAATGTGTCCAGGGTGCTAGCCACGCCGTCTGCGTCGTGCGACAGGTCGTGATGGCCCCGCGAGGCGCCCACCCAGCGGAACACCGTTGGGCTGACCGAGCGCGACCACTGGATGGTCGCCACGCGGGTCAGGTCGCAGGCCAGCGCCGCGGCCAGCAGGTCCATCTGCGCCGTCCCGACCGCCGGGAAGTTGTCATTGACCATGAAGCTCGGCACCGTCCCCAGCACCGGCGGTTTGCAGGTGCTTGCGCCGGGAGGAGGCGGCAGCGTCAGCCGCGCCTCGACGTCGCGCACCGCCGCGAAGTGCGCATCCATGATCGCCTTGTCCGCCGCGCCCAGCTTCGGCTTCAGCGCGGCGTAGTTGCCGAGCACCGTGTCCAGCACCGACTTGCGATCGGCGCGCAGCTTGTCCGCGCCCGCGCCGATGTTGTCGCCGAAGATCCGCTTGAACATCGCCGCAGGATCGTTCTGCGGCGGCAGGCCCATCTTTGCTGCCGAGTACGCCGTGTAGCCAGCGACGTTCCCCACCTTGCCGTCCTGGACACCGAACTCCAGCGAGCGGAAGGGCAGCGGCCGCCCGCCGTTGTTGCTGACGACGTTGGCGATCGCCTGGTCGACGGAGATCCCGCCGCCGATGAGAGCGTTCGGGTTGCCGTTGATGGACACCAGCTCGGTGCCGGTCAGCATGCAGCCCTGGCCGCGGCCGTGAGCGTTGCCCGGGCCGTTCTGGGCCGCCTTGTTGTCCAGGCCGTCGAGCAGCACCAGCTTGTCGCGGAACGGCTGCAGTGGCGACAGGATCCGCCCCAGCGTGAAGTCGGTCTCGCCGCCGCTCGGGGGCAGCCAGGCATTCGGGATGGTGCCGCCCGAGGTGTTGAACACCACGAAGCGCTTCGGCGCCAGCGCCGCTTTCGCCTGCCGGGGGTTCATGATCTCCAGGAACGGCAGTCCGATGCTCACACCGCCTGCGCCTCTCAAGAACATGCGTCGATTCATGAGCCCACCTTCCGGTAGAGGAACGCGTCGGTCTGCACCAGGTTCAAGATCAGCTGGCGAATCGACAGGCTGGATTTCATGAAGGCGTCCTGCAACGTCGCCAGGCTGCACTCCCCGTCGACGTGTTCGGGCCGGCCGTAGCCGTAACGGAACCACTGCTTGACCATGCAGCCGGCGACCATCGGGCTCTTCACCAGCTTGCCGCCCAGCTCGGCCGCGCCGTTGAACGCCCCACCGACGTCGCTGGCCAGGACCTCACCCGCGGCGTCGATGGGCTTTCCATTTTCCATCGTCCGGTACTTGCCGACGGCGTCGTAGTTCTCGAAGCCGAACCCGATCGGATCCATCATGGCGTGGCAGCCCGCGCACGAGGGATCCTTGCGGTGCTGCTCGAAGCGCTGCCGCGTGGTCAGGTTGGGATCCAGCTTGGGCGGCATCACCATCAGGTTGTCCGGCGGCGGCGGAATGTCCTGGCACAGCACGCGCTCGCGCACGAACGCTCCGCGCGTGATCGGGTTCGTCTGATCCGGTTTCGCCAGGAGCGCCATCAGTCCGGGCTGCGTCAGCACGCCCACCCCCTGCTTCGCATCCAGGTTGAACTTCGCCAGCGTGTCGCCCGTCGGTCCGGCGGTGACGCCCAGAAACGTGGTCAGCGTGCCGTTCAGGAAGGTGGTGGGCGACGTGTACAGGGTCGGCAGCGTGCCGTCCCCGTCGAAGATGGCCCAGTCGGTGAAGCGCTGCACCTGGCCCAGCATCGAGGTCTTCACCGTGGAGGTGAACGTCCTGAAGATGCGCGTGTCCTTCTCCAGGTCGCCCATCTCGTCCAGGGTCAGCCACTGCTGGTTGAAGTGGGCGACCATCTGCCGCAACCGTGGGTCGGCCAGCATGCGCCGCGCCTGCGCCGACACCTGCGCTGAGGTGACCAGTTGGTCCGCCGTCGCCGCCATGAACAACATGTCGTCAGGCAGCGAGCCCCACAGCAGAAAGCTGAGCCGCGAGGCCATCTCCCAGGAATCGACGCGCACGACGCCGCTGGCGACGGGGGTGCTGCTCAGCTCGAGCCGGTAGAGGAACTGTGGCGATTGCAGCAGGGCCTCGATCGCCAGTTGCACGCCGTGGTTGAAGTCGCCGTTCGTCACGCCCCAGTCGAGGAGCTTCCCCATGCGCTCGACGTCCTCGGCGGCAAGCGGACGGCGCCAGGCACGCGCGCCGAACGTCTGGATGAACTTCCGCCCGCAGGCCGCGGTGCCGTCCCTGGCTGGATCGCAGGGGAGGATCTTCGGCAGGTTCGCCAGCGCCTGGGTGGCGATGGTCTCGGCGGCGATCAGGTAATCCTCGGCGAGGAGCGGCGAGACCGACAGCGCGGCTGCGGTGTTGTCGAAGCCGAAAGGGTGCTCCTCGGGGGGGAAAGCCTTCCCCGCCAGTCCCAGGTTCAGACCCAGGAGGTCGCGGATGGTGTTGTCGTACTCGAACCGCGTCAGCCGGCGCGCGACGGCCGGCCCGGGATCGATGCCTCCGGTGCATCCCGGTACATTGGGCCGCGGCGCGTCCGTCAGTGGCGGCTGCGTCGGGTCGGTCGGGAAGCCACTGCCCGTGGGCAACGGGTTGGCCGGATCGGAGTCGACACCGTGGCCGGTGCCTCCGTCGATGTCGCCCATGCAGGCAGCAAGGAGCAGGGAGACGCAGAGTGCGGGGCGCTGGTGGTGCATCGACGACCTCCGCGGGGGGAAACCCACAGGCAGAGGTTAGTCGCGGATGAAAACGTTGTGATCCATCGGAAGATAGAGTGAGTTAGCCTGTGCGTCGTGAGGGTCGCTGCGCTGCTCTTCCTGACGGGCTGCTCATCATCGTTGTTGATCCGCGCCGGCGATCCCGTCTTCCGTGACGCGCAGGCTGGGCTTATCCGCACCGCTGCCCGGATCGAGGCGGCTCCGGAGGCCGAGCGCGCTCTCTTCATGCAGGCCGAAGGCTTCTACCGCTACCGCTTCGAGTTCCCGCGGCGAAGCTTCGGCGTCCATCTCGCCCAGATCGCGGCTGTCACCGTCGAGCTCCCGGCGTTGCAGGCGCTGGCGGGCTCGCTGGATCTGGTCGACCTGCGCCTGAAGATGAGCGATGCCGCCGTGCAACTCTGGGAGACGCTGCTGCTGGAGCATCCCGGCACCACGCTGCGACCGCTGACTCTGTACCGGCTCGGCTGGGCGTACCGCAGCGTCGGCGTGAGCGGCTTCCCGCGGGAATCCGGCGACGAGGCGTTCGATGTCGTCGCGCGCGAGCAGCCGGGCACGCCGCTGGCCGCGCTGGCGCTCGATGCGAAGCGCTCGCCCTGGAAGTCGAAGGACACAGCGACCGGGTGGTCGATCCTTCCGGGCCTCGGGCAGATGTACGTCGGCGAGTACGCGAACGGCGGCGCGCGCCTGGCCATCGCGCTGGCCGCCATGGCGATGATCATCACGCCCATCGCGGTGGCTTACAGCCGCCGCGACGATCTCAGCTGGGGCCGGGACTGGCCGCTCCTGGCCACCGGTCTGGGCGGCCTGATCGTGCTCAGCATCGACTACACGCTGGCGTATCAGGACGTCATGCGCGGGGTCGTGCAGTTCAACGAGCGGGCCGAGTCTGCTTTCGCCAGCGCCCATCCCGACGGCCCCTGATCTGTCGGCCGGCTGCGTGCGCGAGGCCGGCCGTCAGCAGCGTGAACAGCAGCGCGGCGCCCGACGGACGCCCCCCTCCTGCGCCGCAACCGCCGCCTCCGCTCCTGACGATGGCCGCATCGGGCGGCGGCGGATCCGCGTCGGGAAATCCGCGGACGAGGGCGTCGCCCGGCCCGACGCTTCCCGAGGCGTCCACCCGCGCGCCCCCGACGACCACGCCACCGCCGCCCGCGTCGCGCTCGCCCCCCGCCTCGACGCCTGCGTCGGGGGTTGCGGCGAACGGACTCGGTTTCGGACCGCCGGGCCACGCACCGAGACGATCGAGCATCATGGCGTGCGAGTTCTGCGCCGACCGGCAGTCGGAGCCCTGTGTCGTGCTGGACCGATTCTCGAACGAGTCCGCCGCGGCCTGGAACACCGGGAACATCAGGTCCGTGCGGCTGGTGGTGTGCGCCAGGCCGACCAGGTGAGCCTGTTCCTGCGCGATCGTGGAAGCGCACAGGAGCGGGTTGTCTCCGCATGCCAGGGCGTAGGCAATGGCGCCCGGCATGTCGCCGCAGTCGATCGGCGCCACGCCTGCAACGAAGGGCTCCTGGCCGCACCAGGCGCCGCCGCTGGTGATCACGACGGTGTAGTACGCCCCGCTCGTCGGCCGCGTGAAGGTGAAGATCACGTTGAAATCGGCGTACCAGCGGTCGAGGTACGTCTGGACCTGGCGCTTGCAGCTGTCGACCGAGTCGCCGAACGTGCACCGGTACTGCGGGGGACGCCGGCCGCTGCACGGCGGCCCCTCGCCGGGCGACGTCTGCCCGTCCGAATACCAGAGGAAGATCGAGCGGGTCGCAGCGGCCTCGGCCGTGGCAGCCGCGCAGGAGATCAGCGCGACGGCGAGACGACGCACCCCATTGTGCTCGGCAGAATGCCAGCCTGCCTTGACGACGGAAGCCGGGTTAGCCCGTGACGAAGTTTTCGCCGGCGGCGCCGATCAGCGTGCCCGGCTGGCGTGTCTGATCCGCACCGGCACGAACCAGGTGCCCGGCAGGGACAATCAGACGCCCTGCCGGAGACCTGAAGGCGCTTTTACCAGCGGTTGCTGCGACCGCCGCCACCGCTGCCGCCGCCACCGCCCCCACGACCACCGCCGCCGCCACCACCGTAGCCACCGCCACCACCGCCACCACCACCACCACCGTAGCCGCCGCCGCCACCACCACCGGTGCGCGGGCGCTCCTCGGCCTCACGCACGGTCAGGGCGCGGCCCTGCAATTCGCGGCCGTTGAACAGCTTGATGGCTTCCGCGGCGGCGTTGTCGTCGGTCATCTCGATGAACGCGAAGCCGCGCGAGCGGCCGGTGTCGCGATCGAGGATGATCTTCGCCGAGGAAACCTCGCCCGCCTGCGCGAAGGTGTCGCGCAGATCGGCCTCGGTCGCCGCGTACGAAAGGTTCCCCACAAACAGTTTCTTCGCCATTTCGATCTCTCCTGCATTTGATTCGCACCGACGACGTCTCGACACAACGAAGAGACCGACGGAATACGATGACGCCGGGGAGGATAGCAGATGAATTTATGGCAGCCTAACGCGGCGGCGTCGTCGTGCTGGGCAGTCGGCCGAGCCGCTGCAGAGGGACCGACCATCCCGGAGCGCGGCGCGCCGCCTCCTGCAAGTGCGTCGTGGCCGAGGCGACGTCCGAGTGGCGCAGATCGAGATCAGCCAGGTTCAAAAGCGGGGTCGGGGTTTCGGGAAAATCGCGCGCGGTCGCTTCGTTGAGCGCACGGTCGTCGCGCCAGTCTGGCCAGCGGATCAACGTGCGGGCGGCCAACAAGGTGAACGCGATGGCGGCGACGGCTGTCGCGCGCCGAGGGAGGCGGTCACACAGCGCACCGATGGCCATGGCGAACCCCAGGGACGGCAAGTAGAGGAAGCGCTCGGCGGCGACGTTCAGGATCGGGATCAGGTGCAGCACCGGGATGAGGCCGACAGGGATCCAGGCGAGCCCGATGGCCGCGGCGGGCACATGGCGTCGCGCGATCACGATGGCGGCTGCCAGGGCGGCGATGGTGGCGAGCCCGAGGGCGACCATGGGCGTCAGCCCCGTCTCCGGCGGCACGATGAACCAGTCGTAGAACGGGCAGAGGCGCAGCGGCAGCACCAGCAACTCGACGTAGAGCGCCGCCACGCGCACCATGGTCAGCGCCACGGTTGTGGAGGTGTGCCCCGCGAAATAGGTGACTCCCGAGCCGGTGACCACCAGCGCTCGTAGCACCAGGAAGGCGGCCACCGCGGTGGCCATCGCTCCCGCGGCTCCGCTCCATCGGGGGGCGCGGGCGATGAGGGCCCACGTCGCTGCCATCAACGGGACCACGACCGCTTCTTCCTTGGCCGCCGCCGCACCGGCAGCCAGGAGCGCGACGCCGACCAGCCGCGCGGGCCGCGGCCCCTCGGTGAGGATGCGCCCAAAGACAACCAGCGCCGCGATGGCCAGCACGGCCGCCAGCAACGTCGTCTGGTACGACACGGCGGCGATTGCCTCGGTATGGACCGGGTGGACGGCGAACAGCAGCCCACCGATGAGCGCTGCCCGGCTCCCGGCGAAGCGGCCGATGAGAAGCGTCGCCAGCGCCGTCGCCAGCGCGTGCAGGAGAATGCTCGTCAGGTGCCAGCCGACGGGGTGCAGGCCGAACACGGCGTACTCGAACGCCTGGAGGGTCGTCGTCAACGGCCGGAAGTAGGCCGCGTTCACGCGCGCGTGGGCTTCGCTGCCGGCGCCTCCGGCCCATGGCTGGACGAAGAAGCGAGGGATGGAGGCAAGACTGCGCAGGGCGGGGTTGTCCACCACGAGGTAGGCGTCGTCGATGACGAAGCCGCCGCGCGACGCGGGCAGAGACACGGCCGTCGCTGCCAGCGCCGCCAGCACGCTCGCGCGGCGAAGGGTCATGCCAGATCGCGCAGGCGCGCGGCCACCCGTTCGGAACGCGCCAGCGCAAACGGCCCGATGAACAGCGCGTCCATGTCGGTGGTGAAGAAACACTTCAAGGCGTCGGCCACGCTGTTCACGATCGGCTCGCCGCGCACGTTGAACGAGGTGTTCAGCACGCAGGGAACGCCGGTGCGCTTGCCGAACTCCTCGATCAGCCGGTGGTAGAGCGGGTTCGAGGTGCGCGTGACCGTCTGGACGCGGGCGGTCCCGTCTTCGTGGGTGACTGCCGGAACGACGCTCCGCTTGTCCTCGCGCGTGTGGTAAGCGCGCAGCATGAACGGGGAGGGCGCGCCCGGTGTGAACAGCTCGCCTGACCGCTCGGCCAGGACACTGGGCGCGAACGGACGGAACGGCTCGCGGAACTTCACGCGCGCGTTCAGTACGTCCTTCATCTCGGCCTTGCGCGGATCGGCCAGGATGCTCCTGTTGCCGAGCGCGCGCGGACCGAACTCGGCGCGGCCCTGGAACCAGCCGATGATCTTCCCGTCGGCCAGGAGATCGGCCGCCACGGCGGGCGCGTCCTTGCACCGCACGTAGCTGAGCGCGGCGCGGTCCAGTTCCTTCTGGATCTCGGCGTCGGTGAACTCGACACCCAGCGTGTCGACGGTCTCGACCTTCTTGCGCGGCACCTTGTGGAGGCAATGGGTGACCCAGAGAGCGGCGCCCAGCGAGGTGCCCGGATCGCCGGCGGCCGGCTGGAAGAAGCACTGCTCGAAGCCGCTCTCGCGGACGATTCGGCCGTTCGCCACGCAGTTCAGGGTCACCCCGCCGGCCATGCCCAGATTGCGCTGTCCGGTCTTCTTCTTGATGACCTTTACGAGGTGCAACAGGATCTCCTCGGTCACCAGTTGCAGGCTGCCCGCCAGATCGTAGTGCCGCTGCTCCAGGGTCGACTCGGGCGATCGCCGTGGACCGAGCCGGTCGACGAAGAGGTCGCTCACCCGGCGCTCGCGCTCGACGAAGAAAGAAAAATAGCGCAGGTCCAGTCGGAAGCCGTCGGCCGTCAGTTCCACCATCTCGCGCAGCACGTCCGCGTATTTTGGAGATCCGTAGGCGCCGAGTCCCATCACCTTGCCCTCGCCGCTGTTGGCGCGAAAGCCGAGGTGCTCGGTCACGGCGGCGTAGAACGACCCGACCGAGTGCGGAAACTCGATCGAGTGGACGGTCTCGATCTCGAGGCCGCGACCCACGGCGAAGTGAGTCGAGGTGCGCTCGCCGTAGCCGTCGACGGTCAAGAGCGCGCCTTCGTCGAAAGGCGCGCAGAACAGCGTCGAGGCCGCGTGCGCCAGATGGTGGGTGACGTAGTGGATCGTCAGCTTGCGACCGCTCTTGGTGCGGATCGTCTGCTCGAGCGAGGTGACCGGATCCCCCGACCAGGCGCGCAGGAGGTGGTTGGGGACGTTGTAGAGGAACTCCAGATGGTGCCGCGGCTGTCCGCTCATCTTCTTGTTGAAGGTCTGCGCGTGCACGCCGGGGTTCCAGAAGAAGGCCACGGCGTCGACGTCGTCCAGCGTCGCCCCGGCGCGGTCGAGGCAGAACTCGATCGCCTTGGTGGGAAAGCCGGCGTCGTGCTTGAGCCGCGTGAACCGTTCTTCCTGGGCGGCGCCGAGGATCTCGCCGTCGCGCACGATCGCCGCCGCCGCATCGTTCGACTGGTTGATTCCGAGGACGAGCATGTCGTCTCAATAGATTACTACCAGTGGCAGTATTGTCCTCGACGATGCGTACCTGGAGCTGGACGATGGCACTGGGGGTGTTGGCGATCGTGCTGCTCGGTGTCGTCGCCGAGAGGCAGGCGGCGCAGCAGAGCGCGGAGATCGCCTCGGCGATCACCGCGCGCTGGGAACTGACGGACAGCCGGCTGCACCGCGACTTTCCGGCCATGGCCCTCGATGGCAAGGGGATCGCCTGGGTCGCGTACATCGAGCACGACGGCAAGCTGGACGTGCTGCGCCTGGCGCGCAGGACGGACGCCCGCATCGAAAACGTCGCCCAGGTCTCCGAGCCGGGGGTGATCCATCAGCCGGCCATCGCGGTCGACGGATCCGGTGGCGTCTGGATCTTCTGGGGCCAGGTCGACAAGCGCGACGTGATGACGTTGCGAGGCCGCCGCTGGGCCAAGGAACGACTCGAGGCGCCGCAGACGCTGGCCACCTCGGCGGGCAGCGACACCTTCGCGGACGCCGGCGTCGACCACGCGGGCCGCGTCTGGGTGGTCTGGCAGTCGTTGCGACGCGGGCAGGGCGATGTCTTCGCGCGGTGGTTCGACGGCAAGTGGTCGAAGGAGCTCGCCGTCAGCCGACCCGAGGGCGGTAACTGGGAGCCGCGTCTGGCCTTCGATGGCCGTGACGGGGCGTGGGTGGTATTCGATTCGTCGCGCGGCGGCGAGTTCAACCTCTTCCTGGCGCACCTGGGCCTGCAGGGTGACGCCAGGGAGTATCCGGTCACGAGCTCGCCCGAGTACGAAGCGCGGGCCAGCATTGCACGCGACGCCACGGGGTTCTGGATCGCCGCCGAGCGTGGCCGCCGGCAATGGGGCAAACCGCAGCGCGGCCACGCCAACAACGACGGCCTCAACGGACACAAGCGCGTCCTGCTCGGCCACTTCGACACTGAAAGCGGCAGGTTCACCGAGGTGCCCGTCCCCGACGGTGGCCGCCCCACGCCGCGGCCGTCGCCCTCGGCGAATCTGCCGGCGCTGGCTGTCGATGGTTCTGGGAATCCATGGCTGGCTTTCCGCTACTTTTTCGAGAACCGCTGGATGATCGCGGTCACCCGGTACGACGTGGCGGAGAAGACCTGGTCGCGGCCGACGGAAGTGCCGGACAGCGGCTTCGGCCAGGATCGCCATGCCACCTTGGCTCGCGATCCGGCCGGAAAGCTGTGGCTCGCCTGGCCGTCGGACCGGCGCGACACCAAGGTCGCTGGCGTGGCGGGCGTCTTTGTCGCCGAGTTGCAGACGAAACTCGAGCTGCACCGGGCGCCAGCGGTGAAGGTGGAGATGCTCGACGAGCCGAAGCCGTACCTCGACACACCGACCGCGCCGCGGCCTCGCGACCAGCACCACCGCTGGTCGTTCGGCGGCAAGACCTACACCCTGGTGTTCGGCGATCTGCACCGACACACCGACTTCTCGAACTGCCGCACCGGGTTCGACGGATCGGTGGTCGATCACTTCCGTTACGGCTACGACATGGCGGCGCTCGACTTCATGGGCACGTCCGACCACACCGACGTCGGCAAGAAGTACGACCCGTACGAGTGGTGGCAGACGCAGCGGCTGGTCGACGCGTTTTACGCGCCCGGGAAGTTCACCTCGCTGTACGCCTACGAGCGCGAGCAGAAGTATCCGTGGGGGCATCGCAACGTGGTGTTCGCCCAGCGCGGGGCGCCGCTGGTCTACATCAACCGCAAGCTGTACCAGGATTCACAGTGGGCGGCGCAGTATCCGGTGGCGGCCGGCACCGGCGAGATCACGCCCCAGGAACTGTGGGACGTCCTGCGCAAGTACGGCAAGAAGGTGGCGCTCATCAGCCACACCGGCGCCACCGCCATGGGCACCGACTGGGATCGCTACGAGCGCATCGATGGCGCGTTCGAGAACACCGTCGAGATCTACCAGGGCGCGCGCGTCAGCTACGAAGGGCGGGGCGCTCCGCAGCCGACGGTCGGCCTGCGCCAGGGCCAGAAGTACACCGCCGATACCGCTTCGAAGGCCGTCATCCCGATGCCCCCCGCGGCCATCGGTGACTTCGGCGTCGAACGCAACAACGGCGTCTACCAGCACGCGCTGGCCCGTGGCCACAAGCTGGGCGTGTTTGCCAGCTCGGATCACGTCTCCCAGCATGCTTCTTTCGGCGGCGTCTACGTGGAGAGTGTCACCCGCGAAGGGATTATCGAGGGTTTCCGCGCACGCCGGACCATCGCCGCCACCGACAAGGTGTTCGTCGAGTTCAGCGCCAACGGCAAACCGATGGGCTCGGTGTTCGAGAGCGGAAGGCCCCAGTTGCAACTCGCCGTGAACGGCACAGCGCCGATCAAGCGTGTGACCATCGTTCGCAACGAAGCCGACTACAAGGTGTTCGAGCCGAACGCCCGCGCGTTGCGCGAGACCTTCGTGGACGTGGCCCCGGTAGCCGGCGAGAACCGCTATTACCTGCGCGTCGAGCAGGCGGACGGCAGCATGGCCTGGTCGTCGCCCCTGTGGATCACTGCACCGACCAGTAGATAGCGTTGAACAGGAACAGGAACGTCCCATTCGTCTGGGCGCGGTTCTGAGGACGGAAACCGAACAGCGCCACCTTGCCCTGACCGACGGTGACGGCCACGACGGCGGCGCGCCCGGCGAGGCGATCGGCGCCTGCCATCCAGCCCGAGCGCAGGACGTCGCGGTGATCCCCGGGATAGGTGACCAGCACCGTTCGCTCCATGTCGTTACCCGGCGGCTCGGTCCCGAACGCCATCGCCATGTCCTGGAACATCGCCACCTCGCGCGGCAGACCCCAGGTGACCGGGTGCTCACGCGACAAAAGGCCGCGGAGCATGGCGCCCGGCACGTCGACGCCCGCCTTGTCCTTGCCCAGCAGGTTGCGCACGGGCAGACGCAGTTCCTCCATGGTGTACTCGCACGACGCCCCGAGCGCGATCAGCGTGCCGCCGGCCTCGACGAACGCGCGCAGCGCCTTGCTGCCTTCCTTCTCGAGGCCCCCGCGGTACTTCTCGGGCAGCTCGATCTCGTATCCGTCGGCCTTTCCGTTGCCCTTGCCGATCGCGTCCTTGCTCATCGACGGCAGCACGATGACGTCCAGCGCGTCCCGCAGCTTTCCCTTCTTGATGGCGGCGTTGTCGAGAGAGACCGGTGCGAAGCCGTACTGCTCGAGCAGGAAACGGGTCCAGCCCTCGTCCATGCTGGCGGCGTAGGATTTGTAGAGGCCCACCCGCGGCGTCTTGAGCGGCGTTCCCGACGCGGAGACCGGCTGTAGCACCACCCCCGCATCTGCGCCGACGGCGGCCGCGGCCTCGGCCGCTTTCTGATCGAGGATGAACGTACCGATCGGCAGGTTCGAAGCGGTGGTTACCCGCGAGACGCGACCTGCGCGCAGGGCGGCGTTCACCACGCGCGCCGATTCGGGACTGGCGGGCGAGACGGCGTAGGCAGCTCCGCCGCGCGGCTTCGTCGCCGCGGGCGGCGGAGCGCCCAGGATCGGGGCGGCCACCCGCTTCATGCCGCTGACCGACGGCATGGTCGTGTGCTCGACCGTGACACCGAGGGCGATCGGGAGCGACCAGGAGACGACGTCGTACGGCCGCAGGATGTCGCTGCCGCGCGCGGGCCTGACCTCGGGGTAGCGCTGGGGCTCGAGTACCTCGCGCACGAAGCGTGAATACGGTTGCGCCAGCGGAACCCAGGCGTCGCCACGTCCGTCGATCAGCACGTCGACGCCGTGATCGGCAAGCAAACGTGCCAGGCGCCGCGCCGACGGGTAGTCGCGCTGCTGCGCGGGGATGCGGTAAGCCTCGCCGGGTTTGGCGCTGGTCACCGCCGCCCGGGCGCGGTCGAGCAGTCCGCGCAGCATGTCCTCGCGGTGGTTGGCGGCTATCTCGTGGAGCGCGTCCGAGGCGATCCGCTCGTAGTCGACGATGTCGCGCAGCCGCCACCAGCCGCCGCGCCAGGGGTTCGGGTAGTTCGCCTGCGGTTGGTGGTCGGTGAGGCCCTTGCCTCCGGTCAGCTCGGTCGGCTCGATGTACACCGGCGTGGCCAGGCGCACCGATGCGGTCTCGAACAGCAGACTGTCGATGTTCTTCCACCAGGGCGTCGTGCGGTTGCCGCCCACCCAGTAGCCGTCGTAGCTGAACCCGGAGATCACGCCCGCCTTGCCGTGCTGCTCCAGCCGGTAGGCGATGTGCGTGCCGACCAGATTCATCTCGCGCCACAGCAACGGAGGGATGTCGGGGTCGATCGGATCGGCCACCGGCGGGATGAACATCCGCGGGCCCATCATTCCCATCTGGTGCTCGTCGACGAACAGCTGCGGATACCACTGGTGATAGATGGCGCGGGTCATGGCGCGCGTCTCTTTCTGGCTCAACGCCAGCCAGTCGCGGTTGTTGTCGTGGCCGACGTAGTGGTGGTACAGCCAGGGCATCCGCACGCCCTCGTGCTTGGTGCCCACGTGCTGTCGGTACCATTCGGTCTCCATGATCTGACCGTCGGGGTTCAGGGAAGGGACCAGCAGCAGGACCACGTTGTCCAGGCGGCGCTTCGTCTCGGCGTCGCGCGCGGTGACGAGAGCGTGGGCCCACTCCATCGCCATCTGGCTGGCGCCGATCTCGCTCGCGTGGATGCTGCAGGTGACCAGCAGGATGGTGCGCCCTTCGCCGACGAGCTTCGCCGCCTCGGCGTCGCCGAGCCCACGCGGATCGGCCAGCCGCCGAGCGATGGCGCGCAGGCGATCCTTTTTCTTCAGGTTTGCCTCGGAGGAGATCACGGCCATGACCATGTCCTCCCCCAGCGTGCTCTTGCCCAGCACCTCCAGCTCCATCCGCGGCGAGGCTTCGTCCAGGTATCGGAAATAGGAAAGGATCTGCCGGTAGTCGGCCAGCGTCCGGTCCTTGCCGATGGACAGCTTCAGGAACTCGGACGGCGAAGCTGTTTCGGCCGACACTCGTGGAGCCAGCAGGAAGGCGAACAGGAGAACCAGGCGGCGCATGTGCGTCTTCTACTGCAGCTCACGGCCGGCTGCGGATGTCGCTGCGGATCTTTTCGAGCTGCGCGCTCAGTGCCTTCACCACGTCGGCGTGCTGGGCGGCGACGTCGTTGCGTTCTGCCACGTCGCTGGCGGCGTACAGCTGTGGCTGAGCAGCCGCCCCCATCTCGGTGTTGGTGGCCTTCAAGACCTTCGGCCCGCTGCCGGCCTCGATCAGTTTCCAGGGCCCCTTTCGGAGTGACAGGACGCCGGCGTGTTCCACAACGTGGTCGCGGCCCGTCTTCGACTTACCGAGGAGAGCCGCGCTGACGTCGAAGCTGTCGGGCGCGTCTGCATCCCCGAGTTTGCCACCGGTGAGCGCCGCGAAGCTGGCGGCGAAGTCGACCTGGCTGACGAGCGCATCGGACGTCCCTGGCTTGATCTGCCCTGGCCATCGGACGATGAACGGCACCCGCGTGCCGCCCTCGAAGGCGCTGTACTTGCCGCCGCGGTAGGGGCCGGCTGGCTTGTGGCCGCCCAGCTTCTCGACGGCCTGGTCCTTGTAGCCATCGTCGATGACCGGGCCGTTGTCGCTGCTGAACATGACGATGGTCTTTCCGGTCAACTTCAGCCGGTCCAGCGTCTTCAGCACCTCGCCGACCGCCCAGTCGAGCTGCACGATGACGTCGCCGCGCGGGCCCATTCCTGTTTTGCCCACGAAGCGCGGGTGGGGTACGCGCGGCACGTGGATGTCGTGCGTGGCGTAGTAGAGGAAGAACCGCTCGGCCTTGTGAGCCTCGATGAAGGCCGTCGCCTTCTTCGTCAGCACGTCCGCCATGTCCTCGTCCACCCAGCGCGCGGCCTTGGCCCCGGTCATGTATCCGATGCGGCTGATGCCGTTGACGATCGTCTGATCGTGACCGTGGCTCGGGTGCATCTTCAGAAGCTCGGGATGCTCCACGCCCGTGGGCTCGTCGCCCACCTTCGTCTTGAAGCCGACCTGCAGCGGATCCTTCGGGTCGAGGTTCACGATCCGCTGGTTCTCGAGGTAGACGCATGGGACCCGGTCGCCGGTGGCGGGGAGGATGAAGCTGTAGGAAAAGCCGATCTCGCGCGGCCCGGGCGTGATCTCGCCGTTCCAGTCCTGCTTGTCGCCGCCCAGGCCCAGGTGCCATTTGCCGACGACGCCGGTGACGTAACCGGCCTTCTGGAAGATGGACGGCAGTGTGGTCCGGCCGGGCTCGATGATCAGCTTGCCGTCGCCGGGCAGGATGCCCGTACCCTTCTTGCGCCACGGATACTCGCCGGTGAGCATCGCGTACCGCGACGGCGTGCAGGTCGCCGAGGTGGTGTGCCCGTCGGTGAAACGCAGGCCTTCCTTGGCCAGGCGGTCCAGGTTCGGCGTCTTCACCTGGGTCGCTCCGTACGCGCCGAGGTCACCCCAGCCGACGTCGTCGCCATAGATGAGGACGACGTTCGGTTTGTCGGCCGCGCCGGCCAGGCGACAGAAGAGCAGGGTGGCGAAGACGGCGAGGCCGGCGAGGCGCATGGGGCGCGATACTACAACCGGAGCGTGCCGCCGAAACGGTAGCGCCCGCCGCCGACGGAGGCGACGGACTTGCGTACGCGGACTCCAGGCGCGCGGGCGATCGGGACGCCGCCCTCCGTCAGCGCTTCGCCGGGGAGCCACACCTCGGCGCGCGTGTTGGCCGGTAGCGCCACCGTCAGCTCGAAGGCAGCACCATCCCGCCGCCACGCGACCTCGACTGGCCCGCGGATGGTCGGCACCTTCACCGCCGCCGACGTCAGGCTGGCCGGCTGCGGGCGGATCCGCACCGTCTCGAAGCCGGGGGTCAGCGGTTCCACCCCCATCAGCTTGCGGGCCACGATGTTCGCCGGCGCCGACCCCCAGGCGTGATTCCAGGTGAGGTTCTGCTTGAAGGTCTCGTCCCACGCCTCGGTGGTCATGGTGGAGCCGACGCGAATCATGTTCAGCCAGCTGCGCTTGTCCTCCGAGGTCATCAGCTTCAGCGCCGCCTCGGCCTCCCCCGCGTCGAACAGCGCCTCCAGCAGGAACTGCGAGCCGTAGACGCTGCAGGCCATGCCGCGCTCCTTCACCAAACTCACCACGCTGGCCTTGCGCGCATCCGGCACCAGACCGAACGCCAGCGGGAACATGTTGGCGTGCAGCGAGGCGTGGTCCACGCCCTCGCCATCGCGGTAGATGCCGCGCGCGCCGTCGAACAGCTTGTCATTGAACGTGGCCCGCACCAGCGCCGCGCGTTTGCCGAAGAACCCAGCGTCGGCCTTCTTGCCCAGGGCGCGCGCGAACTCCTCCATCGCCACCAGGCTGCGGTAGTGGAAGGCGTTGACGACGGTGTTGATGGGCGAGAACACGAAGCCGTCCCGCTCGCCCTGCGGCGTGGTGCTGCCGAACGCTTTGCCCTTGCCGTCGGGGTCCGCGTGGCCTGGCGGCCAGTCGACGATGTCGCGCAGCGGAAGCTTGGCGTCGTGCAGGCTGCGCAGGAACTCCGGCGTCACGAGGCCCGTGCGCGTGCTGATGAGCCCGTCCGGCCTGGCCAGCGCGATCAGGCTCTTGGCCCGCAGATCATCGTAGCTGGCGCGCAGGTGCTCGACGTCGCCGCTGTGCCAGTAGTCGGCGTGCGCCATCAGCACGGCGTGCATCTGCCACTCCGTCGGCCACGACGGGTTGTGGATCAGGAACTGGTTGGTGGCGCGAGCCACGGCGAACTCGCGGTCCACGGCGTAGTGGCCCAGTTGCTGGATGAAGGCATCCGCCTCGTAGGGCATCCGCTCGCGGTTGCCGTCGGCGTACATCGCCAGGAACGGGGTCGCCTTCAGCGTGTGCTTGCACAGGCCCCACACCTGGTCGAGCTTGTCGTCCGAGCTGGCGAAAGACGACGCGTCGTCGTCGAAGGGATACAGCAGCGCCACTTGTCGGACGTGGGTCACCTTCGCGCCGGGCGCGATCTCGGCATAGCGGAAAGGCGTCACTTCCAGCATGTGATCGGGCAGCACCTGGCTGTGCGGCATCGGGGCGTGCAGGCGCGGCAGGACCACGGTGTATTCGGCCGTGCCCTTCTTCACCGCCACCGGTTGCTGGGCAAAGCCGATCTTCGTCTTGCCTGGATTCCGGTCGACGCCGTCGGGCGTACGCCGCTCGCCCAGGTAGACCATCACCGAAGCGTCGGCAGGCGCCTCGGCCACGAAGCGCAGCGTCGCGAATACCGCCTTGCCGAAGTCCACGAACGTCGGCCCGTCCGGTCGGGTCTCGACCGTCTGCGCCTTGCGCTCGTGGTAGTTCGAGCGCTGCCGGTTCTCGAGGACCATCTCGCCATCGTCAAGCCGCACCCACCGGCTCTCCTGCGGAAACCCCCGACCGTCGTCGCCGAAGCGGCCCGTGCGAAACAGCTGCGGTTCGCTGTACGGTCCGACCTTCCCGTCGCCGTCCCAGGTCCGCACCTTCCACCAGTAGGCGTGTTCGGCCTCCAGCGCCTTGCCTCCGTAGCTGACGCCGGTCGACTGGCGCGAGCGCCGTCGGCCCGAGTCCCACAGGTCTCCCGCGCCTGGACTCGACCCCACGAGGATCTGGTAGGCGCTCTGAACGGCGCCTCGCCGGTCGTCGTCGACGATCCAGCCGAGCTCGGGCTGCCGATCGGTGATCACCGCGTGGGCCGGATCGCGCAGCAACTCCACCATCAGCCCTCGTGGGGCCGCGACCGAAAGCAGGATCAGAAGCGTCGCGTTCATGATGGCGGCCAGGCTCCCTCAGGGGGATTGCCAGATCAACCCCGGCGGCTCCGTGAGACGATGGCGCCCATGAGCAGCGAGGGCTATCACGAACCGATCGAGCTCCTCTCGGAGGAGACGAAGAACAAGCACCGCGCGATCGTCTCCTTGATCGAGGAGCTGGAGGCTGTCGACTGGTACCAGCAGCGTGCGGAGGCTTGCCCGGACGCCTCCTTGAAAGCGGTGCTGCAGCACCACCGGGACGAGGAGATCGAGCACGCCATGATGAATCTGGAGTGGTTGCGGCGGCACGACGAAGTGGTCGATCGCAACGCAAGGCGTTACCTGTTCACGGACCTACCGATCACCGAGATCGAAGAATCGACCGACAAACCGTAACTTCTGCCGCGGATCGGGATTCTACCTAGCGGGGCTTTTCGTCAGTTTCGTTTTTCGGGAAACCCCAGTAGTGTGTCGGCGTTCCGCGTCTCCTGGAGGGCAGAATGCTTCGACGCGTCCCGCTGGCAGTCCTGATCGTCTCCTGCTTGTCGACCTTCGCTCACGCCCAGTCGGGCGTGAACGGCAGCATCGTCGGCAACGTCTTCGACCAGACCGGCGCTCCCATCAAGGGTGTGAAAGTCAGCGCCCGCTCCGACACGCAGATCGGCGGCGCCAAGGTCACCTACACCAATGACGAGGGGTTCTTCCGCATCCCGGGGCTCCAGCCGGGCGACTTCGAGGTCACCGGCACGGCGCCCAAGCTGAAGTCGGTGCTCCAGAAGGGCGTCAAGGTCGGCGTCACCTCCGTCGTCGACGTCAGCCTGATCATGGAGGTCGAGACGGCCGTCGAGGAGGTGAAGGTCATCGAGAGGGCGCCCGTCGTCAGCACCACCACGGCCAACGTGAAGGAAGTGTTCGACGCCGACTTCGTCGAGGGCCTGCCGACCATCGAACGCTGGGCCGTCGAGTCGTTCGTCGGCTACAACACCCCGGGCGCCAGTTACCAGAGCCTGCGGTCCGTGCGCTTCCGCGGCGGAGGCACCGAGCAGAACGCCTTCAACGTCGAAGGTTTCAAGATGAACGGCCAGAAGATCACCACCAAGTCGCTGGCCGCGCTGGAAGTGAACACCGCAGGCTACGGCGCCGAGAACGCCAACGTCCCGGGCGGCGTCGTCAACATGGTCTCGAAGTCAGGCTCGAACAAGTTCGAGATCGACCTCAGCGGCTGGGCCGACGACAGCAACCTCCAGTTCTTCACCGACTCCTCCGACTCCGCCTCCCACAATTACAACCTCTACATCAACCCGGCTTTTTCGGGCCCGATCATCAAGGACCGGGTCTGGTTCTACCTGAACACCGAGATGCGCCGGCAGCACCGTGACGCGGACCCCGACCCGTCCGGATTCAACATCATCGAGAGCCCCAGGGGCTTCGACTATCTCAACGGTCGGGCCTCGCTGAAGCTGACCTGGCAGGTCAGCTCGCGGCACAAGCTGTCGACTTACAGCAGCTTCAACCGTGACATGCACCGCCGGAACCAGAACGACCGCTACAACCGCGAGGTCGAGGCGCAGCGTAACCAGGACAACCACGACATCTTCACCGGCATCATCTGGGAGGCGCTGCTGGCGGACAACCTGTTCTTCCGCAGCCAGGTCGGGGTCCAGCAATTTCTGACCGAGAACCGCCCGTACATCTGTGGCGAGCGGCCCGACGAGTGCGACCACATTCCCCAGGTGCAGAACACCTTCCCCCGCCAGCTGTTCACCCAGAACGACAACATCCACCAGTTCACCACCGAGCGTAGCTGGGAAGTGATCAACCAGCTCGAGTGGTTCGCCAACAGCAAGGTCTTCGGTGAGCACAACGTGAAGGCTCGCTCGCGTCTGTACGGCGAACTCTACGACGACGCCCAGTCGACGCCGGGCGACTACTACACCATCTACAACGGTGTCACGCCCGAGCGCCGTCGCACCTACTTCTCGAACGACCCGCGCTTCGAAGATCCGCGCTTCGGCTACCGCATCGCCGGGAGCACCGCGTTCACCACGGTGACATCGCTGTCCGATTCCATTCGCATGACCCGCTACCTGACTCTCTCTCCCGGGGTGGCCTTCACCACGGCGCGCGCGAACAACGTCGCCGAAAGCGCGAACATCAATCCCAAGGCTTTCACCCCCCACCTGTCGGCGGCCTGGGACGCTACCCATGACGGCCGCACGGTGGTCCGCGCCAGCTACAACCAGTACGTCGACACGGACGCCATCCGGCTGGCGCGTTTCTCGCTGGGTGATCGCACCTACCGCGAGTGCAGGGCCACCTTCGACGCCGATGGCGAATTCAATGGGGTGTACGACCGGGAGTGCACCTGGGGTGGCGGCTCGGCCAGCCGCACCTTTGGCCTGCCCTGCGGCCCTTCGGGCATCAATCCCGACGGGTCGTCCTGCAAGGAGAAGCTGAAGATTCCCCGGACGTACGAGTACACAGCTGGCATCGAGCGGGAGATCCTCCCGGGCGTGGGCATCGGCTCCGACCTCATCTACCGCCTCTACACCTATCCCTACGAGGACGGCGAGACCAACCGGATCTGGAATCCCTCTGGATACGCGCTCGACTCGTACGGCGGCTATCGCACGGGCAGGAACGAGACCATCACCAACCTGGGGACCCCGGAAAACGCCCGGCGCCGCTACCTGGGCGTCAGCACCACCATCCACAAGCGCGAGGGCAAGCTCAGAGCGACGGCGGGGTACACCTGGTCGTCGCTCGAGGGCAACGTCAACAACAACCAGAATAACGACTTCGGAACCAATCCTTACCGCGACGAGCAATACCTGTACGGCTATCTGCCGGACGACTTGCGGCACGTGATCAAGGCGTCGATGACCTACCAGTGGACCAACTGGCTGTCGACCGGCATGATCTACCAGTACCGCTCCGGTGGTCCCTACCAGCGCAGGTTCCGCAACGACCAGCTGGGCAGCTTCAGCGATTACCGCGCCAGGGTCGGCGTGAACCCGGCCGGCAACATCAACGACCCGGATGATGACCGTCCCCTGCGGAGGCCGGACATCCAGGAGTTCAACCTGCAGATCCGGGTGAACATGAAGCCGCTGACCGGCATCAACCTCGACGCTTTCGTCGATGTGATGAACGTGCTCGCGCTGCGGACCACCACCGGCTACCAGGAGAACGACGGGCCGCAGTGGAGCCAGCCCACGACCCGGCTCCCGCCGTTCCGCACGCGGGTCGGCTTCCGCTGGCGGTACTGAACCCGCGCCTGGCTCAGGACCGCTTCGGCGAGACGCGTAGCCGCTGGAGCGCCTTGGCCTGGAGCTGGCGGATGCGCTCGCGGGTCACGGTGAAGTGGCGTCCCACCTGTTCCAGCGTCTGCTCGTCGTCGGACCCGATGCCGAAGCGGCGCCGCAGCACTTCTTGATCACGATAAGGCAACGTCCGCAACAGCGACTGGGCCAGCTCGCGGCGCTCGTCGGTGAGCATTCCGGAGAGCGCCGAGTCGAGGGTGTCGTCGGGCAGGGAGTCTTCCAGCGTGCGGCCGTCGTCACCGGTCGGCGTCTCGAACGAGAGCGTCGCCTTGCCCAGGTTCAGGAGCCAGCGGATGCGCGCGGGCGGCAGGTTCGTCTCGTGCGCCAGCTCCGGGACCTCCGGCTCGCGCGCCAGCCGCCGGAACAGCCGGTGCTCGGCCATGCGCAAGGTGGTGAGCTGCTCGTTGATGTGCGCCGGCAGCCGGACCATGCGTGACTGGTCGCCCACGGCGCGGGTGATCGCCTGCCGGATCCACCAGACCGCGTAGGTCGAGAACTTGTAGCCGCGCTTGTAGTCGAACTTCTCCACGGCCCGCATCAGCCCCAGGTTCCCTTCCTGGAGCAGATCGTGAAACGGCAGCCCGCGGTTGGCGTGGCGCTTCGCCACCGACACCACCAGCCGGAGATTGGCGGTGATGAGCGCGTCCTTCGCCGTGCGCTCGTGCTTCTCCGCCAGCTTGATGCGCTTGGTGGTCGCGGCCAGCCGCCGCACCTTCGTCGACGCCAGGCGGTCGAGGAGCCGCGGCCGGCGATCATCGACGTAGCCGAGGCGCACCAGCACCTTGCGGGCGCGCGCCGTGGTGATGGTCCGGCGTTTCAGGATCGCGAGCAGCTCGCGCACCAGTCTGAGCTGGGCGTCCGGTCCCACGTCTTCCTCGTCGACCCGGGGGGGCATGCGCTGCAGCTCGGCGCGTAGTTCGACGAGGTCATCGGCAAGCCAAGGCAGCTCCAGCAGAGCCGAGGCGAGGTCGTTGCGCGCCGTCTCCAGCAGTCGGCCGAGGCGAACCTCGTCTTCTCGTTTCAGGAGCGGGATGGTCCTCAGCTGGCTGAGGTACGTGGCGTCCGGATCGGTACGAATTCCCCTCTCTAGCACATGTCATGCTACCTTACGTAACCGTCTCGTTCCCGACATGTACTTACGTAATGCGAACGACTGGCGGACGATGGTCTGGGCCGCCGCGATGCCGCTGGTTGCCGGCGCGCAGTACCTCCGCCCGGCCCTGATCCCCTACCTGGCGCCCGTGCTCTTCTACCTGGCGCTGTGCGCTGGCGTATTCGCGCACAACCACAATCATTGCCCGACGTTCACCAGTCGCCGCATGAACCGGCTGTACGGTCTGTGGCTGTCGCTGTTCTACGGCTATCCGGTGTTCGCGTGGATTCCGACGCACAACCTGAACCACCACAAGTTCGTCAACGGGGTGGGTGACGCCACGATCACCTGGCGGCACTCGAACCGCCACATGCTTCCGGTTGCGGCGACCTACTTCTTCGTTTCCAGCTACTGGCAGTCGGATCCCATCAAGGACTACATCCGCAAGGCGCGGCACGACAACCCGAAGCTGTTCCGCGAGATCATCCTCCAGTACGTGATCTGGGCCGGCGCGGCCGTGGCCTTGCTGGTGACGGCCGTCGCCCTTCATGGCGCTCGTCGTGGAGTGGGCGTGTGGCTGGCCGCCAGCGTCGGACCGGCGCTGTTCGCGCTGTGGACCATCATGCTGTTCAACTACGAGCAGCATGTCCACGCGGATCCCGGCTCGACACACAATCACTCGCGCAGCTGGACCAACCCGCTGCTCAATTTCCTCCTCTTCAACAACGGATTCCATGCCGCGCATCACGAGAACTCGGGGACCCACTGGAGCGAGCTCCCCCGCCTCCACAAAGCGCTGGAGCCCTCCATCGACCCGGCGCTCGTCGAATACAGCTTGTGGTGGTACTTCGCGAAAAATTACCTTCTGGCGCCTTTCGCGCCACGCTTCGGGACCAAGCAGATTGGCCCCGAGCCGGGAACTGTCTAGACCATGAATTCCTTCTTGGCGCTGAACCTCATCGAACCGATCCGCCGCGCTCTGGCGACGGAGGGCTACACCACGCCGACGCCCATCCAGGCTCAGGCCATCCCCCACCTGCTGGAGGGACGTGACCTGCTGGGATGCGCGCGGACGGGGACGGGAAAGACCGCCGCCTTCGCGCTGCCGATCCTCGAGCGCCTGACGCACGGGGGGCAGACGAATCGGGCGAACGGGCCCCGGGTGCTGGTGCTCGCTCCCACGCGAGAGCTGGCGCTGCAGATCGATGCCAGCTTCGCGACCTACGGGCGCAACCTTCCGGTGGCGCACACGGTGATCGTCGGCGGCGTCGGGCAGGGGCCGCAGGTGGAGGCGTTGCGGCGCGGGGTGGACATCCTGGTGGCCACGCCCGGCCGTCTTCTGGATCTGATGGATCAGCGTCACGTGCGTCTGGGCGCGGTGGAGATCTTCGTGCTGGACGAGGCCGATCGGATGCTCGACATGGGCTTCATCCCGGCCGTGCGCAAGGTGGTGGCCGCGCTGCCGGCGCGACGGCAGAACATGCTGTTCTCGGCCACGATGCCGGCTCCGATCGCCGCGCTGGCAGCGGGCCTCTTGCGCAACCCCGTCAAGGTGGCGGTGGACCCGGTGTCCAGCACGGCCGAGGGCATCGCCCAGTGGGTGCTGTTCGTTGGTCGCGCGGACAAGCCCGCGCTGCTGGCCGACGTGCTGCGAGATCCGGCCATGACCCGCGTCCTCGTCTTCACCAGGACCAAGCACGGCGCAAACCGTGTGGCCGAGCGGCTGGACAAGCAAGGCGTTCGCGCCGAGGCCATCCACGGCAACAAGTCGCAGTCGGCCCGCCAGCGCGCGCTGGACGGGTTCAAGGCCGGGCGTCTCCGGGTGCTGGTGGCGACCGATCTGGCCTCACGGGGGATCGACGTCGAGGGCATCAGCCATGTGATCAACTTCGACCTGCCCAACGAGCCCGAAAGCTACGTCCACCGGATCGGACGGACGGCGAGAGCCGGCGCCGCCGGTGTGGCACTATCCTTCTGTGATACCGAAGAGCGTACCTATCTCCGGGACATCGAGCGCCTCACGGGGGCCCGGCTTCGCGTCGTCGAACGGCACCCCTATGCAGCGTGATTGGTCCAACATCGCGTTCCTGGCCGGGGTGCACCTGCTGGCGCTGGCCGGGGGCATCATCTACTTCATATTTCGCTCGCCCACTCTGGGGCTGTGGTTGCTGGCCGCCGTCTGGACGGGATGCACCATCTTCGCCCTGTCGGCCGGCTACCACCGGCTGTTCTCGCATCGCAGCTACGAGGCACATACCGCGCTGCGGTTCTTCCTGCTGATCTTCGGCGCCGCCTCGTTCCAGAACTCGGCGATCACCTGGGCGGCCGATCACCGCCGCCACCACAAGAACACCGACTCGGAGGACGATCCCTACAACGCGCTCCGCGGATTCTGGTGGTCGCACGTCGGCTGGGTGCTCCACAAGACGCCGCCGGCGGCCAGCCTGTATCCGGTGCCGGACCTCGAGGAATCACGCCTCGTCAGCTGGCAGCACCGACGGTACCCGCTCATCGGGTTGGTGGTGGGTTTCCTGATTCCGACTTTGATCGGTTGGGCGCTGGGCGACGCCTGGGGCGGGCTGGTGCTGGCTGGATTCCTGCGCCTCATCTTCGTGTACCACGTCACCTTCTCGGTCAATTCGCTGGCCCACCTGTTCGGCCGCCAGCCCTATTCGACCCGCAACACCGCGCGCGACAGCCTGATCGTCGCCCTGGTGACGATGGGAGAGGGCTACCACAACTTCCACCACACGTTTCCCGGCGACTACCGGAACGGCGTGCGCGCCCACCACTTCGATCCCAGCAAGTGGGGCATCTGGCTGCTGGCGACCGTCGGCCTGGCCCGCTCGTTGCGGCGGACGCCATGGCCCGCGATCGCGCGCGCCAGAGAGCCTAGCCGCGTCTGACCAGCTCGTTGCTGTCGATCGACGGGCACCAGTGCTTCTCGACGTGGGCCACCATCAGCTCGGTGCCGCGATCGTGGCTGACGTAGGGCGCCTGGCGCGGATCGTAAAGAGCATCCGTCAAGTCGCGGACCAGCACGACGTTCATACCCAGGCGCACCAGCTGCCGGATCCCGAACGATCGGCCGAGCACGCAGCGGTTCAGGTGCACGCCCATGATGGCAATGTTCTCGATCCTCTTTTGGCCGCAGAAAGCGACGAGCTCGGCGCCGCTGTCGGTGACGCCGTCGGAGTCGTGGATGGCGATGGTGGCGTGCTGGCGCTTCCAGGGACCGGGCGCGACGTACGTCGCCGGCGCGTCGTCGTCGCAGCTCTGCGTGTCGTCGATCGGCAGCTTCCCTTCGCGGGTGGGGTCGAGCGGCGACCAGCGGGCCAGCTTGACCTCGGGGCTGGCGGCGGCGGCATGCTGCATCCGCTTGCGGGGCGGTGTGCCCTCGTAGAAGCCCATCACGTCGCTCGGGCAATGGAAGATCATGGCGCCCCGGTTGCGGGCGGCGCCGAGCACGTCGTTCATCTTTCCGGCCATCCCACCCACCCGACCCGCGGCGTTCTTGCACCAGTGATCGTTCCACATGTCGCACACCACGATGCCGGTCGCGACCGCGCTCCAGGTCACCGACCTGGTTTCGGGCCCGCGGCGGGGGTGCAGACGGAAACCGCCGGCCTGTCTGAGCGGCACGGACACGGCAGCCGCGAGGAAGGCGCGTCGCGAGGTGTTCATGGCCTCTTTATGCGCGAAAGGCAGCAATGTTTCTAGCGCGATGCGCTGAAGTGAAATACCAGCGAAGGACCGGCATAGTGGGTTCAGATGGCCGCCATGTCTGAACGCGTTGACGCCGGCACCCCCTCGGACGAGCTGGTGCGTCGCGTGCTGGCCGGCGACACCGAGAGCTTCGCCATGGTGGTGCGGCGCTACCAGGGCGACGTCTGGAAGGTGGCGGTGGCGATGCTCGGTGACCCGGTGGCAACCGAGAACCTGGTCCAGCAGACCTTCGTCAACGCCTACCAGCGGCTGACGCAATACCAGCTGGGGCGTGACCTGGGGCTGTGGCTCAAGGGGATCGCGCGCAACCTCGTGCGCGAGGAGATGCGCCGCCGCTCGCGTGAGAACGACCTTCTGTCCCACTACCGCGCCTACGTCGACACCTGTCTCGACGACGAGCACATCGACGACCGCGAGAACACCGTCGAGCGGGTCATGGCCGCGTGCCGCGGCGAGCTCGCGCCGGCGGCCTCACGTGCGCTCACCATGTACTACGACGAGGGTCGCAACATGGAAGAGGTCTCCGAAGCGCTGGGGCGGACCGTGACCGCCGTGCGGCTGCTGGTCTTCCGCGCGCGCCTGGCGCTGCGCCGGTGCATCGAGGCGAAAGCGAGCCTGGCATGATCCGGGTCGAGGAGCTGACCACCAAGCTGATCGATGGCGAGTTGGCCGACGACGAGCGCCAGGAGCTCGGGCGGCTGATCGAGGCCGACGCCGAGGCGCGCCAGGTACACGTCACTCTCCTGCGCACGGAAACCTTGCTACGTGCGCGGCGGCCCGTCGACGTGTCGGCGGCGGTGATGGAGAAGGTGCGTGCGCAGGCGGCCCCCAAGGCGGCGCGCCAGCAGCGTCCCCGGAGGCGCTGGCGCTGGTGGCAACTGCTGCTGCCGCTGGCGGGCACACTGGCCTTCGCGTACGTCGGCCAGCGTGTATGGCGCGGCCGGGCCCTCCTTTCTGCGTCCAGCAGTGACAACGGCGGCGCTATTTCGGGTCACCGGTCGCCGTCGGCGCGCACCGCTCCTCCACGCTTCGTCCCCGCCGTCGAGGAGGGCGCTGGCCCGCCGAGCGGCGCTCCCCACCTCGAAGCTCCCCAGGCACCGGGCGCGATCGCCCCGCCGACGCCGACGCCGGGCCCGCCTCCGTCGGTCCTGGTGTCCTGGGACTTCGAGGACGGCCAGCTCCCGCGCGGCTTCGTCAACGGTCAGATCGTCGGCGACGTCTGCCCCGCCGCCAGCAAGTTTTGCCTGCTGGGTGGCCTCAACTGGGTCAGCCCCAAGAAGAACACGGTCGTCTTCACCCGCCAGGGCCCGCGGCTGTTCGCCCACTCGGACAACGGCGTCATCACCTTCGACTACCGGATCGGCCTGGAGGTCGAGACGGTCACGGTCCAGGTCTTCAACGAGGATGTGAAGCAGAACTTCCACTTGAACCTGCAGGACCCGGTGCGCGGCGCCTGGGCCCACGCCACCCTGCGCCTGGCGGATTTCGTGGGCAACGTGCGGCCGAACGATCGCATGAGCCCGGGCGATCGCATCGGCAACCTGAACTTCTACGCTGGCCGACTCGGAGGCGAGCCCTTCTACGTCGACCAGATCAACGTGCTGGAGTACCCCCCCGGACACGTGCCAGCGACCACCTCGCGCTCGAAGTGAAGCTCAATTCAGCGCGCGGTTCGCACTGCTGCCGAAGAACAGATCGCGCAGCTCGCCTGGTCCAACGACGATCGAGGATCGCCCCAGCGTGCGGCGCTGATCGCCGATCACGAAGACGGGGATCTCGGCGAACGCGCCGTCCGCCTCGATGCGTGCCAGCGTACCGGGCCTGGCCTCGGCGGTCATGAACAGGACGATGGCATCCGGGCGCTGGCGGCCGGCGGAATCCTTCGCCTCGTCGAAGCTGCGCGCCGTTTCCACGCTGTGACCGTCGTGGCGCAAAAAAGCGCAGAGCGCCAGGAGGATCTCCTCGTCATCATCGACCACCAGCACGTCCATGAGGGAAGTCTACGCACGATGCATCTGGCAGCGATCTGCGGCGATGATCACGCGATGAGGCGGCCAGTCATGGCCGGTGACCGCCGCCGTGTGTAAACATGAGCATGGCTGTTGATGTCGAGCGACGCACCGTTCTGCTGGTCGAGGATGACGCCGATCTGGCCGAGACGCTCCGCGGGCTTCTGGTCGACGAGGGCTACGACGTCGTCACCGCCGCCAACGGCCTCGAGGCGCTCAACGTCCTGCAGACGGCGGCGGAGACACCGGCTCTGATCGTGCTGGACCTGATGCTGCCGGTGATGAGCGGCTGGGAGTTCATGGACGTGGTCCGGTCCGACGCCCGATTCTCGGAGATCCCGGTCATCATCACCACCGCCACGCAGGCGACCGCGCCCGAAGGGGCGCAGCGTTATTTCCAGAAACCACTGAAGCTCGAGGCTCTCCTCGATGCCGTGAGCACGCACACGGAACGTCAGTAGGAGTCGATCTTCTGGCCGCCCGACTGGCTGGTGACGTCGAAGATCTTCACGCGGCAGCCGGGGACGCCCTCGGCCGTGCGCTCGAAGCGGACGCGGGGTTTGTACAGGTGAGTCGCCTCGCCGTCGATCACCAGCGGGATCACCGGCGACATCGTGTACTTCTCGTTCTGGTACAGGCAGCGCACCTCGACGGTGTGGTGTCCCGCGGGAAGCTCCAGTCGATGCAGTTTCGATCGCTCTTCCGCGGGCACGGTGTACTGCCGGTCGACCGTCAGATCCAGGTGCGGGTTGCTCCACAGCACCGTCGCCCGGTCCACCGGCAACGGTGCGCCCTCGTACAGTTGAACGCGCTGGTGGCCGCATGCGCCCAGGCCGGACAGGGATGCGATCAGCAGGGCCAGGCGGGTATCGAGCGCGCGCATGTCGGCGACTTTCCACCGGCGCGTGCTCTACCGCAAGTCTGGTGTGCGGTGATGTAAGTCCTCCGATCCGTCGATTCTTGATCCTTGGGTGATAAGAAAGCCGACCACCTCCGTAGTGGGGGTGATGACGACCTTCCGTGCGCTTGCAGTTGCCATGGTCGCGGTTTCGGCCGCGGGGTGCATGGGCCAGATCGAAGGCGAGGAGTCGACTGATCAAGGGATGGGCAACCTGCCGCCCGGCTCGCTGCCGCCGAGCATGCCGTCGACGGACGGACTGCCGCCCCCGCCGCCGGCCACCTCGGCCTGTGCGAATGCGCGGCCGAACACCGAGACCTCGGCCGTGCGCCGCCTCAACCGCCGCGAGTACGTCAACACCATTCGTGACCTCGTCGGGGCGACGCCGAACCTGGCCGCGCGCTTCCCGTCCGATCCGCAGCAGACCTTCGACAACGACGCCGCTCTTCTGGTCGCGAGCAGCACGCTGGTCGAGATGCAATTCGAGTCGGCCGAGACGATAGCCGCCGGAGCCAACCTGACGACGCTGGTTCCCTGCAAGCCGGCAGCTGGTGCCGAGCCGACCTGCGCGGGACAGTTCATCCAGACCTTCGGCCGTCGTGCTTACCGCCGTCCTCTGGGCACCGAGGAGGCGGCGGTGATGCAGCGGCTGTTCACCCGCTCGCAGGCGGCCGGCGACACGTTCGAAGTCTCCATGCGACTCCTCGTCCAGTCGTTCATCCAGGCGCCCCAGTTCCTCTATCGGCTCGAGTCCAGCGCCACGGCCACGGGCGGCGTGGTGGCGGTCGGACCCTACGAACTGGCCTCGCGGCTGTCGTTTTTCATATGGGCCTCGATGCCCGACGAGACCCTGTTGAAGGCGGCGGCGGGCAACACCCTGGCCAGCAGGACGGACGTCGAGGCGCAGGTGCGGCGGATGCTGGCGGACCCGAAGGCGCGCGGGATGGTGACGTCGTTCCACGACCTGTGGCTCGAACTGGACCTGCTCGACGGCGTGAACAAGGACCAGAAGCTGTTCGCCTCGTTCCCGACGCTGCGGCCCCTGTTCAAGCAGGAGACGCAGAAGTTCACGGACGCGATCTTCTGGGGCTCGAACGACCGTTACACCCGACTCTTGAAGTCGGACGTCGCGGTGGTGAACCCGGCGTTGGCGCAGTTCTACGGGCTGGCGGCTCCGTCCGGTGCTGCGTTCGAGAGCGTCCCGGTCGGTGTGTCGCCGCGCTTCGGCGTGCTGACCCAGGGCTCGGTCCTGTCGATGCTGGCGAACCCCGATCGCAACTCGCCGACGAAGCGCGGTCACTGGATCCGCGAACAGTTGCTGTGCCAGACGCTGGCAGCGCCGCCCTCGGATGTCGCGCCGCTGCCGACGGCTGCCAACGCGACCATGCGCGAGCGCCTGGCCCAGCACCGCAAGGATCCAGCCTGCTCCAGCTGCCACGCGCTGACCGACGAGCTCGGCTTCGGCCTCGAGAACTACGATCCCATCGGCAAGTACCGCACCACCGAGGCCGGCAAGGTCGTCGACGCCAGCGGCGAGTTGATCGCCGTCAGCGGAAACGCGGGCAAGTTTCGCGGCGCCGGCGAACTGGCGGACCGTCTGGTGACCACCGGCGAGCTGCGCGACTGCGTCGCTACCCAGTGGTTTCGTTTCGCCGTGGGCCGCCGCGAGGGCGATCGCGATTCGTGCTCGGTCGAGGGCGTGCGCCGGACCTTCGCCGAGAAGGGCGGGAGCCTCCGCGAGCTCATCGTGTCCATCGCCCGTTCGGACGCCTTCCTCGACCTTCAGACGGAGAAAGCACAATGAAGAGCTTGAGCCGCAGGAGTCTGTTGCGGGGCGCGGGTGGGATCGCCGTCGGCCTTCCCTGGCTGGAGGCAACCGCTCGCGGCGCCGACATCGGGCCGCCCAAGCGGGTGCTGTTCATCCACACGCCCAACGGGAGCTATGAGCCGAATCACTGGGGCACGGTGAACGCGGAGACCGACTTCACGCTGGGCTCGATCATGTCGCCGTACGATGCGTGGAAGGGCAAGGCGGTGTTCCTGCGCGGCGTGAACAACACCGCGGCCATGGCCACCACGATGCGACCGAACGGCCACCACGACGCCATGTACTGCGCACTGACCGGACGGCCGGGGATCACCTCGGGCGCCGGCATCTCCGCGGACCAGTACATCGCCAACGAGATCGGCAAGACCACCAAGTACAAGTCGCTCGAATGGGCCTTTGGGGTCGGGAGCACGTATCGGACGGTGAACCTCAGCTTCTACGGCGCCAAGCAGCCGCTGCCGTTCGCGCTGGGCAGCGAGCTCTACGACCGCCTGTTCTCCGGGGTCACCGGACAATCGACGCTACCCAGCGCCGAGCTGGCGAAGGTGAAGGCGCAGAGGCAGAGCGTCCTCGACTCGATCAAGGAGAACTACGCGGTGGCGAGCAAGGGGCTCGGCAAGGCTGACCAGCAGCGGCTGTCCGGGCACCTGCAGATGGTGCGCGAGCTGGAGCAGCGGATGCAGGCCGGCGGCGGGACGACCACGTGTTCGGCGCCGGCGACCAAGGGCGGTGAGGACATGATTGCCTACGCCCTTGCTTGCGACCTGACCCGGGTGGCGACCATCGCCTATCGTGATGGACACGACCGAGCGCCGCTGGCCTCGGGTGAGGTGATCCAGGGCAGCTACCACGATGACTACGTCCACAAGATAAAGGAACCGCATCCGGCTGCCGTGGTCACCGAGCTGAAGAGGTCGGAGATCGCGCGGGTGACGCGGGTGCTGCAGAAGCTGGCGTCGATTCCCGAGGGAAACGGGACGCTTCTCGATAACACGCTCGTCTACCACTTCGACGAGTTCATGTACGGGTATCAACACAGCCACAAGAACCACCCCATGACTTTCACGTCCGGTTCGAGCCGCTTCTTCAAAGGTGGCCGTTTCCTGGATCTGACGGGCAAGGGTGTGACCACCAACCAGGTGGTCAGCTCGGTGATTGCCATGATGGGCGTCGATCCGGTCGGCTGGGGCGATCCGCAGTACGGCGCCGGGACCGTCCCGGGACTGCTGTAGTACTCTCCTGGGGTGATCCCGCGCCCGACGGCGCTCTTCCTCGCGCTGGTGTCGGCCGGCTGTGTCGACACGACACCTCCGGAGTCATTGAAGGGCATCACCGAGGGTCTCGTCGGCTGGTGGAAGCTCGACGAGTCCGACGGGTCGTCAGCGGCCGACAGCTCGAGCACGGGGGCAAGCGGCATTCTGCTCGGGAGCGCACACTGGATGTCGGGCGCGGCCGTCTTCGACGGGACGGACGGGCGGATCGAGGTGGCGCACCGACCGGCGCTGGCGTTCAGCGCGACGGAGAGCTACACGGTGGCGGCCTGGGCCCGGGCGTCGGGCGCCCGCGCGGGGACGTGGCGTGGCGTGGTGTCCAAGTCCCGCGATCAGCTGCCCCACTACGGGATCTGGATGTCCATGGGCGATCGATGGACCTGCGGCGCGCACGACGGGGCGACATTCAGGAACCTCGAGAGTCCCACCTTGCCGACTCCAGAGCGCTGGTACCACGTCGCCTGCGTGCATGATGGGGCCGCGGGCGTACGGCGGATCTACGTGGACGGGGTCGTGCAGGCGAGCGCTCCGAATTACGCCGCCAACGGTGCCGGACTGCTGTTGATCGGCGCCACCCGTGGCGTCGTGCAGCCCTGGGCGGGCGCGGTTCGTGACGTACGCGTCTACGCCCGCGCGCTCGGCGCCGACGAGCTGGTGGTGATCGTCGCGCAGCGCTGACGCGTCGGGTGGGTTACCATGGGCGGCTTTGACCGCATTCGCCGAGTTGCCCCTTCATCCGAAAATCGCTGCCGCGCTGGAACGCCGGGGCTACGAGACCGCCACCTCGGTGCAAGCAGCGGTCGTTGCGTCGGCGCTGGCGGGGCGCGATCTGCTGGTCTCCTCCCAGACGGGCTCGGGCAAGACGATCGCCTTCGGCATGCTGCTGGCCGATGCCCTGCTGGTCGAGGGCGTGTCACCGCCTCGTGCGCCGCGGGCGCTGGTGGTGGCGCCGACGCGGGAGCTGGCGGCCCAGGTGGGCGGCGAGCTCTCCTGGCTGTTCGCTGACGCCCACGCCCGTCTTGGCGTGTTCACCGGCGGGACTGCCGTGGGACCGGACCTGCGCAAGCTGCGTGCGGGCCTCGACATCGCGGTCGGGACCCCGGGCCGTCTCAAGGACCTGCACCGGCGGGAGGCGATCGATCTGTCGGCGCTCCAGGTGCTGGTGCTGGACGAGGCGGACGAGATGCTCGACCTCGGGTTCAAGGAGGACCTCGAGTACCTGCTGGGGCACGCACCCGCCGAGCGTCGGACGTTGCTGTTCTCGGCGACGCTCCCCAAGGAGATCGAACGCCTGGCCGCGACTTACCAGCGGAAGGCCGTACGGGTCGATCCGCGGACACAGGGCGGCGGCGAGGAGCACGCAGACATCCGCTACGTGGCACACCTGGTCCGCCCCGACGATCGACTGGCGGCGGTGGTGAATGTTCTCCTGGCGGCCGGCGACGGCAGGGCGATCGTTTTTTGTCGCACCCGTGAAGGTGTGGGGGACCTGCACCAGCGGCTCCTCGATCACGGCTTCCGGGCCGCCGCCATCGCCGGAGACCGCGCTCAGGGCGAGCGCGACCGGGCGCTGGGGGCCTTGCGCGAGGGTACGGCGCGGGTCCTGGTGGCCACCAACGTCGCCGCGCGCGGCCTCGATCTGCCGGACGTCGAGCTGGTGATCCACGCCGCCTTGCCCGAGAACGCCGAATCGCTGACCCACCGGAGCGGTCGGACGGGGCGCGCCGGGAAGAAGGGGACGAGCGTGGTGATCGCCGACGTCACCGAACGGCGCAAGGCCGAGCGGATCCTGTCGGGAGCCCGCAAGCCTGTCCAGTGGAGCGCCGCCCCCGGCAAGGCCGAGGTGCAGCGTGCGGCGTACCAGCGGCTGGCGAGCGACCTCATCAACGACGCGAAGGCCACCGGTCGGGACGAAGCGGAAGACGAGGGGATGGAGGCGCTCGCCGACCGGCTCCGCGCCACGCTCCCCGAACGCACCCTGGTCGCGTTGTTGCTGAAGCGAGAGGTGAGCCGGCTTCCGCCGCCTCTGCCTCTGCAACATGTGGATCTGGCGCCCCCGCGGGGCCGCGACGAGCGGCCGCGTTCGCTGCAACAACCGGTGATCTTCCGCGTCAACCTGGGCGCCGACGCGAAGGCCGAGCCGGCATGGCTGCTGCCGCTCATCTGCCGCAGAGGCGACGTCACCCGCCGCGAGATCGGCGCCATCCGTGTCGGCCCCCGCTCGACCACCTTCGAGGTGGCGCCGGACGCCGCCTCGAAGTTCGCGCGCGCCGCCAGCCGACCCGACCCGCGCGCGCCGCAGGTTCAGATCGAACCCGTGCGCCCCGCGGGGAAGCCTCCGCGCCGCTAGTCAGTTCTGCGCTGGCGGTCCATGTCCATGAAAGCGTCGGTCTGCGTGAGCGCGACCAGGAGCTCGGTCAGCTTGCCGTGCACGAGCAACCGTTCGAGCTGTGAAACCGAGCGGGCGTCGGCGGCGGTCTCGATCCGGCCGTAGGAGAATCGGAACCACTGCAGCGTGAAGCAGTGCCGCACGCGCGTGCTCGCAGCCAGCTTGCTGGACAGCGCCGCCAACCCCTCGAAGGGTTCGGCGAGCCGCGCGTCGTCGGGAAAGTCGAGAGAGGGTAGATGGATCTGTCCACTGACGTCGATGCGCGCGCCGTTCTCGGTTTCCTGCCAGCGTCCGAGGCTGTCGTAGTTCTCGAAGGCCAGCCCAATGGGATCCATCATCCGGTGGCAGCGGCCGCATACACCGGACAGCAGGTGCTCCTCGGACCGGTCCCGCGCGGTCGACACGCGGTCCAGCTTGGGCGCCGGTGGAATGTCGTCGGGCGGTGGCGGCAGCGTCTCGCACAGCATCTTGCCGCGCACGAACTTGCCGCGCTCGACGACATCGGTCTGATCGGGCTTGGCGAACGTCATGAGGAATGACGGCTGCGCCAGGATGCCGCCGCCGCGGCTCGGGTCGATCGCCACCTCGGAGAAGGCGCTGCCCTCGACATCCTGGACACGGTAGAGCGTGGCGAGGCGATCGTTCAGCGTCACGAACGGAGCTGTGAGGAGGTCGGACAGAGTTCCGCCGTGCTTCCACGTCACCGCGCCCAGGAAGGTGGTCATCTGCTCGCGCAGCAGCGCCGGGAAGATCTGGTTCTTGAAAGCCCGGAAGACCGTCGGGTGTTTCTGGGTCCGTTCGAAGCGGGAGAGCTCCAACCAGTGGTCATAGAAGCGGATCACCTGCTTGTGAGTTCTCGGATCGTCGAGCATGCGCCGGGCCTGTCGTTCGACCTGCGGAGCGGTCTCGATCTGGCCCGACTCCGCGGCGGCGAACAGCTCGTCGTCGGGCATCGATCCCCACAGGAGATACGACAGCCGTGAGGCTCGTCCCCACGAGCCTGGCAGTGGCGCGCCCAGGAACAGGAACGGCGGGGCCACGAGAGCGGCGTGGATGACCCGGCGAATGCCCTCCGGGAACCCGGCGGCCCGCCTGCCGTCGTCGAAGAGGCGACCCAGCGCAGCCTGCTCGTCAGTGGCCAGCGGGCGCCGCCAGGCCCTGCGGCCCCAGGTGGCAATGAAGCGCTCCGCGCAGCGGCGGTCTCCGCGGGCCGGATCGCACGGCACGTGAGCCGCCAGATCCTTCAACGCCTCCGTGGCGACCACTTCGGCGGCCAGCCAGTGCTTGCCGGCGAGGAGCGGGCTCGCGACCTGCCCCTGCGCCACGGTGCTGAACCCTGCCGTCCTGTCGTCTGACGGAAATCCGACCACCGCGGCCGGGTCGATGTCGCGATGGAAGAGATCGCGGATCGTATTGTCGTACTCCCAGGATGTCAGCCGGCGCAGCTGCGTCGGCTCACCGGCCGCCAGCAGTGCCAGCACGATGGCGGGAGTCACGGCTTGCCGGGGCAGCCCACGCGCGTGGTGTCGACGACCAGGTCGTCGATCCATAGCTCGGTCGGGGCGGTGGTGGGCTGGTAGTTCTCCCAGCCGATGGTGAGCGCCTCGAACGTCGGTGCTGTCCATTCGAAGCGGCTGACGCCGTCGTGACAGGCGTCGTCGGAGAACCGGGTCACGCTGGCCGTCGTGACCGCGATGCCATCGAGCCAGAGGCGCAGAGATGCGCCGGGGCCGTCGAACTGCCACTCGAGGCAGGCCCATTTGCCGGTGGGCAAGCGCTGCCGTGACTGCTGATTGCAAGCGGGGCCGTCGTGCTGGTAGTTCGCCGAGAGCGTGCCCGTGGTCGCGATGCCGTAGCGGTACATCTGCGTCGCCCTCAGATCGGAGGCCGCGAGCAGCGTTGCATGCACGCCGGTGGCAGGCTGCAGAGCGGTCAGGAAGACCATCATCCGGCCGAAGAACGCGTTGCCGGCGATCGGGAGGGCGGCGGTGGTGACCTTGATCTCGGCGCGGTTGAAGTTGCCGGCGGGCGCCGTGAATCGCGCGGCCTTCGTGCCGCTGAAGAACCTCCCGTCGTCGACGGCCACTGCGTTGCCGGGTTCCGTCCTGCGGGTCCATGGAGCACCCGGTGCGGCTCCCACGGCGAAGCTCTCGAAGCCTTCGCAGAAGCGCGCGGCGCCGGGGCAGGGCGGGGCCGGCGGCGCTGCCTCGTTGCCTGCGGTGTCGACCGCCGTCCGTGTGTCCGCCGGACTGCGCAGGACATCCGCCAGCGTGACATCGACGGCCGTGTCGCGTCTTGTCACCTCGCTTGCCATCGCATCGGGCGGGAGCGAGCCATCGGGTGACTCGACTGCCGGCGCGACGGCGGCGGCGGCGCACCCGGTATGAACGATGACCACCCAGAAGCGAAGCATGGGCCTACGCGATCAACCCGCGCAGGGGCCCCTGACACCAGCTCGGCTCACCAAAAGTGGACAGTTCGAGGTCCATCGCCTTGCCACAGGAGACCAGCAAGTTGTTATGGGAGACCCCTGGGTAGTTGAGATAGCGGCCAGGGCGCAGGGCCCCTCCGGCGCGGCCCGCCAGCACGAAGGGCGCGTTCCTTCGGTCGTGGGTGTTGCCGACGCCCAGCTCGTTGCCCCACAGAACGAGCGTGCTGTCGAGCAACCCTTTCTCCTTGAGCTTGCCGACGAGATAGGCGAACTGCTCGGCGTACCAGGTCTCGATCTTCACCAGCTTGTCCCGCGCCGCCGTGTCGCTGTCGGGACGATGGCCGAGGTCATGGTGCTTGTCGTTCACGCCGATCCACGGGTAGGAGTTCTGCGCGCCCGAGCGCAGGAGCTGCAGGGTGGCCACGCGGGTCAGATCACAGGCGAGCGCCGCCACGATGATGTCCATCTGCGCCTTCGCCACCGCGGGCATCGCGCTTCCGGGCGTGCCGATGGCCGGCTGGCTGCAAGCGGCCGAGGGGTTGGCCGTTGGCAACGCCAGAAGGTCGGTTTCGATCTCGCGCACCGAGACCAGGTGCGCGTCGAGCTTGACGCGATCCTCGGACCCGAGTCGCACCTTCATGCGTTCGTACTCGCCCTTGACGGCGTCCAGGATCGAGCGGCGTTGCGCGATCATCTTCTGCAGCGCAGCCGTGTCCCCGCCCTGCTGCAGACCGGTGAACAGGCGCTTGAAGGCGTTGAGCGGATTGTTCTCGGGCGGGATCGGCAAGGACGGCCCGGCGAACACCATGCGAAAGCCGCCCAGGTCCGAGCCGGAGTCCGTCAACGCCCCCAGCTCGAGCGACTTGAAACGGGTCCGGGTTTTCTTGGCGATCTCGCTGGCGATCACCTGGTCGATCGAGGGGCCCGTCGCCCAGCCGGCGTTACCGGGGCCCCGGGCGAAGGTGTCGTCGGCCGGCGTGCCCGTGAGCAGCCCGGCCATGGCGGCCGGATGGACCGCGCCTTTCGCAGACAGGGTCAAGCCCTGGATGACGACGACATCGCTCTTGAACGGCTCCAGCGGAGCCAGGCTGCGGCCCAGGAGGAAGTTGGTCTCGGTGCCGGTCGGCCGCCAGGCATCCTGGATGACGCCATTCGAGCTGAACATGGCGATGAACCGTTTGGGCTGCGCCTGCGCCCAGGCCGGGCGCATCGCTTCCAGGAACGGAATCGCGACGGCGATGCTGCCGGCTCCGCGGAGGACGGCGCGACGGTCGAGGCGAACGGGATGGACGGACTTCATCGGGCACCTCCGGCGCGGCGGTAGAGGAAGGCATCGGTCTGGGTCAGGGCGACCATGAACTCGCTCAGCTTGTAGTTCGAGGCCAGGAGCAGCGACCGCAGCTGCCCGACGGAACAGCCGTCGGCCTCGGTCTCGAGGCGGCCGTACGAGAAGCGGAACCACTGCGTCGTGAAGCAGGACTGGACCCGGCCGCTCGCGGCAAGCTTCGCCCCCAGCTCGGCGGCCCCGGTGAAGCTCCTGGCCAGGGAACTGTCCCCGGCGAACTCCTCGGGCGAGCCTTCGGAGAAGACCCCGTTGATCTGCCCCGAGACGTCGATCGCCTTGCCGTTCTCGACTGTCTGCCAGCGCCCGATCCCGTCATAGTTCTCGAGAGCGAGGCCGATGGGATCCATCAGCGCGTGGCAGCCGCGGCAGGCAGGCGCGGCTGCGTGCACGGCGGCTCGCTCGCGCGCCGTCGACTTGCCGTTCGGCTCGGGAGCGGGCGGCACGTCGTCGGGCGGCGGCGGCAACACCCCGCACAGGATCTTGGTGCGCACGAACTTGCCGCGGGTCACCACGTCGGTCTGCGACGGCTTGGCGTGGGCCGCCAGGAAGCCGGGCTGGCCCAGCAGGCCGCCGCGTGCCGCTTCCACGTCGATCCGTGAAAAGCCGCTCCCGGCAGTCGTCATCCCGTACAGCGGAGCCAGCCGCCGCTCCATCATCACGAACGGCGCGGTGAACAGGTCGGTCATCGTGCCGCCGTTCCAGGTCACATGGTCGACGAACGAGGTCATCTGCGGCCGGTAGAGCGGGCCGTGTACCCTGTTGTCGAATCCGGGGAAGTATCTCGGCAGCTTGGAGACGTCGTCGAAGTCGGACAGCGTCAGCCAATCGTCGTAGAAGGCGAGCACGTGCTCGCGGGCTCTTGCGTCCTTCAGCATGCGCCGTGCCTGGTCCTCGATCTGTTTGTTGGTCGAGAGCGTGTTCGCGTCGGCCGCGGCGAAGAGCGTTTCATCAGGCATCGTCCCCCACACCAGGTACGACAGGCGCGACGCCGTCTCCCAGGGCGTCAGGCGCACCATGGTGGCCCCCGCGGCGGGCAGGCCGAACTCCAGGCGGAACAGGAACTGCGGCGCCTGCAGCATCGCCTGCATCAGCATCCGGATGCCGGTGGTGAAGCCCTCGCTGGCGGTGCCTGCGTCGAAGACCTTCAGCATCGCGGTCTTCTCGTCGACGGCGACGGGGCGGCGCCAGGCGCGCTTGCCCCAGGTATCGATGAATCGATCGGCGCACGCCCGATCGCCGCGCGCGGGATCGCACGGCACCACGCCCGTGAGGTTGGCGGAGACGTTCCTGGCCACGTCCTCGGCGGCCTCCCAGTGCTTCTGCGCCAGAAGCGCGCTGGCGCTCTGTCCCTGCGCCACCGTGGTGAAACCGCCGACGATGCTGTCGCCGGGAAAGCCGGCGGTGCGAGCAGGAGAGAGGTCCCGGTGGAACAGCTCACGGATCGTGCCGTCGTACTCCAGCGTGGTCAGTCGCCGCAGCGGGGAGGGTCCCGGATCGCGCGCCTGACAGGTCGCGCTGGGCGTGACCGGCGTGGTGCCTGGAGGCGAGACGAGGTCGGGTGGTGGCGGTTGCCCCTCGGAACCACCATCGATGCTGCCGACGCAGGACGACACCAGGGCCACGATGAGTGCGAAGCGCATGTGTCCTCCCATTCAGGGAACTGACAAGCGCCGCAGGCGACTACGACAGCGTTCTCGGACGATGCCGAAAACTCGAACGATGACCGTGCTTTAGGGACAGGTCAGCTGGGCAGGGGTGGGAGTGGAGCGGTCTTGGGTGTCACCCGTGCCCAGCTGCCCGGCGTCGTTGCGCCCCCAGCAAAGGACAGCCCCGCCCTTGCGCAGCGCGCAGTTCGAGAACATCCCTACAGCCAGCAAGGTGACGTCATTCAACGGCCCATCGCCAGAGGGATCGAGGACGGCGATCGGTGTGGCTGACCCGAGAGCCCGGCCACCGTCGCCCAGCTGTCCGCCGTCATTGCGTCCGAAGCACCAGACCGAGCCGTCGCGTCTGCGCGCGCAGGTGTGGGCCCAGCCGGCCCCGACATCCATGAAGGGTTCCGTGGTCTCTGCCAGCACCGGCGTCGCCAGCGGTGTGATCTCGTAGCGTCCGGTGCCGAGCTCTCCATCCTTGCCCTCGCCCCAGCACCAGAGGCGACCTCCGCGGACGAGAGCGCAGGTGTGTCCCATGCCGGCGCTGATGCGTTCGACGCCCGTCAGGGGCGTACGCTCGGCCGTGAGGACCTGCACGGGCGAGACGATCTGTTCGTCGTCCCGGCCGCTCCCGAGCTGGCGGTTCCTGTTTCCGCCCCAGCAGTACGCCGTGCCGTCGAGCAGCGCCGCGCAGGTATGATTCCCGCCGACGTCCACCAGCGCATAGCCGGGGCCGTGGTTCCGCGCCGGTGGCACCCCGCGCGGGGACAGGCCCCATCCGGCCTCGTTGATCCCTATGCCTAGCTGACCCTGCACGTGGTTTCCCCAGCACCAGATGGCGCCCCCTCTTCGTTGCGCACAAGCGTGCGAAGGTGCCACCGAGATGCGGATGATGTCTCCGAGGACGGTGCCCTTGTCGTCGCTGCGGGCGGCTCCGGCGAAGGGGACGCGCTCGCCCTTTTTCCCTCGGGCGAGTAACCAGCGCTGGTTGTAGCCCCAGCACCAGACGGTGCCGTCGTGTTTCACCGCGCAGCTGGCGTCGGGCCCCACGGCCGCGGTGGCGACATCGGTCAGCGGACGGCCCTGGGATTCCGTCAGCACCTGGACCGGGACGAGCCGAGGCGCGTCCGACACCGTGCCGCTTCCGACCTGGCCGTGGCTCTCGCTGCCCCAGCACCACACGGTCCCGTCGCGCTTCCAGGCGCACGCATGGCGTTCGCCCACGGTGATGCCGGCGATGCAGGCGCTACCGGCGAGGAACCGCCGTCCGACGAGAGCGGCGGTCACCACCACGATCGCCAGCGGCACGGCCATCCAGCGGCGCGAGCGTGGCCGTCTGACGGCCGGCGGCTCGAGTGCGGTCAGCAGCTCGTCGATCGAAGCGAAGCGCTCGTCGGGAACGGAACGTAGCCCGCGGAAGAGGACGCCGAGCAACGCCCCGGGTGCGTCTGTCCCCGTGCGCTGCCCGAGCACCGGCGGCGCCGCAGGCAGCGACGGGGGAAGCGCCAGGCGCTGGTCGTCGGTGAAGTGGAGGTACAGCGCCTGGAACACGGCCACGCAGAAGCTGTACTGGTCGGTGAGGGCGTTGGCCGGCTCGCCCCGGAACTGCTCGGGAGCCATGTAAAGCGGCGTGCCCCCGACGATGGTGCGATCGCTCGAGTGGGGGACGTCCAGCGCGGCAGCAATCGCCGGTGCGGGCGCGTTCATCGGCCGCGCCAGGCCGAAGTCGGTGACCCGGATGCGACCGTCGCTGCCGACGAGGACGTTGTCGGGCTTGAAGTCGCCGTGGACGATGCCGGCGCCGTGCGCAGCGGCCAGCCCACGCCCCGCGAGCACGAACGCGTCCAGGATCTCGCGCCATGACCGCGGCTGCCGTTGCAGCCACGTGGTCAGCGTCTCGCCCTTCACGAACTCCATCACCAGGAAGATCTGGCCCTCGTAGGTGCCGGTGTCGTGGATGCCGACCACGTTGGCGTGCGACAGCTGAGCCATCGCCCTTGCCTCGCGCAGCAAGCGGGCCTGCGCCTCCGCCGGCGAAAAGTGCGGCGAGCGAAAGGGGCGAAGCAGCTTCAGTCCGACCTTGCGGCCGAGCTCCGGATCCTCGGCCTCGTAGACGATTCCACCGCTGCCGGCTCCCAGTGGCTTGCCGACGACGTAGCGCGCGACCTGCGTGCCTGCAGCAAGGGGCAGGCTGTCATCCGTCGTACCGACACCCTCCGCCGCCGCGTGGATCGTCTTCGGATCCTCGAGGTAGTATTTCAGGAGTTCCGACACCACGACCTGGCAGTCCTCGCAGCGGTTCAGGTGCTCCTCGACCGCCCGCCGTTCGTCCTCCCCGAGAGTCCGCCGCACGAATGCGAAGGCCATCTCCTCGCTGAGGCACTGGGCCGGGTGGGCTGTCATCCTCGGCCTTCCGGCGATCTTGAACTTTTTGGCCCAGCGGAGCAAGAAGAGGACAGTGCCTCTCTCGCCGTCGTTCCTCACGCATCTTCCGGGGACCCACGTGGAGGAAGACGGGCTGGAGGCGGTGCTGCAGAAGGCCTGGGAGGCGGGACGCGCGGCGTGGCCGTCCCTCGCGATCGCGCCCGAGGCCTTCATGCGCCACCTGGCCCAGCGCATGCCGGCGGGTGCCCCCCTGGTTGCCAGTCTCGGTTCGATGGAGGTGCAGGACCTCTACCTCGCCTGTGGGTGTCTGCAGGGCGATCCGACCGCGCTCGCCGAGTTCGAGCGTCACTTCCTGTCGCAAGTATCGGCGTATCTGGCCCGCGGCGATGCGCTTCCCGGGTTCACCGACGAGGTGAAGCAGCTCCTGCGCGTCCACCTCTTCGTGCCCGGCCAGGAGACGCTCCCGCGGATCGCGGCCTACACCGGCCGCGGCCCGCTGGGCGCCTGGCTTCGGGTGACTGCCGTCCGTTCGGCGATCAACCTGCGCAATGCCGGCAAGTCGCGGGGAACGGCCGATCGCATCGACGCCATGCTGGCCGAGGTGGTGAGCCCCGACCCCGAGCTGGCGCTGCTGAAGATGCGCCATGGGCGGGAGTTCCGGGCCGCGTTCGAGGCGGCGCTGGAGACGCTGTCGGACCGCGAGGGCACCATCATCCAGCTCTACTTCTTGCGCGGCATGACCGCCGCGCAGATCGCCAGCCTCTACGATGTCACCTGGCGGACCGTCCAGCGGTGGGTGGCGGCCATCCAGGAGAAAATCCTGGCCGAGACGCGCCGGCACCTCGCCTCGCAGCTTTCGATCTCGGTGCGCGAACTGGATGCGCTGATGCGGGTGATGCAGAGCCAGCTCAGCTCCACGATCGCTCGGTTCTTCGACAAGGATCCACCTCGCTGATCATCACGGAGACCCGAGCAGCTTGCGAACGCGCGGCTCGTTCATGTTCGCGCGGGTGGCGACCATCAGGTCGGTATCGATCCGTGCCGCCGGGGTTGTTCCGCCCAGGTGCTCCGTCAAGGTCCTGACGCCCAGATACCCCATGCGCGTTGGATCCTGGAGCACCAGCGCGTCGATGTCGCCCGCTTCGAGTCCCTGGATCAGCTTGGTCGAGCTGTCGAAGCCGACCAGGAGCACCTTGCCGGCCAGACCCGCCTGCCTCAACGCGATCAGCATGCCGAAGGTGGTGGACTCGCTCGGGCAGAAGATCCCCTTCACGCTGACGCCGTCGCTCGACCGGTGAGAGGCGAGGATGTTCTCGCTGGCTTTCACGGCCGTCTCGGTGGTGGCGCCGGCGTACTGCTGCGCGCTGACGACCCGCAGACCTTCGTGCCGGGAGATCGCCTCCAGGAATCCGCGCTCGCGCTGGGTGGTGCTGGCGGACCCTTCCTGATAGCGGAGAAGGACGATGTCGCCGTGGCCGCCCAGGCGCTCGGCGAGGTGCTCGGCCGCGAGCCGGCCGCCGGCCTCGTTGTCCGTGGCGATGAAGGAGAGCGGGGCGTCGCTTTTCAAGGCCGAGTCGATGACCACCACCGGAATGCCCAGGCGCGTGGCGTCCAGCACCGGCGCGCGGAGAGCGGCGTCGTCCAGCGGCGCCAGCACGATGCCGCGCACGCCCATGTTGGTGAAATTCTCCACGATCTGCATCTGCTGGTCGCGGTCGTCCTCCTTCAGCGGACCCTTCCAGATGATCGGGATGCCGAGTTCCCGCGACGCTTCCAGCGCCCCGGCGTGGACCGCCTTCCAGTACTCGCCGTACGTGGCCTTGGGGACGACGGCGATGGCGGGGCTGCTGTTGGCCCGGCACGAGCCAAGCGCGGCAGCGACGAGTAGCAACGTCAACCGCATGGCGCTACCAGCGCAGAGCGTCCGGGAAGAACTCGGCCACCAGCTCCTCGTAGTACGGCCGCAGCCTCGCGACGTCGGGCCGGGCCGCGTCCTTCGAGTAGAGATCGTACGGGTTGAATGCCCGCACCCACTCGAACCGCTTGCCGTCCCGGTCGTCCATCAGGTGCTCGTACGCCCCCTCGCGGTGGCCGGCGTAGAACGAGTGATAGCGGATCATCGAGAGCGCCTCGTCCGGCAGGTGGTCCTTGACCACCTGGTACAGGTACTCGTCGTGACCCCAGGACAGGTGGACGCGACCGAGGCCGCATCCGGGCTCGTAGATCCCGTGCAGGGTCGGGTGGGCGAGGCGGTCCGGGTTGTCCGCGAACAGCTCGGGGTAGACGATCTTGTCGGAGAACGCGCATCCGACGGGGAAGGTGTCGCCGACGACGGCCCACTGCGGCTCGCCGAAGTGGCAGAGCACCTTGCCGAGGTCGTGGATGAACGCCGTCACCACGAACCACCGGGGGCGGCCGTCCGCGCGGGCCGCTTCTGCGGACTGCAGCGCGTGCTCGATCTGGGGCAGCTCCGTGTCGGGATCGCTGTCGTCGGACAGCGTGCTCATGAGCTGCATCGCGTCCCAGATGCTCATGGTCCGCGTGCGCAGCGGCAGGTACTGGCGCTTCTTCGCCAGCACGAACTCAAGCGTCTGATGGCGGTGGTTCAGCGCGTAGAGGTCGCGAACGGTCGGTCGTGCCTGTGCGCCGTAATCCCGGAACTGCATCTTGCCCACCAACTATACGGCGGAGCCCGACGCGGCCACGCCGCAGCGCGGCTGAAAGAAACGGACATGTGCGGCATAGGGGAGACATGGGTGCCCGTACCTGGTTCCTCCTGGTGGTCATCATTCCGGCGGCCTGCGCGGGCCAGATCGGACAGACGGAGGCACCGGTGGTCGAGGAACCGAACGCTCCGCCGGCCGGCTGCGCGGTCGATGTCGAACCGTCGCTGATCCGCCAGCTCAACCGGCGCGAGTACACCAACACGGCGCGCGACCTGCTGATGCTGGCGACAGGCGCGGTGTCGGCCGCCGTCGCGCGTCTTCCCGCCGATGCCATCGTCGCGTTCGACAACAACGCCGAGACGCTGGCGGTCTCGTCACTCCTCACCGAGGAGCGCTTCCGCGCGGCCGAGTCGCTGGCCCGCGCGGCCAACCTCGCCAACCTCCTCCCATGCACGACGGGTGACGCCGCCTGCGCCGGGGACTTCATCAGGCGCTTCGGCCGTCGCGCCTTCCGGCGCCCACCGACGCCTGACGAACAGGACGTATTGCTGGCCGTGTTCACCCGAGGCCGCGCCAACGGCCGCAGCTTCGACGAATCGGTGCGGCTCGTCATCCAGGCCATGCTCGTCGCTCCGCAGTTCCTCTACCGCGTCGAGACCAGCGTGAGCCCGACCGGCGGACTGGCGAAGGTCGACCCGTGGGAGCTGGCCTCGCGCCTGTCCTACTTCATCTGGGCGTCCATGCCCGACGAAGCGCTCTTCGGGGCGGCGGAGCGTGGGCAGATCGACGTTCCGGCCGAGGCACGGCGGTTGATGGCGAACCCGAAGGCGAAGGCCAACGTGGCGACCTTCCACAACTACATGTTCATGGTGCAGAAGGACGGCCTCGACAGCGTGGACACCGTCGAGACGAACCTGCTTGGCAGTGTCTGGACGTACACCTACCGGCCGGCGCTGAGCGAGGAGATGACGAGGTTCTTCGACTACACCTTCTGGAACACCGACGGACGCTTCGACCGGCTGTTGCTGTCGGACAAGGTCTTCATCAACGACACGCTGGCGACGTACTACGGCGGCGGCCTGCCCATGGCAGGGACGGCGCTGACCCCGGTGGCGGCGAACACGCAGAGGTTTGGCCTCCTGACCCAGGGTGGCCTGATGGCGCTGCTGGCGGGTCCGGACCGGACGTCGCCGACGAACCGCGGCAAGTTCATCCGCGAGCAATTGCTGTGTCAGGTGCCGCCGCCTCCTCCTCCCAACGTGAATACCGTCATTCCCGCGGCCACGCAGAAGGCGGCGACGGTGCGGCAGCGGATGGCGCAGCATCGCAGCGATCCCTCCTGCGCCGCCTGCCACGCCTTCGTCGATCCTGTCGGCTTCGGCCTCGAGAACTACGACGCCCTCGGCCGCTACCGGACCAGCGAGAAAGGGGTGGCCGTCGACGCCTCGGGCGAGGTGACCGGTCTGACGGCCGCCGACGGCGGCGCGCTTGCCGGCAAGTTCATCGGACCGACGGAGCTGTCGCAGCGCTTGGCCGCCTCGCAGGAATACTCCACCTGCATGTCGACGCAGTGGTTCCGCTTCGCGATGGGGCGTGCCGAGGGGCCGCGCGATGTCTGCGCCCTCGGGAAGATCCAGAAGGCCGTCAATGGCTTCCGGGACATCCCGGTGGCGATCGCGAGCTCGGACGCGTTCCTCCACATCCAGACCCAGAGGGCACCTTGAAACTCACGCGCCGAACGTTGCTGCGGGGAGCGGGTGGGGCGGTCGTCGCTCTGCCGTGGCTCGAGGCCATGGCCCAGGCCGCGGAGTCGCCGAAGCGGCTGGTGATCTTCTATACGAAGAACGGGTTCTATCCCGACTTCTTCTGGCCCAAGGGCACCGAGTCGGACTTCACGCTCGGCCGCATCATGGGGCGGCTGCAACCGTACAAGGACAAGCTGCTGGTCCTTCGCGGCCTGGAGAACAAGATCGCCACGTTCATGAGGACGCAGGCGAACGGCAACGGCCACTTCGATGCCACCGCCAGCGCCCTGACCCTGGTGACGCCCGTCGGGGGCATCACCGGTGGCGGCGGCCCGTCGATCGACCAGTACATCGGCGAACACCTGGGCCGCGACGTGCGGTTCAAGTCGATCGAGTACGCGCTCGGTTACGCCAACCGGAGCAGCAACATCAACTTCTCGGGAGTGCGCCAGCCGATCCCATTCCAGGGAGACGACCAGCAGCTGTTCGACCGCCTGTTCACGGGCTTCGCGGCCTCACCCGATCCGGCGGCCGCGCGTGTGCGCGCCGACCGGCAGAGCATCATCGACTCGGTGTCCGCCAACCTGGGGCTCGTGCAAAAGCGTCTGGGCACGGCCGACAGGGAGCGTCTCGACGCCCATCTGACGATGACGCGCGAGTTCGAGCGCCGCGTGTTCGCCACACCGGCTGCGACATCGGGTTCGTGCAACGTGCCCGGGCGTCCCAAGGTCAACGCCAGCGCCTCCAGGACCGACGGGTTCGACATGCTCGCGCATGCGCTGGCCTGCGACCGCACCCGCGTGGCGACGATCTTCGTCCACGACGACCAGGCGGTCTCGCAGCTGGGGATCACCGGCAACTACCACAACGACTGGGTGCACGCGATGTTCACGGATCCGGCAGCCCCCGAGGTGATCTTCAAGAAGAAGGACTGGGACGTCAGCCGGCTCGTGTACTTCCTCGACAAGCTGAAGTCCATCCCCGAGGGAAACGGAACGGTGCTGGACAACACCCTGGTGGTCTGGACCGACGAGTTCGGCTCGGCGCCGGACCACCGGCACAAGGACACGCCCTTCGTTCTCATCTCGGGCAGCAACCGGTTTTTCAGGCCGGGAAGGTTCCTTCACTATCCGGATGCGCCGCACATCAACCAGGTCTGGTCGGCGATCCTCCCGACGCTGGGCGTTCCCGGTCCTTTCGGAGACACGACGAAGTATCCGTCCGCGTCGTTGCCCAGCATCGTCTGAATGCGTTCCCTCGTCTTGCTCCTCTGTGTCGCCTGCGGGAGCGTGCCTGCGGCCAGTTCCGACGCGACCGATCCGCCGGATGCCGCCCGGGACGCTTCGCCGGACAGGAGCCTGGACAACCCGCGCGTCGTCGACTCCGCCTTGCCGAGTGACACCGTCCCCAGGCGTGACTCCGCCTCGGACACGGCGCCGCCGTTTCAGCCCGGCGCTCCGGGCGGCAGCGATCCGAACTGCGTGGCTGCGGCACGCCCGGAGGTTCCCGCTCCGTTGCGGACGTATTACCTGAACGCTGACCAGGGCGATGACGGCGCCGACGGTACGTCGCCCGGGACAGCCTGGAAGACCCTCGACAGGGCGAACACGAGCGCGCGTCCGGGCGATCTGTTCCTCCTCGCCGGGACCTTCATGGGTGGGATCTTTCCGCGGGCCAGCGGCACCGCCGACAACATGATCGTCTACCGCGCAGCGCCTGGCGCCAAAGCGACCCTGGTGGGGAACGGCGCCAACAATGGCTACTACGGCAGCCGTTCCTATCTCGTCATCGAGGGGCTGGAGATGACGGGCTTCAGGGCGCCGTTCTACATGCTGGGCACCCGGCACCTGTGGCTGCGCAACCTCGACCTGCACGACAACGGTACTCTCAAGATGTTCGACGCCGACGATGTCCGGATCGAGGACAGCGTCATCAGCCGGTGCTCGGGTGGCAACTGCCTCCTGGTCCGCGTCGGATCGAGCCGCAACGTCTTCCTGCGGAACCAGATGGCGGGCGCGTCGGGCTCTCTCATCGCGCTCACGGCCAGCGGCGACGACCCCCCGGCCATGGACAACGTCTTCGCCTTCAACGACCTGTCGAACCCGGGCAAGGGCAACTTGCTCTACGTGGCGGGCCAGACGACGAACCTCGTCGTCGAGTGCAACCGGATCCACCACGCGGGACCGACGAGTCAGCCCGCCGTGCGCATCACCGCGGACGACACCGTGGTTCGCTACAACCTGGTCCACGACAACCCGAAAGAGGCGATCTCCCTGTGGGGGCCGGCCAGCCGCAATCGCATCCACGGCAACGTCATCTGGCGCAATGGCGGACCCGCGTTCCGCCTGCTGGTGCCGAACGGCGGCCAGGTCGCCAGCAACGTCATCGAGAACAACATCGTCTGGGCGGGCGGCTACGATCCGGACTCGCACTGGACCGCGCGTGGTGTGCAGTGGAAGATCGTGATCGACCAGTACCATATGTCCACCGACGTCTGGCCGCCGGCGTCGCTGAATGGCAACGTGTTTCGCAACAACATCATCGGCAAGGACACGGCGACCGTGGGACAGAACTGGTTCTTCATGCTCCGGAGCACCCTGGTCCCGGGCGGCTCGGACTTCTACACGCTGACCTCTGCCGCGACGGCTTTCCCCGGCGGCGTCGTCGGCAACCGAGACGTCGATCCGCAGCTGGTGAATCCGACGGCGGGCGACTTCCGCGTCGCGAGGACGAGCCAGGCCGTCGACAACGGCGCGCCGGTGGCGGGCCACCGTGTCGTGGGCGCCGCGCCCGACATCGGCCGCTACGAGCAGTAGCTCAGTAGTGCGGGGGCTTGTCGTCCGCCTCGGCCTCGACGAGCCCCGGTTCGGCGGTGACCTTTTGATTCACGCGCTGCAGCGCCTGCGACAGCTCGTCGATGCGGCGCTGCTGGGTGAACACCACCGACGACAGTTCGTCCAGGAGTCGCTGCTGTTCCATGAACCTGCTCTCCAGTTCCTGGATGCGTGTCACGAGTTCGGGGGAATCGGGCATGGTCCTCCTCACGAGCTACACGACAGCATCGAGCAGCCCGCGCGGTTTCTCGCCCACTCGGGGCGCTTGAGCGCGAACTCCTCCCGCCCCGGCTGGTCGTCGTACGGGCGGCGCAGCACCTCCAGAAGGTCGCGCACCCTCCCGTACTCACCGCGCTCCGCCTCGTCGATGGCGAGCTGGGCAAGGTAGTTTCGCAGCACGTACCTGGGATTGACGGCATTCATGCCCGCGCGCCGCTGGGCGTCGGGAACGCCCGTCGCGCGCGCGCGGTCGAGGTACCCGCGGAGCCACCCACACGTCGCCTCCCGACGCTGCGGCGTCAGCGCCGCGGGGTCGTAGTACGCATGTGCCAACGGCGCGAGAAGCGCATCGTCTGTCTGCGCCCCTTCGGTCGAAACGTCGGCCAGGCCGCGGAAGAAGAGGGTCATGTCCGTTTCGGCAAGCGTCAGGATCTCGTGGAGCTCGTCGACGACCGCCTTGTCGGCACGCTCTGCCAACCCCAGCTTGGCCGCCATCATCGCTCCGTGTTCGCGCTCGAACGTCTCGGCGTAGACCTCGAGCGCCTGTTCGAGGACGCGCGGCTCCTCGACGAGCGGGAGGAGCGCGTTCGCGAGCTGCACGAGATTCCACAGCGCCACCCGGGGCTGGGCGCCATACCTGTAACGGCGTCCACTCGCATCCGTGATGTTCGGCGTCCAGGAGGGATCGTACCCCTCCATCCATCCGTAGGGTCCGTAGTCGATGGTGAGCCCGAGGATCGACATGTTGTCGGTGTTCATCACGCCGTGAACGAACCCGACTCGCATCCAGTGCGCCATCAGCACGGCAGTCCGCCGGCAAACCTCGGCGAACCAGCGGGCGTAGACCTCCTTCGAGGGCGCGCCGAGGCCCGGGAAGTGGGTCTTGATGGTGTAGTCGGCCAGCGCCCGCAGCACGTCCAGATGGCCGCGCACGGCGAAGATCTCGAAGTTGCCGAACCGGACGAAGGACGGGGCTACCCGACAGACGACGGCACCCGGTTCGTACCGCGGGTGACCGTCGTAGAGGATGTCGCGCATCACCTGCTCTCCGGTGGCGACGAGGCTGAGCGCTCGGGTGGTCGGGACGCCCAGATGGTGCATCGCCTCACTGCAGAGAAACTCGCGCACCGACGAGCGCAGGACCGCGCGTCCGTCGGCGCCGCGCGAGTAGGGGGTAGGCCCCGCGCCCTTGAGCTGCAGCTCCCATCGCTCGCCTGATGTCCCGATCACCTCGCCCAGCGAGATGGCGCGTCCGTCGCCGAGTTGCCCCGCCCAGGTGCCGAACTGGTGCCCGCCGTAGCACGCGGCGTACGACGTCATGCCGGGCGCGAGGCGATTTCCGGCAAACACGGCGGCAAAATCTTCGGTGTGGCAATCGTCCTCGGTCAGACTGACGGCAGCCGCGACCTCCCGCGACCACGCGACCAGGCGCGGCTGGGCGACCGGCGTCGGTGGCACGTGAGTGAAACAGGCACCGGGAAGGTCACGGATGAACGTGTTGTCGAGGCGCAGCGGCGTCACGGGGAGCGCTGATGCTAGCACGCACGGATCAGTGAATCGCGCGGTAGGTCAGCGCCGCGAGGATGCCACCCACGAAGGGCGCGACCACGGGCAGCCAGGCGTAGCTCCAGTTGCTGTCGCGCTTTCCGGGGATGGGCAAGAGGGCGTGCATCAGCCGCGGCCCGAGATCGCGAGCCGGGTTGATGGCATACCCCGTCGTTCCGCCGAGCCCGAGGCCGATCACCAGCACGACGAGCGCGATCGGAAGGGCGTCGATCGATCCGAGGCCAACTTTCGGAGAAGCGAGCGACAGCGCGGCGAACACCAGCACGAAGCTGCCCAGCGTCTCGGAGATGAAATTCGCGCCGAGATCGCGGATGGCCGGGGCCGTGCAGAACACGCCGAGCTTCACGTTGCCGTCCTCGGTCAGGGCGAAGTGCGGGCGGTAGTGCAGCCACGCCAAAAACGATCCCAGCGACGCGCCGATCAGCTGGGCGGCCATGTAGCTCGGCACCTGCCCCCAGGCGAACTTGCCCGCGACGGCGAGGGCCACCGTCACCGCCGGGTTCAGGTGCGCTCCGCTCACCGAGCCGACGGCGAACACCGCCACGAACACGGCCATGGCCCAGCCCATGGTGATCGCCATCCAGCCGCCCTTCTGCCCGAAGGTGCCGCCGAGCGCGACGTTGGCCACCACGCCGCACCCGAGGAGCAGCAAGAGGGCGGTCCCGATCAGTTCGGCGACGAAGGGAGTCATGGCTTCTCCTTTTCGCAGAACGCGCGCACGGCCTTCAACGCCACGTCGGGATGGTCGGTGGCGAACGACTCCACGCCCAGCTCCAGCAGCCTGGTGTAACTCTCCGGATCGCTCGCGCCCCAGGGCAGCGCCTGGAAAAGGATGCCGCGTTTGCGAAGTTCGTCGCCGAGCGTACGCAGGAAGGCCGTCCCGAGGGCGGACGCGTGCCCTGGCGGATGGATGTGCACCTGGAGCTGGGTGATACCCGCGAAGCCGACTGCGCGCAGCTCGGCGAGCCGGCGCGTGAGGTCCGCCTCGGTCCCGCCCATCCAGTGCAGCGTCCCCGACTCGGGCACCAGGGACTTCCAGGCGACGAGCTTCTCGTACGTCGTCGATGCCAGGAGGATCTGCCGCTGCACCTTGTGCGCCTTCACCAGCGCGGCCAGCTGCTGCAGCTCCACGTTCTTGAAATCGAGGTAGAGGCGCCGGGCGGGCTCCTTCGCCAGCGCCGCGAGCACTTGCCGGATGTGCGGGATGGGACCGCCCACGTCCAGCGCGGACAGTTCCTTGGCGGTGAGATCCGCGACGCCCTTCTTGCGCAACTCGGGGCTGGCGTTCTTCACCACGCGACCGAAGTTCGAGTCGTGAAAGGCGACGATCACGCCGTCCTTCGTCGTCCGCACGTCGGCCTCGGGGTAGGTCCCCAGCTTCCAGCCGAGCTCGAAGGCGGCGAGAGTGTTGTCGGCCGCCAGCACCCCGGCGCCACGATGACTCTGGATGACCACGTCCTGGCCGCAGATGCTCCAGACAGCGAGCGCGAGTGCGATCATCGCGCGCCTCGCCAGTGGGCCCGCGCGCTCTCCAGACGACGGCGGTACTCGGCGTAACCCTCGTCGTAGATCGCGGCGAGGTGCGGGGTCGGCTCGCACGTTCCAGCGGGCGCGGTCCAGTCGCCGCTCTCGATGGGCAGACCCAACCGCTCGGCCGCGCAAAGCACGGCGCCGCGGGCGCCCACCTCCGGTCCGCGGGCGATGCGCAGGGGGCGGTTCAGCACGTTGGCGAAGATCTCCAGCCAGGGCCGGGTCCGGGCGCCGCCGCCGCAGACCGTCAGCTCGCCGGTGAGGCCGGCACTCTCGAAGCAGTGGCGAGCAGCGTAGGCGACGGCCTCGCAGATCGCGCGCACCAGCTCCTCCCGCGTCGTCCGGAGGCTGACGCCGGCCAGTTCGGCCCGCGCCGCCGGCTCGACGAAGGGTGCGCGCTCGCCGGAAGGCGCAAAGAAGGGGAGCACGGAGACGCCGCCGGCCCGCGGGGAGGTCGCGTTCAACACGTCCGGCAGTTGCTCGTGCCCGAGTCCGACGGTGGCCAGCATCCAGTCGAGCGAGGCCGTGCCGACCATCGCCGGCATCGACCGCAACCAGCGACCACGCTGCCACTCGGCGAGGTGAAAACCGGTGACCTCGCCGTCGGTGGACACGTGATCCGTCGCGACCTGACAGGCGAGGGTGGTCCCGATGATCAGGAGGCCGTCACCCACCTTGCTGACGCCCGCGCCCGCCGCGCAGGCCGGCAAGTCGAAGGGCGCGGCGACGATGGGAGTGCCCTCGGCCAGCTGGGTCAGCGTTGCCCCCTCGTTCGAAAGCGCCCGGGCCGTCGGTGGATCGGAGATGGGTGCAAGGAGGCCGCGGCGATGGCCGAGACCGCAGGCGTCGATCATGTCGTGCGCATAGTCGCGGGTCGCAGGATCGAGGAAGGGCACCGATGCGTCCGTGACCTCGGTGGCCAGCACGCCCGTGAGTCTCCGGAACACCACGTCCTTGCAGGTGACGGCAGCTGCCGCGCGATCGAGAGCCGCAGGCTCGGTCGCGTCCAGGTGGGCCAGCACCGGCGCCGGGCAACCAGGGAACATGACGTTGCCGGTTCGCCGGAACACGCGATCGACCAGGCCGTCGGCGACCCAGCGCTCGAGCAGGGCGGACGCGCGGCCGTCCATCCACGAGATCGCGGGACGGACGCCGCGGCCGGAATGATCGACGAGCCAGACCCCGTCGCCCTGGCCCGTCACCGCCACCAGCGCCGGCCGCCTGGTCGCCGCGACCGCGCGTATCACCTTGCCCACCGAGTCGATGACATCTTCTATCTGCTGCTCGACGACACCGCCGGGCCCGGTGGTCAGTTGCGTGGGAATCGCCTCGGTCGCCAGCACGGCGCCGGCGGCGTCGAACGCGGCGGCCTTGGTCACCGACGTGCCGACGTCGACCCCGATGTACACCTCCGCTGCCATGGTCACGCCTGATACGCCTCGGGGTTGATGCAGTTGGCGAGGGGCTCTCCCCGGCGGAACCGCGCCACCTCGGCAGCGACGATGCGCGCGGCCTTCTGGGCCACCTCGCGGCTCGCGCCCGCCAGGTGCGGGGTCGTCACCACCCGCGGTGTGCGAAGCACCCGCGCGTCGGGAAGCAGGGGCTCCACGGGGAAGACGTCCAGGCCGGCCGCGCTCAGGTGACCCGAATCCAGCGCGTCACACAGCGCCTCGTAGTCCAGGAGCGCTCCGCGCGCGCAGTTGATGAGCACCGAACCCTGCGGCATGCGGGCAATCTGCCGCGCCCCGATCATTCCCCGCGTCTGCGGGGTCACGCGTGCGTGCAGCGAGACGATCCGCGAGCGCGCCAGGAGATCGTCGAGTGAGGCCACCGGCTCGCCGAGGGTCGCCAGGCGATCAGCCGGCGCGTGGGGGTCGTAGATCAGCACGCTGGCTCCGAACGCTCGCAGGATGCGGGCCACACGAGCTCCGATCGCGCCGCAACCGACGAGGCCCACCGTCGAGCCTTCCAGCTCGCCGCCGCAGTTCTCGTAGAGGAAGTAGTCTCCCTTCCAGCGGCCCGTCGAAAGCGTCGCGTGCGTCTCCGGGATCCGCCGCAGCGCCGACAGCATCAGCCCGACGGCGAACTCCGCCGTGGCCGTTGCATTCCGCGACGGCGCGTAGCAGACGCGAACCCCGTGCCGGGTGGCCGCGTCGATGTTGACGTTGACCGGCCCGCCGCGGCTCACCACCACCAGCCGCAGGTCCTTGGCGCCCTCGAGCACCCGTTCGGTGAAGGGGGCCATCTGGGTCACACAGACGTCCACACCCTGAAGCGCGTCGATCACCTCGTCTTCCGAGCCCGAGGCCTCGTCCACCTCGCCGATGCGCCCGAACGGTTCGACCGGCCAGGGGAGGGTCATCTCGCGGATCTCGGCTCTGTCGCCCAGTTCGCCGCGGAGCGCGCTCACGAGCAGGTCCGGCAGCACGAAGTGATCGCCGGCCGCCAGGATGGGGTTGTCGTTCATGACTTTGTTTCTCCTCTTGGGGCAACCAGAACCTTCACCTTGCGTTCCTGCAGCTCGCGGAGCGCCGCCGGGCTCGCACCGTCGTCGACGATCACCTGCTCGAAGTCGACGAGCGGGCACAACCGGTGCAGCGCCACACGACCGAGCTTCGAGCTGTCGACGAGCAGGATCCGCCGCGTCGCCACACGCAGCATCGCGCGTTTCACCGACAAGATGTGCTGTTCCTGGTGGTACGCGAACCCGTCGGCGAGGCCCGAGACCGAGACGAACAGCAGGTCGACCCGCAGCGTCTCGATCGCCTCCACGCAGCGAGCGCCCAGGAACGAGTTGTGAAGGGCGTCGTGGTCACCGCCGAGCGCGATCAGTTGAATGCCCGGTTCGGCCGCCAGCAGGTTGATCGTCTCGAGGTAGTTCGTGATGACCGTCAGAGGGGTGATGCCCCCGAGCTGCCGCGCCAGCGCGTGGGTGGTCGTGGCGTCGTCGAGCATGATCGACATCCCGGGCTCGACGAGCCCGCGCGCCGTGGCAGCGATGGCTGCCTTCTCGGCCTGCCGCGCCTTCAGCCGGAAGCTGGCGTTGCTCTCGAACACGCCCGACGGCTGGGCGGTCACGCCCCCGCGGTGCTTGCGCACGATCCCCTGGCGTTCCAGCTCGTCGAGGTCGCGGTGAATCGTCATCAGGCTCACCTCGAACCGGGTGGCGAGCTCGTTCGCGGACAGTGAGCCCCGGGCGATCACCTCCTCGGCGATCCGCTTCTGGCGCTGGGCCTGGTTGTTTGTTTCCATCGAAGATAACGTATTACAACGTTAACTTCACATACCAGTTAACACGCTGTCAAGCAGGATTGTTGTAGCCGATGAGCCCCACCGAGCCTGTGTCCTGGAAGCGGAGCTCGGTGACCGCACCGTTACGAAGCCCAGGAAATACGCGTCGATAGTCGGCCAGAGGGATCTGGAACAGCTGGCAGATCGCCAGGCGCATCAGGGTGTTGTGCGCCACCACCAGGGCCCGCGGCTGCTGGGCGGCGATCCGACGCAGAGCGGTAGCGGCTCGCTCGGCCGCCTGTTCGGGCGGGTCGCCTTTGGGGAAGTGCCCGGCCACGGGATTGGCTTCGAAAGCGCGCGCGGCGTCCGGGTGGCGGATCCGCAACTCGGCCATGGTGAGCCCTTCGGCGATGCCGAAGTCGAGCTCTCGCAGATCGGGCTCGACGTTCAGCGGAAGGCCAAGCACTCGTGACGCAGGTTCGGCCGTGTCGCGCGCGCGCGACAGCGGCGAGCACCAGACACCGTCGAGCCGGGCACCTGACGCCCACTTCCCGAGTCGCTCGGCCTGCTGTCGCCCGAGCGCCGTGAGCGCGATGTCGCTCACCCCGGCGTAGCGGTTCTCTGCGTGCCACATCGTCTCGCCGTGACGGGCGAGGAACAGTGTTCCGCTCACGACGGCAACCATCCTCGACGCTCGAGCTCGCCGACCATCTTCGAGTAGGGTTCAAAAAAGCGTTCGGTGCGATCGGCTCGCGGGTCCATCACGTCGCGTATACGTACCATTTTCGAGGCGACTTCGGCGACTCGATGCCGGCGCTGCGCAGCCGCCAGGATCGCCATGCCCAGCGCCGGGTCGGCCAGTTCGGGAAGGCGGACCGCGCGTCCGAGCACATCGGCGCGCAGCTGGCACCAGTACCGGCTGCGTGTGGCGCCACCGGTAAGGGTGATCGCGCCGTCCGTGGAGGCGCCCAGTCGTTCGACGACGCGGAAGCAGAGCTTCTCGACGAAGGCCACGCCCTGGAGCAACGCCGCAAAGAGATCGGCGTCGTCTTGCGGCTGCCCGAGGATGAAACCTTCGGCGCCCGGCGCGGTGAACGGAAAGCGCTCCCCTCGCGAGACCAGCGGGTAGGCGATGACGCTCGCCGGCTCCCTCGCCGCTGCCGCGCGATCCAGCGCCGCCAGATCGGCGCCGGGGAAACGGGCGGACAGCGCACCCGCGCCGACGCTGGAGGCGCCGCCCGGAAGCCATTCGCCGCCCGGCGCCCGGTGCGAGTAGACGACGCCCGACGGATCTTCCAGGCGCCGTTTCGTGACCCCCTTGAGGACCAGGGTGGTGCCCAGCACCGAGTTCCAGCTTCCGGCCTCGAGCGCGCCCGCGCCGATCTGCGAGGCGCAGCCGTCCGTCATGCCGGCGACCACGGGCGTGCCGGCCGGCAGCCCCGTCTCCGCTGCCGCCGCGCTGCCCACGGCGCCCAGCACGCTGCCGGGCGGCACGGCCGACGGCATCAGCGACGGCGGAAGGCCCAGCGCGTCCAGCACCTCCGTCGGCCAGGCGCCTGCCTCCAGATCGTAGCCGGACTTCAGGGCGTGGCTGGTGTCAGTGGCGACCGGCTCGCCCACGAGACGCCCCGCGATGAAGTCCGCCTGATGGCACAGCCGCGCGCGCGGAAGCAGCGCCGGCTGGGTCCTGGCCAGCCAGACCAGCTTCGGCAGAGCCCAGGAGGTCTGGATGCGCACGCCCAGGCGCTGCCACGTGGCGGCGCCTACCTCCCGCACATGGTGTGCCTCGGCCTCGGCGCGGCCGTCGTCGTACATGAGTGCGCCCGTCAGCGGCTCGCCAGTCGCATCGGTGAGGAGGAACGTTCCCGAAGTGCTGCAGATCGCCACCGCCCGGACGGCGCTCCGTTCGGACTGTTTCACGGTGGCGCGGAGGGCACTGGTCACCGCCGTCCACCACGCGCGCGGGTCCTGCTCGTGCCGTCCTGCGCTGCGATCGCTGGCAAGCGGATGATCGCCGCGCCCCACCACACGGCCCGACGCCGTCACGGCCAGTGCCCGCACGCTCTGGGTTCCGAGGTCGATGCCGATCCAGATCTCCTCCATTGTCCTCAGAACCCGCCCGCGGCCAGGGCGGCGATCTCCGCGGGTGACAGCACCCGTGTGTACACCCGGACCTCGTCGATGTTTCCGTCGAACGGGAAGCCGGACGTGTTGGTGCCGTGGCGGCCGACCACGAAATCCGGCCCCTTGTCGTAAACGATGGGCTGCATGTCGGTGTTCGTGCAGATCAGTTCGCCGTCGCCATACAGCTTCATTCCGGTGGCGCTGATGACTCCTGCGACATGGTGCCACTGCCCGTCGATGGCAGTGGCCAGCGTGCCGGGGCAGGTCAGGAAACCGGGCGTGACGGGCCCCAGACGCTTGATGATGCCGAGGCGCGTGCCCGAGTACAGCCGCAGGACGTACTGGTCGCCGGCGCTCAGGAGTTCGCTGCCGCCGCTTTCGAAGACGGTCGCCCGGAACCAGAGCGAGACCGTCAAGTCCGTCGCGGGCTTGAGCGCCGCCGGCGTGGGAGTCAGACGGACTGCGTGGCGCGATGCCAGCGTCCAGGCGCGGCTGCGTGGGTTCGGGAACTCGACGGCTGGAACCAGCGTCGACGGCATGGGTATACCCGTGGCTCCCACGTATGTTCCGGCGTAGCCGTGGGTCGAGGCGTCCAGCGCCGTCGTGCCGCTCGCCTCGTCGAGACGCCAGTGCAGCATCAGTCCGTCGGGGACGCAGACACCCCCGCTGCACGAAGCGCTACCCGAGCAGCCGGTCGAGGCGCCGCTGCAACTCTTGGCGCAAGTAGTGCCGGCGCAACCGTAGGGCGCGCACGGAGACGGCGGGGCCGGGGTGCAGACGCCCAGTCCGTCGCAAGTGCCGCTGTTCGTCTCGGAGGCGTTCATGCACGCAGCCTGTCCGCAGGAGGTTCCGACAGGCGACAGGCGACACCCCCCCGTGCCGTTGCAGAATCCATCGCGTCCACAGGCAATGGGCTGGACGTTGCAATCGTCGTGCGGGTCCTGCCCCGAAGGCACCGGCGCGCACATGCCTGGAGAGCCCGCGAGGTTGCAGGCGTAGCACGCCTGGACGCACGCGGTCGCACAGCAGAGGCCGTCCACACACAGGGTGGAAGCGCACTGCTCGCGGTTGGTGCAAGGCATCCCCGTCTGTTGCTTGAGGCGGCACATCGCCTGTTCGCAGTAGAACCCCGCCTGGCACTGCGTCGAGGTGGTGCACATGGTGCGACACGCGCCGGCCACACACCCGGCGGCGCAAGTCCGACTGGTGCCCGCCTTGCAACCCCCCTGTCCGTCACAGGTCGATGCTGCGAATTCCACGCCCACCTCGCATCGACCAGGGCTGCACTCGGTGCCGGTTCCGAAGCGACGGCAGGCACCTTGCCCATCACAGGTGCCATCCCTCCCACAACTCGCCGCGGACTCCGGGGTGCAGTCACCGGTCGCCTGCTGCCCGAGGGGAACCATGCCGCACATGCCCTCGCTCCCCGGCAGATTGCAGGCCCTGCATAGACCCGTGCAATCGGTGGCGCAGCACACGTCGTCGACGCATCGGCCGGAAACGCAGCTCGTGCTGTCGGCGCACGGCATTCCTTTGGCCAGCAACGGCTTGTCGGCCCGTGCGTCCAGCTTCACGACGTCCGAGGCAGCGTCGTTGCCACCGGTGAACGGTGGAGCTGAAAGGTTCACGCATCCAGCGGCGAACAGCAGGAGCGCCAGCGAACGCCTGCACATCGTCATTTCGAAAGTAACACGGGAATGTTTGGAGACCGCGTTACGGCCGGGGCTTGGCAGCATCGCGTAGCGGAACCGCTCGCCGTGAAGACCAGCCCGCTCGCGAGCGCTAATGCGCCGTCGGCTTGGGAGCGCAGACGGCCGGGGCGACCAGCGCGCGGCCCGTGTGTTTGGCGAGCCGCGCTGCCTCGGCGGTCGCGAACAGCACGGCGAACGTCCCGTGAGCGTTGCGGGCCGGAAATTCCCTGGCGAGGTCCTTGGTCTCGGACACGAGCGGGCCCGGGCCCGGGCTCGCGCTCCGAACGTCGCCGTTCGCTGCAACGTAGGGAGGCAGGGCGGCGAAGGCACGTTGCGCGGCCTCGACGTACCTGGCGTCTCGAAGCCAGCCTTCCCGCCAGGCACGGGACAGGCCGGTCGCGATCATCGCCGTGCCGCTGGTGTCCGGAAGACTGTCGGCCGCCGGGCGGTGCAGCAGCGCGTGCCACGTCCCATCGGGCTGCTGCAGCGGCGCAAGTGCGTCGGCGAGTTCCTGCAGATGACCTTTCACCTGCGCGAACTCCTGCGAGTCCTTCGGCAGAGCGTCGAGCGCGCCGATGAGGCCACGCATGAGCCATCCATGTCCCCGTGACCACGCGCCCGGAGACAGGACGTTCGGCTGGTCTGGCAACCAGCCGCGACCCTGACGCCAGAGCCCCGTCTTCGGATCGCGGAGCAGGTCGCGGTGGATCTGGAGCTGGGTGGCGCCCTCGCGGTAGTAGCTGCGGTCGCCGCTGATGGAGCCGGTGCGCGCCATGCGCGCGACGTACTCCTGCATGAAGTCCAGCAGCAGGGCAGGGCCGTGGCCTGGCTCCTGTCCGCGCGGAGCCATGACCGCTCCTTCGGGCGAACGGGGGATCTCGCGTTTCACCCGCTCCGTCTCGCTCACGAACGCGGGCAGCCAGCCGCGGTCTTCGGTGGCCCGGTACAGCGCGTACGTGACGGAACCAAAAAGCTGGCTCTGGTAGTTCGGGGTGCGGGGGATGTCCAGCTCCGGGGTCGCTGACCATGGCACGTGCGCGCCCGATTGCAGCCCCAGCGCCGCCACGCTTTTAAGCACCCGCTCACGGCAAGCGCTGTCCCCCGTGGCCTGGCCGATCTCCAGCAGGGCTTCCAGCGAGAGCTCGCGGGGGTAGTTTCGCTTCGCCCCGCTGCCGGCGGCGAGAACAGGCCCTGCGATCCGCGCGGCAGCGGCCAGGAGCTCGTCCGCGGCGGGGCGCTCCGGCCCCATCCCACGCGACGTGGCGCAGGCAACGACGGTCAAGACGCCGATCGCAGTCAGATTCCTCATACGGTCTCCTTGTTTCACGACGCGCCCGGCGCCTGCAACGAGAAAGCGATCTTGCGCGCGTCGAGGAGGTCTCCCATCGCCAGTTGCAGATCCGAGGCGGCCTTCGTTGGGGCGTTGCCGCAAAGTGGTCACGTGCGAAACCGTTTGCACATCCTGTTACATCGCCCCCGCGCGGCAATCGCCGCCGAGCGTGGACAATCTGGAGGTCGGGGAGGTAGTTACGCCATGAGCCTGGCAGCGCTGGCCGTCGCCCTCGTGCTGTCCACCGGGACGCCGACCCGGGTCTGGCGCCTGACCCCCGCCCAGTACGTGGCCACTCTCGAGGAGGTGCTGGGCGCCAGGATCGCCCTGTCGTTCGGCGCGCCGGCCCGCCAGGACAGTTTCCAGAACAACCCCCGGGCGCTGGAAGTGAACGACATCTTCCTCAGCGATCTGGAGGACGGGGTGCGCCGGGTGGTGGCCGCCGAGATGCCGCGGATCGAAGCGATGGTGCCGTGCCGCACCACCGCCTGCCTGGGGCGGTTCGTGCGCGACTTCGCCGGCCGTGCCTTCCGCTCGACGGAGGTGGATCCGGCGCCCTACCTGCGCCTCTTCGCAAAGCTGCGTCCGACCCTGGGCAGGCGCGATGCCCTTCAGTCGGTGGTGGTGGCGATCCTGCTTTCGCCCAAGATGCTGTTCCGGACCGAGCTGCACGCGACGCTGACGCCGTCCGAGCTGGCGGAGAGCCTGGCCTACACCCTGTGGAACGCGCCCCCCGACGCCCAGCTCCGGCAGCACGTCACCGATCGGACCCTCGCCAGACCAGAGGTGTTCCGGACCGAGGTGGAGCGGATGCTGGATGCACCCGCAGGCCGCGCCGGGCTACGCGAGTTCGTGCTGCAGTGGGCGGGGCTGGGCAGCTTCTCGGCCCTCGAGAAATCGCCCCGGTCGTTCCCCGAGTTCAAGGACCTCAAGCGGCCGATGATCGAGGAGACCACCCGGTTCGTCGACCAGGTGCTCGACGAACAGGATGGACGATTCGTGGAGCTGCTGGCGCGTGCCGACTCGTCGGCGCTGTACCAGTCGGAGCCCGGGGGCACGCGCATCGGATTGTTCACGCAGCCGGCGGTCCTGAGCGCGATCTCGGACTCGTCGCTGACGGGCCTGATGTACCGGGCGAAGTTCCTGCTCGATCGCCTGGTGTGCATCGATGTGCCGCCGCCGGTCGACGTGAAGAACGTGAAGGAGTTCAACGAGATCTTGAAGGAGGCTCACGCCGACACGGCGGTCCCCCTGCGCGACCGGCTGGAAGAGCTGGAGTACAAGAAGGCTTGCAAGAGCTGCCACTCGCTGCTGCACCCGCTCGCCTTCCCGATGGAGAACTACGACCCCATCGGCCGCTACCGGACCAAGGAGCACGACCTGCCCATCGATCCTTCCGGCACCATCACCATGGAGGACGGGACCGAGATCGCCTACAAGAACGCGGTCGAGATGTTCCGGGCCCTGGCCGGGCATCCCCTGGTCGAGCGTTGCTTTGCGCGGCACGCCTTCCGCTACGTGTTCGGGCGGCAGGACAACGAGGGGGACGCGTCGGTGGTGGACCGCGCGTTCCGCGACGGCCGGCGCGACGGGCAACTGGCGGTGCGCGAGCTGTTCACCTCCCTGCTCGACTCCGATGCCTTCAAGACGCGGGAGCTGAAATGATCAACCGGCGCGATCTCCTGTTTCGCTATGGACCGGCGGCCTTCCTCGGGTGGCCCGTCCTGGGCGGCCGCCGCGCCGAGGCCGGCAGTGCCCCTCCGCGGCGGCTGGTCACCGTCTACTCGTCGAGCGGTGTGCGCACCGACATCTTCTGGCCGAAGGGGAGCTTCGGTAACGCCGGCGCTTACTCGGTCGCCGGGACGTCGCTCGCGCCGCTGGCGGATTCCATCGGCGATCTGATCATCCCCAGGGGTATCTCCATCGACAGCGGCGTTGGCGATGGGCACGATGCCGGCTCGGTCGCGGTCCTGACCGGCAACCACATGACCTCGGAAAAGCCGAAGACGCCGCCTTACGCCCGCGGCCCGTCGCTGGACCAGTTCCTGGCCAAGAAGCTGCAGCCGCCGACGCCCGAGCCGTTCTTGAACCTGGGCGTGCGCCTGCGCATCAACCGGATCTCGAAGTGGATCTCCTACGACGAGCGCGGCGCCGCGAACGAGCCGCACCAGAACCCCTACACCACCTACGATCGGATCTTCCGCAACGTTGCTGCCAACTGCACCCGCAGTGGAAAGGCGGCGCCGGTGGACCCGAAGCTGGCTCGCGTCCGGTTCGAGCGGAAGAGCGTCCTCGACACCGTGCGGACCGAGACCGCAGCGTTCAAGCGTGGTCAGGGTCTCGACGGTGAGGAGCGGCAGAAGCTGGAACGGATGGAGGAGGCGATCCGGAGCGTCGAGAAGCGGCTGGAGGTTCGCGCGGGTCACGGCGGGGCGGGCTGTGTCTCGGTCAAGACGGCGATGGAAGACGGCGAGCGCGTCGAGGACAACGACACGAAGTTCCCCGAACTGCTGCGCCTGCAGATGGATCTCGTGGCGCTGGCGCTGGAGCTGGACGTCACCCGCATCGTCACCCTGGCGCTGTCGCTCGGCGGCTCCGGCGGCGCGCCCATGACCTGGCTTGCCTGCAACGGCGCGCCGATCGAGGCCTCTCACCACAGCGTCACGCACGGCAAGCAGCGCGGCGTGCTGGACCACCTGCCGAAGCTGCAGGTCATCGATCGCTGGAACATGGAGCAGTTCGCCTACCTGGTGGGCCGCCTCAAGAGCATCGCAGACGGCGGGCAGAAGCTGCTCGACAACAGCATCGTCTGGTACGCCACCGACGTCGGCAACGGCGGCACGCACAGCCGCACCGACCTGCCGTACCTCGTGGCCGGCCGTGCGGGCGGGGCCTTCAAGACGGGCCGCTACGTGCAGTTCGACGACGTCCCCCACCAACGCCTGCTCCTGTCGTTCTGCCACGCCATGGGGGCCAAGGACGTCGAGGTGTTCGGTCGGCCCGAGAGCTGCGTCGCCGGGCCGCTCCTGTAGACATCTCCGCGGCTGCCGCGGTTCCGGATATACCCTCTGCGCATGAAGAGCGTTTCCGGTCTCTGCGCCATTCTTTTCCTTGTCCTCGGAGTCCTCGGCACCGGCGTCGCCCATGGCGCGCCGGTGCCCCGACGCGTGACTCTTTCGGACGCGGTCCGGATGGCGCTCGAGAACGGATGGGAGATCCAGGCTGCGGACCAGGGGGTCTTCGCATCGCAGGCGCGGGTGCGTGGCGCCGGGTCTCAGCGGTTCCCGCGTCTGAAGACGGAGGCCAACCTCCTCTACTGGGACCGGCCGCTCGACGTCGTCTTTTCCTCGATGCCGGGAATGCCGGCCACGGACCCGTCCCGCGATGGCGTCCGGGTGCGCGACCAGGTGACCTGGCAGGCCTCCGTGTCGCTCGCGCAGCCGATCTCGGGGCTGTTCGTGCTGAGCCGCCTCGTGGCCCAGGAGCGCGACGGGCTGGACGCCGCTCGCGCCGACAAGGCCCGCGCCAGCCTGGACACGGCCCAGCGGACGTCCGAGGCATACCTCCGCCTGCTTCAGGCCAAGGCCGTCGAGACGGTCGCCGGCAAGAACGTCGCCCAGGTGGAAGCGCAGCTCCGGCGCGCGCAGGTGTTCGAGAAGGCGGGGACGCTCGGCCAGGTCGACGTCCTGCGGCTCACGTCGGCTCACGACAGCTCACGGCAAGAGTTGCTGCGCGCGAAAACGGCGGTGATGGTGGCCACGGCGGCGCTCGTGCTGTCCATGGACCTACCGCCCGGGACGGCGCTCGAGGTGGTGGATGATCTACCGGATCCGCCGCCCCCACTGACCTGGACCGAGGAACAGATAAGTCAAGCCGCGGCAAAGGATCGGCCCGAGCTCGTCGCTGCGCAGGAGCGGACGGCTGCCGCCCGGGGAGCCCGCGAGGTGGCCAAAGCAGCACTCCTTCCGAACATCATGGCGGTCGCCACCTATCAACATGTCGAGGGTCAGGCGGCGTTCCAGCCGAAGAATGCCTGGTTCGTCGGCGCGACGCTCACCTGGGATGTCTGGGACTGGGGAAAGACCTGGAGCGACGTCAAGGAGGCCGAGCACAAGGCCAACCAGGCGAACGCCAACGCCCGCTTCCTGCGAGATCAGATCGTCTTCGACGCAGGCAAGCGGTTACTGGAGGCGCGAACGGCGTACGAGACCGTCGGAGTCGCGCGCTCGGCGCTCGAGGCGGCCGAAGAGGCATACCGCATCCAGTCGGTGCGCTACTCCGAAGGCGCCGCCACCACCACGGACGTCCTGGACACCCAGACCGACGTCGCGCGCGCCCGCAACGGCTACGCCCAGGCTCGCTACGAGTACTACCTGGCCCAGGCGGGTCTCGCGCGTGCCGTCGGACGGACACCCTAGACTAGGGCAGGGACCAGATCCGTACGTCGTCGAACTGCCCCAGCATCCCCACGCCGGACGAGCCCAGGCCGATGCCGTTCCGGGGCGTCGGGAGCGCCACCGGCATGATGTCCACCTTCGCCTCCAGCACGAAGGCGTCGTTGATCCACAGCCGCACCTGGTCGTCGTAGACGATGACCCGTGCCTTGTTCCACGTGGTCGGGGTCAGCGCGATCTTCCGGGAGCCGACGGTTCGTTGACGGCTGGGGATCGGCGCGCCGCCACCCCAGCCCTCCTGGGTGACGACGGTGACCTGGCCGGTCGAGCGGATGTCGATGTGGATCAGGTGGTGGTGCTGGGGCTCGCCCCAGTAGTGGAAGCCCAGCTTGACGCTGTCGCCCTCGAAGCGGAAGGCGACCTCGAGCATGGCGCGGGTCAACGGCAAAAGGCCGCGGTTCAGGCAGGAGGCGTCGTGATTCTGGCTGGCGATCTCGCGGCCGTCCATGGTGCCCGCGGTCATCACCCAGTCGCCCTGGGTGCACAGCCACTTGCGGCTGGGGGCGGAGAAGTCGTCCTGGAATACCAGCGTGCCTCCGCCGGCGTCGGCGCCGATCGGAGTTCTGTCGGGCCCGGCGTCGGGCGTCGGCCGGTGGTCGATGGCGACCGCGGTGTCCGCGGCGACCGAAGCGTCGTTCGGCCTGCTGGTATCGACGGTCACATCCGGCCTGCGCGCCACGTCGCCGGGTGGCGCGGCGTCGACCCCCATCGGCCGGTCGTCCACTATCAACTCGGTGGGCACGCCGCCGGCGCATCCCGCAGCCGCAAGCACCATCAAGCCCGATCGGAACTGCATCGGTGAGACCAGCCTACGGAGCGGCCCCACGGCTGGGAAGTGAAGCCCTTCACTTATTCTTTCTGCCCCGGCCGGCGAGGATGCGCGCATGCATGGCGTTCTGCTTGCGGCGCTGATGGCCGTCACCGCTCCCTTGGACGTCCTCGGCGGCTGGAGAGGCTTCTCGGATCTCCGGAATTCCCTGTACCACTTCGTCACCAAGCAGGCGTACCAGCTGCTCGCCCAACGAAAAGCCAAGGTCGATGAACTACGCACGCTGGAGCAATGGCAAGACAAGCAACGAGACACGCGTGATGCTTTGTCGAAGGCGATCGGTCCGTTCCCCCCGAAGACCCCCCTCGCTGCCAAGGTGCTGAGGGTCGTCCAGAAGGACGGCTATTCCATCGAGCATGTCGTCTATGAATCTCAGCCCCGGTTCCATGTCTCCTCTTCGCTGTTCATTCCGGACGGATTGACGAAGGGGCAGAGGGCGCCCGCCATCGTCTACGTCAGCGGGCACTCCATCAGCGGGTACCGGGGGGGATACATCCCCACGATCCTCAACCTGGTGAAGAAGGGATTCATCGTCTTTGCCTACGATCCGATCGGCCAGGGCGAGCGATTCCAGTACACCCATCTGGGCGGCAACAACGCCGAGCACAGGTACATGACCGGCCAGGCCTTCGTCGCGGGGAGCTCCCTGGCCAAGTACACCATCTGGGACGGCATCCGGGCGGTGGACTACCTGGTCACCCGCAAAGAGGTGGACCCCGCGCGCATCGGGATGTGCGGTCGTTCCGGAGGGGGATTCCAGTCGCTGTACATCGCGGCCTTCGACGACCGGATCCTGGCGACGGCTCCGGAGAACCACGTCACGAACTACACCAGGATCCTTCAGTCCATCGGGCCAAGAGACGGCGAACAGAACATCCCCCGGATGTTCGAGCACGAGATCGACCATCCCGACTTCTTGATGGCGCGGGCTCCGAAGCCGACCATGCTGGTCACGACGACGAACGATCTGTTCAACATCCAGGGATCGCTCGAGACCTTCGAGGAGGTCTCTCGGTTGTATCGGGCGTACGGCAAGCAGGACGACTTCGAGATGATCGAAGATCTCGCCGGGCATGCGTCGACCACATCGAACAATGAGCGGCTCTACGCCTTCTTCCAGAAGCATCTGAAGAACCCCGGTGATCCAGGTCAGGTGGACGTCCCCAGACCGTCGAAGCAGGATCTGCAGGTCACTCCCACGGGACAGGTCCTGTCGTCATTCAAGGGGGAGACCGTGCACAGCCTGGTTCGCAAGGAGACAGCCGCGTCACGGAGTCATCGTTTCGGTGGGATCGCCAAGGCGAAGGAACTCTCGGGCTATCGAGAGCCGCTGCCGTCGGTCTCCCCCGTGTTGACCGGCGCTGTCGGCCGAAGTGGCTATCAGATCAAGAAGTACTTCCTCGACAGCGATGGCGGTTACCCGCTTCCCTATCTGCTGCTGGTCCCGGAGACCACGAACGGAAAGGCGATCCTTTATCTGCATCCAGCGGGTAAGGCCGCCGAAAGCAAAGAGGGCGGCGAGATGGAGTGGCTGGTCAAGCGCGGGTACACCGTACTGGCCCCCGACATGGTCGGAACCGGCGAGTTGGGACCCGCCGCACCGACCAATGACGACCGGTACGGCACCTGGTACGTCGCATCCGAGATCGGCAGAAGCATCGCAGGCATCAGGGCAGGGGACGTCAACAAGCTGGCCAAGGTGCTGGCGCCGCAGAAGATCTACGGCCTCGCCAAGAATGAAATGTGCCCCGTCCTGCTGCACGCGGCGGCGTTCAACCCGGCAATCGCGGGAGTGGCCCTGATCGAGCCGCTGGTCTCCTACCGGGCCCTCGTCGACGAGCCTCTCTACTCACAAAGACAGATCGATGGCACGGTCGTCGGCGCACTTGCGGTCTACGATCTGCCCGATCTGGCGGCCAGCCTGGCTCCCCGGAAACTGTTGCTGGTGGACGTGAAGGACGGGGCGGACCGGACATCCGATTCCGACAGCACGCGCAGGGATCTGGCCGTCATCAAGAAGGCCTACGCCGCCAGCAAGAACCTGGTGATCGGCTCAGGGGATTTCAGAAGCCACATCGACTCGCTGTTATGATGGAGCCGTGCGGACGCATGTGGCGGTACTCCTGTTCGTGGTCGGGTGCGGAGGTGGCGGACCCTGGCAGAAGGTGTCCGGCGTGCCGGAGGTCACGAGCGTCGACGACGTCTGGGCCTTCGCACCCAACGACGTCTGGGTGGTCGGGGGGCAGGGGCTCTTGCACTACGACGGGTCGACGTGGACGCGCTCGCAGGCGGGCATGCCCGATGGGCTGACCGGCATCTGGGGATTCGCGCCCAACGACATCTGGGTGACCGGCGACGCCTCGGTGTCCCGCTGGAACGGCACCACCTGGACCGCCACCAGCCTGCGCGACCGCAGCATCGGCGGCATCGAGGACATCTGGGGCTCGTCGCCCACGGACGTCTGGCTGGTGGGCAGCGACGCCACGTTCCTGCACTGGAACGGCACCACCTGGGCCCGCGTGCAGGCGCCCAGCAACCAGAACAACGCCGTCTGGGGAAGCGGCCCCAACGACATCTACGTCCTCGGCGTCTTCGCCCTGGTGCACTGGAACGGCATGAAGTGGTCGCGCGTCGACACCGGCGTCTCGAACGGCGAAGGAGGCATCTGGGGCTTCGGCGCCAGCGACGTCTGGGTCGCCCCCGACTCGGAGCGCGCCGTGCACTGGAACGGCAGCGCCTGGAAGGTGTACGACAACGACGACTTCGTCGGCGAAATGAGCGCCATCTGGGGCAGCGCCCCCGACGACATCTGGGCCGTCGGCAGCGCCGGCTCGATCGCCCACTTCAATGGCAAGTCCTGGTCAGAGGTCGCGCACCAGGATATCGGCAGCCCGTTCCTGCGCATGTTCAAAGCGGTCCACGGCAGCGGTCCCGACGACACCTGGGCGGTGGGCGCGGAGCTGGGCCAGCACTCCGGCCCGATCATCTACCGGCGTTGACCGCGGAACCCTGGGCGGGTTCCTTCGCCGACGAAGGCCGCTTGCAGCTACAGTGTCCAAAAAGCCGACTTCGGACCTCAAGCGCCATGACCGACCGTCGTACCTTCGTCACCCACGCCTCCGTGCTCCTGGCCTCCGCGGCCGTGAGCAGAACCGCTCTCGGCAAGCCCGCCCGCAAGAAGAAGACCGTCCTGCTCCGCTCCTCGTGGCAGACGGTCAACATCGGGGACGTCGGCCACACCCCGGGGGTGCTGCGCCTGCTCGCCAAGCACCTGCCCGGCGTCGCCGTGCGCCTGTGGCCCTCCGACGTCGGCAACGGCGTCGAGGAGATCCTGCGCCACCGCTTCCCGAACTTGACGATCGTGCAAGGCCCCGAGATGCAGAAGGCGGCGCTTGCCGAGTGCGACTTCATGCTGCACGGCTCGGGCCCGTCGCTGGTGGCACGCAAGGACGTGAGGCGCTGGGTCGAGGAGACCGGCAAGCCGTTCGGCATCTACGGCATCACCTTCCCGGGCATCTACGCCGCACCGCCTGCCGCCGCGAACGTCGACCCGGCCGACCTCGAGCTGGTGAACAAGGCGCGCTTCGCGTTCTTTCGCGACTCGGTGTCGGTCGCCTTCGCGAAGGAACATGGGATCGTCAAGCCCGAGATCGGCTTCGTGCCCGACGGCGCCTTCGCGGTCGATCTGCGCGACGACGCCAAGGCGACGGCGTTCCTGCGCGAGCACAAGCTCCAGGACGGCAAGTTCCTGTGCGTGATCCCGCGCCAGCGCTTCACGCCCTACTGGGAGATCCCCGCCAAGAAGGCGAAGCTCGACGAGAAGAAGAACGCCCGCAACCAGGAGATGAAGGAGCACGACAACGCGCCCCTGCGCGAGGCGATCATCGCGGTCGCCCGCCAGACGCCGATGAAGATCCTCGTCTGCCCCGAGGACGAGACGCACGTGAAGCTGGGCAAGGAGATCCTGGTCGATCCGCTGCCAGACGACGTGAAGGCCAAGGTCGTGTGGCGCGACAGCTACTGGCTGACCGCCGAGGCCGTGTCGACCTACGTGCGCTCGGCCGGGCTCTTCGGCCTCGAGATGCACTCGCCGATCATGTGCATCGGCAACGGCATCCCCGCGATGGTCGGCCGTTTCGCCGAGCAGACCAGCAAGGGCCTGATGTGGAAGGACATCGGCTTGCCCGAGTGGCTCTTCGACATGGACGTCGAGGACGACATCAAGCGGCTGGTGCCGGCCGTGCTGGCGATGGCCAAGAATCCGGCCGCCGCGCGCGCGAAGGCGGCCACGGCGCGCAAGTACGTGGAGAAGCGTCAGCGCGAGACCATGGCGGTCCTGGCGAAGGCGCTCGAGACCTAGCGGGGGGGCGCCGGGCAGGACACCGGCTTGGTGTCCACCACAAGGTCGTCGATCCAGACGTCGAGCGGCGCGTTCATCGGGTGGAAGCTCCACGCGCCGACGAACAGCTGGTTCACGACCGGGCCGTACCAGGGATCGTTCACGTTCGTCGGCGGGACGCAGGCCTTGCCGTGATCGTCGATGGAGAGGATCGGGGTGGCGGCGCCGTCCTTGTACATGCGCAGCTTGCGGGCGACCGAGTCGAGCTCGAACGAGACGCACGCCCAGGTGGAGGGCATCTGCGTCGTGGCCCGCGACGAGCAGTCGTGGTATCCAGCCGGGTTCGACTGCCCGTAGACGAAGGCGTAGGTGTTCGGGGTCCTCCCGGCCAGCGAGCTGAGGATGTACTGGGTGTGGATGCCGGCCACCGGCGAGCTCGGCTCGGCGGGGCCGCTGGCGCCGAAGAAGGTCCAGTGAACGCTGGTGCCGTTGGGGTTGATGTACATCATCATCCGCCCGTAGAGGTGGGTCGGCTTGGCGGCGAAGATCGGCCGGTTGCCGCTGGCGAACAGTCTGCCGCCCGCGGTCACGGTGTTGTCGATGTGCACGTGCAGCGCGCTCGAGCCCGACACCTTCTGCAGCCCGTCGAGCACCATCGTCGCGCCCGTTTTGAGGGTGGCCTGCCACGGCCCGAACTTCTGCCTGTCGGCGATGGTCGTGACGGTCGGGTAGGTGTCGAAGTTCTCGCAGAAGAGAGCGCCGGCGCAGTCGATGGGAGGCGGAGGAACGATGACGCCGCCGTCCGGGACGTTGCCGCCGGCTCCGCCTCTCGCTCCGCCGGAGCCACCCGCCGAGGCGTCCATCTTGGTCGCGCCGCCTGCGCCGCCCGAGGCGCCCGCGCCACCGCCCGCGCCACCTTTGCCACCTGTCGTGCTGGACCCGGCGTCCGGCTCTTCTTCTCCACCGCTGAGCGGCGGCTCGTCGTCGCCCGGGGCGCGACTGCCTGATCCGCAGCCGCCGATCGCGAACAGGCTGCCCATCAGGAACAAAGAACGGCTAGTTCGTGCGAAATGGCGCATGGGCAACGATTCCATCATGCACGCCACGGGCCGCGCGATGAACCCCGGATCGCACGAATCGGCGGTACCTGCATGTAAGGAGCGGGGTTACACCTGCATGCCCCCGCGAATGTCACCTGACTCACGCACACGGTCTGAAACGCCAATCGGCTTCCAGGGACGCGAGCGTGTCACCGAGCCGGGGGCTTCGTCCTGCTTCCTGCTGCTCGCGGGCTCGTGCGCGGGCCTGATCTCTGCGGGGCCCAAAGCTCATGACCAGGCGGTTGGCGATCCTGCCGTCACCCCGACGCAGGATCCGGCGCAGGGGGTATCCAGCTGCAGTGTGGCGTCTCGACGACGTTCAGTACGGAAAGACGGTCGCCACCTTGTTCAAGGGTCGGTCGACGAACACGAACGACGACCTGACGGCGCCTGCGGGGCTGGCCCTGCCGCTTGCCACCACGGCCGCAGGTGGCGCGAAGTTTAGCACCTCGTCGAGCGTTCGCCGGGTGGCGCCGACCTCAATGGGCTGGGTCGCCGACATGTTGCGGGGTCTGGGGCCGCTGGCGACGCGCCAGCTCGCGGACGTCTACACCACGCTGGCGCAGGTCCTCGGCGCGCCGGTCGAGAAGTTCAACGGCAAGGGGACAGGGCGCATCGATGAGCTGCTCGCTTAGGCTGCTGGTCGCGTGCGCGCTTGCGCCGTCCTGCGGGGGCGGTCCGGCGGGCGAAGTGTTCTCGATCGAGCGGGAGGACGCACGCGGACCGATCGACGTACCGCCAGAGGTTGCCAGTGCTACGGACATGGCCCGGCGCCAGCCCGACGCTTCGTTGGCGCCGGACGTGTCGCCTGCCGGTTGCGCGGTGCGGTCGGGGTCAAGCCAGGGGGCGGCTGGACGACCACGGCGCAGAACGGGGCGACGGTGGTGGTGGATTCGACCAGGGCGTTCAGCGGTAGCCGAGCCATCCTCTTCCGGTCGCCGGCCGGACCCGCGGTCCGCGGTTTCCTGTCGATGGGCAAGCCGCTCCTGCGTCGTCACTGACGTCGCCATCGAGGACGGTCACCTTCACGGGCGACATTTTCTCTCTTCATCGGAATCGGCCGACTCAGGCTCGCAGCAACCTCACACGCGCTTCGACCCCGGTCCGGCGGTCGCGGTTCCGCAGGGTGAGCGAGCCCCGATGGGCTTCGGCAACTTGCCGGGCCAGCACCAGACCGATTCCCGATCCGTTCGGCTTGGTGGTGAAAAACGGGACGAACAGGTTGGCCGCCGGTGGCAGGCCAGCGCCCTCGTCCAGGACCGTCAATTCCAAATGGTTGCCCTGGGTGGACCAGGTGACGGTGACGGTGCCGCCGGTCTCCAGCGCGGCGTCGGCCGCGTTCTGGACCAGGTTGATGAGCAGCTGGTCCAGCTGATCGCCGTCGCCCATCACCGAAACGGCGGGGCCGGCCTCGACGTGCACCGGCACGCGCTTCTCGAGCTCCGCAATCCGCCTTACCCAGGGCGCGATCTCGATGGCCGCGAAGTTGGGCGGCGGCAGCTTCGCCAGTCTGGCGTAAGCCGCCATGAATCTGCCCAGCGCCTCGGAACGTTTTTCGATGACCTCGAGGCCGCGATCGAGGTCGTCGCGCCATCCTTCAGGCTGCGGGGAGCGGCGCAGGTTCGATCGCATGTTGGCGGCGAGTGACCGGATGGGCGTGAGTGAGTTGTTGATCTCGTGCCCCAGCACGCGGACCAGGCGCTGCCACGCCTGACGCTCTTCTTCGCGCATGGCGCGCTGAAGGTTCGACAGGACCACCAGTTGATGCGGCAGGCCCTGCTGGCGGAACGAGCTCCGACGCAGCTCCCAGACCCCCCCCTGCGTGAACGTCGTCTCGACCAGGCGAGGGGTTTCGCCCTCGAGAAGCGGAGACATCTCCAGGGCGGCGGCGCTCGTGCCTGCGAGCTGGGTGGCGGTCCGGCCGATCAGCCGCTCGCCGGCATGGTTGACCAGCTTGAGACGGCCCGCGCCATCGAAAGCAAAGATCGCGACATCGATCTCACCGATGACTTTTTCGAGCAGCGCGGTCGCTTCCATCTCGCCAAGCCGCTCGTCACGAAGGCTGGCGGCGAACGCATTGAGCTCGCCGAGCGCGCCGCCGAGCGCGTCCGCGCTGTTCTCGACGTGACCGCGAACGGAGTAGTCTCCCGCCCGGAGCGCCGCGACCAGATTCGAGATCGTCTGGAGCGGGCGAGCGGTCCGGGCCCTGGCGTTCATGGCCAGGCCGATCCACAACGCTGCCACCCCGACGCCCAGCGCCCAGGCAGCGGGGCCGTGCACCCCCTGGGCCAGCCATACGCCGGTGGCCACCACGCCCGGCAGGCCCAGGGCCGCGGCCAGCACTGCAACCCGGGTTTCGTGCGCCAACCGGTGGCGACGGATCATTCGCTGACTCGTATTCCGAACGCCGCCAGCCTTCGATAAAGAGCACTGCGCGAAAGGCCGAGGCGTTTCGCCGCCTCGGCCACGTTGCCCGCGCAGCGGGCGAGCGCCTTTTCGATGAGCGCGCGCTCTGCGTCCTCCAGGGTCATCTCCTCGACTGACGAACCCGCTTGAGCGGCGACCAGCGCAAGGTCCCTGGCCTCGATATGGGTGCCCTCGCAAAGGAGAACCGCGCGCTCGACGACATGTTCCAGCTCGCGGACGTTCCCCGGCCAGGCATGCGCGAGCATCGGCTGCTGCGCTGCTGGCGAAAAGCCATCCAGCTGCCGCTGGTAACGAGCGCATTGCCGCCCGAGCGCGTGCATGGCCAGCGGCAGGATGTCCTCACGCCGCTCGCGAAGAGGGGGCAGGGGGATCTCGACGGTGTTCAGGCGGTACAGGAGATCCTCGCGAAAGCGCCCTTCGGCGGCAGCCTTGCCGAGGTCGGTGTTCGTCGCGGCGAGAACGCGGACATCAGCGCGGCGCACACGCGAGGAGCCCACGGCGTGAAACTCGCCCGTCTGCAGCACGCGAAGAAGTTTCGCCTGCTGGCCGGGCGGCATGTTTCCGATCTCGTCGAGAAAGATGGTCCCCCGTTCCGCCAGCTCGAAGCAGCCGGCGCGATCGGTCTTGGCATCGGTGAAGGCGCCACGCACGTGTCCGAACAGCTCGCTCTCGAAGACGCCGTCCGGAAGCCCTCCGGCGTTGACGGCGATGAAGGGCCCACTCGCCCGGAGCGACGCTGCGTGGAGCCAGCGCGCCACGACCTCCTTGCCGGTTCCATGCTCGCCGGTGATGAGCACGCTGGCGTCCGAGGGGCCCACCCGTTTCATCAGCCGCAGGACCGGCTCCATCACCGCCGACTCCGCGATGAACAGAGGCAGCTGGCTCTCCCTTTGACGCTGGGTCTCCGCCTGGTATCGCCGGTTGCTCTGCTGCGCCTTGGCGAGCGCGATCTGGGTGCGAAGCACCGTCACGAGCCGCTCGTTGTTCCACGGCTTCTCCAGGTAATCGCGGGCTCCGCGGCGCATCGCCTCGACCGCCCCGTCGACGCTGGCCCATGCGGTCATCACCACCACCGGCAGGCTGGGCGCCGCGGCCTGCATCTGGGTCAGGAGATCCAGGCCCTCCCCACCCGAGGTGGTGTCACGAGCATAGTTGAGGTCGATGAGCGCGACGTCGAACTCGTCCTCCTGGATGGCGGCCATCACGGCCGCTGGCGCCCCCACGGTTCGCGCGTCGAAGCCTTCACTCTTGAGAAGAAATCTCAAGGCCTCGAGCACATCCGTTCGATCGTCGGCACAAAGGACGCGAGGACGCCGATCTTCACGTCGATCTTCCGACACCAACCTATTCGTATCGCAAAGCGGTCATCACGTCGACCCGCGCGGCGCGACGCGCGGGCACCAGCGTCGCCACCAGCGTCACCAGGGCCACCGCGACGGCCAGACCGACGTAGGTCGCCGGATCGGTGGGGCGGATGTCGTAGAGGAGACTGCCGAGCAGGCGGGACAGGAGAACGGATGCCGCCACGCCGACCCCGACGCCCCCCGCGACCACCGACATCGCCTGAACCATGAGCATGCGGACGATGCCCGCTTCGGATGCGCCCAGCGCCATGCGGACACCGATCTCCTGGGTCCGTCGCGCGACGGAATACGACGTCACCCCGTAGATGCCGACCAGTGCCAGGATCAGGGCCAGGCCTGCGAAGGCGGCCAGCAACCAGGCCACCGCCCAGCGGACCCCGAACGACGCGACCAGCACTTGATCCAGCGTCTTGACGTCGAAGACAGGAACGGCGGCGTTCACCGCTGACACTTCGGCGCGCAAGGGGGTGATGAGCTGGCTGGGATCACCGGACGTACTCAGGATCAATGTTCGCGCGCCGCCCCACATCGCGTTCTGAGGAAAATAGATCTCCGGCTCGGAGGGCTCGTCGAGACTTCTCTGCCGGGTATCACCCACCACCCCGACGACGGTCACCCAGGGGCCTCGTCCCGGCGAACCGTACCGCAAGCGCCTGCCCAGCGCCGCATCGGCGCTACCCCAGAACTGGCGAGCGAGTCTGTCATTGACCAGAGCGGTGGTGCGATCGACGGCATCGGCAGGACCGAGCTGCCGGCCGGCTCGGAGCGGAATGGCCATGGCCTCGAAGTAGCCCGCGTCGGCCACGCTTTGCCGCAAAGGGACGCTTTGAGCTTGCTGGCTTTCCAGCTCGTAGAGCACAGGCGCTGTCTGGTTGGCCAGTGGCAGAGAATCGATGAACCCAACGGCCTGCACACCCGGCAAACTCCGCAGCCGCGGCATCAGCTGGGCAAAAAAACGTTGAAGCATCTCGCCCCCCTTGAGGGGCGACCCACGCGGCGCAACCAGGAAGACGTTGGCGGTCAGGCGCCGATCGGTCTTGAAGCCGGCGTCGACCCTGTACAGGTGAACCAGACTGTTGATCACCAATGCGGCGCCGATGAGGAGTACCAGCGACAGGGCGACCTCGGCGCCGACCAGAAACTGCCGAAGAGAATGCGTCCTCTTTCCCCCGGAATCACGGGCGCCCTCCTTGAGTCCCCGGTGCAGATCGGGCCGGGCTGCCGTGAACGCCGAGCTGGCGCCGCACAGGACGCCCGTCACCAGCGTGACCACGCTGGCGAACAGCAACACACGGAATGCGACCACCATCTGATCGCTCCGGGGCACTTGATCGCCGAGGAGCAGCAGGACCAGATCGACGCCCCACAACGCGAACAGCGATCCGAGCGCTCCGGCGACGACGGCCAGGGCCAGGCTTTCCGTCAGCAACTGACGAACGATCCGCCCCGGGGTGGCGCCGAGCGCTGCACGCACGGTCATCTCGGCCTGGCGGGTGTTCGTCCGGGCCAGCAGGAGACCGGCGACGTTGGCGCAGGCGATCAGCAGGACCAGGGCGACGGCACCCAGAAGAAGGCTCAATCCAGCACGGCTCGAGCTGGTCAAGGGAACCTTGAGAGTCGCGGCGGCGAACGAAAGATGGGACGCCTTGTCGGCGGGCTTCGCCTCTCGAAAGCGTGAGGCGATGACGTCCATCTCGCTCTGGGTCTGCGCCACCCGGGCGCCGGGCTGCAGCCGCCCGATCACCGCGGAGTTCTTCATGTTGGTGTCTTCCGTGTACGGCCGGTAGGCGGCAGGCAACCAGAAATCGACGGACCCTCCCAGGGTGAAGTCGTCGGGAAGAACCCCGATGACCGTGAAACGCACATCATCCAGAGTCATCTGTTGCCCGATGGCCGTCCTCTGCCCGGCAAATCGCCTGATCCACAGGCCGTGGCTGATGATGGCTACCGGCTCCCGGGGCCAGGCGCCTGCGTACTGCCGTGGCGGCTTTTCGAACACGTAGCCATCGTCGGAGACAAATGGCCGGCCGAGGGCGGGCCTGACCCCCAGCAACCCGAACAGGGACACCGAGCAGTACCCGACATGCATCATCTCGGCCGGCGCGGGGGTGGTCAGGGCCTGATCGTGGATCTCGTACCTGCCGAGCGCGGCCAGGGACGGCGGCTGACTGTTTTCCATCTCGTGAAACTGCGTGTAACTCGGCCCCAGATCTCTGCGGACGAAATCCCCGTGAGAGGTGCTGACGGTGATGCTGACGATCTGCTCTGGATTCTGGTACGGCAGTGGCCGGAAGAGAGCCGCATCGACGACGCTGAATACCGCGGTGCTGGCTCCGATGCCCAGCGCCAGCGCCACCACCGCCAGCAGGACGACGCCGGGGGTGCGTCGCCAGCTGCGCACGGCAAACTTCAGATCCTTCCACAGAGCATCCATCGTCGTTCCTGCGCCTAGGCGGCCAGCTGCGATTCGGATACGACGCGCCCGTCGAACACGCGAATCGTCCGGGTGGCCAGTCGCGCGTATTCCTCGTTGTGGGTGACCATGCAGATCGTCGACCCCGCCGCGTGGAGCTCGCGCAGCAAGTCCATCACGGCTTCGCCATTTTTCGAGTCGAGGTTCCCTGTCGGCTCGTCGGCGAGGATGACCAGAGGATCGCCCACCACGGCCCGCGCCACGGCCACGCGTTGCTGCTGGCCACCCGACAGCTGGCTCGGCATGTGGTGGGCCCGATGGGACATGCCCACCCGCGCGAGCGCCGCTTCCACGCGCCGTTTGCGCTCGGGGCCTGCCATCCGGCGGTAGACCAGCGGGAGCTCGACGTTGTCGTGGACGCTGAGGTCACCGATGAGATTGAACGTCTGGAAGATGAAGCCGATCTTCTGGTTGCGGACCAGCGCCCGCTCGCGCGAGCTGAGGCCCGCCACGGATCGGCCGTCCAGGAGGTATTGCCCCGCCGTGGGCCTGTCGATGAGACCGAGCAGCGAAAGCAGGGTCGTCTTCCCCGACCCGGAAGGCCCTTCGATGGCCACGAACTCGCCCTTCTTGATCTCGAGGTGGACATCCATCAAGGCGTGAGTCTCGAGGTCCGAGAGGTGGAACACCCTGCCAATCCCCTCCATCGCAATCAGGACATCGGCGGCATCTTGCTTGGCTTCCATCGTTCTTGGTTCCTTCCTCAGCGTAGGCGGATGCGGTCCACGTGAGCCCATTGCGACATGTCGGAGATGACGATGCGATCATGTTCGACCAGTCCGTCGAGGATCTCCACCGTCTTCGCCGAGCTGTGGCCAAGGCGGACCTTGGCGCGAACAGCCCAATCGGAGCCCTCCAGCTTGAAGAGCGAAAGGGTTGTCTGGGCACGCGCCGACACCGGTCGTCCGGCATACAGCACATTGTCCAGGCGGCGAAGCTCGATGGTTCCATCGACGCTCAGGTCGGGGCGCGCGCCGGCGGGCAAGGCGCCGTCGAGCTTCACGTCCACGGTCACGCTTCCACCCAGCGCCGCCGGGTCGATGCGCGACACCTGCCCGGAGATGATCCCGTTGTGGGTATCGATCGAAGCCGCCTGGCCGATCTGGAGATCCTTGGCTTGATCCTCGGCCACCCGGAGCTCCGCCTTCAGGCGACCGGGAACGGCCACCTTGGCGATGGTGGCGCCGGACCCGAGGGACTGGCCGGGTTGCACCAGCACCGCTTGCAGGATTCCGTCCATGCCCGCTCGCACTGTCAGCATCTCGACTTCACGGCGGCGAAATCGTGCCACGGTCGCAAGCTGTTCCGCCTGCGAGTGCTGGGCGGCCAGTTGCGCTCGTTCGCCGCGGGTGTGTGCCTCGAGACGCTTGCCCTCGAGCGCCAGCCGTTTTTCCAGCCCGGCGGCCCTCTCCTGCGTGTACGCCCGTTCCAGCGCCGACAGGAAGCCGCCACGAGCGAGCTCGGCATCCGCCTGGGCCCGTCGCTGTGCCTCTGCCCAATCCGAGTGCAGGGATCCGATGGCCGCCTCCTGGCCCAGCCGCTGCGCCGTCAGCGAGGCCTCGAGGTTGGCGAGCTGGGCGCGTGTCCCGATCACGGTGCGCTCGGCTTCGAGCGCCTGCATCTCGATCTGCGGATTGCTGAGCTTCACGATGACGGTATCGGCCTTCACGGCCGCGCCCGGCAGGACCAGGACCTGGTCGATGCGCCCCGCGTTCGGTGAGGTGATCCAGAGGACCTGTTCGGGAACCAGGGTCCCGTTTCCTTGAACTTCGAGGGCCAGGCGGCCGCGCTTGACCGACTCGATCCAGATCGCGGCGCGGTCGACCTCGGGGGCTGCTGCGCGGAGAGTTCGCAAGGAGGTGGTCAATGCCACTGCCGTCCCGACGGCCACCAGCCCCCACAGCAGATGCCGCCCTCGCGATCGTTTGTTCTTGGTCCGGGGAATGTCCATCGTGCTCCTCCTGTCGCTCACTAGGTGTGCAGCGAATCGAGCCGGCCCTTGGCGCCGGTGACGCCCACGCTGTCGACGTCGGTGAGCCCCATGTACCGGATCACCGAGACGAGCAGCTTCGCCATGTCCTGGCCAGCCTCGACGTTCTTCGCCTTGGTGTCATAGGCGCCCTCCTGGCACTTGCCGCGGAGGTAGCGGCCGGTCCGCAAGGTGCCCTGCCCACCACCGAAGAGCACCACCGGCGTACCGCCTGTCTGATGGGGGTCGCGGTTGCTGGAATTGCCGCCGAGTTCACTGACCCAGACCACCAGGGTCGAATCCAGCAGCGGCTTGCCATGGACGTCGTTGGTGGTCTTCAGCTTGTCGACCAGCAAGGCGACCTGGTTCGCGTAGAAGGTCGTGAAGATGCGAAGCGCGCTGACCTTCGCGGCCCCCGAGCCGGTGGCCGCCATGTGCGACAGGAAGATGCCATCCGCGGAGGCGAAGGCGGCCAGGACCTGTCTCAGCTTGCTGACCTCGGTCGCTATGAACGACAGGCCGGACGTCTCGAGCATGCCGTGTCCCCGACGCGGCTCTTCGGGCAGGTCGTCGCGGGCCGGGGCCGACCCCGTCAGCATCCGGAGGCTGGCGACCAGCTCGTCCCGCGACAGACGCCGCACTTCCGAAGGAGTCCCGTTGAATTCGGCCGGCCAGGCCAGACCGGCCACCATGGGATCGGGGGGGGCCGGGTTGATGGCGCCGCTGCAACCGACGGTGCCGATCACGGCGAGCAACAGATGCGGCCCTCGAATGTCCATCGGTCTGTCGTTCTGCCAGGGGCGTGCCTCGATCGTCGTTCAGGTAACCATCTGACTTCATTGATCGGCAGCGCCCTGCGTTCCGGCCATCCCGCCGCGATTGGGACGAACCCGTCCCAGGAATGGGAAGCGAGTTCCTATTTGCGCGCAGGCGGTACGGCGGCGCGCCATCCGGCCGCCAGTTGCTTGCTCAGCTCGGCCACCAGCGCGGCGTTCCCTGCGTCTGAGTGAGCCTGGCGCTAGCCGCGCATCGCGTCCACGGGGCTGATGCGCGCCGCTCGCACCGCGGGGAAGAACCCGCCCACGACACCCATGACCGTGGCGAAGATCAGCGCGCCCACGATGATCCCGGGCGTCGGCTCGAAGCGGAAGACGATCTCCGACCAGCTCGAGAAGTTGACCATCGAGAAACTCACCAGTCCCATGGCCATCGACGCCGCGGCGCCGATCACCCCGCCGGCGAGAGACAGCAGGATCGACTCGATGAGGAACGACAGCAGGATGGTTCCCCGGCCGAACCCCAGCGCGCGGAGGGTGCCTATCTCGCGCTGACGGTTGGCGACCGCCGCGTGCATGGTGATCATCGCGCCCAGCATGGCGCCGATCGAGAAAAAGACCGCGATCATCGTCCCCATCGCCCGGATGAACAGGCTGGTGTTCTCCGACTGCTTCTCGTAGTAGTCCGCCTCCCGCAAGACCTGAAGGTTGAGCTGGCGGTTCGACTCGATGCTCGCCTTGAAGGCGTCGAACTTCGCGGGCGGAATTCGTGCCCGGATCGAGGAGATGAAGCCCTCGCGGCGGAACGTCGTGCGCACGGTCTCGATGTCGGCCCACACCTCGGATTCGTTCGACGAGCCGCTGTCCTCGAAGATGCCCACCACCTTGATGCTTCGGTTCTTCTTCAGCTCGAAACTTTGATCGAGATCGAGGCCTCTGAAGCGTCCGCGGATGGCCTGGCCGATCATCGCCTCGTCGGCGCCCGGGCTGGGTGCGCGGCCTGCGACTATCTTGATGCTGGGGCGGAACTGCATCGAGGCGGGCTGGGCGCCGCGGATCGTGGCGTTCGAGACGCCGGTGGTGCCGAGCTTGTCGAGGAGAATGACGACGACGAGTTCCGCGACGCCTCGAGGTCCGGCGGTGGGCTGGGGCAGCGCCGGATCGTTGAGGACGAGGTTGACGGTCGGGTCCTCCATGGTGCTCTCGAGCTCGGAGGTGGCCCCTTTGCGCAGCACGATGGCCGCATCCTCGGCGGCGCTGCGGCCCAGTGTCCTCGTGACACCGGTGGCCAGCATCTGCACGGCCGCGAAGATGAAGACGACCAGGGCAAGGCCCAGCACGGCCGCCGCGGTCGTCGTCTTGCGGACGCCCAGGTTCCGGAGGTTGTAGCTGACCGGGATCATGCGACCCGCCGCAGGGCATGGGCGACCGACAAGCGCCCGGCGCGCACCGCCGGAACGATCGAGGCCGTCAAGGCCAGGAGAACCGAGAACCCCAGCGCCAGGACGTACGTCTTCGTGTCGATGCGGAAGTAGGGGAACCAGGCCCCCATGTTCTCCTCGAGCCATCGGCCCATGCCGAGCTCGACGATCGGGATGGACAGGGCCAGGCCGACGAGACCCGCCACGAGCCCGAGGGCGAGCGCCTCCCCGATGACGAACATCCGGACGTGACCGGGCTCGAACCCGAGCGCCCGCAGGACGCCGTACTCACGCGTCCGTTCTCGCACGCCCATGGCGATGGTGTTCCCGACGAGCATCATCATGATGAGCAGGATGATGACGCTGATCACGTCGAGCGCCTTCAGCATGGCGCTCAACATCCCCATGAACCCGAGCTGCATCGCGCGCTCGCTCATGGTCACCGTCTGGACGTCCTTGTCGTCGAAGACCCGGTCTATGGCGGCCGAGATCTCCGCGCTGCGGTGGGAATCCTCGATCCGACTCGTGATCCAGCCAATCTGATCGCGGCGGCTTTCCGGCAGCGAGTCGTTCAGATAGCTCCAGTGGAACCAGAAGCTCGAGCGATCGATCGACTTGCGGGTGGCGGTGTAGATGCCGACGATGTTGAACTCCCAGTCGCCGGGATAGATGCTGCCCTGCAGAGTGAACCGGTCGCCCACCTTGAGCCCCAGTTGCTTGGCCAGGACGTCGCCGATGACGGCGCCCTTCTTGTCCTCGCGCCATCGCTGCTTGTGCTCGGGCGAGATCACGATCTCGTCCATCACCTCGAAGAAGCTGTCGGTGTCGACGGCCATGGTGGCGAAGAACTCGTTCGGGTTCTTCGGGTTCTTGCCCCCGAACCAGTTCATGTAGGTCGCCTGCTTGATCCCGGGGACCGCGCGCAACGACTCGATGTAGTGCTTGGGCATGCTGATGACGAAGCTGACCTTGTGGCGGGTGGCGATCCGGTCCTGCGCGGCGTAGTCGGCGGCAGCGCTCCAGGCCGACAGCACGGTCCGCAGGGCGACAAAAGCCAGGATGGCGACCGCGGCTCCGAGAACCGTCAAGGACGTGCGCAGCTTGTTCCGGAGCAGGTTCCGGAAGGCAATCAGCAGGAGCTTCACTGCAGCTGACCCTTGTCCAGCTTGCGGATCACCGTCGCGCGTTCGGCCACTTGCGGATCGTGCGTGACCATCAGGATGGTCTTCTTGAACTCCTTGTTGAGCTTCTCGAGCAGGTTGATGATCTCGTCAGCCGCCTTGCGGTCGAGGTCGCCGGTAGGCTCGTCGCATATGAGAATCGTCGGGTCGTTGACGATGGAGCGCGCGATGGCCACGCGCTGCTCTTGCCCGCCCGACAACTGGTTGGGACGGTGATGCATCCGCTCTTCGAGGCCCACCACGCGCAACGCCGTCTGCGCCCGCTTCCGGCGTTCGGCGCCGGACAGTCGTTGCAGCAAGAGCGGCAGTTCCACGTTCTCCAGTGCCGTCAACACCGGGATGAGGTTGTAGGCCTGGAAGATGAAGCCGATGTGCCGCGCGCGGAACTTCGCCAGAGCACCATCACTCATATCGGTCAGGTTCGACCCCGCGATCACGGCCTGACCGGACGAGGGGCGGTCGAGCCCGGCGATGAGATTCAGGAGCGTCGACTTCCCCGAGCCGGACGGTCCCATCAGCGCCTCGAACGCGCCCTCCTGGACCTGAAGGCTCAAGCCCTCCAGGACGACGATCGGCTCCTTGCCGCGGTAAAAAGTCTTCCCGACCTTCTGTAGATCGATGATCGCCTGTGACATGTTCACTCCGCTTCCTTGATGCGTTGACCCTCGAAGGTGCCAGCCGTCGGATTGCGTACGACGCGAGCGCCGGCGGCCGGGCCGTCGAGAAGCTCGACGCTGCTGCCGATCGCTGGCCCGACGCTGACCTTGACCAGACGTAGCTTTCCGTCCTCGACCACGAAGACGGCCTTGGATCCGTCGCGGTCTACAATGGCCTCTGCGGCAACGACTTTCTTTGGCGTCTCCTTCAAGGACTCGTGCTTGAGCTCCTCCCGCAGGAAGCTGACCCGGGCTGACATATCGGGCAGGACGCCCTCGAGTGTGTCGGTGAACTTCACCTTGACGATCACGGTGGCCTTCGCCCGGTTGACCCGCTTTCCGATCTCGACAGTCGTGCCGCGGTAACGCCGGGTCGGGTAGGCGTCGAGCACGATCTCGGTCGGTCCGCCGACGGTGACGAGTCCCAGGCGAGCCTCGGGGACGTCGGTCTCGACCACGATTGAATCGAAATCGGCGATCTCGGCCACGTTGGCGACGCCGGCCAGCTGAGGGCCGACCGTCTCGCCCGCCATCGCCGGTTTCGTCACCACCGTCCCATCGATCGGGGCGGTGATCACCCGATCCTTGAGGCCGACACGCAGGCTGTCCACCTCGGCCCGGGCCGCCGCCGCTTCGGCGTTGGAGCCTTCGACCGTCTCGGCCTGCACCTTGAGCCGCGCTTCCAGATCCTGAAGTTCCGCCCGCGTTCCCGCCTTCTGCTCGACCAGGGAACGCGTCCGATCGACCCGCAGCTTCACCTCGGCGAGATTCGCGCGTGCCGTCTCCCCTCTGGCGCGTGCCACCAGCACCCGTGACTCGGCGGCCGCGATCGCGCTTCTCTGGTCGGCTCCTTCGAGGATCGCGATCACGTCCCCCGCCTTGACTCGATCCCCTTCCTTGACGAGCACGCGCGCCAGCCGGCCCGGGATCTTCGCCCCGATCTTCGACCACGACTGGGGGACCACGTACCCGGTGGACGTCACCACGACGGACGCCTGGGCCGGAGAGATGAGCGCGACCTCGGTGACGGACACCGGCTGCTTGAAGATCCGAGGCCCCACCTTCTGGTAGACGAGGTACCCAGCCACACCCAGCCCGCCCAGGACGGCAAAGGCAACGGCGAGTCTCCGGCCGAGCGAAGCGGCGGGCGGCGCATCTCGTCGGATCTGCAGGGACGCCAGATCGGAACTCACCTGGTCGCTCATTTCATGAACGAGACGGGCGAGAGGATCTTGTTCTCCATGTGCTGGATGAGCGGCGATTGCTTCTTCGCCAGGTCTTGCCACTCGGGGTCGGCCAGCAACCGGGCCCGCTTCTGCGCGCGTTCCTCCAGGCTGCCGTAGCCCCACAGATGCACGATCTGATTCAGCGCACCGATGTCCATGGAGGTGTACCAGCCCAGGGGCTCGCCCAGGTGGCGCGTCTGGATCGCGTAGCCCTTCCGTTCGTAGCGCTCGACGAACTCCTTCAGCCTTCCGGGGTGCAAGGTGTATGTGCGGTGGTCGATGATCATGCTACGCGCGGACCTCGTTTTGTGGAGCTGAGGTCGTCAGTAGCATAGGCGCGAGAGACGTTTCAACTGCGACGCGATGAAGCTGGAAAGGTGATCTGGAAGTAATATCCCCGGACCGGAGGCAACGTGCCGAAGCAAACCGTGACGCGCACCGCCGCAACGAGGGCAACGACTCTGATACTCGCGGCGGTGGTTCTGTGGACCGCACCGTGGGCTGGGCCCGCCGCCGCGGCCGAACCCCAGGGGATCGAGCAGCTCGCGCCCGAGTTGCGGGACAAGGCACGGCAGATCCTGAGCATCGCGAACGAGAGACAGCGCGCGGCCGAGTTGAAGAATCTGGCGCGCAGCGAGAAGCGGTCGCGCCCCTACCTGCACTGGGTCTACGACAACGACACCTCTGCCGTCGTGCGAAGCGCGTTGCTGCCGTTGCTGGTGAAGCAGGACGACCCGTCCACGCGTGCGTTCGTACAGCGCGTGGTGGACAAGGAGCGCGACCCACTCATCGTCGCCTCCGCCCTCGCCACTTTGCACGAGCTGTCCACCCTGGACACCGCACGCCGCCTCGAACAGCGCATCGAGCAGGCGCAAAAGGCCGGCGACATGGCGACCGTGCGCGCCTTGGCGCCCGAGCAAGAGCGATGGCTCACCCAGCGAGGGGGCACCGCGCTGCCAGGCTTCCTGCGCACGCCGCCGCCCGTATTCGCGGCCGGGACCCGCGTCGCGGGGTCGCGGTCGATTCGCGTCCTGGCGTTCGGCGACTTTGGCAACGGCTCACCCGATCAGAAGCGGGCGGCGGCGGCCATGATGAAGTTCAACCAGCGGTCGCGCTTCGACATCGGAATCACCATGGGCGACAACTTCTACAGCGAAGGACTGAACCGCCCCGACGAACCGCGCTGGAAGACCGAATGGGAGGACCTGTACTCGCCGCTGAAGATCGTCTTCTATCCGTCACTGGGCAACCACGACTGGAACGATCCGGACAGTCCCGCCGCCGAGATCCTCTACACGCAGCGAAGCAAGACCTGGCGGTTGGTCTCGCCGTACTACACATTCACCGCTGGCCAGGCCCAGTTCTTCGCCCTGGACACCGACGCCGTGTCGGTCGCGCAGCTCCTTTGGTTGCAGGATGAACTGAAGAAAAGCCAGGCACGCTGGAAGATCGTCTACGGCCATCACCCCATCTACTCCTACGGCCGACACGGCGACACCGAGCCGCTGATCAAGAAGGTGCTGCCGCTCATCGAGAACGTCGCCGACATCTACATCTGCGGCCACGAGCACGATCTCCAGCACCTGCGCTCGGACGGCAAGCTCCAGCTCTTCATCTCGGGCGGAGGCGGCGCCAACATCCGACCCGTGGACACCGGTCCGCGCACGGTCTGGGCCAAGTCCGCACATGCCTTCACGGTGCTCGACATCGACAAGGAGAGCCTGCGAGTGCGCTTCGTCGATACCAACCTCGCAACCCTCCATGAACACACGATCACCACCCGGATCGCCGCTGCGCCCTGAGGGACTGGAAGCGCGAGCTTGCCATCGGCGCCGTGCGGGACGTGTAACGTTTGCCGGCAACGAGCCACTGATCAGAGCGGCTCATGCACCTTCTTGGGCTCTTCGCCACCATCCTATGCTCGGCTGAGATCGGCGGGGCGTCCCCGGCGGGAGCCTGCACGCCGCCACCGGCGCGCATCTGGAAGCTGACGCCGGGGCAGTACGACAGGTCCGTGCTGGCAGTGTTCGACAAGGCCACGCCCCTGCAGCGACGCCTCGAGGACTTGCTGCCGGCGCTCGACGAGCGAAAGTTTCGCAACGAGGCCGACCACCGGGACCTGCCGCTCGCCTACGTCTGGCAGTTGGTTGCCCACGCCGAGCAGACGGCCGCGGCGTTCATGGAGGAACCGGGCCGCCTCCCCGCCTGTGTCACCGCCAAGACCCTCGCGTCCCGCGCCTGTCTGTCCACGGCTCTGCAGCCTCTCATTGAGCGCGCCTACCGGCGTCCCCCCACCTCGGCCGAGCTACGATCGATGGTCGAATACGCGCGCCGCCGCGCCCGCATCCACGGCAACAGGCGGGCGTTCGCCTCCACCCTGACGAGGCTGCTGACCTCGCCGAGCTTCCTTTTTCGCAGCGAGATCGGGGCTGCCGCACGAAGCGAGACGTTTGCCCTCGACGCCTACGAGCGCGCGTCCGCGCTCAGCTACTTCCTGCTCGACGGTCCTCCCGACGAAGAGCTCCGGGCCGCGGCGGCAGCGGGTCAGCTCGACGACGCGGCGGGGATCGAGGTTCAGGCGCAGCGACTCCTCGACGATCCCGCCGCCGCACTGGGGCTTTTGCGGTTCTTCGGCGAGTACACCCAGACCTATGCGGTCTCCAGCCTCAGCAAGGACGGCAAGCTGTTCCCGATGTTCGATGCCGCGCTCGCCGCGGACATGGAGAAGGAAGTCACGACCTTCGTGGCCCATGTGCTGAAGGAAGGCGGGGGTCGCCTGGAGACGCTTCTCAGCGCCGATTACTCGGTGATATCCCCGCGGCTGGCGGCGCTGTACGAGGTGCCTGGGCAGTTCGAGGGCTGGACGAAGGTGACCCTTCCCGCCGACCAGCGGGCGGGCCTGTTCACCCAGGCCGCGTTCCTGGCTGCCCAGGCCCTGTCCAAGTTCGGACATCCCGTGTTGCGCGGAAAGTTCATCCGCGAGCGCTTCCTGTGCGGGGACGTCCCGCTGCCCAAAATGGACGTCGAGCCTTTGCCCGAGCCGAGTCCCAAGACGGCCACCAGCACCATGCGCGAGCGCCTGGAGGACCACACCAATGATGTGGGGTGCCGCTCCTGTCACATGTTCATGGACCCGCTGGGCCTGCCGCTCGAGCGGTACGACGCCATCGGCCGGTACCGCACGCACGAAGGCAAGCACATCATCGACCCGAGCGGCGCGCTCCATGGTGACGGTGAGCCCGTCCTGTTCAAGGACGCCGTCGAGATGGCCCGCGGCCTGGCGGTCCTGCCCGAGACGCGAGCCTGTTTCGTGACATCGCTCTTCAGCTACACCTACGGTCGAGCGCCCGCCGCCGATGACGCCTGCGAGCTCGCCCGTCTCACCCGATCCTTCGAAGGCTCTGGCGGGAAGATCTCCGAGCTCATCGTCGAGATGGTGACATCCCCCAGCTTCCTCTACCGCAGGCGGGGACCATGAGGCTCATCGGGCGCAGGAACTTCATCCAGGGGTTCGGGCTGGGGGCGGGGACGGGATTGCTGACGCCTTTCGCACGCTCGGTGGTGGCCGAGGCGCGGGGCCTCGACACGCAGAAGGCGAGATGGATCCTGGTGCACTGCTACAACGGGTTCGGGCACGGCGAGAAGATCCCGCTCGTGGAGCGCTGGGTGCCCAGCAACCGCGACCTCACTGCCCGCGGGGCCCTGCCGCCCAGCCTGGAACCGCTCGCGCCCTGGGCGTCGAAGATGTTGATCCTCGATTATCTTTCGAACCCCTTCAACCCGGGGCAGCACGGGACCGGCTGGGCCAGCCTTTCGGTGCGCGGGACGAGGCCACCGGTCAAGCCTCCCGTGCAGCAGACGGAGATCGTGTATCCCAGACCAACGGGCATCACCGTCGACGTCCTCGCCGGGGAAACGCTCAGTGCCGGGCGGCCGTTCCGCAGCATCAACGTCGCCACCGACGGCGGGGCCAAGAGCTGCGACGCCAGCAAGAACTCGGTCTCCTACCTGCGCAATTCGTTGCAGGCCTACCAGCAGATCTTCGGGAGCTTCGAGCCCATGATGAGCGCGGGCACGCCCAACGACATCAAGGCGCGCCTGCGGCTCAAGCGGAGCATGTTCGACAGCGTCATCAAGGACGATCTCGGCCGGATGCGCGCGCGCCTGGCGGGACGAGAAAAGGAGAAGCTGGACCAGCTCGAAGGCTCCATCCGCGCGCTCGAGCTACAACTTGGCACCCTGGCTGATGGGCCGGCCTGCACCTTGCCGGGCCAGCCGACCTCGGGGTACGACGCCGGGCCGGCGAACGGGGCGATGCCGGCCGAGTTCCTTCCCGCCATGGTGGACATGCAGCTGACGGCCCTCATCTGTGGGCTGACCAACGTCGTGGTGCTGTCGCCCACCCCTTTGCGCCGTACCTGGAAGGACATCCCCGGCGTCAACCACGACCAGGACAAGCACAACACCTCGCACGCGGACGACACCGGCGCCCTCGTGAAGATCGATCAGTACGTCGCCAGCCTCATCGCCAAGATGTTAGGCGCGCTCCAGAAGGTCCCGGAGGGCAACGGGACCATGGCGGACAGGACCTTGGCCACCTGGATCGACGACGGCGGCGGACGTCATCACGTCCCCAGGATGAACCATGACAACCATCCCGTGATCCTCGTCGGGAGCATGAATGGTCACTTCAAGACCGGCCGGCACGTCCGGTGGCAGCGAGGTGAGCACGCGATCAGCGACGCGTACGTTTCCATCCTCCAGAGCCTGGGGATCGCCGCCGACACCTTCGGCGATCCGAGCGTGTTCAAGGGACCGCTGCCCGGCCTGACCTGATGTTCAAAAAAATCGAATGATCTCGTGGAGCTGATCAGGATCGAACTGACTACCTCCTGAATGCCATTCAGGCGCTCTCCCAGATGAGCTACAGCCCCGTGGACGGACAGAATTAGCAAGCGGTGCGGCGGTGGTCAACTCCTCTCAGTGGATCTCGGGCTCGGCGATTGGCGCGGTGCCCTCCAGGTAGTCGAAGTCGCAGCCGCGGTCGGCCTGGGTGATGTGCCTGGAGAACATGGCGCCGTAGCCGCGTTCGTACTTCGGCGCCGGGGGCTTCCAGGCTGCGCGGCGGCGGGCCAGCTCGGCGTCATCGACCTTCAGGGTGATGGTGCGGGCCTCGGCGTGAAGGGCGATCAGGTCGCCGTCTTTCACCAGCGCCAGCGGGCCGCCCACGAAGGACTCGGGTGCGATGTGCAGCACGCAGGTGCCGTAGCTGGTGCCGCTCATGCGCGCGTCAGAGATGCGCACCATGTCGCGTACGCCTTGCTTGAGGAGCTTCTTCGGGATCGGGAGCATGCCCCACTCGGGGAAGCCGGGGCCGCCCAGCGGGCCGGCGTTGCGCAGCACCAGCACCGAGGTGGCGTCGACCGGCAGCGACTCGTCGTCGATGCGCGCCGCCATGTCGTTGTAGTCGTTGAACACCACGGCCTTGCCGGTGTGCTCGAGCAGCTTCGGATCGGCGGCGCTGGTCTTGATGACGGCGCCGTTCGGGGCAAGGTTTCCGCGCAGCACGGCCACGCCACCCTCGGCGCTCAGCGCGTTCGCGGGGGTACGGATGACGTCGGCGTTGTAGGTCTCGGCGCCGGCGATGTTCTCGCCCAAGGTCTTGCCGTTCACCGTCTTCTCGTCGAGGTGGAGCTTGTCGCGAAGCTGGGCCAGCAGCGCCCGCAGACCACCGGCGTAATAGAAGTCCTCCATCAGGTACTTGCCCGACGGGCGCAGGTTGCACAGGAAGGGCGTCCGGCGCGAGGCGGCCTCGATGTCTTCCAGGGTCAGCTTCACGCCCGCGCGGCCGGCCATGGCGATGAGATGCACGACGGCGTTCGTCGATCCGCCCAGCGCCATCAGCAGCGCGGCCCCATTTTCGAAAGACCCGCGGGTCAGCAGATCGCGCGGCTTCAGATCCTCCCACACCATCTCGACGGCGCGTCTTCCGCACGCGGTCGCCATGCGCTGGTGGTTGGCGTCGACGGCCGGGATCGACGAGGCGCCCGGCAGGGTCAGCCCCATGGCATCCACGAGACTGGTCATCGTCGAGGCCGTGCCCATGGTCATGCAGGTGCCGTGCGAGCGGGCGATGCCCATCTCGATCTCTTTCCAGTCCTGCTCGTTGATGGTGCCGGCGCGCAGTTCGTCCCAGTATTTCCAGGCGTCGCTGCCGCTGCCCAGCGTCTGGCCGTGCCAGTTCCCGCGCAGCATCGGGCCCGCCGGCATGTAGATCGCCGGCAGGTTCATGCTGGTCGCGCCCATGATCAGGCCAGGGGTCGTCTTGTCGCAGCCTCCCATCAGGACGGCGCCGTCGATGGGGTAGGAACGCAGCACCTCCTCGGTCTCGATGGCCAGGAGGTTCCGGTACAGCATGGTCGTCGGCTTCTGGAAGTTCTCGGCCAGCGACAGCACCGGGATCTCGACGGGGAAGCCCCCCGCCTGATAGACGCCGCGCTTGACCTCCTCGGCGCGCTCGCGCAGGTGGCCGTGGCAGTTGTTGATGCCGCTCCAGGTGTTGAGGATGGCGATCACCGGCTTTCCGGCGTAGTCGCTGCGATCCCATCCGAGTTGCGCCGCGCGCGAGCGGTGCCCGAACGACCGCAGATCGGCGGCGCCGAACCAACGGTGGCTCCGAAGCTCCTCGGGCTTCTTGCGTCTGCTCACGACAGCGCGCGGTCGGTGGCAGCCAGGGCCTGGGCCGCTTTCTTGATCGCCTCGTGGTGCTCGGGCTCGATGTTCGACAGCAGCGGCAGGATCGGGCCGGTCTCGGCGATGCCCGCCAGCCGCACCGCCTCGTGCAGCACGCGGATCGGCGACAGCAAATCGCGGAGATCTTCGAGGGCGATGTAGGGCGCTCGCAGCGTCTCTGCCTTGGCGTAGTCCGTCTTCTTGAGGGCCGCCAGAAGCTGGGTCGAGCCGCGCGGGGCCACGCAGCAAGAACCACTGGTGAAGCCGTTGAGCTGGAAGTCGCGCAGGTGAATGATGGCCGGCCGCTCGCCGATGCCGCTGACGATGAAGCGGCGATCGACGGCTTCGCACAGCTTGGACAGGAACGGATCCTTCAGCGAGTCGTGCCGGACGATGGCGTACTTGATGCCGGCGACGATGCCGCTGTCGACCAGGCGTTTGACCGCCTCGACGGTGAGGTACCCGTCGGCTTTCAGATAGACGATGATCGGCTTGCCGAAGGCATCGGCGAATCGACGCAACCCGGCCTCGATCCCCGCCGGCGTGAACGGGAACGAAGCGGGCAGGGCCATCGCCGTCGGAAACTTGCGGGTACGCAGGATTGCGGCCTGGTCCAGCATCTTGCCGAGATCCGGGCCCACCGACGGGATCACCCAGGTGTTGGCGCCGGCGAGCTCTTCCAGCATATCGAGCAGCGCGGGGAACTCGCTGGCACCGACGTGGTACAGGTTTGCGTTGCCGCCGTAGAGCAGCGTCGAGATCCCGCCCGCTTCCTCGTGACGGATCAGCGCCTGGTTGGCAGCGCGGTTCAGCGTCAGGTCGGCGTTCCGCGCGAGCGGCGGCACGGCCAGCACCGAGCCTCCGAGGTCGGCGAACGAGACAGCCGTCGTCTTCATCTAGAAGGTGAGGATCACGCCGGCGCCGAGACCGAACGTCTGGGCGATGTGCGTGCGGAAGTCGGCGATGGCCATCTCGTCGAAGGACATGATCCACTCGTAGCGGAAGTCGAAGCGCAGGCCGAAGCGCGGCGTCAGCGACACGGTCAGGCCGGCCTCCGGGATGACGAACCAGCCGTTGCCCGATTCGCGCTCCGACGGCGCCGAGAACTGCGCCCCGCCCACCAGGCCCAGGCGGGCGAACCCGGTCTGGAACGCCACGAACGGCCGCGTGCCCCAGTCCTTCGGGCCAAAGATGTATGCGCCCTCGACGCCGATCATCGCCGCCGTCAGCGTCGGATCGCCGACTGCCCGGTAGAGCTGCGAGGAGTATCCACCGACCAATCCGAAGAGGACGCGATCGTTCGGCATGAGCAACTGGATCTTCAGGCGACCGGTCATCGCGGGGTCGGCGATCCTCTCCGTCGAGCCGAGCGGCAACGTGCTCGAGACATCGAGCCCCGTGCGCACCCGCGCCCGCGCATCGGCCGTCCCGGCCGACACCAGGGTCAGCGCGGTGAGCGCCAGAGGGAGAGTGAATCGTCCGTGGGTCATAAAAGAGCCTCCCAGTGGTGCCGTCTATCATCCCAAGCGTGCGATGTCACGGCTACTTCATCGCCGCAGGGTGCCCGGGAAGCACCAGGTGCTTTCCGGTGTCGATCAGTCGTTCCCCATCCACGCGGAAGATGGAGACGTCCTTGTCCAGGTAGTTCCCGACCAGCAGGTGCCGGTCATCGGCCCAGACCATACCCTCGGGAAGGGCCCCCGCTTCGACCTCGTTCAAGCGCGTCACGGTCTTTCCGTCGATCCTTAGACCCACGACGGTGCCCGTGCGGTGAAAGAACGGCGCCGACCGGGGGCCGTTCCCTCCGCGCAGGATGGCCGTGGCGGCGTGTTTTCCGTCGCGACTGATGGCCAGGCCCTCCGGTCCGTCACCCACCTCCACGCGTGCGATCACCCGCGGCGGGCTGGCTTCCAGATCGATCACGCTGAGCATAGCGGTCACTCCCGAGCCAGGTCGCCGCGTGGGTTGATGTCGACACCCGACGGTTGCTCACCGACGTCGACGGTGCCCACCACCCGCGGTGGGCGCGCGCCCAGGTCGATCACGTGGACGTTTGTCGGCGGACCGATGACCGAGTTGGCGAGCGGCAGCACGGTCACCAGCGCGGGCACGTCGGGGCGGGACACGTCGAACACCGCGATGGTGTCGTTTCCCGGCGGATGCAACACCGCCTGGCCTGCCTCGTCCCAGGTCACCTTCTCGTCGTTGGCGACCACCACCAGGCGACCGCCCCGCGTCGTGGCGCAGGCAGCGAAGAATAGCCCGAGGCCGAGAGTCCGGCTGGCCTTGGCCGTCGACGTCCACATCCCCATCGGCGCCGCATATTACCGGCGCGTCGTCCAGGGTGCGATATCATTGCCAGGTCGTGCAGCTATTGAGGCGGATGGCCCAGGTTCTGGGCGGGGGTCGGGGAGGCCCGCGCGTGGGCAAGTACCGCATCATCCGGCGGCTGGCCGAGGGCGGCATGGGGGAGATCTTCCTTGCGCGCAGCGAGGGGAGTTCCGGCTTCGAGAAGGTCGTCGTCCTCAAGCGAATTCTGCAGCAGAACATGACCGACCGTGAGGCGGTGCGCATGTTCCTGGACGAGGCGCGGCTGATGGCCACGCTCGGGCACCCGAACATCGTGCAGGTGTACGACTTCGGCACCGCCGGCGGCGCGCACTTCTTCACCATGGAGTACATCCATGGTGAGGATCTCGGCCGCATCATGAAGGCGGTCACCATGGACGGCGGCGCGCTGTCGATGGAGTTCGCCATCGGCGCCATCGCTGACGCCGCGGGCGGGCTGCACTACGCGCACGACAAGCGGGGCCGCGACGGCCAGCCGCTGGAGATCGTCCACCGCGACATCTCGCCGTCGAACGTGCTCATCTCGTACGACGGCGCGGTGAAGGTGACCGACTTCGGTATCGCCAAGTGGTCGCAGCGCGAGACCGAGACCCGCTACGGCGCGCTCAAGGGAAAAATTGCGTACATGTCGCCGGAGCAGTGCCGGGGCGAAGCGCTGGATCGCCGCAGCGATGTGTTCGGGCTGGGGATCTTGCTGTACGAGCTGACGACCGGGACGCGTCTTTTTCAAGGCACCAGTGACTACGGGATCCTCGAGCAGATCGTGAACCACGAAGTGCCGCCGCCTTCGACGCGACGGGCGGAGTATCCGGGCGTGATCGAACAGATCGTGATGAAGGCGTTGTCCCGCGATCCGGACAGGAGGCAGGAGAGCGCGCGGGCGCTGCAGCTCGAACTCGAGGAGTACGCGCTGGAGCAGCGGATGAAGATCACTGCGGTCAGCCGGGCGGCGGAGATGGAGGCGCTGTTCGGCCACAAGATCGGTGCCTGGCGCGAGGCCGCGCAGAAAGGGCGCTCGTTGATCGAGCACCTGGCGGCGCAGCCGATCGAGGCGCCGTTCGCCCCCACCATGCAGATCGACGGGTTCGATCCGCTGGCGGGTCCGGCGCGCACCGCCACTGTCGCGGAGGAGGGAACCACGGGCGCTCTCGGCAAGACGGCGTGGCTCGGGCCGAACGCGCAGGAGTCGGCGACGAAGAAGCCCTCAGGCCGCCGCACCGTGAAGCTGGGTATCGGAGCCGCCGCGGTCGGTCTCCTGGTGATGGGTGGAGCCTTTGCGGTGGCTCGTCGGCCCTTGCCTGCCGCGCCGGCGATTGCGGGGCCTGCGTCTCCGGCGTCCAGGCCCGCCGTGCAGATCGCGCGCGAGGAACCTCCCGTCGAGGAGACCGTACCGCCGCCGGTCGCGACCGCGCCGCCCGCGCGCGAACCTCCCGCCCGTCGCTCGAAACGAAAGCTTGCCGCCGCTCCTGCTGCTGCAAAGCCGGACAACTCGGCTGCCAAACCCGCCGCGGCGCCTACCAAGAAGAAGTGGGATCCCGACTCGATCTTCCTCCCTTGATCCGCGTATAAGATGCGACCGTGTCCCCCCGGGTCGCGGCGGTCGTGCTGGCGTTGGCGGGCGCGATCCATGCCGGGCGCGCGGGGGCGCAGGCTCCGGCGATCGAGGCGACGGTGGATTCAGCCAGTGATCACTTCAGCCGGGGCGCGACCTTCGCCCAGCAGCGTGACTACGAGTCGGCCAGCCGGGAGTTCGAGGCCTCGTACAAGTTCGATCCCAGCAAGGACGCGCTGTTTGCCTGGGCGCAGGCCGAACGCCTGCGCGGAAACTGCCGGCGCGCGATCGAGCTCTACCGCCAGTTCCTGCAAGGTGGTGGTCTCACCGACGCCCAGAGCGAGGCGGCCAAGCTGAACGTCAGCCGCTGCGAGCGCGTCGTCGAGGAGGAAGACGCGCTCGCGGCGAAGTACGCGGTTGCCAACCCCAGTGCGGTGGCGGCGCCAGTGCCGCCGTCGCGCCGGTTGTCGGTGCTGGGGTGGACGCTGCTCGGCGCCTCGGCGGCGACGTTCGGCAGCGCCGGCGTGTTCTACTATCTCGCGCGCAGCGACGAGCAGTCCGCGACCGACTCGGGTTCGTACGAAGACTACGAGCCACGCATCGTGCGCGCGCGGAACAAGATGAGGATCGCTGCGGGACTCGCCGGAGCGGGTGTGCTCCTGGGCGGTGGGGCGCTGCTGCAGTACCTGTGGCCACTGCCCGGGCAGGCGAACGCGTGGGCGGATCCCCACGGCGGAGGCGGTCTTTTGATCGCGGGTCGATTCTAGTGCGCAGGGTCCTGTTGCTGACGATCGTGCTCGTGGGCGCGGCTCCGTGCGTGGACACCCCGTTTCGCTGCTTGACGGACAGCCAGTGCGTACGCGGCAACGACAGAGGCGTCTGCGAGAACAACCACCGTTGCAGCTTCACCGACGAGACCTGCGAGTCTGGTCGTCGGTTCGGGCCCTACGGCACCGGCGAGACGTGCGTGCCGCCTCCTCCTCCGTGTGCGATTGCCAGCGTCGCCACCGGGGCGAACTTCACCTGCGTGCTGTCCAACCTTGGCCATGTCAGCTGCTGGGGCGACAACAACAGTGGCCAGCTCGGCGACAACACCATCAACGGCCGCTCGACGCCGAAGAGAATCGATTCACTCTCGCGCATCACCCAGCTCGTCGCGGGCGCGACCCACGCCTGCATCCTCGACAGTGACGGGAACGTCAGCTGCTGGGGCGACAACACCGCCATGCAGCTCGGCGACGGCACCGCCACCAGCCGCCCGGTCCCGACGCGCATCACGATGATCGATCGTGTGACGGCGCTGGCGGCCGGCGGCCGGCACACGTGCGCGCGCCGTTTCGATGGCTCGCTCTACTGCTGGGGCCGCAACGATCGCGGCCAGCTGGGCGACGAGACCACCATGAACCGGATGGTGCCGACCAAGGTCCCGGCGTTCAGGAACGAGGTCCTGGATATCACCGCTGGCGACAGCCACACCTGCGCCTTGCTGGTCGGCGGCACGATCGCCTGCTGGGGCTCGAACCTGCGTGGCGCCATCGGGCCGGGTCAGGAGATGATGGTCAAGGCGCCCGTCCGTCTCGATCAGCTCCCGTCGATGAACACGGTGAGCGCGGGCGACTCTCACACCTGCGGCATCACCAGCGACCGATCGGTGCTGTGCTGGGGCTTCAACAGCGTCGGGCAGGTGGGCGACACCAGCAAGCCCATGGTCGCCGAGCCGACCACGGTCGTCGAAGCGGCGGATGCGCTGTCGCTGGATGCCGGCGGCAATCACACCTGCGCTGTGCTGCGCGACGGGCACGCCCAGTGCTGGGGTTCGGACGCTTCGGGCCAGCTTGGCGACGGCATGAAGAGCGACACCGGGACGGCGACCGTGCCCGGTCCGTGGCGTCAGGTGGCCGCAGGCAATCGCCACACCTGCGGGCTGTCCATGGCGGGCAAGGTCTCGTGCTGGGGACGCGCCAGCGACGGCCAGCTCGGCGACGGCGCGGTTCTGGTCTGGACCGCCCCCGACAAGCCGGTGATGGACCTCGCGAGGCCCGTGGCGTCGGTGACCGCGGGCGGCAGCCACAGCTGTGCGTTGACCCCCGCGGGCGGCGTGTTCTGCTGGGGGCGCGGCGAGTCCGGCCAGCTCGGCAACGGAAAGACCATCAGCGAAAGCATTCCAGTGGCCGTCGACCTCGCCGGGACCGCCGTCCAGATCGCGGCCGGCAACGAGTTCACCTGCGCCCGCCTCGACGACGGCGCCGTCCAGTGCTGGGGCAAGGGGAGCCGCGGGCAGCTCGGCAACCTGGGCGTCACGGATCGTTCCCGGCCCGTCGTCGCCATGGTGCCGGAAAAGGCGGTGCATCTCGGCGTCGGATTCGAGCACGCTTGCGCCGTCGGCGAGAGTGGGCTCGTCTACTGCTGGGGTGAGGGGCAGGGCAACCGTCTGGGCAACGGCACCAGCGCTACCAACCCGCATTCACGCCCGGCGCAGGTGATGAACCTGAGCGCGCCTGTCACCCAGGTCGCTGCCGGCACCAGCCACACCTGCGCGCTCGCCCTGACTGCCGACATCTACTGCTGGGGGACTTCGAACTACGGGCAGGCGAGCGTCGGTCCTCACGCGAATCCCGTGCCGCCGACCCAGGTGGTCGGCACGGGGACGTTGCCGGACTTCAAAGCGCTGGTCACCGGCGGTGATCACACCTGCGCTCTCGGCGGCATCGACGGATCGATCTGGTGCTGGGGCCGCGGTGATTCGGGGCAGCTCGGCTTCGGCACCACCGCGCCACTGCCGCAGCCGGTGCAGGTGCCGAACTCGAGGGACTTCGTCGCGCTCTCGGCCGGCACCAGCCACACCTGCGCGACCACCAGCACCCGCGCCGCATGCTGGGGCAGCAACCGCATGGGCCAGCTCGGCGTCGGTGATCGGAACACGCGAAGTGGCCCCACCGCCGTCAACCTGATGAGAGTGACGTCGATCGAGGCAGGAGATCGCCATACGTGTGCGGCGGTGTCGGATGGATCGGTGCACTGCTGGGGCATCAATCAGTACGGGCAACTCGGTAATGGCGCCCTGCTCGAGCGGCCCGATCCGTTCGTGATCACCGATCTCGAGACCAGCTGCCCCTGACACCTTGACGCGGCTTCTGTAACCGCCCGCGCATCAGGTGACAGCTCGGGCTTAACAACGTTCTCAAGGAAACCGCCGTTTGGCCGTTGTATCTAGGTGGTACGCAATTTGCCTCTTCGACACGCCGTGCAGCATCGAAAGGAGTGGGCGATGGCAAGGTTCCTCCTCCGCGCCTGCGGGTTCGTTCTCGTCGGATCACTGGTCTCCTGCGAAGGTGAGATCGGGGGCCAACCCTCGGGGGATCCCGAAGAGATGCAGCAACCGGTGCCCAAGCCGGGTTCGCCGAACCCGACCGGGACGCCCCCGCCACCTCCTTTCCAGCCGCTGCCGGCGCAGGTGAATGTGGCGAAGGTCAAGACGCTGCTCACCGGCCAGCCGGTCACCGACGACGAGCTGCGCGCGGTGATCGCCGACAAGAATGCGCTCAAGGGCCTGATCGACACCTGGCTGAAGATGCCCGAGTCGCAGGACATCTTCCTGCGGTTCTTCAAGCAGGCCTTCCAGCAGACGCAGACCGACACCAACGACTACACGGACATCCTCAGTGGCGCCAACATCAATGGCTGGCCGGACCGGGCGGCGTTCCTGCGCAGCGCCGAGGAGATGTTCGCGCGCACGGCGCTGAAGCTGATGGAGGAAGGCCGTCCCTTCACCGAGGTGGCGACCACCGATCGCTTCATGCTGAACCCGCCGCTGATGGCGGCGCTCTCGTACATCGATACGGTCCCCCGGGATGACAACAACGCCGTCGTCGGCGCGCAGGTCTGGCCGGTGACCAAGTTCGGCGGCGTGAACTTCGCACTGAACATCATCACCAACATCGATCCCACCACCACCGTGGCTACGCCCATCCCCTTCGAGGAGACCATCAATCCGGCCTCGGCGAACTTCATGAAGTTCTTCGTGCCGAAGGCGTACACGGGCACGACCCCGCGCTGCGTCGAGCCCTACGTCGCCAAGGGCGTCAGCGGGGTGCAGGCGATGTTCGAGATGATCTTCGGCATGCGGCCCGGCGGCTGCGGCGGCAGTAACACCAACCAGTGGACGGCCGCCGACTGGGCCGACTGGCGCATGGTGCGCGTCCGGGCGCCGCGCGCGGGCGAAGACAAGACGCTGTTCTGGGAGGTGGCCAAGCTGCGCGACCCGAAGACGGTCGAACTGGTCACGGACACGCCGCGGGTCGGCTTCATGAGCACGCTGTCCTTCTTCGCCAACTGGCCCACCAACCTCAGCAACGGCAGCCGCGTGACCACCAACCAGGCGCTGATCGTGGGCCTGGGCCGCAGCTTCGATGACAAGTCGACGACGGTGCAGGTGGCCGAGACCAGCTCGGACGCGCTCCACATCAAGGAAGGGACCACCTGCTTCGCCTGTCACCGCACGCTGGACCCGATGCGGGACTTCTTCCGGCAGAGCTACTCGATCACGTACTTCAAGCAGCTGAACCCGAGGAATCCGAAGAACCCGATCCCTGCCGTCGGCACCTTCGACGTCGGCGTCGAGGCGCCGACCAGCGGCAGTGGCATCTCCATGTTCGCCCAGGCGATGGCAAAGAACCCGCTGTTCGCCCCTGCCTGGACCCAGAAGATGTGCTTCTTCGCGAACTCGTCGCCCTGCGTCGAGACCGACCCGGAGTTCCTGCGGGTGGCGGCGGTGTTCAGGGACAGCAGGTTCAACTTCAAGACCCTGGTGCGTGAGCTGTTCGCGTCGCCGCTGGTGACCTTCGCCGCTACGACCCAGACGGCGCGCGAGAACGGCGTCATCATGAGCATCGCCCGCCGCGAGTCGCTGTGTAACTCGCTGGCCGCCCGGCTGAAGTTGCCCAACGTCTGCGGGCTGGAGGCCGGCGGCAAGACGAACTTCCGCAACCTGGCCATGTCGATCCCGGGCGCCGGCTACAACCGGGCCGAGGAGGTGCCGCTGATGCCGCACGATCCGAATCTGTTCTTCATCAGCGCGACCGAGAATCTGTGCAATCTGATCGCGCCCCTGGTGGTCGACGCCGGAGCGGTCACCCGGTACGCCAGCACGCGCAAGGACGAGGCGATCGCCGACTTCGTCGCCACCGTGATGGGCATGCCGCCCGCGGACACCCGCGCGGCGACCATGCGCCAGATCCTTTCAGAGCACTACGACATGGCCGTTGCCGCCAAGGCCACGGCCCGCGACGCGCTCCGATCCACCTTCATCGCCGCCTGCACCTCGCCGCCGGCGATCTCGCTCGGTCTCTAGGAGGAAGCCATGGAGAACACCCGACGCGACATGCTCGAAAAGGCCCTCTTCGGGGCCGGGTACGCTGGCCTGCGGGCGCTGGCCACGGGCTTACCACTGGCTGCGTTCACCCGGCCGCTCTCTGCGCTGGCGCAGGAGATGACCACCTGCACAGCCGCTGACAAGGCCAACGCCAAGTTCCTCATCCTCAGCACCTCGGCGTCGGGCGATCCGATGAACGCGAACGTGCCGGGGACGTACGCCTTCCCGGACATGGCGCACGCGCTGGATCCCGGCATGGCTCGCACCGACTTCAAACTGGGCAACCAGGCGGTCACCGCTGCGCAGCTATGGTCGACGCTGCCGCAGTGGGCGCTGGACCGCACCAGTTTCTTCCACCACGCGACGCTGACGAATAACCACGCCAACCTTCCCAAGGTGATGAAGGTGATGGGGATGACGGCGCGGCAAGAGATGATGCCGTCGATCTTCGCGAGGCACCTCGCGCCTTGCCTGGGTACGGTTCAGACCGAGCCGGTCTCTGTCGGCGCGGGCGAGATCCTGACCTACAACGGTCGCGGGCTGCCGAACGTGCCGCCCACCGGTTTGCGTGACGTGCTCACCCGGCCGAAGGGGACGCTGGCGACCCTGCAGCAGCTGCGCGACCAGACGGTCGACAAGATTTACGGAGCACTCAAGGAGAACGGCACGCCCGCGCAGCGCGCGTATCTGGACAGCCTGGCGATGTCGCGTCGGCAAGCGCGCTCATTGTCGGATGACCTTCTGGGTATGCTGGCCGGGATCACCACGGACACCTCGGCCGGGCAGGTGCTGGCGGCGGTCGCCCTGGTGCGCATGAACGTGGCGCCGGTGATCGCCATCCGCATCGACTTCGGCGGCGACAACCACACCGATCCGGACCTCATGAAGAGCGAGGTCCCGGCGCATGCGACTGCGATGGTGCGCATCACGGCGCTGATGGAGGCGGTCCGGCAGTACGGCCTCGAGGACAAGGTGGTGTTCGCCGCGCAGAATGTCTTCGGACGGACGCTGAAGAAGCTGGGTACGACGGGGCGCGACCACTGGGCCAGCCACCACGTCACGGTGATGATGGGGAAGACCATCCGCCCCGGTGTCATCGGCGGGCTCGAGCCGAAGTCGGGCGACTACTACGCCACGCCGATCGACTCGGTCAGCGGGCGTGGCACGCCTGGCGGCGGCGACATCCCGTTCGGCGAAACGCTGGCGTCCGTCGCCAAGACCCTGGGGCGCGCGGTCGGGCTGCCAAAGGCGCTGCTCGACACCCAGATCTCCGGCGGCAAGCCCGTCGCGGCCGCGCTGACGGTCTAGAGCAGAACCCCGAGAGGGTTCCGCACCTCCCGCGCTCTAGCTCCGGCCAATTCGGGTAGACTCGCGCTCGCGCGGTCGCGATGGAGAGGACGAGACCCGAGTACCGGCCCACGCCCACCTCCGGCGGCGGCGCGCACCTGGTGCTGCACCTGGTGCTGTGTGGTGAGAAGCCGCTGCTGGGTGGGATGGCCTTCGATCTCACGGGCGTCACCGAGGTGGTGATCGGCCGCGGCGGACCGCTGGGGGCCAGCTCGCGCAGTGAGGGGAAGGCGCGCGTCGACGTTCCGGACCCGACCATGTCGGGCGATCACGCGCGGCTCGTGCCCGCCACCGACAGTACGGCGATGATCGAGGACCTCGGTTCGCGCAACGGGACGCGCGTGCTGGGGCAGACGGCAAAGAAGGGCGTCCTGCGCGACGGGGACTGGTTCGTGGTCGGGCGGAGCGCCTTTCTCGTCCGGCGGGTGACGACGGTGGTCTCGCCCGAGCCCTATCGCGCCGGTGCGGGCTCGCGCCTCGTCACCTTCGCGCCCGCCCTGGCGCAGGGATTCCGCACGGCCGCCGATCTCGCACCCTCGAAGGTGCCGATCATGCTGGTGGGCGAGACGGGGACCGGCAAGGACGTGCTGGCGCAGGAGATCCACGAGCTGTCGAAGCGCAGCGGGCGCTTCGTGGCGGTGAACTGCGCGGCGTTGCCCGAGACGCTGGTCGAGAGCGAACTGTTCGGCTACCGGCGGGGCGCATTCTCCGACGCGCGCGAGGATCGCCTGGGGCTGATTCGCAGCGCCGACAAGGGGACGCTGCTTCTTGACGAGATCGGCGACCTGCCGCTTGCAAGCCAGGCGAAGCTGCTGCGCGTGCTGCAGGACGGCCAGGTGCTGGCGCTCGGGTCGTCGACGGCGGTGCAGATCGATCTCCGCGTGCTGGCGGCGACCCAGCAGAACCTGGACCAGCTGGTACGCGAGGGGCGCTTCCGTGCCGATCTGCTGGGACGTCTGGCCGGCTTCACGCTGGAGCTTGCACCGTTGCGGCAACGCAGCGAGGACATGGGGTTGCTGGTCGCGGCGTTGTTGGAGCGGTACGCGGGGCGTGACGCTGCCAACTTCCGTCTGACCGCGGATGCGTGCTGCGCACTCCTCGAACGACGCTGGCCGCTGAACGTGCGCGAGCTCGAGCGGGTGCTGCAGGCGGCGCTGGAGCTGGCGCGGGCCTCGCAGGAGATCGGCCTCGAGCACCTGGGCGTCGAGCCTCGGCTGTCGTCGCCGACCGAGCTCGAGCCGGCGGCGCTGGAGGCGGAGGTGCGGCGTCTGATGCGGCTGCGCGCGGGCAACGTGAGCGCCATCGCGCGGGACATGGGCAAGGCGCGCATGCAGATCCACCGCTGGATGGCTCAGTTCGGGATCAAGGCCGAGGAGTTCCGTCCGCCAGGGGCCGGTCCGGACGACGACGGCTCAGAGGCCTGACAGCCTTCGCACCACGCGTTCCAGGAACTCCTGGGCCTCGAAGAACGACTTCACGGAAATGCGCTCGTCGCGCCCGTGGGCCCGCACGTCGTCCACATCGTGGAACAGACCGGTGAGGCCGTAGGTGGGTATCCCGGCGGCGCGCAGGAAGCGCCCGTCGGTCGCGCCCGCGAGCATCACCGGCAATACGGGAACGCCCGGCCATTTCTCGCGGGTGACGGCCTCGGCGACGGACATCAGCTCGGGCAAAAGAGGCGAGGGCGGACCGAAGTTAGGCTCGTCGGCGGCGGTGACGTGCGCCTCGGGGTCGGCGGCGACGCGCTGGATCGTGCGCATCACCTCGTCGTGCGGCTCACCCGGGAAGATGCGGCAGTTCACGATGGCGCTCGCGCGCTGGGGCAGGGCGTTCTCGGCGTGGCCGCCCTGGATCATCGTCGGCACGCAGGTGGTGCGCAGGCGGGCGTTCAGGTAGGGGACCTGCGACAGCCGCGCCGTCGCGGCCGCGTCCGGCGCCTGACCGGGCTTCGCGGCAGCCACGGCGCGCAGATCGGCGGCCAGTGGCCCCGTCTCCAACGCTGCCTGCCGGGCGAACTGGGCACGCGTCACCTCGTCGACGCGTGCGGGGAAAACGAAGCGGTGGATGCGGGCCAGCGCCTCGCCCAGCCGCACGATGGCGTTGTCCGCGACCGGCAGCGAGCTGTGGCCGCCCTTGTTGGTCACCTCGATCCGCCAGGTGCGGAACTCCTTCTCGCTCGCCTGGATGTGGTTGCCGCGGCGCTCGCCCTTCTTCAATTCACCGCCGCCACCCTCGTTCAGGCAGTAGGCAGCGTCGATGAGCGACCGGTGGTGCGCGATCAACCACTTCACGCCGTTCTCCGGACCATTCTCCTCGTCGGCGGTCAGGACCAGCAGGAGGTCGCGATCGGGCTTGCGCTTCTCGCGCTGCAGGCGCAGGACGGTGGTCACCCAGATGGCCACCTGTCCTTTCATGTCCGAGGTGCCACGCCCGTAGAAGTACCCGTCGCGCTCGGTCAGCTTGAACGGGTCGATGGTCCAGTCCTCGCGGTTGGCCGCCACCACGTCGAGGTGGCCAAGCAGACACAGCGGCTTGCGCTTGCCCGTGCCGCGCAGCCGCGCCACCAGGTTCCCCTTGCGCGGGGATGGGCCCATCACCTGCACGTCGGCCGCGGGAAGACCGGCCGCCCGCAGGCGCCGAGCCATGGCCTCGGCCGCGGTGGTGTTGTTGCCGTTCTTGTCGGTGGTGTCGATGGCGATGAGCTCGGCCAGGATCTCGCGCGCCACCATCTGGTCGGGCGTCAGCGCCAGGGCGAGCAGCAAGGCGATCATGCGCCGAGATCCGGATGCTGGCTGGGCAGGGGAGGCGACCGTCGATCTTCGGAGGCGTTGGCCGTCGACGGCTCGGCCATGTCCCCTGCCGGGAGCACCGCCGGAAGCACCAGCAACACGGCGATCACCGCCATGACCTCGCCCAGGACCGCCGCCCAGCCGAAGCTACGCAGCGCCCCCGACTGCGCGACAAGCAGCGAGGCATAGCCGACGATGGTGGTCATCGAGCAAAGCAGGATGGCGCCGCCCATGCGCGCGCAGGCCCGTCGGGCGTCCAGGGACAAGGTGTCCATCGCCCCGAGCAGGTTGAGCGCGTAGTCCGCTCCCACGCCGATGGTGATCGGCACCGCCGCGAAGTTCAGCATGTTGATGCGCACACCGAGCGCCAGCATGATCGCCTGGGCCACGATGGCCACCGGCACCACCGTCCCCAGCACCAGGAAGATCCGGCGCGGCCGTCGGGCGAAGAACGGCAGCAGCACGCCTGACACCAGCACGCACACCATCAGCACCACCTGCGGCGCTTCCTCGTGCACCAGACGGAACACGTCGGCCATGAACAGGAAGGCACCCCCAACGACCGCCTCCTGGGGAAGCTTCGCCTCGCCCAGGCGCCGCGCCAGCATCAGCATGTTCACGCCGTCGCCGTAGTCGATGGCCAGGGACGGGTAGATCAGCACCGAGCGCTCGACCGTGCCCGAGACCTCGCGGAACCCTTGCAGCAGCACCGATGGGATCTCGTCCGTCGCGATGGCTCGCAGCCGCGGCTCGGCCAGCCAGTCGGACACCAGGGGCCGCGCGTCGTCGGGGACGGCGTCGTCGGGCAACTCGCCGAAGGTGCGGGCCAGCTTGCGCAACCGGGTCAGCCGGCGCTCCTGCTCGGCGGCGGGCGGGCGGTAGGTGTCGATGGTCTCGACGCGGTCGACGGCGGGCATCGGGCCGCCGGTCAGCACGCGCCGCAGCTCGGTGGCCGCCCGCTCGCGATCGTCGTCGTTCTTCACCATCACCACGACCGGGTTCACCCAGCTGCCGAAGAGCTCGTTCATCTTCGGCTCCCACGACGCGCTCCCGGATTGCAGCGAGGACCGGTTCCGCAGCGCCATCAGATTCATCTCGTACAGGCCCTCGTCGAAGGCGCGATAGACGCCAAAGCCCGCCAGGGCCAGCGCCGCGACGACGAAGACCGCCGCCGCCTTGCGGGGATGCGGCCAGACGCGTGGGCTCGCCCCCGCCGACGTCTCGCCGCCGCGGGGCGGCTTGAGCAAAGCCACGGCGATCGGCACCGCCACGAACGTCATGGCCCAGGTCGCGAGCATGCCGATGCCACCCAGCCAGCCGAACTGCGAGAAGCCGCGGAAGTTCGACACCGCCAGGCCGGCGTAGGCAGCCGACGCGGTCGCTGCTGCGCCCAGTGTGCCGGGGAGCGCGTTGCGCGCCGCCTGTCGCAGCGCCTCGGCCAGCGGCTCGTCCTGTGGTCGTGCCCGGAAGTAGGCGAGGAACAGCAGGGGGTAGTTGATGCCGTTCCCCGCGATGATGGAGCCGAGGAACGCGGTATTCGAGTTGAGATGCCCGATCAGCAGCTGCCCGATGGCGAAGGTGAGTAGCAGCCCCGGCACGACGCCGATGAGCACCACCACGACGCTGCGGGCCGAGCGGAAGTAGAAGACGATGAGAACGCTGACCAGCAAGAACACCAGCACCGACGACAGCGACAGGTCGGCCAGGATGGCGTCGTGCTCCTCGATCAGGTTGGCGACGTCCCCGGTGTAGGCCACCTTCAACGATGCCGGGAAGTCGGCACGCAGGGCCGCAGCTTCGCCCTCGACGGCGGCCAGCAACCGCGTCGACGGCCCCATGTCCACCTCGGAGCCATTGAGCCAGATCAGCATCACCACCGTCTGGCCGTCGGTGGTCTCTAGGACGCCATTGGCGAAGCGGTCGTAGCTCGCGGTCTCGGTCTCGATCCGCTTGCGCACGCCGGCCCAGCGGTCCTCGGACGACTGACGCTCCTCGTCCAGGCTGACGAACAGCGGGTTGGCGTCCGCCTTCGACGCCCGCACCGCTTCCTCGACCTCTCCGATGAGGCCGTCGAATTTCTCGGGGGGAATCAACAGGGGTGCGCGTGCCTTCAGCCATGAGCGCTCGCTGTGCACGTCGGACTGGATGGCCCGGACTTCGGGGAGCTGCCGGCGTCGCAGCCGCTCGGCCAGCGCGGCTATGAAGCGGCGGTTGGCGGCCGGCTCGGGTGACTGGGCGATGACCGTCAGGTGCGCCTGGCTGCCGAGGCGGGCATGAATCTGCTCCAGGGCCCGGACCGTGGGGGTGTCGCGGGGAAGAAGTTCCTGGAGACCCGCCTCGACGTGGGCGAAGAAATTGGCGGTCAGCGCCAGCGCAGGGAGGCAGCCCAGGACCAGCAGGACTGCCGCCCGCCCGGGCCGCCGGCTGACGAAGTCCAGGAAGCGGCTATAGAGGTGCGCGAACCTCACGGAGAGGCCCACCGTCTACCACGAAGGAATGTTGCAATTTGCCGCATAAGCGACCGTCGGACGTCATACGCCGGTGTGGCCAGGCAGGGGCTGTGGCTGTACACTGAGCGCCCGAAATTCAACGCGCCAGGACAAGCGTTCTATGCACACCGAGTCATCCTTCGCTTTGAGCGGCCGCAAGGTGCTCGTCACCGGCGGGAACGGATTCATCGGGTCAGTGGTGGTGCGCACCCTGGTTGGCGCGGGCGTCCAGGTGCGCTGCCTTCTGCGGCCCACGAGCCAGACCGACCGGATCGCGGGCCTGGCCTACGAGCGCGCCGAGGGAGACATGCGCGACGCCGCTTCCCTGCGGAAGGCGCTCGATGGCTGCGACGGGGCCATCCACCTGGCCGGCCTCTCCTCCTGGGATCTGATCGATTCGCCCGAGATGAAACTGGTGACGGAGGGGGGCACGCGGAACCTCCTCGAGGCGGCGCGTGAGGTGAAGCTGAAGAAGCTGGTGTACGTCTCGAGTGCGTCGGCGGTGAACGCATCCGATGAGCCGAAGGTGTTCGACGAGAGCGCGAAGTTCGAGCTGGACGGCAGCGGGCTCAACTACGCCATCCACAAGCACGCGGCCGAGAAGATATGCCTGGCCTTCAACGCCGAGGGCGTGCCGGTGGTGATCGTGAACCCGACCGAGGTGTACGGGCCGAACGACACGACGCTCGTGACCGCCGGGAACCTGATCGATTTCGCCAAGAGCTCGCCGGCGATGGTTTGCCCGGGCGGCGGCAGCATCGGCCACGTCGACGACGTCGCGCTCGGAACCGTGCGCGCGCTCGAGCGCGGCCGGCCTGGCGAGCGGTACATCCTGGGCGGCGACAACGTCACCTGGCGCGAACTTGCCACCTTGACGATCGAGCTGCTGGGGCAGCGCAAGAAGGTGATGGCGCTGCCGACATCGGTGATCCGCGGCCTGGCCAAGGGGGCGCTGGCGCTGCACATCCCGCTTCCGTTCAATCCGCGCGTCATCCCGTACGCGACCCGTTACTGGATGATGGACAACGCCAAGGCGACCAAGGAGCTGGGTGTCGCCTTCCGTGGGGCGCGCGACACGCTCGCTCCGACGCTGGCGTGGTTGAAGGAGTCTGGCCGCATCCCATGAGCCGGCACGACATCGCGATAATCGGGATGGGCGGGCGCTTCCCCGGCTCGCCCAACCTGGCGTCGTTCTGGGAGACGATCCGCGCGGGCAGCGTGCATACCACGCCGGTGCCGCGCGAACGCTGGAACCACGACGTGTTCTGGAGCGCGAACGGCGCGCGCGAGGCGAACCGCACCTACGCTGCCAAGATCGCGGCACTGGACGACGTGCGTTCGTTCGCGCCCGAATTCTTCGGGCTGACCCCGCGGCGGGCCAAGGTGATGGACCCGCAGCAGCGGCTGTTCCTGGACAGCGTCCGCACCGCGCTCGAGGACGCCGGCTACGCGGCACGGCCCTTGCCGCGCGACCGGATGGGCGTGTTCGTCGGGATGTCGGTCTCCGACTTCAAGGAGATCATCACCGCTCGCGTGCGTGCCTGGCAGATCTTCGACGGAGCCTTCGGCCGCGGTCTGACCGCGGACGAGGAGGCGCGCGAGGCGTTTCTCGAGGACCTCGTGCCGATGCACGCCTACACCATGGTCGGATCGCTGGGCAACATGATCGCCGCCAACGTCAGTCAGTGCTTCGACTTCGGCGGGCCGTCGTTCACGACGGATGCTGCCTGCTCGTCGGCGCTGGTGGCCCTGCATCAGGCGGTGGGCAACTTGCGCGCCGGGTTGTGCGACGCCGCCATCGTCGGCGGCGCCTACGTGGTTCTGGCGCCCGACAACATGGTGGCCTTCGCGCGCGTGGGGGCGCTCTCGCCGACGGACACCTGCCGTCCCTATGACGGCCGCGCCGATGGCTTCGTGATGGGCGAAGGGATCGGCGCCGTGGTGCTGCGGCGGCTCGAGGACGCGCAGGCCGCCGGCGATCGGATCCACGCGGTCATCCGCGGTATCGCCGCCAACAGCGACGGCAAGTCCGAGGGTCCGATGACCCCGCGGCGCGAGGGGCAACTGGCGGTGCTGACCCGCGCCTACGAGGATGCCGGCATCGACCCGCACACGCTCGGCTTCGTCGAGGGTCACGGAACCGCGACGCCGGTCGGTGACGCCACGGAGATCGGCGCCTTCCGCGACTTGCTGGGCGCGCGGCCGGCGGACTGTGCCATCGGTTCGGTCAAAGCGAACATCGGGCACACCCTGGCCGCGGCCGGCGTGGCGGGGCTGATCAAGGCGTCGCTGGCGCTCCGGCACCGGGTGATCCCGCCGCAGGCGAACTTCGCGGTGCCGCGTCCCGAGCTGGAGATGGAGCGCGCCGGGCTGTACGTGCCGCGCGAGGCACGCCCCTGGGCCAATCCGACGGATCATCCGCGACGCGCCGGCGTCAACGCCTTCGGCTTCGGCGGCACCAACGTGCATGTCGTGCTGGAGGAGGCACCCGAGTCGCCTCGGCGGCGGACGTCCGTGGCGGTCGCTGCTGATTTTGCCCGGCCGGAGTTGATCGTGCTGTCGGCGCCGACGGCGCCGCTGCTGAAGCGCGCGGCCGAGGAACTGGCGTCATCGCTGGGGAGGCTCGAGCCGGGCGTGTCGCTGTGCGACCTGGCGTACACGCTGTCTCGCCGGCGCGCGGACGCATTCCGTCTGGCGATCGTCGCCAGCGATCTCGAAGATCTGCGGCGACAGCTGGGAGAAGCGCAAGGCGCCGAGGCGCGGCCGGCCGAAGAGCGCAAGGTGGCATTCCTGTTCCCCGGCCAGGGACTGCAGAGCCCCGGATTGTGCCGCGATCTGTACGAGCGGTTTCCGGCGTTCCGTGTCGAGCTGGATCGGCTTGCCGCGGCGGCCAATCTGGACGAACCGCTGCTGTCCTACCTGTATCCCGAGCACGAGACGCCCGAGGCGGCGGCGAAGCTGACCGCAACGGAGGTCTGCCAGCCGGCGGTCGCTGCGGTGTCGCTGGCTCTCGCCCGATTCGCGCAGGGGCTGGGCCTGGCGCCGGACGCTGTGGCGGGGCACTCGCTCGGCGAATTCGTGGCGGCGGCGGCGGCGGGCCTGATCGCCGAGGACACGGCCTGCGTGCGGTTCCTGACCGAGCGCGGCCGCCTCATCGCCGAACTGACGGCTCCTGATCCGGGCGCGATGGCCGCCGTCGCCGCCGATGGTCCGAAGGTGCGCCAGTTGCTGGCTGGGATCGATGGCGTCGTGGTCGCCAACCTGAACCACCCGCGCCAGACGGTGATCTCCGGCGCGACGTCAGCCATCAGCACCGCCGAGGCGAAGCTGACGGCCGCTGGCCTGAAGACCACGCGGCTGCGGGTCTCGCACGCGTTCCACTCGCCGTTGATGGCCCCGGCGGCGGCGGCGCTGAAACCGTTCGTCGCAGGGTTACCGCTGGGCGCGCCGTCGGTGCCGGTGATCTCGGCCATCGAGCCGGGACCGTATCCGGCGGATGTCGGCCGCATCTTCGTCGCCCACGCCACCTCGCAGGTCGATTTCGGCGGCGCGCTGGCTTCTTGCGCGGCGGCCGGCGTGAAGGTCTATGTCCAGATCGGGGCAGGGGCTGCTCTCGCCGGCATGGTCGGCGCCAGCCTGCAGAACGTTGCCGCGCTCACGTTGGCCGGGGCGACCCCGGACGGTGGCGCTTCGTTCCTGCGGGCGCTCGGCCAGCTGTTCATGCTGGGCGTGCCGCTGGATCTGCCGGCGCTCTTCGCCGCCGACGCGGTCCAGCTCGTGACGATGATTCCGCCTTCGCTCCTCGAGGAGCGCCCGCTCTGGCCCGTCGCATCCCGCGACGGCGCACGTACGACGACACTGGATACGAACATGGAAGCAAAGAAGCCCGAATCCAATGGCGAGCCGCTGGCAGAGCTGTTTCGACAGCAGATGGCGGTCATCGACAGTCACCTGGCGATCATCCGCCAGCAGAACGAGCTGCTCGCGCGCGGCGGCGCGGTCACTGCCCCGGTCGAATTGCCGGCGGCGCCCGTCGCACGACCGGTCCCGTCCGCCGAATCGCCGAGGCCGGAACCGGCCGCCCCGTCGCAGGCTGACCTGGAGGCGAAGGTCACGCAGGTGGTGGCGCGCATCACCGCGCATCCGACCGAACGGCTGAAGTCGACGACCAGGCTCGGCGCCGACCTGGGCTTCGACTCCTTGATGGTGGTGGAACTCGTCTCGGGGCTGCAGGAGCTGGTGCCCGATGCCGAGCCGCTGGCTCGCTCGGTTTTCGCCGAGGATCTGTCGATCGCCGACGTGTCCCGCCTCCTCCGGTCCAGCAAGGCTGGTGCGCGCAAGGTGACCCCGGTCGCGGCGAAGAGCGACGACATCGAACGCTACGCCGTCTCGTACGAGCCTCGACCCGCATCGGGCGGCGGCACGGTCCGGGGTCCCGTGGTGATCATCGGCGAGGTCGAGGGTCTGGCCGAGGCGCTGCGCGTGCGGCTGTCGCAGCGGCGGGTCCAGGTGCGCCTGGCCACCGGTGCACCCGACGATCTGGCAGCGGGCGCGACCGTGATCGACCTGCGTGGGATCGGTCCCACCTCGACCGGCCTCCCCGACGCCGATTCGTTCGCCGCGCCGTCGCTGCGTGCGTTCGAGCTGGCGCGGCGGTTGGATGGCGCGCGTCCGGCGGCGTTGCTGTTCGCGCATCGGGGCCTGGCCGCGGCGGGTCTGGCGGGCTTTGCCAAGGCCCTCGGCCGCGAGTGGCCCGAGACCCAGGTGGTGGCGGTCGACGTCGAGGGCCCCGCATCCGCCGACCGGTTGATCGCCGAGGTGACCAGCGGCGAGACCGGCGTCGAGGTCCGTCACCGCGGTGCCGAACGGCTGGTGCCCGTCCTGCGTCCCGCAGCGCCGACGACACCGGGCGCGCTGCCCGAGGGCGCCGTGGTGGCGATCGCCGGTGGTGGTTTTGGCCTGGGCGCTCGCCTCGGCCGCGAGCTGGCGCGAAAACACAAGGCCCGTCTCGTCCTGCTCGGCCGCCGCCCCGCGGGCTCCGAGACGGAAGTGCTGATCGGCGAGATTCGCGCCGCCGGCGGCGATGCGGTGTACGTCCCGTGCGACGTGCGTGATCACGCGGCCGTGGCGAGGGCGCTGGCGACGGGCCGGCTTGCCTTCGGACCGATCCAGGCCGCGGTCCACACGGCCGGCATCGTCCAGGACGCGCCGATCGCCCGCAAGGATCGCGACGGTTTCCTCCGGGTGTTCGACACCAAGGTGGCGGGGGCTCTTGCCCTCTGGCAGGCGCTGGCTGACGATCCGCTGATCGCGTTCCTGCAATACGGATCGTGGGCCGGGCGCTTCGGGAGCGCCCATCAGACCGACTACTCGGCCGCCAACCACCTCCTGGGCCGCCTCACCGAGGCGTTCTCGGTCGCCCGGCCGGGTGTGCGGGTGACGACGCTCGATCTGCCTCCCTGGGAAGGGACGGCGATGCTCGCCGGCGTGCCCGAGGCGGTGCGTGCCGAGATGCGAGCCCGCGGCATCACCTTCCTCACCGACGAGACCGGTCTCGGGCGCGTGGCTGCCGAGCTCGCCGGTCACGGGCCGTCCGGCGAGATCCTGCTCGGCGCCGCGGTGCCGCAGCGGACGGTGCCGATCTCGCGGCGGACGCGTCTGTCGTCCGAGTCGCATCCCTATCTGGACGATCACCGGATTGGCGACCGCCCCGTGCTACCGCTGGCCGTTGCCGCGGATCTGCTGTTGCAGGCAGCGCGGGCCGCGGGCGCGGCCCCGGTGGATGCCATCGCCCAGGTCCAGGACCTGGCCGTGGTCAAGGGCGTGATCCTGGCGGACGGTGCCGGCGAGGTCGTCGCCCGTGCCAGCACCGACGAGGTGGGTGGAGCGATCGGCACCGCGGAGGTCGAACTGATCGCGCTGGGCGCGCGGTCGTCGCTGGCGTACCGCGCGCGCATCGGACACAGCGCCGGATGGCTCGAGCCGGTGAGCGTCAGCATCGAGGCGCGGCCGACGTCGCTGCCGCTCTCGGAGTTCTACGCGCGCCACACCTTCCACGGCCCGCGTCTGCGCGCCGTCGAGGAGGTGACTGCCGTCGGCGCCGGCCAGGTCGCCGGGGTCATCCGCGCCGGGTCGGATCCCGCGCTCACCTGGCTCCTGGCCGTCGACGGAGCGTTACAGCTGTGCGCCTACTGGGCGGTCGTCCACCACGGGCGCATCGGTCTGCCGGTCGGCGTGGGCGAGATGCGGCTTCACCGACCGATTCCCGCTGGCGCGCGCCTCGTCTGCCGGGCCGCCCTTCGCCGCAGCGACGGCGACCGCTTCGAGGGCGATCTCGATCTGGTCGATTCCGCTGGGAACCCGGTGGTGCAGATCCGCGGCCTGCGCGCCGAACTGGTGGTCGGGGTCGAGTCACCGGTGGTCGACACCGCCAGCTATCGCATCGAGGAGTTCCCCGAGGTCAAGGAGCTACGCACCAAGATCGACTTCGCGAAGGCAGCGGGCATCGACATTCCGTACTTCCGTACGCTCGACTCCTGCACCGGCGCCACCGCGCTCATCGACGGGCGCGAGTACCTGAACTTCACCTCGTACAACTACGTCGGCCTCTCGGGACACCCCCGCATCGTCACGGCGGTATACGAGGCGGTGAAGAAGTACGGCAGCTCGGTCTCTGCCAGCCGCGTGACCGGCGGGCAGAAGCCGCTGCACATCGATCTCGAGCGCGAGCTGGCACAGTTCCTCGGCACCGAAGCTTCCATCGTCATGGTGGGCGGCCATTCCACCAACCTCAGCGTCATCGGCCAGCTGATGACCCCCGAGGACATGGTGCTGCACGACAGCCTGGCCCACGACAGCATCCTCGGCGGCGCCAAGCTGGCCGGTGCCAAGCGCCGTCCGTTCCCGCACAACGACGTCCAGGGGCTGGAACGCATCCTCAAGGAGGTCCGCTCGTCCGTGCGCCGGGTGCTGATCGCCATCGAGGGGGTCTACAGCATGGACGGCGACATCTCGCCGCTGCCAGAGATCATCGCCGTCAAAAAGAAGTACGGGGCACTGTTGTTCGTGGACGAGGCGCACTCGCTCGGCGTGCTGGGCAAGACCGGCCGCGGGGTCGGCGAGCATTACGACGTGGATCGCCGCGACGTCGACCTGTGGATGGGCACCATGTCAAAGACGCTCGCCAGCTGCGGCGGGTACATCGGGGGCAGCTCGGTGCTGATCGAATACCTGAAGTACAGCGTTCCGGGGTTCATCTACAGCGTCGGCATGACCCCGGCGAACGCAGCGGCGGCGCTGACCGCCTTGCGGATCCTGGTCGAGGAACCAGATCGTGCGCGCACCTGTCAGGATCGCTCCCGCTATTTCTCGCGCCTCCTCCGCGACAGGGGCATCGACGTCGGGCCCAGCATGGAAACCGCCGTCGTTCCCTGCCTCGTGGGGAACTCGTACGCCTGCATCCGCCTGGGCGAGGCGCTGCTGAGGCGCGGGATCCATGTCCACCCGATCATCTACCCGGCGGTGGCCGAGAGCCTGGCGCGCCTGCGCTTCTTCGTCACCGCCGCCCACACGGAGGAGCAACTCCGGACCACGGCGGACGCGATGGCTGACGAGCTGGCCAACCTGAAGATCCTTCCCAGGCGGGGCGAAGCGGGCATTTCCCGCGACGCGGAGGCACGCACCGGAGCCAGCTGATGGACGCAGCCCTGAAACCCATACACAAGTTCCACAAGGGGTCCGCGCGCATGTTCCGCTCGGACTTCGTCGAGTGGTTCTCGCACGTCCACCCGGCCACGCCAGCGCTGCTGTTCCTGCCCCTGGTGGCGTTCTCGCTCTACCGGGCCGAGGGGGCGATTCTCTCCTGGTTCGTCGTCGGATACGTGCTGTGGACGTTGTTCGAGTACTGGTTCCACCGCATGTTCTTCCACCTGACGGTGCGCGGCCCGCGGACCGATCGCGTGTACTTCTTCGTCCACGGCGTTCACCACGACTGGCCGTGGGACCGATCCAGGCTGGTCATGCCTCCGTCGGTGAGTGTGACCCTGGCCGTGCTGACGTACGCCCTGTTCGGTGTGGTCTGGGGGCCGGCGGCGATGTGGGCGCCTTTCGCGGGGTTCGTGTTCGGCTACGTCGTCTACGACTCCGTCCACTGGTTCACCCACGCGGGTAAGCCGCGCACCCGCCTGGGCAAGTGGCTGCGGCGCGAACACCTGGTGCACCACTTCAAGGATTCAGGCACCCGCTTCGGCGTCAGCTGCCCCTGGTGGGACCACGTCTTCCGCACGCAGGGCCGACCTGACGACGTGGCGGGCGCAGCGCAGGAACCGGCGCGCTGATGCCGCTTTTCCGACGGCCCGACGGGGATCTGGTCCACGGCGAATCGCTGGTGCGGGCGATCATGCCGTACATCATGCGTGGCCGGAACGAGAGCGTCATCTACCACGAGGCCATCTACGACATCTCGAAGACCCGCGCATTCCTCCGCTCGTTCAACCACGAGCACGAGCGCGATCAACCGGCCACCCTGTTCCACCTGTTCCTGTGGGCCGCGGCTCAGGCGCTGGCCGAGCGGCCCGGGCTGAACCGCTTCGTCTCTGGCGGGCGGATCTACCAGCGCAAGGGGATGTTCCTGTCGTTTGCCGCCAAGAAGGAGATCGCGGACGAAGCCCCTTTGGTGACGATCAAGCTGGAGTTCTTCAAGGGTGAAGCCTTCGGCGATTGCGTGAAGCGTATCGTGAACGCCATTTCCACGGGACGGACCGGCCCCGCCCAGCAAGTCGACAAGGAGCTGAAGCTGGCGCTGATGCTGCCGGGCCCGGTGCTCGGTGCCATCATGGGCTTCTTGCGATGGCTCGACGGCATCAACCTGATGCCTCGGTTCATGATCGACAGCGATCCGATGTACACCAGCATGTTCGTCGCCAACCTGGGCTCTGTCGGCCTCGATCGCACCTTCCATCATCTCTACGAGTACGGAACCGCGGCGATGTTCGCGGCCCTGGGTATGCCGCGCAAGCAGCTGATGCCGGATCGTGCTGGCAACCCCGTGGTCAAGGACGTGCTCGAGGTGCGCTGGACGCTCGACGAGCGGGTGAACGACGGTCTTTACTGCGCGAACGGTCTGAACCTCTTCAAAAAGATCTTCGAGAACCCGGAAGCTCACATCCGAGGCGTGCAGCCCGCCCTGCTCACGGCAGTGTAGAATCGCCGGCATGCTGACCCGCCGTGAGGCATTGACCGGGGCGCTGGCCGCCGCCACCACTCCGAAGTCGACGCGGATCATCGACTGTCACGTCCACTGCTTCGACGGGAAGACGAGCACCCGCTTCCCTTACCACCCCAAGGGCCCTTACCAGCCCGAGGGGCGCTCGACTCCGGAGGATCTGTTGCTGGCCATGGACGCCGCGGGTGTGGCGCATGCGGTGGTGGTGCACCCCGAACCCTACCAGGACGATCACCGGTATCTCGAGTACTGCCTGGAGGTCGGCAAGAAGCGGCTGAAGGGGACCTGCCTGTTCTTTGCCGACAAGACCGACTGGAAAACGGCGATGCCGGCGCTGGTGAAGAAGGGGGGCGTGGTGGCGCTCCGGATCCATGCCGCGAATGCCGGTCGCTTGCCGCCGTTCGGAAAGCCCGAGCTGCGTGCGCTGTGGAAGGCGGCGGTCGACCTGGGCATGGCCATCCAGCTGCACATGGTGCCGCGGTACGCTCCGGGGTTCGAGCCGCTCATCAAGGAGTTTGCCAAGGCGCAGGTGATCGTCGATCACCTCGGCCGGCCGTGGCAGGGCACGCCCCAGGAACACGAGACCATCCTCGGCTGGGGGAAGCTGCCGAATGTGACCATCAAGATCGCCTCTATCCAGCCCGAGCAGGATCCGCGGCGGTACATCGACAGGTTCGTGGCGTCCTACGGTTCGTCGCGCGTCATCTTCGGGGGCGGCTGGGCCGCCGACGCCACCGTCGAGAAGTACAAGGCCGCCCAGACGCGCCTGCGCTCGTTCGTGAGCCACCTTCCGCCGGCCCAGCAGGCCGAGATCCTGGGCGGCAACGCCGGGAAGCTGTTTCGGTTCTCCTGATGTAATCTCCGGGCGTGCATCCAGACCACCTGCGCGACCTTCTGGACCGGGTCCGTTCGGGAGGTCTGTCGGTCGAGGACGCGGTCAGCGAGCTGCGCGATCTGCCGTTCCGTTCCCTGGGCTTCGCGCACGCCGACACCCATCGACACCTGCGGACCGGCTTCCCGGAGGTTGTGCTGGGCACCGGCAAGACGGTCGAGCAGATCGCGACGCTGCTGCGTGAGCTGGGACGAGCAGGCACCGCCGTGATGGCCACACGTGTGGCACCGGACGTCGCAACCAAGGTGCTCGCTGCCGTGCCCGAGGCGCGCTACCTCGAGGTCCCGCGGCTGGTGATCCTCGGTGCCCCGCCGCCCGAGCGCGGCCGTGGCAGCATCGCTGTGCTCAGCGCTGGCACCTCCGACATCCCCGTCGCCGAGGAGGCGGCGGTCACCGCCGAGATGGACGGCAACCGTGTCACCCGCATCTTCGATGTCGGCGTGGCCGGCCTGCACCGCCTGCTCGCCCACCGCGCCACGGTCGAGGCCGCCGAGGTGCTGGTGGTCGTCGCCGGCATGGATGGCGTCCTGCCCACGGTGACTGCCGGGCTCTTCGCCCGCCCCGTGATCGCGGTCCCGACCAGCATCGGCTATGGCTCCAGCATGGGGGGCATCGCGGCGCTGCTCACCATGCTGAACTCGTGCGCCGCGGGCGTCGCCGTCGTCAACATCGACAATGGCTTCGGCGCCGGCCGCATGGCCTCCCTTCTCAACCGCGCGCCCGCTGTCGATCGGGTCCGCACGCCGCCCCGGACCCGCGCCAACCCGCCCAAACCCGGGCGCCGCACCCGCGTTCGCGTGAGATGAAGCTCCAGGGTCTCCACCTCCATTTCGATCCCGCCTCGGGGATCGCCGGTGACATGACCGTCGCTGCTCTCGTCGACGCGGGCGTGCCCAAGGCCGTGGTCATCGGCGCCATCAAGGCCATGCGGGTGCCCGGTCTCACCGCCAGGTTCGAACAGCGGAGGCGTGGTGCCTTCGCCGGCACCGGCTTCGTCGTCCGCTGGCCTGGCATGGACCACGGCCACGACCACGACCATCACGATCATGATCACCATCACCACCACGAGCACCGCGACTACGCCGACATCCGCCGCCTCCTCCGCCAGGCGAAGCTGTCCTCCGACGTCAAGACTCTCGCCGGCGAGATCTTCGATCGCCTCGCCCGGGTCGAGGCCGCGCTGCACGGGACCACCGTCGACAAGGTGGCTTTCCACGAGGTCGGTGCCTTCGACTCCATCGCCGACATCGTCGGTGTGGCAGCCGCCATCGCCTGGCTCGCGCCCGTGGCCGTGACCTCTGAGGCGCCCGTCCTCGGCACCGGCAGCGTGCGCACCGATCACGGGCGCGTGCCCGTCCCCGCGCCCGCCACGGCCGCCCTCCTGCGCGACATCCCGGTCCGCAGCGAGGGGGCAGGGGAGCTGACCACCCCCACCGGCGCCGCCATCCTCGCCACGGTGGTCGATGAGTTTCGCGCACTGCCCCCCGTTCGCCTTCGCGCCCAGGGCTTCGGGGCTGGCACCCGGGAGCTTTCCGATCGTCCCAACGTGCTGCGCGTGCTCCTGGGCGAGCCCGTCGGTGGCGCGCTTCCCCCCTCGTCGCCCGAGACCGTGTTGCTCCAGGCGAACCTCGATGACATGAACCCGCAGCTCGTCGAGCCCTTGATGACGGCGCTGTTGGACGCAGGCGCGCTCGACGTCTGGATGACCCCGATCCTCATGAAGAAGGGCCGCCCGGCTTTCGAGATCTCGGCCCTGGCCACGCCGGCGGTGGCGCCCGCCGTCGCCGAGGCGCTGTTCCTGAACTCCACCACACTCGGCGTCCGCCGCACTCCGTTCGCCCGTACGGTGCTTGCCAGGTCCCAGGCGAAGGTGAAGACCGCGTTCGGCGTCGTCTCGGTGAAGGTGGCCGCCCTCGACGGCCGCGTGCTCGGGGCCACCCCCGAGTTCGAGGACTGCAAGCGCCTCGCGGCGAAAGCCCGCGTGCCGGTGCGTGAGGTCCTGGCCGCCGCCACGGTCGCGGCGGCCCGCCTCGCCGCCGAAGGTGTCCGCTGATGCCGCCCGGCCGCCGGTCGCCGCCCAAACGCAAACCCCCCACCGCGACCGCGTATCCGCTGCTCTCCCCCGCCGAGGTGCTGCGGTCCATCGTGCTCCTCTCGCGCCGGGTGACCGCCGACATGGGCGAAGAGCAGCTCTTCCAGGAGTTCTTCCGCACCCTGCACGAGCTGCTTCCCAACCGTCAGATCGCGCTGCGGCGCTTCGACAAGAAGCTGGCCGTCGTCGAGATCCTCGCCGACGAGGGGCTGGTCGAGGACGCCAAGCGGATGCCGCCGACCATCCAGAAGGGCGCGCTGGCCCATGCCAACGTCCGCGAGGGGTTGCCCTCGCACGTCGACGGGCCGAACGCCGGTCCGCACCCCGCGATCCGCCTGGTCGACGAGCACCCGCGGCTGTTCAGGGGAGCTGCCGCCGGGTTCTCGGTGCCTCTTGTCGCGGGAGGCGAGCTGACCGGCGAGGTTCACGTGAACTACCGCCCTTCAATTCGGGCGACCGCCGAACGCTTTCCGCTTCGTCAGGACAAGGGACTGGTCATACCGATCGCCAACCACATGGCTGTCGTCGCTCACACCCGGCGCCTCCTGCGCGAGACCGCCTACCTCCAGGACTACCTCGGTCAGCTGATCGACCAGGCGAACGTCATCATCATCGCCACCGATCTCGAGGGGCATGTGACCATCTGGAACCGCGCCGCCACCAAGCTGACCGGCTTCTCGCGCACGCGCGCGGTGGGCCGCGATCTCTTGCCCTGGCTGTCGCAACAGGGCACCCCGGATATCGCGCTCGTGATGAAGCAGGTGTACGCCAGCGGCGAGCCGGCCACCCGCGAGGTGCGACTGCCGTCCGTCGGAGGCGCCGTCTTGCGGGCGGCGTTCAACGTGGTCACCGTGCGCGGGCACGGGGGGCAGACAGCCGCGCTCCTCGCCATCGGTCAGGACGTCACGGCGCTGCGCTCGCTTCAGAGTCAGGTGATCCACGCCGAGAAGCTGGCCACCGTGGGACAGATCGCCGCCGGCGTCGCGCATGAGATCAACAACCCGCTCACCTCCATCCAGGTCTGCGCCGAGGCGGTGCTGCGCAAGTCGCAGCTGGCCGTCCAGGGCCGCACCGAGAACACCTTCGCCAACGACGACGTCGACCGCCTGAAGAAGATCCGCGACGGTGCCGAGCGGATCCGACGCTTCGCCAAGGACCTGGTCGGCTACGCCCGCCCGTCGGGCCGCGAGGTCGAGGAGGTCTCGGTGAACGAGGTGCTCGAACAGGGGCTTTCGTTCTGCGAGCATGTTCTCGACGACGCCAGGGCGAAGCTGGAGCGGGATCTCCACCGGCAGTTGCCGTCCATCCAGGCCATCCGGGACCAGCTGCTGCAGGTGGTGATCAACCTGGTGACCAACGCCGCCCATGCGCTTGGCGGCAAGGGCGGCAACATCCGGGTCCGCACCTGGCCATCCGACGACGCGACGGTCCATCTGGCGGTGTCGGACACCGGCGCGGGCATCAAGGACGAGGATCGCGCCCGCATCTTCGAGCCGTTCTTCTCGACCAAGCCGGCGGGCAGCGGTACCGGCCTCGGCCTGTCCGTGGTGCGCAACATCATCTACTCGCACGGCGGGCAGATCAGCTTCCAGACCCGGCCCGGCAGTGGTACCACGTTCGTGGTGACCTTGCCGGTCAACCACCTCGTCTCGCCCTCGTCGCAAGGAGAGAAGTTCCCCGCATGAAGCCCGAGCAGATGACCGAGGCCCTGGAAACCGCCGCCGCCCAGCTGAATGTGCGCGTCCGCTACGAGGCGATCACGACCGGCGTCAACGCCACGGGCGGCCTGTGCAAACTGAAGGGCGAGTGGTGCGTGATCATCGACAAGAAGGCGAGCCCCACCGAGCGCGCGGCGATCCTCACCGAGGCACTCGCCGGCTTCGACACCGACGGGGTCTTCCTGCCGCCCCAGATCCGCGAGGCTTTGCAGCAGCGCAAGCCACCGCAGGCGGCGGGCCCGATCGCGAAGGACTAGGCGCCCAGCCCGCGGACCTTCTCCGCGAGCATCGGATCGTCCTCGATCGCCTGGCGCAGCGCTGCCTCCACCTTCTCGCGCACCGCCGCCGGCGCGTTCGCGCCCACCTGCTTCGACACCACACGATCGATCACCTTGTCCAGCGCCGCCTGGGGCGTGATGCGGCCGGCGCTCAGGTCGGCGCCGATGTCCCTGACATTGGTGGCGCCGGAGGGGGTGGCGCCGGTCGGCGCGCCGGTTTCACTGGCACGCGAGATCCCCGCGGCATTGTCCGTCTTGTGCAGCTCGTCGGCGAAGCCCTTGCCGGCCGGCCCCTTGGCCTCGTCAGCGGCGCCCGGTCCTTGCGGAGGCGCTCCCGACCCCGGTCCGGTGATCTTCATGAGGGCGGCAGTTTAGCACGCCTCCATCAGCTGCGGATGTTGGAGATGGCCGCCTTCGCCGTGTCGTGCCGCGCGCGCACCACGTTGGTCAGCGTGGAGAAGCGCCGGTTCTCCTGTTGCACCTCCTCTTGCAGCGCCAGGAACTGCATGTTGAACGCCTGACTTTCCCGCTGCATCGCCTGCATGGTGGTCAGGTTCGAGTCCCCGCTGCCGCCCGCCGCGTCGGCCGGGACGCCGGCGACGCCACCGACCACCTCGGCGCGGGTCTCGCGCACCGCCGCGGCCAGCACCGGGCCAGCCACCACACTGGTCGCCACCTCGGCCCCGCTCATGAGGACGTTGAGGCCCCCTGCCAGCACCTGGCGGAACGGGGTGCTGGGCTTCTCGGTCTGGCGGGTTCGGGTCTGCTCGACGACGAGGTTGCCGCGGGCCGGGTCGATTGAGTTTGCGGTCGTGGACATGGTGAGTGCCTCCTTCGTCCGTTTGTCGGACACCGCGCGGGAATGTTGCTTCACAACGGTGACGCGATGCGCTGTAAGATGCAGCTAACTCCTGCTACACGCGGACGTTTTGGTGGAGTATCGTTTCGGCTCTCTCGGGAGGACAGCGACGATGAAGAAGGTGCATTTCGAAACAACGAAGGGCGAGATCGTCGCCGAGATGTACGAGGACGATGCCCCCAACACCGTCGCCAATTTCGTCGGACTGGTTGCCGGCACCAAGGAGTGGAAGGACCCGAAGACTGGCCAGAAGGTCACCCGTCCCTACTACGACGGCCTGACCTTCCACCGGGTGGTTCCCCACTTCGTCATCCAGGGTGGCTGCCCGGTCGGCACCGGCACCGGTGGCCCCGGCTACCAGATCAAGTGCGAGACCGGGGGCAAGAAGCAGGTTCACAAGCGCGGCTCCCTGTCGATGGCGCATGCGGGTAAGGACACCGGCGGTTCGCAGTTCTTCATCTGCCACGACCCGGCTTCCCACCTGGACCGTAAACACACGGTTTTCGGGCAGGTCCTGACCGGCCTCGAGGTGGTCGACAAGATTCAGCCTGGCGACAAAATGACGCGCGTGTGGGTCGAAGGTTGACCAGCGGACATCGCGAACGCTCTGAATTCACGCTATGTTAGGAGCTGAGGCTTCGGGAAGGCGCTTGCAGAGACCGATCCCTTTCGGAAAGTACTACCTACTCGACAGGATCAACGTCGGGGGGATGGCCGAGGTCTTCAAGGCCAAGGCCGTCGGGGTCGAGGGCTTCGAGCGGATGATCGCCGTCAAGCGCATCCTGCCGAACATCGCGGAGGACGAAGAGTTCATCACGATGTTCATCGACGAGGCGAAGATCGCCGTGCAGCTCCAGCACGCGAACATCGCCCAGATCTTCGATCTCGGTAAGGTCGACGACGCCTACTTCATCGCGCTCGAGTACGTCAACGGCAAGGACCTGCGCGCGATCTTCGACAAGCTCCGCAAGCACGAGGACGTCATGCCCCTGGGGCAGGCGTGCTTCATCATCATGCAGATCTGCGAGGGGCTGGACTACGCTCACAACAAGCGCGATCCGCAGGGCCACGAGCTGAATCTGGTCCATCGAGACGTCTCGCCCCAGAACGTGCTCATCGGCTACGACGGCGAGGTGAAGATCGTCGACTTCGGGATCGCCAAGGCGGCGGGCAAGGCCTCGAAGACCCAGGCTGGCATCCTCAAGGGCAAGTTTGGCTACATGTCGCCCGAGCAGGTCCGCGGGCTGCCGGTCGACCGGCGCAGCGACATCTTCTCCTTGGGAATCGTCCTCTACGAGCTGCTCACCGGCGAGCGCCTGTTCCAGAGCGAGAGCGACTTTTCCACCCTGGAGAAGGTCCGCAACGTCGAGATCCTCCCGCCGTCCAGCTTCAACAAGAAGATCCCGCCCGAGTTGGAGCGGATCGTCCTCAAGGCGCTTGCCAAGGACGTGGACGACCGCTACCAGAACGCCATCGACCTGCACGACGATCTGCAGTCGTTCCTGTATTCCGTCGGCGAGTTCTGCTCGCGCAAGGACGTGTCGGGGTGGATGAAGAAGCACTTCGCGAATGACGCTGCCGAGGACAACGCGAAGATCGAGGAGTACCAGCACCTGGACGAGTTCGAGGAACCGACGCCCATCCCACCCAAGTCCGTGCCGGGGTTGACGCCGGTGCGAGGGTCGAAGGTGGGTTCGGGATCGCGTCCGCGTTCAGCGTCCGTCCAGGCCGCCCGGCCCGGGGCGTCCAGAAAATCCAGTCCCAAAGTGTCGACCATGAAGAAGGCCGAGGGGCTCGAGTGGGATGATGAGGAACTGGAGACGTCGATCTTCGACAAGGGACCCGAGGAGCTCGACGACGCCGAGCTGACCTCCAGCGACATCGAGCTGTCGGAGACGGAAGACAAGACCCATGCCGGGGCGCCGCCGGAAGAGGTCGAGGAATCGCTTGGCTTCGGTCCGGCGCGGGCGGTGAGGGCTCCGTCCCGGGCCACCTCGCCGGTCAGCCGGGCGCTGTCGGGGCCGCCGCCGGGCCTGGGCGCCTTCAGGCAGAATTTCCCAGGGGGTGGTGACGGCGGGTTCGGGGGCGGCAGCCCCTTCGACAACGGGGCGCCACGCACGGCCTTCGAGCCGCCCAAGCCGAACTTCCGCCAGACCATGCAGGGCGTTCCGCCGCCCCAGCCCTACGATGACCAGTTCCACACGTCGCCCCAGGTGACCGCGAGTGGCGGCACCTACGGACGCCAGCGCTCGCGGACGCCGGTCTACGTGGTCCTGGCAGCGGCGTTGATCGCCGGCGGCTTCGGCGCGTACCGCTACCTGACCCGGCCGGGCAAGCTGGTCCTCATGGTCAAGCCGGCGGACGCGCAGATCAACCTCGACGGCCTGCCGGTCAAGGGCAGTCCGCCCATCACCCTCGAGAAGGCTCCCGGACCGTACCACCTGTCGATCGAGCGTGACGGCTACGTGCGCCGCGACGAGAACGTCGAGATCCAGGCGGGGCAGATCGAACGGCGCGAGGTGGACCTCGAGCCTTCTCCCGACACCGGCTTCGAGCTCACCAGCGAGCCGCCGGGCGGCCTGGTGTGGCTCGACGGTCAGCCGTTCACCAGCGGCGACGACAACGCCCAGCAGGCGCGCACCAACTTCAAGGCCTACCGGGTGGCGCCGGGCCGCCACGTCATCGAGATCAAGGGTGACCAGCGCTTCGAGGACTGGAAACAGGAGTTCTACCAGGAGCCAGGCAAGACCCTGAAGCTCCATGCCGAGCTGAAGCCGCGTGGTTCCAGGCCGGAGCCGGCGCCGACCGTTGCCATCCCGCAGCCGGCGCCGCAGCCCGCGCCGCGGCCCGTGACGGTGCAGACGCCCCGCTCGCGCCACAGCCGCTCGCAGGAGCCGGCGCCGCCGCCGCGCTACGCGATGCCGGCGCCCCAGCCTGCGACGCCCAAGGAGTCGAAGGACGACGAGGACGTGTTCGAGAAGCTGCCGCCCAAGCGGACGTCGGAAAAGTGTTCGGTCACGCTCGGCTCCAAGCCGTGGTCCGAGGTGTACATCGACGGCCGCAAGGCGGGTGTCACGCCACTCGTGGATTACGAGCTGCCCTGCGGCGGCCACCGGATCTCGTTCCGCAACCCGGACCTGAAGCTCGAGAGGAACGAGACCGTCAACCTCCAGGCCGGGACGAAATTCAAGAAGGTCGTGCCCCTTGCCGACGACGACCAGTGAGCCCCGGGCCGCGGCTCCCCTGACCCAGGCCCCGGCCGCTTCCAAGACGACTCCCTCCGACGAGCTGGCCGGTGCGTGGCGCGAGTACTTCACCCGTGCGGCGCGCGAGCAGCCGTCGCACCCGGCGGCGCGCGACTACATGGCCGAGGACCTCCGTCAGGCTCTGGGTCGGTTGATTCCGGATGACGCCACGGTCCTGGAAGTGGGGTGCGGCGCGGGCGACCTCCTGGCGGCACTGCCGCGCAAGGAGCGCGTCGGTGTCGACATGCTGCCGGAGGTGGTAGAGACGGCGCGGCGGCGCCACCCCGACATCTCATTCCTCGTTGCCGACGCAGGCGAGCTCGACCGGATGCCCAAGTTCGAGGCGGTCATCGCCGACCGCCTGGTGCACAGCGCCGTCGATGTGCGCGAGCTCCTTGCGACCTTGCGCGGGCGGCTCAACGACACCGGCCGCCTGTATCTGACCGCTTTCAACTACCTGTGGGAAGTCCCGACGCGCATGGCCGAGGTGGCCGGGTGGAAGCTACCCGCACCCACGACCAACTGGCTGTCGGAGACGGACTTCAAGAACCTGTTCGACCTGGTCGGGCTGGAGGTGGTGCGCTTCGAGGACCGCCTGCTGATGCCCCTCGAGGTGCCGGTCGTTGGCACGGTGGTGAACAAGTACCTGGCGAAGCTGCCTGGCCTGCAGCGCCTCTCGCTGTACCGGATCTATGTCCTGCGCAAGAAGCCGTTGCCGCCGCCGCGCGCGAAGGCGGCCACGGTCACCGTCGTGGTTCCCAGCCGCAACGAGGCGGGCAACGTCGATGGCGCCATCGCCCGGACGCCGGTGATGGGCGCCGGCACGGAGCTGATCTTCGTCGAGGGCGGCTCCAGCGACGGCACGTGGGAGAAGATCCAGCAGTCGGTGGCGACGTACCGTGGACCGCTCGAGCTGCGGGCCTTCCAGCAGACCGGGAAGGGCAAGGGCGACGCCGTCCGCCTCGGCTTCGGCAAGGCGACCGGCGACCTCTTGATGATCCTGGACGCCGATCTGACGGTGCCGCCCGAGGATCTGACGGTGTTCTACGATGCGGCCCTGCGCGGGCACGCCGACTACCTGCAGGGGACACGGCTCGTCTACCCCATGGATCCGGGGGCGATGCAGTTCTTCAACAAGATAGGCAACGTCGCGTTCTCGCAGCTGTTCAGCTACCTCTTGCAGCAGCCGATCAAGGACACGCTTTGCGGGACCAAGGTGCTGTGGAAGACTGACTACGAGCGGATCGCCGCCAATCGGCACGTGTTCGGTGACTTCGATCCGTTTGGCGACTTCGACCTGATTTTCGGGGCGTCGCGCCTGGGCCTGAAGATCGGCGAGATCCCGGTGCGCTACCGCGAGCGCGTTTACGGCGAGACCAACATCTCACGTTGGAAGCACGGCTGGCTCCTCCTGAAGATGTCCGCCGTCGCTGCCCGTAAGCTGAAGTATGTCTGATCGATCGGAACCCTGGGAGGGTTCCGCGCCTCCCGCGAAGGAGTCAATCGGGCGAAGCCCGTCTGACTCCACGCGAGGGGTCACGTGGCGGCAGGCCACGCTGGCGAAGTTCGAGGAGCACCGGCGGGCCTGGGACCGAAACGAGGCGGTGCGGGAGCTGTACGGCCGCTGGTACGGTCGCGTGAAGCAGGAACTGCCGTCCATCAAACCCTGGGTGGAGATCGGATCGGGGCCCGGATTCGCGCGGCAGTTCATCCCCGAGATGGAGCTGACCGACATCGTGCGGGCTCCCTGGCACGACCGCGAGGTGTCTGCAGACGCGCTGCCGTTCGAGGCGCAGTCGATCGGGGCCCTGGTGCTGTTCGACGTGCTCCACCACCTTCCGGCGCCGGGGCGATTCTGGGGCGAGGCGGCTCGTGTGCTGAAGCAGGGCGGCCGCGTGGTGCTTTGCGAGCCGTATGTGAGCCCGCTGTCTTACCCGGTGTACAAGTTCTTCCACGAAGAGGACCTGAAGATGCAGGCCGACCCCCTGGCCGACGGAGGCCAGAGCGGTGACGACCCCTTCGATTCGAACCAGGCGATCCCGACGCTGCTGTTCGAACGGCGGCGGGCCGAGCTCGAACGGCGCTTTCCCACTCTGCGGGTGAAGTCCGTCGAACGCCTGGCAGGGCCGTCTTATCCTGTGTCCGGCGGATTTTCTCGCGGCCCTCTCGTGCCCCCGCTGCTGTGGCGCTGGCTGGTGGCCGTCGAGGATCGCCTTCCGCAGGCGCTGTTCCGGCTGATCGGCTTCCGACTGCTCGCCGTCGTCGAGAAGGTCTCGTAGAAGGTTCGAGCTATCTGGTCCAGGCCGAGCACTGGTAGAGCGCCAGGGACACGGGGGCGGCGGGCGGCAAGGCCACGCGCTTGACCGGTCGGAGCACGCGTCCCAGGGCGGCGTTGATCTCGGCCGGCGTCGTGACGTGGTCGTCGTCGATGTTCTTGTACCCGATGGCGTTGAACGCCTGGGTCATGAATCGGTTGACCATCGGATACCCCGTGATGAGAGTCCCGCCCGGGGCCAAGGCGCGGGCCAGCGCGGCGGCGGCGCCGTCCTCGTCGGCGATGTGCTCCAGCACCGAGAAGCAGACCACCGCGTCGAAGGCCGCCTCGGGCAGAGCGTTCGGCTCGAGGAGGTCCACTTCCATGAAGCGCCCCTGGCATCCAGGAGTCACCAGCCGCTCGAGATCGCTCACGAGCACCAGGTCAGTACCCGTGTACTCCGGATAGCGTGCGGTCAGCGTGGGCACGAGAATGCCGCTGCCGACGCCCACCTCCAGCACCCGTTTGCCCGTGGCGGGAAGCAGGTCCAGACCCATCTGCAGGCGGTGGCGGTACAGCCAGCCCACCCCCGGTTTGTAGTAGTAATGGAGCGGATCGCGTTCGTTGTTCGGGCGCAGGCGGCCGGGCGGGGGCAGCTCGAATCTGACGCTCATGGCTTGTCGTCGCTTTCGATCAGAGACCCCACGTCGACGGCGCGGTCTCGGCGCGCACCGGCCACGATGGAAAAGCCGTCCGGGGCATAGGGGTAACGCTTCTCGACCATCTCCTGGTACCGGTGCCGCGCGTCCTCGAGCTCGCTGGCCATCTGTTTGCCGCGCAGCCCGACGAGCTTGTGTCGGATCTGCTGGCGCGCTTCCTCGCTGGAGGTGACCGCGTAAGCCTGCTCGAGGTGCTTGATGGCCATCTCCTCGCTGCCGCGCTTGGTGAGCATGCGGGCGACCAGGTTGGGTAGCCAGTAGGGCACTCCTTCGAACAGGGCCGCCTGCTGCAGGGCCTCGACCCCGCGTTGACGCCACTTCGCCGCGCGCGGATCGTCCTTGTCGGCGAGTTGCGGCATCTCGAACATCAGGTTGAAGCCGAGCTGGAAATAGATCTCCCAGTCGTAGGGGAAGCTCTCGATGCCGCGCTCGAGCAGGGCGTTGGCGTGCTCGAACGCGTCCAGCGTCATCTTCTTGCCGCTGTAGACGATCATGGCCGCGCCCGAGACGAACAGCCGATGGAACTTCGGGTCCAGGTCGACCGCCGTCTCGATGTATCGGAACAGCCAGCGCCGGGCGCCATGGTTAGACAGCTGCGTGCCGAAGTAGACGTTGCTGCGCGCGGCGATCAGGTCCGCCGCGAGTTCGGTGTGGCCCAGGCTCATCAGCCGAAGGCTTCGTGATGACGGCAGGTAGTAGGTGTCCGCCTCGGGTGGCCAGCCTGCGCGCAGATTGCGAGCCCATTGCAACGAGGCGCTGGCGATCGAGCCGGCGCCAACCAGCGCCAGGACGGCCATGACTGCCGTCACGATCTGTCCGCGGGAGGGGGCCGTCACCATCCTCATCCTCATTCTTCGGTCGGCCGATCCAGAGGCGGCGTGTTCTCGGCTGCGCCGTCGGCCCCCGTGATGCCCAGCTTGGACAGGCGGTAGCGGAGCGAGCGGAAGGTGACGCCGAGCAGCCGCGCCGCCTCCGTGCGGTTACCCCCGGTACGCTCCAGGGCGTTGATGATGATGCCGCGCTCGAAGTCCTCCACCGTGCGCTCGAGGTCCAAGCCCTCCTCGGGAAAGGTGGCCGCCGGTGCGCCCAGTGGCGCGTCGCCGACGCTTGCCAGTCCCTTCAACGTCGGCAGGGTGTCCAAGGAGATGCGATCGCTGGGCGTCAGGGTCACCGCGCGCTCGATCAGGTTCTCCAGCTCGCGGACATTGCCGGGGAAGTGGTGGCCCATCAACGCCGACATGGCATCGGGGTCGGTGCCAGTCACCTTGCGCCCGTGCTCGGCGGAGAATTTGCGAACGAAGTGGTCGACCAGCAGAGGAACGTCCTCGCGGCGCTCGCGCAGCGGCGGCAGGCGTAGCTGGATGACGTTCAGTCGGTAGTACAGGTCCTGCCGGAAGGTGTTCTTCTCGACCTCGGTCTCGAGGTCGCGGTTGGTGGCGGCGACGATGCGCACGTCCACCTCACGTTCGTTCACGCCACCGACCGGCTTGACCTTGCGTTCTTGCAGGACGCGCAGCAGCTTCACCTGCATCGCCACCGGCAGCTCGGCCACCTCGTCCAGCAGCAGCGTCCCGGTGTGAGCGGCCTCGAAAAGGCCCTGCTTGTCGGCGTTGGCGCCGGTGAAGGATCCGCGCACGTGGCCGAACAGCTCGGACTCGATCAACGTCTCGGGGATGGCGCCGCAGTTCACGGCGATGAACGGCTTGTCCGCGCGCGGGGACAGCTCGTGCAGCGCGCGCGCCGCCAGCTCCTTGCCGGTGCCGCTCTCGCCGATCAGCAGCACGCTGGTGCGGGCGGGCGCGATCTTGCGGATCATCTCGAACAGGCGATGCATCGCCGGCGATTTGCCGATGAGGCGGTCGAGCTTGTAGCGACCCTTGATCTCGTCGCGCAGGACGACGTTCTCGCGGTGAAGGACCCGGCGCTCGAGCGCGCGCTCGACCACCAGACCGACCTCGTCCACCTTGAACGGCTTCGTCAGGTAGTCGTAGGCGCCGGCCTTCATCGCCGCGATCGCCGTTTCCGTGGTGGCGAAGGCGGTGACCACGACCACCTGGGTGTCGGGATGCAGTTGCTTGGAGTGAGCCAGGATCTCGAGGCCACCCACCTCGGGCATGCGCAGGTCGGTGATCACCACGTCGAACTCGCGCGCACGCAGGGCCACGAGGCCCTCGTTTCCGCCAGCCGCCGCCTCGACGCGATGGCCAGCGCGCCTCAGATAGATCGCGAGGAACTCGCGGACGGACCGCTCGTCATCGACGATCAGGATGTCTCCGGTCAGAGCGGTCAAGGCGGGGGGGATTATCGCGCGTCTTTGCGGGCGACCAAAATCAAGAAACCGCCGAAGTTTCGCAGGACCGGGAGATCGCACGCCAGACGCTCGGCCGTGGCGAAGGCCCACCCCAGGGGCGCCAGGCGAAATACGCTGGAGGTCGGGGTCAGCACGCGGACGCCGCGCACGCTGACCAGCGAGACTCCGGGGGGCAAGTAGGCCTCCGCCTGCGTCGTGGTGTCATAGCGCGTGTAGACGTCCCGATCGGTGGTCCCGGCGGCGATGCGGGCCGGCCCGCCGACCCGCTTGGCCAGGTAGCGAAACGACCAGGGATTGTAGAACTCGAGCAGCAGGTGCCCGCCGGGCCTCACCAGGCGCGCCAGCTCGGCCAGCGCCTCCCGGATGGGCGGCACGTGCGGCAGCACCTTCATGCTGTAGACGAGGTCCACCGACTCCGACGGCAGGGGTACGTGGGTCAGCGATCCCTGGACCACCCGGAGGCCACGCTGGTGAGCGGGCTGCAGCATGCCCCTCGACAGGTCGAGCCCCTTGGCCGAGCGCGCCACCTCTGCCGCTGCGCGCAACAGAAGGCCGGTCCCGCACCCGGCCTCGAAGACGTCGCGGCCAGCGCCATGACGGCGGATGAGGTCGAGCTCCAGCTCGTCGATGAGCCGGTGGTAACCATGGTGCCGTTCCCGCTCGTACGTCTCGGAGAAGCGGTCGTAGTAGCTCTGGGTCTCGCGCAACTCCATCGGTGTTGCCAATACTAGAACAGGTCGGACCAGCGGCAGAGCTCGATTCCCCGGCGCTCCAGGGCATTCTTGACTCGCGGGGACATCAGCGCGCCGATTTCGTTCGGTGGGTGGCAGATCAACTCGTGGCTGCCGGCGCCCAGCCGCCCCAGGATCTCCAGGATCCGGATCTCGTCGAGGCGGCCGCTCTCGATGTAGCCCCAGGTCTGGGGCCCGTGCCGAAGGGCGCCGATCTGGCGGCGGGTGAACCACGACAGCCCGCCCAGCGCCGCCGCCATCAGACCCCGCGGCGCCTCCACCAGCCACGCCAGCGTGGGGCGCTCCATCGCCAGCCGGATGCCAGCGATGCCATGCTTGTGGGCCACCGCCTCGATGGCTCTTCCCACCGCGGGCAGGAACCCCATGTGGTGGTAGGTCGACAGGTGATCGATGACCAGGCCCACGGCGCGCAGCCGGCTGACCTGGGCATCGAACTCGCGGACGACGTCGTCGGCGCGCATCGCTCCCTTGGCCCAGCCGACGAACACCTCGGCGGGTGCCTCCGGGAACCTGCCGTCAGGGCGGACCAGCGAGCGTATGGACGCCGGATCCGCCACCGGGGCCCCAGCCACCAGGGTCAGGTGCACGCCGACCCCGAGGCGGGGCATCCGTGCCAGCTGCGCCTTGATCGCCGCCGGGTCGAGACAGTTGCCGATCACCGAGGTGCTGGTCACGATCCCGTCGCCATGGGCGCGCAGCACGCCTTCCGAGATGGCCGGGGTGATCCCGAAGCCGTCGGCGTTCACGACCAGCCGGATGGCGGCCCCCATGCCGCGCAAGGTAGCATGGAGGCCGAGACCGCATCGTGTCCGTCCCCTACCGTGTCTTTCGCGACCAGCTCGGCAATGGCATCCGCCTGTGCACGGTCGAGGCGCCGTACCTCCACGGCGCGACCGTGGCGGTCTACGTGCGTGCCGGCTCGCGCTACGAGAGCCCGGCCACCAACGGGCTCTCGCACTTCGTCGAGCACATGCTGTTCCGCGGCTCGTCGCAGTTCCCGAGTTCGTTCGCCCTGAACCGCGCCATCGAGGAGCGGGGCGGGACGCTGCACGCCGAGACGGGCCGCGACTACTCGCTGTACCAGATCTCGCTGCACCCCGATGAGATCGGTGGCGCGCTGGAGATCCTGGGCGACCTTTTCACCACGCCTACTTTCCGCGACATCGATCTCGAGCGTTCCATCATCCTCGAGGAGATCCTCGAGGACTTCGACGAGCGAGGCCGCAAGGTGAACATCGACGACCTGGCTCGCGAGGACGCCTGGCCCGGTCAGCCGCTCGGCTATTCCATCGTCGGCCCGACGCGCAATGTGCGGCGGTTCAAGACCGAGGACGTGCGCCGGCACTTCGGGCGGTTCTACGGCGGACGCAACCTGGTGGTCTGCGTGGCGGGACGCGTCCGGCGGGGCCCGGTGCTGCGGGCGGCGCGCCGAGCATTCGCGCAGGTGGCGCCGGGCCGCAAGGCCGTGCCTCGGCCCCCGCGGATCTCCCTTGCGGGGCCGCGCTTCCGCACGAGCTGGAACGACTCGTCCCAGACGCAGGTGCAGATGTTGTTCTACGCGCTGCCCGAATGGGACCGGGACTACGCGGCCATGGTGGCGCTCCTGCGCGTCCTCGACGACGGCATGTCCACCAGGCTTCACTACCGGATCTGCGACCAGAAGGGCCTCGCCTACAGCGTGTCGGCAGCGCTCGAGCCCCTGTTCGACACCACGCTCCTCGAGGTGGATGCCGCCTGTGCGCACGCGAAGCTGCCTGAGCTCGTGCGTGAGGTGCTGAGCATCCTGGACGAGCTACGCACCAGTCCCGCCAGCGATGCAGAGCTGGCCAAGGCCAAGCGTCGCTACCGGGGGGACCTCGAGGCGGGGTACGACGACATCGACGGTCTGTGCGGGTGGTTCGGGGGCACCGAGCTGTTCTTCCGCCCCGACACGCACGTCGAACGCATGCGCCGGATGGACAAGGTGACGGTGGGCGATCTACGCCGGGTGGCGCGGCGGGTGTTGCGGCGCGAGCGGCTCACCGCGGTAGCGCTGGGAGCCCTGGAACGGTCACAGGCGCGCGAGGTTCGGCAGCAGTTCCGGAAGTTCTAGCGCTTGCTCTTTTTCTTGGCAGGCGGCTCGGCGGCGGCCACCTCCACGGCAAGTGACAGTTTCTCCTTGATTGGCTTGCAGGTCGTGGCCTGGCACATGACGAAGCTGGCCTCGGCGGCGATGGTCTTGCTGCCCGCCTCCGACGCGACGAAGCCAATGTCGAAGCGAGCGTTGTCGACTGACTTGGTCGCCAGATCCGCCCGCGTCAGCTTCGGCTTGTCCACGGCGATGCCGGGACCCGGGGTCAGCTTCACGCTGATCGGCGCCTCCTCGTTGACGTGCCACCCAGGCTTGGCCGCGATGGTGACGCTGGTCTTGGACTTCGCGCCGATGGCCACCTTGGCTGGCTCGGTGCGCATCTCGTAGGTCTCGTCTGCGTGAGCGGCACCGGCGAACAGAAGGGTGGCGGCCACGACGAAGCGATTCATGACGAAAAGTCTAGCATGCGTTAACTTAGGGGGCATGCCCGACATGATCGACAACCCGGACCGGGGACGCCGGCTGGCCCGCGCCATCGCGTCGGACATCACCCTCTACAACGAGGCCAAGATCGTCCAGGGCATCCAGAACGACAACCTGTTCGATGCCATCAAGGGCGAGATCGAGGAGGGGCGCGCGCTGTTCAAGACCCGCGTGACGCCCGAGGTTTTCTCGCTGGGCCTGTACGACCGCGCGGTCGTCGACGTGCTGCTCAAGTCGAAAGCGCACGTCAAGTCACCTATCTGGTGACCCGGACGTTCGTCGTCGGGCCCGAGGCCCACGGGCAGCGGCTGGACGTCATGCTGGCTGCGGCCGTGGAGGGCGTGTCCCGGTCTCAGCTGGCCCGGCATGTGTCCGAGGGCGCGGTGATGATCAACGGCGAGGCGGCGGCGCCATCGCGGAAGGTGCGGACCGGAGACGTCGTCGTCTGGAATCCGCCTCCGCCTGTTCCCGTCGACGTCCAGCCCGAGGACATCCCTTTGCGTGTGGTGCACGAGGATGCGCACCTGGTCGTCATCGACAAGCCGGCGGGCCTGGTGGTGCACCCGGCGCCGGGGCACGAAGCGGGCACCCTGGTCAATGCGCTGCTGGCGCACTGCCGCGACCTGCGGGGCATCGGCGGCGAGCTGCGGCCGGGCATCGTCCATCGTCTGGACAAGGACACCTCGGGGTTGATGGTCGTGGCCAAGGACGACGCCACGATGGTGGCGCTGGGGGCGGACTTCAAGGTCCACCGGATCCGCCGTCGTTACGACGCGCTGGTGGTCGGCAAGCCGCCGGGGCCGTCGGGTCGCATCGATACCCTGCACGGGCGCGACCCCCATGACCGGAAGAAGTTCACCATCAAGGTGAAGACGGGGCGCAAGGCGGTGACCGACTGGCGCCTGATCCAGGACTTCGCGGGCAAGGCGGCGCGCCTGGAAGCCGAGCTCCAGACCGGGCGGACGCATCAGGTGCGGGTTCACTTTGCTGCCCTCGGCTGTCCGCTCATCGGCGACGCCACCTATGGCCGTCCGTCGCGCGATCCGGACGTGCGCGAGATAGGGCGCGCGCTGGGCCGGCAGGCGTTGCACGCCAAGGTGCTCGGCTTTCACCACCCGGCCACGGGTGCCTGGATCGAGTTCGAGGCCACGCCGCCCGAGGATTTCCAGCGGGCCCTGGCGGCGCTGAAGAGGCTGGGATGATCCCGCTCGTCACCTCTGCCGTGATACCTGCCGCCTTCGCACACGGGTTCACCACACGTGCCGGGGGAGTCAGTGGCGGGCCATACGAGAGCCTGAACCTGGGCATGAAGTGGGGCGACGCCCGCGAGAACGTGGTCGAGAACCGCCGCCGCCTGATGGACGCCGTCGGGGCCCGGACGCTGGCGCTGGCCAGGCAGGTGCACGGTGCGAACGTGGTGCGCGCGGGAACCGAGGAGGAGGCGGACGGCATCTGCACGGACATCCCCGGCGAGGCGGCTGCGGTGTTCGTGGCCGACTGCGTCCCGATGCTGTTCGCCGACCCGCGCACCGGCGCGTGCGCGGCCGTCCATGCCGGCTGGCGGGGCGCCACCGCGGGGATCGCCGCCGTCGCGGTCGACGCGCTCGTCCGCGAGTTCGGCAGCCGCCCCGCCGACCTGTGCGTGGCGCTCGGCCCGTCGATCGGCGCCTGCTGCTTCGAGGTCGGCCCGGAGGTCGCCGCCCAGTTCCCCGGGGCGGTGATCGAGCGCCGCAAGCCGCACGTGGATCTGCGATGGGCGCTTCGTCAGATGCTCGAACGACGAGGCGTCACGGCCATCGACGCGAGCGACGCCTGTACAAGATGCGACCCCGCGAGCCGTTTTTTTTCTTATCGCCGCGACGCCAGCCGGACCGGCCAGCAAATGGGCGTCATCTGTCGTCGTGTCGCTACAGGCCCTTGAGCACGACGCCGTAGCGGTCGAGGACCTCGGTGGTGATGGCCGAGAGCTGGGCCTCGCTGTTGAGCAGGTCGACCGTGGAGCGCACGACCTGGATCTCCGCCTCCTTGAGGCCCTGCTGCAGCCGCAGCACTTCGTTGTTGGTGGAGCGACCGACCGAGAAGCGGGCTTTCTCCGCCTCGAGGTTCTGCTGGGCAAACCCGACCGTCTGCTTGGACAGCTCGACGCGCCGGGAAGCGGTGCTGACGTTCGAGGCCAGGCGGATCACCCGATCCCGGATATCGAGCTCCAGCATGCCGGCGTCCAGCCGTGCCCCCTCGGCGCCGAGCTGCGCCGCCCAGACCGAGCCCTTGCCAGTGCGGTTCTCGATGGGCATCTGCAGGTTCAGCGCCGCGGACCAGGTCATGTCGTCGAGGCCCACCGTCTGCGACAGGGTGTCGGCGTAGTTGCTCTTGCGGCCGCGCGAGCCCACGTTGCCGACGAAGTCCAGCCGCGGCCTCACGGTCTCGGACGCGGTCTGGATGTCGATCTGGGTCAGCTGCAGCCCCATCTTGATGGATCGCAGCTGCGGGTTCGTCTCCAGCGCGCGGCTGACCTCGCTGGCGACGTCCACGTCGCGCGGCGAGGCGGTGGGCAACTCGACCGCTGCGAACGGGGGCTGGGACGGATCGCTCGGGGCCCCCAGGAGACGCCGCAGATCCATGGTGCGGAAGAAGAGCTCCTGTTCGGAGACCACCACGTCCTGCATGCGGGCGCCGATGGCCTGCTCGACGGCCGCTGCGTCCACCGGGGCCAGACGCCCCACCTCGATCTGCGCCTTGGTGATGCGCAGCTGCTCCTGGGCCAGCTCGACGGCCGAGCGGCGAATCTCCAGGTTGCGTGTGGAGTAGGCCAGTTCCCAGTACGTGGTGATGACGTCGCGGAGAACGTTGGCGGCGCGCATCTGGCGGTTCAGCAACGCCATGTCCTTCTGGATGCGCTGGCGTCGCACGTTCGCCTGGGTCACCTCGGCGCCGAAGCCTTGCAAGAGCGGGTGCGTGAAATTCAGGCCCAGCACGGCGTTGTAGTAGTTGCAGGTGCTGGGCGCGCCCGTGGGTGTGCCGCACTGGAAGCGGGAGTTGGTGTTGAAGAGATCGTTCTGCAGAGAAAAGCGGACGCTGCCGCCGGTCTCGAGGTTGCGCTGCAAGCCGAAGTCGAAGCCCAGGTCGTTCGTGAAACCGGAGGCAATGTCCTCGGCGGTGAGCGGCGGGGTCGTGCTGCGCTGGAAGCTCAGGCTGCCGGTGAAGACGAAGTCGAACTGCCCCTGCGCGCGCAGCAGCCCGGCGTCGGCGATCTGGATCGTGACCCGCTCACGGCGGAGGTCGACGTTGCCTCCCACCGCGCGCTCGAGAGTCTGCATGAGCGTCAGCGGCTCCTGGGCCGTGGGCATCGGGGCCGCCATCGCCACGCCGAGGGGGAGGAGGAACATCACGAGGAGAGGGCGTGTCAGCTTCATGGTTCGTCGCGAGAATAACGCAATATCCGACCCACGAAAGCGGGCCGAAGATAAAACCCGCAGGGTCCGATTCGTACCGGGAGGCCATCCGGGCCGAAGGCAGCCCGGCGGGCGGCGGCGTTCGCGGCCTTGGGCCTGACCTGCAAGACGGTGCCCATGTGACCGGAGATCTCAACGGCACGGCCTTGACGGAAGTAGGTACGTACGAACAGCTCGAAGTCCGCGCGCAGAGCCTGCTCCTGGTCGACAGACGGAACCCAGAGCCGGATCGCGCTCACGCGCCTGTCTCCGACGGACAGCTTGCGTGGCGGGACCTCGAGCGCCACGAACAGCACGCGGGCCAGCTTGCGCCTGACCTCGCTGGTCTCCCAGGACTCGCCGGCGATGGCGACAGGATCGATCTGGCAGACGGCGGTCGATTCGCGGGGAGCCAGCGGGGCGTCCACGGGCACCGTCTTCAGCTCGAGGCCGAGAGACGAAAAATCCGGTCCGCCTCTTCCCCCGTCGCCGGCGCCGAGTTCGCGTTCTATGATCTGGCCGGCCCACCCCTTGGTCCGCACCGTCCCCACCGGCACCGGCAGTCCCAGCCCATCCGCGAGCTCCGCGAGGGTCAGGCCCACGAGCGCCCGCGCGTGCGCGAGCAAGGCCTCGAGGGAAGGCTCGTTCATGCACCGGCGACCATACCGCATCCTCCGTCTGGCTCTCACCGTGCTCGTATCGTTCGCCAGCTTCGGCTGCGCGACGGCCGCCAGCCCGGGCGCCAGCGAGGTGGGCATGGCGACCTACTACTCCTCGCGGCTGGCCGGGCGCCGCACGGCCTCCGGGGAGCGCTACGACCCCGGCGCAATGACGGCCGCCCACCGGAAGCTCCCCTTCGGCACCCGCGTGCGAGTCACGCGCCTGGATGAACCGCGCACGTCGGTGGTCGTCAGGATCAACGATCGCGGTCCGTTCGGCGGGGGCAGGGTGGTCGACGTCTCGATGGCGGCGGCGAAACGGTTGGGGATGGTGCGCGCGGGGGTGGTGAAGGTGCGGCTGGAGGTGCTATCGACGCCGGGGCGGTGACCTTCCCGCGCGCCTACTGTGAAACGCGTTCGGCCGCCCAGGTGGCGCTGAACCGGCTGATGGTGCGCCGGAGGCGGAGTTCGCCGGTCCAGGCGCCAGCCGCGCCGGCCCCCTGACCCAGACGGCCGAGCAGATCGGCCTTTCGGTCGCCGTCGACGTCGATCACCGGCACCGAACCGGACAGCTGGAAGTCGAGACCATCGCGTTCCAGGGCCGCAAAGCCGGCGTCCAGGGTGCGCGCCAGCCCCTCGAAGCCGAGCAGGCACGCCGACATCAGGCAGCCGCGCGCCTGGCCGATCTCGGCGCACGACAGGGCGTCCAGGGCGGCGCAGCCCACCACGCGCGTGTTGCGGTCGGGGCGGGAGGCGAGCGAAAAAAGGTGTGGCACGAAGGCGTCCAGATCAGGGGGTGCGCCCCGGGCGGCGATGCTGGCCTTGAGGAAACCGAGCCGCGCCACCGAGCCGAGGCGGAGGGTGAACGCGTGTGGACCAATCTGCAGCTCGTTGCGTTTGAGCGTCGCCGGAACGAAGCGGCTCGTCAGCACCGGCGAGCCCAGCGAGCTGAGATCGATGGCCGGCAGGCCAGCGCCCAGAGGCAGCTCCAGCACACGCAACCTGTGATCGACGAGGAACTGCTCGGGAAACCCGGTGGCCGAGACGGTGATCGTCGACTGGAACTGGATGGCGTCCAGCAGGGACTGGGCCTCGCGGCCGAGAGCCGGCAGATCGTCCAGCAGGGGCACGCGCTCCGTGGGAAACATCGCCTGGACCAGCGCCTCCAGGCTGGGATTGCCCGCGCTGTCGAATCGATCGCGACAGCGTCCGGGCATGGCGGTCAGCAGCACACCGCGCCGCGCGGCCAGCTTGGCGGCGGTGAGCCCTTCGTCCGCGGCCGGACGGCAGTCGAGCGGATCGGTGGCTTCGTCGGTGCGGAACGCATCGACCGTACAGTCCAGCCAGAGGCGACCGGGGTCGAGCGGACACTCCGACAGCGCCTTCCAGGCGTCCGTGATGGTCTGGATCGGTGGCAGCGGCGCGGACACCTGCAGGTGGGTCGTGGCGCGAAACTCCCCGATGGGCGACGGCCGTAGCTGGTGGAGGGGGAGCAGCACGCGCACGGGAGAGTGAGGCAGGAGCGAGGTGCCGGGAACCTCGACGCATCCCGACGCCCTCAGGATCCCATCCTGGCTCATCCCGAGGCCGAACACGGCGTGATGCCCGGCAAGGGCCACGCTGGTGAACGTGGCCGCGACGTCGATGGGGACCGAGCGGGCCGGCCGGCCGCCCGTCGGGGCCACCACGCCCCCCGGCATGGGATCGCACGTGTGATCGTCCAGGAAGAAGAGCCGTGCCGTGGTGATGGGCGGCGTGGCATCCACGTCCTCGTCCAGCGCCGGCGCGATCTCCACCGGCCCGTGGGTGTTCGAATGGACCATCACCGTCAGGAACAGGCTGGGCGCGTGGCTGGTCGACACCCGGACCTGAAAAACCGTCGGCAGGCCGGCCTTGACCGTCAGCGAGGCACGCCCGTCATCGTCGGTGATCGCCCGATCCGCGCGCAAAGTCGCTCCGCGTGCGGCGTCGTCAGGCTGTCCCGGGGTGGCGATGATCGAGAACTCGACGATGCGGGTCGGCGCCGCCTCGCCGCGGGGGCCGAGCACTTGCACGGAGATCTGGCGCTGCTCGAAGGGACCAAGGGTGACGGCGCTGGTGGCGGGCTGGATGGAGAACGGTCCCATCAGCGACTCGTCCACCTTCACCGAGTCATCGCACGCGGCGGCCAGCACCAGCGTGACGCAGCAGAGAGGAAACCGCCGCGGCATTTTTGCTACTGTATCATCCGGTCTCCATGCCCGAGTTTTCACACCTCCACCTGCACACGCAGTACAGCCTGCTCGACGGCGCCATCCGGGTGGACGATCTCTTCCCCAAGGTTCTGGACCTGGGGATGAAACAGGTGGCGATGACCGACCACGGCAACCTGTTCGGGGCGCTGGACTTCTACGAGAAGGCCAAGAAGCACGGGGTCAAGCCGATCTTCGGCTGCGAGACCTACGTGGCGCCGGATCGTCACGATCGCACCGAGCGGCGGTCGAACCATTTGATCCTCCTCGCCAAGAACCAGGTCGGCTGGAAGAACCTGTCGTACCTGAACTCGATGGGGTACCTCGAAGGTTTTTATTACAACCCTAGAGTAGACAAGAAGCTGCTGCGCGAGCACAGCGAAGGCCTCATCGCCAGTTCCGCCTGTCTGGGCGGCGAGATCGCGCAGAACCTGATCCGGCGGGGCATGGAAGCGGCGGCCGACACCGCGCGCGAGTACGAGTCCATCTTCGGCAAGGGGAACTTCTTCCTGGAGATGATGCCGAACGGCCTGCCCGAGCAGAACCAGGTCAACGAGATGATCGTCGAGCTGCACAAGAAGACCGGCGTGCCGACGATCGCCACCAACGACTGCCACTATCTGAACCGCGACGATGCCCGCGCGCACGAAGTCCTGATGTGTGTGCAGCAGAAGCGGACCCTCAAAGACGAGAAGCGCCTGCAGCACAAGACGGATGCCTTCTACCTGCGCTCGCCGTCGGAGATGAACGACCTGTTCATGCACTGGCCGCAGGCGATGGAGAACGCCGCCAAGGTGGGCGAGCTGTGCCGGGTCGAGTTCGACCTGGGCAAGACCTACCACCTGCCGAAGTTCCAGGTGCCCGACGGATACACCGCCGAGAGCTACGTGGACGAACTGGCACACAAGGGCCTCAAGGCGCGGTTCGAGCACTTCGCGAAGATCGGCCAGAAATTCGACGCTGACGCCTACGAGGCGCGGCTGGCGCTGGAGCTCGGAGTCATCAAGAAGATGGACTTCTCGGGCTACTTCCTCATCGTCCAGGACTTCATCAACTACGCCAAGGAACACGGCATCGCGGTGGGGCCGGGTCGTGGCTCGGGCGCGGGCTCGCTGGTGGCGTACTCGCTGCGCATCACCGACATCGATCCCTTGGCCTACAAGTTGCTGTTCGAGCGCTTCCTCAACCCCGAACGCGTGTCGATGCCGGACTTCGACATCGACTTCTGCATGAACCGGCGCGACGAGGTGATCAAGTACGTCACCGACAAGTATGGCAAGGACAACGTCGGACAGATCGTGACCATGCACCAGCTGAAGGCGCGCAGTTGCATCCGCGACGTGGCGCGCGCCATGGGCATCATGGTTGCCGACGCCAACCGGGTCGCCACCATGGTGCCCGATCCGATCCAGGGCAAGACGTTGCCCATCGATGAAGCGATCAAACAGGAGCCTCGCCTCAAGGAGCTATACGACGGTGGGGGCGAGTTCCGCGATCTGCTGGAAACGGCCAGCAAGCTGGAGGGGCTGAACCGCCACGCCGGCATGCACGCCGCGGGAGTGGTCATCGCCGAGCGGCCGCTGTGGGACTACGTGCCGCTGTTCAAGCCGGCGGACAGCGAGCAGATCGTCACCCAGTACAACATGAACGACATCGAGAAGGTCGGACTCATCAAGTTCGACTTCCTCGGTTTGAAGACGCTGACGGTGATCCAGACGGCGATCCAGCTGGTTGATCGTGACCGGGAGACGCCATTCGATCTGGCGGCGCTGCCGGTCGACGACGTCGACGTCTACAAGATGCTCTCCTCCGGCGACGTGACCGGCGTGTTCCAGGTCGAGTCGTCGGGCTTCCGCGAGCTCTTGAAGAAACTGAAGCCCGATTGCTTCGAGGACATCGTCGCTGCGGGCGCGCTCTACCGGCCGGGGCCGCTCGAAGGTGGCATGGTCGACGACTTCATCGACCGCAAGCACGGGCGCAAGAAGGTGGAGTACGACCACCCGCTGCTCGAACCGGTGCTGCGCGATACCTACGGCGTGATCGTCTATCAGGAACAGGTCATGCAGATCTCCTCCACGCTGGCCGGCTACTCGCTGGGCAAGGCCGACCTTCTTCGCCGCGCCATGGGCAAGAAGAAGAAGGAGGTCATGGAGAAGGAGAAGGCGGGCTTCCTCGACGGCGCCAGGGACAAGGGGATCGACCCGGCGGTTGCCGAAAAGGTGTTCGACCTGATGGAGAAGTTCGCGGCCTACGGCTTCAACCGAAGCCACTCGGCGGCCTACGGCCTGCTGACCTACCAGACGGCGTACCTCAAGCGCTTCTTCCCCGTGGAGTTCTTCGCGGGGCTTCTCACCTGCGATCGCGACGACACCGACGCGGTGGTGAAGTTCATCGCCGAGGCACGTGCGCAGGGGATCCCGGTCCTGCGGCCGGACATCAACGAGTCCGACGCCAATTTCACCGTGATCAAGGCAGAAACCGCGACGAACGGCGCGCCCAAGGGGAAGCGGCGCGCAGAGACGGCAGGCAAGGCGATCCGCTTCGGCCTGGCGGCGGTCAAGGGGGTGGGCGAGGGGGCGGTCGAATCGATCAAGGACGCGCGCACGGTGGGCGGACCCTTCTTGTCGATGATGGATTTTTCCCACCGCGCGGATGGGCGCAAGGTGAACCGGAAGGTCCTGGAGGCGCTGGTGAAGTCGGGTGCTTTCGACGGCATCGCCGAGAAGAACGGCGTCACCCGCACGAAGATGTTCCTGTCCATCGGCGCGGCGATGGACGCCGCGGCGGCCTCCGCGCGCGAGAAGGAGACCGGTCAGACCTCGCTTCTGGGGCTCCTCGGAAGCGGTGGCTCGGCATCGTCCCCGGTGCCCACGACGGACGTCTACACCGAGGGTGAGGAGTGGACGCCGAAGGATCGCCTGGCGTTCGAGAAGGAGAGCCTGGGCTTCTACATCAGCGGGCATCCTCTGGATCGCTTCGCCGGCGAGCTGAAGCGGTTCGCCAACGCCAACACCGGCAATTGCATCGAGCGTGGCCCGCGGGCCGAGGTGATACTCGGCGGCGTGGTATGCGACTTCCAGGAGCGCATGGCCAAGAGCGGCAACGGCAAGTACGCCTTCTTCAAACTGGAAGACCAGACCGGCCAGATCGAGGTCCAGGTGGGGACCCAGAAGCTCGGCGACTACCGCGAGGTGCTGACCGGGGGCGAGCCGCTCCTCATGACCGCCACGGTGGACATGCCGTTCGGCGAGGGGGAGATGGCGCGCGATCGCCTGCGCTTCGTCGACGCCAAGCTGCTGGTGTCGGTGCGTTCGGAGCGGTCGAGCCAGATCGACATCCGCCTCAACGCCGATCGGTTGACAGACGAGGCCCTGGACCAGTTGCACCGCCTGTTGCGGCAGCATCCCGGCCCGTGCCGGACCCTGCTGCGGTTGCACATTCCCAAGAGGAGCGAGACCGTGCTGGACCTCGGCGAGGAGTTCAAGGTGGCGGCCAGCGAGGAACTGCTCGCGCGCCTGGAGCAGCTCTTCGGCGAGCGCGTGGCGTACCTGCGATGAGCCGTCTTGCGGGCGTCCTGATTCTCCTGTCAGCCGGTGCGGCGGCCGCGGCACCGAAGCCGCGCGTGGCCGTGGTGCGGGTCGAGTTCGAGGGTCGGGTGCCCGAGGCGAGCCAGGTGTTTCTCTCGGAGCGCCTGGTCGCGGGGCTCGCGGCCGCCGGCTTCGAGGTGACGGCAGGCGAAGTGCTGCGCCGGGGGCTCAAGAGCGGGCCCGCTCCTTCCAGTTGCCGGGTCGAGAGTTGCTACCGCGACATCGCCCAACGCCTGGCCGTCGACTACCTGCTGGCGGCGACCGTCCGCACGGATCGCAAGAACTACGAGGTCCGCCTGGAGCTGATCGGCGGCGACGACGGGCGTCGTCGGGTGGAGGCGCGCGATCGCTGTGAGCTGTGCGGGATCCAGGAGGTCGGACAGAAGCTGGACAGCCTGGCCTCGTCGCTGAGCAGCAGCGTCGCGCCCGCGACGCCGCCGTCACCCGAGCCTTTGCCCGAGACGTCGCCCAGGCTGGACGTTCCGGCGCCTTCGCCACCGTCGGTGGTCGTGGCCATGCCGGCGGCGTCGCCCGCCGAGCCCGCGTCGCGAGCGACTCCGTGGCGCGCGCTCGGCTGGACCGCCGTCGTCGTCGGACTGGCAGCGACCGTCGCCGGAGGCATCGTCATGGCGCTCGACGGAAGGACCACCGCTTGCCCCGAGGGAACGCCCATCGAGGCTGCCTGCCACACCAACACCAGGCTGCCTGCGGGGCTGTTGCTCGGCGGAGGGATCGTCGGTGCCGGCATGGGCGGGCTGGTGCTGTACTTCGATTGAGAACGATGCAGCGCTCTTCCGGCTACCTTCCCTGGCTTGCGCTGGGTGGACTGGCGAGCGCGGCCGCCGGTGTCGGCTTCGCCGGCTATGTCTACTTCGCCCCTTACCAGCGCGTGCTCACGCAGCTCAAGCGTCAGGGCGCCGACCTGACGGCGGCGCGGACGGCGCTCGAGGCGAAAACGAAGGAAGTGGAACGGCTGAAGGAGGACCTGACCGAGGTGCGCGGCGCGCGGAACCAGCGCCTCTCCGTCGAGGGACGTACGCGCGTCGAGCTGAAGCTGATCAAGGGGCAGATCGAGGAGAAGCTGGCGCCGGCAGGCGTGAAGGTGACGATGGAGGCGCGGCGGATGGTGATCCGCTTCCCCGAGGACGCCGTTTTCCAGGGCCGTGGGGCGCTGCTGGGCGAGCCTGGCCTGAAGGCAGTTCAGCTGGTCGCGCAGGCGGTGGGGGACAAGGCGGGCCGCGTGCTGGTGGCCGCTCCGATGGGGGGCACCGCCGTCGCCCGATGGGTGCGCGGCGACTTCCCGACGGCGGCCGATCTGTCCGCGGCTCGCTCCGGCAACGTGCTGCGCGAGCTGGTCAAGGCCGGCTTGCGTGCGCCGTCGACGATCGCGGTCATCGGCAGCACCACGGGCCCTGAAGCCGCGAACGAACACGCCACCCTCGACATCGAGGTCGACGCGAAGGAGTAGCTACGTCCCTTTCCAGTAGCGGATGCGGCCGGTGTCGCTGTGCACGAACTGCGAGTGAGGGTAGTAGCCGACGCCCCCGCGCCGCAGCGACTTCACGAAGGCGAGGAGCACCTTGGTGGGGACCCCGCGCACGCGGAAGTCGACGGCGGTCCCCTCGGTGTGCTGGCTTTGCTTGGCGACCTGACGGCCTTTCTTGCGCAGGATCAGGTTGTACTTCGGCGAGCGATAGCCCGAGACCACCTCCAGGCGCGTGGCCCTGAAGCGCAGCGCCACCTTGGTCAGCACCTCGACCAGGCGCACATCCATCGCGGTGGCCTGGTTGGTGTAGTGGTCGCGCAGGAAGCGGCCGAAGCGCGTCTCGACGGCGTCTCCGGGCAGGATCGGCAACGCCTCGCGGGTCCAGACGTTGTAGAGCGTCGTCACCGGCTTGGCTGGCGCGCGTGCCACCTGACGGTCGCTCAGGTGGACGTCGTGGCGGCCGATCTTCTCGGCGCGCCAGGCGGCCTTCTTCGAGCGTGGGCGCTCGAGGGCCGGCACCAGATGAGGGGCGCGCTCGTCGTCGATCCCCCAGATGGCGCGGTCCGCCGCCTCCCAGGAAAGTGACGGGAGATCTCCGGCGACGGCAAGTAGCAGCAGCGACGCGAGCACGAGAGCTTAAGTTTAGCTTCGGCTGGGTGCGCCGGCCACTTTACGCAGGCCGATCAACTGGTTCAGCGATCCGGAGGCGAAACCGGCCAGATCCAGCGCCACGAAGGTGAATCCGACGCGCCGACCCAGGCTCACGACCGCCTCGCGCACCCCCGGCTCGAGGATGCGAGCCATGCTCTGCACCTCCAGCTCTAGACGCGCCACGTCACCGTGGTACCGCACCCGGAGTTGCTTGAACCCGAGGCCCCGCAGGCCGTCCTCGAACTGGTCCACCTGCTGCAGCCGCTCGGGAGTGATGGTGGTGCCGTAGGGAAAGCGCGACGACAGACAGGCCAGCTGTGGCTTGTCCCACGTCGACAGCCCCAGTTCCTTCGACAGGGCCCGCACGTCGGCCTTGGTCAGCTCGGCATCGACCATCGGGTGGCGCGCGCCGCGCTCGTTGGCTGCTTTCAGCCCGGGGCGGTGGTCTCCCAGATCGTCGAGATTGGTGCCGAGGAGCACCTCCTTGAGGCCGAGCCGATCCGCCGCGGGGCGCGAGATCTCCAGCAACTCAGCCTTGCAGTGGTAGCAGCGGTCGACGGGGTTCTGTGCGAACCCCGGCCGCTCCAGCTCCTGCGATTCGACCACCTCGAGGCGGGCACCGATGACATTCGCCAGCTCGACGGCGCCGGTGCGCTCGCTGGCGGCCATGGTGATGGAGACGGCGGTCAGGCCCACACAGCGGTCACCCAAGACGTCGTGAGCGACGCGCAGCAGGAGGGCCGAGTCCACGCCGCCCGAGAAGCAAACGAGGGCCGAGCCGTAGTCGCCGATGATCTGGCGCAGCCGCTCATGCTTGTCCTGCAACGTCACGGGGCGGATTATAGCGTGATCTCTTCCAGGGCTGCAGCCACCGCCTCGGCCTCGGCCACGACGTCCAGGCGAGCCTCGGCCCGCTCGACGTCGGACAGGCGGGCGGCCGTCGCCGGGTGGGCTGGCATGAACAGCGAGCAGCAGTCGTCGTACGGCAGCACCGAGGTGTCGAAGGTGCCGATCTGGCGGGCCAGCGCGATCGTCTGGTTCTTGTCGTTGGTGACCAGCGGCCGCAAGACCACGTGGCGCGCAGCGGCGTCGATGACGGCCATGTTCTGCACCGTCTGACTTGCCACCTGGCCCAGGTTCTCGCCGGTGACCAGGGCGTCCGCCTCCACGCGCGTCGCCAGCAGGTCGGCCACCCGCATCATCATCCGCCGGTACAGCACCACCGCCAGCTCGGCAGGGCCAGCGTCGCGCAGACGCTTTTGCACCTCGGTGAACGGGGCCACGTAGATCCGGCGCAGCGCCTGCCAGCGCGCGAGCTGCCTGCCGAGCGTGACCACCTTGTCCCGCGACTTCTCGCCGATGAACGGTGGTGAATGGAAGTAAAGAGCGTCCAGCGTCAGCCCGCGCTTGGCGGCCAGCCACCCCGCGACCGGCGAGTCGATGCCGCCCGACAGGAGCAAAACGGCGTGGCCCGCCGTGCCGACCGGCAGCCCGCCTGGCCCCGGGCGCGTCTCGCAGAAGATGTAGGCGGTACCGAAAGCGATCTCGATGCCGACGGTGAGGGCCGGGTCGTGCAGGTCGACGGGGATGCCCGTGGCCATGGCGATGCGGGCGCCGGCCTCGTGGGCGATCTCGTACGACGTCTTCGGGAAGCTCTTGTCCTGCCTGCGCGCATCGACCCGGAAGCTGCGGCGGAGCTCGGGCGCGCGCGCCACCGCTGCCTCGGCCTCGCGCACGGCGGTCTCGAGGATCGCTTCCATCGTCGGCGCCACGCCGATCCCCGGTGAGAACGACACCAGGCCGAACACCCGGGCGATCTGGCTCGCCGCCTCCTCGCGCTCGTCATCGGGCACCTCGACCATCACCCGCCCGTGGGGTGTGAGGACGCGCGCGCCTGGCACGTCCTTGACGGCTCGGCGGACGCCGTCGGCGAGCGCCCGTGCGAAGCGACCCCGGTTGCCGCCTTTGAGGAACAGCTCGCCGAAGCGGCACAGGACGACGGCGCTCACGCCACCGCCCGCACTTCGGCGACCGCCGCTGCGAACGCCACCACCGCCGCGGCCAGCTCGGCCTCGGTTGTCAGCCGCGAGAGGGAGAAGCGCAGCACCGCCGCGCGATCGTCGACGCCGATCGCCTTGAGCACGTGGCTCGGGCCCCGCGTCTTCGAGGCGCAAGCGGATCCGGCCGCCACGAAGACGTCACGGGCCTCGAGGGCGTGCAACACCGGCTCGGCGGGGAGATCGGGGATGGTGAAGCTGGCGATGTGTGGAACGCGAAGCGCATTCGTCACGGTCGGGCTCCCCTCGGGCACTGCGGCCCGCAGCCGTTCCTCCAGCTGGTCGCGGAGCCCTTGCACGCGCGCCGTCGCCTCGCGCCCGCAGAGCGTGGCCGCCCGTCCCAGCGCCACGCAACCGGGTAGATTCTCGGTGCCCGAGCGAAGGCCGCGTTCCTGGCGCCCGCCGTCCCACAACGGGCCGAGCCGCGCCCCCTTGCGCACCCACAGAGCGCCCGCGCCCTTGGGCCCGTGAAACTTGTGTCCGGAGATGGCCAGGGTGTCCGCACCCAGCGTCCGTACGTCGACAGTGGTGAACCCTGCCGCCTGGACCGCATCGACGTGCAGGTGCGGCCGCAGCGAGCGCGCCAGGATGGCTCGTGCGATCTCGGCCAACGGCTGCACGGTGCCGAGTTCGTTGTTCGCAAGCATGACGGCGACGACTGCGGTGTCGGGCCGAACCGCCGCTGCCACCGCCGCGGGCGACACCACGCCCGTCTTGTCGGGCGCCACGAGGGTCAGCTCGAATCCGCGCGCCTTGAGGCGCTCGGCGTTGCGGAGCACGGCCGGGTGTTCGATGGCGCTCACGACCAGGTGCCGCCCGCGGGCCACCTCGGCGGCGCCCAGCAGGCCCAGCGCGTCGGCCTCCGTGCCTCCGCTGGTGAAGACGATCTCCTCCGGTTCGGCCCGCAGGAGCGAGGCGACCTGGGCCCGGGCCTGCTCGAGGAGGCGCGCCCCCGCGGCCCCCAGCCGGTGTGCCGATGATGGGTTGGCGAACGCCTGCCGTGCCGTCTGCGTCAGTGCCTCCAGCACCTCGGGCGCCGGGGGCGTCGAGGCGGCGTTATCCAGGTAGATCAGCGGCACGGGATCTATAGTTTCTACCCCGTGGACCACCCGTCGGAGGGAACCATCGACCGTGCCCGCCCGCTGGGCGTCTACGTGCACTTTCCGTTCTGCAGCGTGCGCTGTCCCTATTGCGACTTCGCAGTCGACACGCGACCGGTGATCCCGCACGACCGGTATTCCGACGCGGTGATCGCGGAACTCGACGCCCGTGCTGCCTGGTTCCGCGGCGCCGCGTTGCAGACGATCTACTTCGGTGGCGGGACACCGGGGCTGTGGCGGCCGGAAGCGTTGGGACGGGTGATCGAGGCTGTGCGCCGGGCTTTCGACGGGAATCCCCTGGAGGTGACGGTCGAGGCGAACCCCGGCGAGCTGACCGCCGACCACGCCCGGTCGCTGCGCCGAGCGGGCGTGAACCGTCTGTCGCTCGGGGTCCAGGCGCTCGATGACCAGCTGCTCGTGCGCATCGGCCGCAACCACGACGCCCGGGCCGCGGCGCCAGCGCTCGAGGCGGCCCGCCGCGCGGGTTTCGACAATCTCTCCTGCGATCTGATGTACGGCCTCCCCGGGCAGACGATGGACGCCTGGCGCGCCTCCGTCGAGGCGATGATCGCGCTCGCTCCCGAGCACGTCGCGGCATACGCGCTGACCATCGAGCGGGGCACGGCGTTCGGCACCCTCGACCGCAAGGGCCGGCTGGCCCGGCCCGACGACGACGTCGTTGCCGAGATGTTCACCTGGGGCCGCTCGGCGCTGGCGGACGCCGGCTACGCCCACTACGAGGTATCCAGCTACGCTCGCCCGGACCGCCGCGCGGTCCACAACGCCCTTTACTGGTCGGGCGGCGCTTACCTCGGCCTCGGCGCGTCGGCCGCGTCGTTCCGGCCGCTCTCCGACGGCACCGGCTGGCGCTTCACCAACCCGCGGGCCACCGACACCTACCTGCGCGACCCGACTCCGGCGCACGTCGAGCACCGCCTGGCGACCGATCTCGAGAGCGAGGCGCTCTGGCTCGGGCTGCGCACCACCGACGGCATCGATCGGGCCGCCCACACTCGCCGCCACGGCCGGGATCCCCTTGCTGGCCGGCAAGCCGCGGCCCGCGGCTGTGTCGAGGCCGGCTGGCTGGCCATCACCCCCGAGGTCCTGCGGCTCTCGGACCGTGGTTTCCTGTTCGCGGACGAGGTCGCCGCGCGCCTGTGGTAGAAAAAGCGCCATGAGCCTCACCAGACGGCAACTGGGACAGATCGCTGCTGCCGGCCTCGCGTCGCAGGCATTCGCCGCCAAGGGTTCGGGCGTGACCGTGGGCGTGCAGAGCTACAGTTTCCGGGATCGCCCTCTGGACGAGGCAATCGCTGCCATGAAGAAGATCGGCCTCAAAGAGTGCGAGCTGTGGCAGGGCCACGTCGAGGGCAAGGACAAGAAGGGCGAGGAGCTGAAAAAGTGGCGCCTCGAGACGCCCATGACCTTTTTCAAGGAGGTCGGCGCCAAGTTCAAGAAGGCCGGCATCGACCTTTACGCCTATAACCTCAGCTTTCGCGACAGCTTCTCGGACGAGGAGATCGATCGCGGCTTCCAGATGGCCAAGGCGATGGGCGCCAAGGCGATCACCGCTTCGGGCAACCTCAGCACCGTCGAGCGCGTGGCCGTCGCCGCCAAGAAGCACAAGCTGAAGGTCGGCTGGCACAACCACTCGCACCTCAGGCCGAACGAGTTCGCCCGGCCCGAGGACTTCGAGCAGGCGATCACCGGACCGGGCCGCGAGTTCATGGCCATCAACCTGGACATCGGCCACTTCACCGCCGCGAATTTCGACGCCGTGGAGTTCCTGAAGAAGCACCACGCGCGCATCGTCACGCTGCACATCAAGGACCGGAAGAAGGATCAGGGAGACAACGTGCCGCTGGGCGACGGCGACACGCCAATCAAGCAGGTCCTGACCGTGCTTCGGGACAACAAATGGCAGATCCCGGCCAACATCGAGTATGAATACAAGGGCGGGGACCCGGTCGAGGAGGTCCAGAAGTGCTACGACTACTGCCGCAAGGCGCTGGAGTCGTAGCCGGTACCTTGGCCCTTCGCGGAATTTCGAGTTAGATCAAGCGGAGTGAACGACCCCGGCGCCCGTGCGAAGAAGATCCTGCACGCCGTCGTGTCGGAGTACCTGTCCAGCGGTGAGGCAGTGGGCTCGCAGACGCTGGCGCGGCGCTACGGGCTCGACGTCTCGCCCGCGACCGTCCGCAACGTCATGAGCGACCTGGAAGAGCAGGGGCTCCTCCGCCACCTGCACACCTCGGCGGGGCGCATCCCGACCGACCGTGGCCTTCGCTACTACGTGGACACGCTGCTGCGCGTGCGCAGCCTGTCGAACGTCGAGAAGGACGAGATCCGCGAGCGCGTGGGACCGGTCTCGTCGGATCCGCAGGAGGTGATGCAGCGGGTGTCGCTGATGCTGCGTGAGCTGTCGCGGCTGGCCGTGGTGGTGCAGACCCCGCGTCCGGAGTCAGACTCGATCAGTCACATCGAGTTCGTGCGGCTGCGCGACGATCAGCTGATCGCGGTGATCGCCCCGGCGAGCGGCCAGATCCAGAACAAGCTGGTGCCGATCGATTTCCCGCTGTCCCCCTCCGACCTCGACCGCGTGAACAACTATCTGAACGAACTGGTGCACGGGCTGACCCTGGATCAGGTGCGGGCGCGGATCGTGCAAGAAATCGACAAGGAGAAGAACGATCCGGTCTTGGCCCGGGCGCTGGCGCTGGCGGTGGCGGCGGTGCCTGCGGATACCTCGGGCGGTGAAATCCACGTCGACGGCCAGGCCAACCTGGTCGCGGTGGCCGAGGACCTGGACCGAGCCAAGCGGGTGCTGCGGACGCTGGAAGAGAAGGACGTCATCGTGCGTTTGCTCGACCGCACCTTGAGCGCGCCCGGCATCTGCGTTTTCATCGGGTCCGAGGCCAATCTGGCCGATCTGACGGACATCTCGGTGGTGGCGGCCAGCTACGGGGGCGGAGGGGATGACCGGCCGCTCGGCACGATAGGAGTGATTGGCCCATCGCGCATGAACTACTCGAAGGTGATACCATTGGTCGAGTTCACCGCCGAGGTGATTACGGAAGTACTTCCCAAGCTTTAGGGCGAATCACCCCGACCTGATGACCACCGAGGACGAGTCACCGATCACGCCCGAGGAGCCCACGCCTGCTCCGGAGGCCGAAGGCCGCCCTGTCGAGGGCACGCCCCCGCCCGAGCCGCGCGCCGCGTCGACCGCCGAGGAGAAGGTGGCGTTGCTCGAGAACGAGCGGAAAGAAATGCGCGAGCGGATGCTGCGCATCGCTGCCGAGTTCGAGAACTACAAGAAGCGCGTCCGCCGGGAGCAGAGCGAGAACGAATCGCGTTCGCGCGAGGCGGTCCTCAAGGACATGCTCGAGGTGATCGACAACCTCGAGCGGGCGATGGCCGCCATCGGCGAGAGCGCCGACGTCAAGGGCCTGCAGCAGGGCGTCCAGCTGGTGCTCCGGCAGTTCCAGGCCAAGCTGGAGCGTTACGACGTGCGGCCGCTCGAGGCCAAGGGGCAGGCTTTCGATCCGCGTGTGCACGACGCCATTTCGCGCGTGCCGACTGCGGACTCGGCGCCGGGCACGATCATCAGCGAGCTGCAGCGCGGGTACCGGATCGGAGACCGCCTGTTGAGGCCGGCGGCGGTGGTGGTCGCGGTGGCGCTGGTGGCGCCAGAGCCCGTGGCCCAGGGAGACGACGAGGCGGCCAAGGAGATCGACCTCGATGGTCCGGTGACCGAGGGTGAAGAAGGCGGTGGCGACGGCGGCGGGACCTCATGAGTCGGGTCATCGGGATCGACCTCGGCACCACCTACTCTTGCGTGGCGGTGCTGGAAGGCACGGAGCCGCTCGTGATCCCGAACGCCGAGGGCTCGCGCACCACACCGTCGGTGGTCGGCTTCGTCGACGAAGGCGAGCCGCTGGTCGGTATGATCGCCAAGCGGCAGGCCGTCACCAACGCCGAGAGCACCGTCTACGCGGTCAAGCGACTGATGGGGCGCAAGTTCGAGGACCCGAACGTCGGACGGCACGCGAAGACCACGCCGTACGAGGTGGTGGGCGCGTCGAACGGTGACGCCTGGGTGAGGGTGCGCGGCAGGGACTACGCCCCGGCCCAGATCTCGGCGCTCGTGCTCGAGAAGATGCGTCGCACGGCCGAGGATTACCTGGGCGAGGTGGTCACCGACGCCGTCATCACCGTCCCCGCCTACTTCGACGACAGCCAGCGGCAGGCGACCCGCGACGCCGGTCGCATCGCCGGTCTCAACGTCCTGCGCATCATCAACGAGCCGACCGCGGCGGCCCTGGCCTACGGGGCGCTCAGCCTGGCCCCGACGCGCCGTATCGCCGTCTACGATCTCGGTGGCGGCACGTTCGACATCTCGCTGCTCCACCTGAACGAGGGCGTCTACCAGGTCAAGGCGACCAGCGGCGACGGCTTCCTGGGCGGAGAGGATCTGGACTCGCGCATCGTGGCCCACCTGGCCGAGAGCTTCGAGAAGGACACCCGGATCGATCTGCGGCAGGACCGGATGGCGCTGCAGCGCTTGCGCGAGGCGGCCGAGCGCGCCAAGCACGAGCTGTCGAGCGGGCTGTCGACCGAGATCAACCTGCCGTTCATTGCAGCGGGTGATGACGGCCCGAAGCACCTCATCGCCACGCTGACGCGGGGCAAGCTGGAGACGCTGACCCAGGACATCCTTGATCGCACCTTCCCGCCCTGCGAGAGGGCGCTCAAGGATGCTGGCTGGAAGGTGGAGGATCTCGACGACGTCATCCTCGTGGGCGGGCAGACGCGCATGCCGCGCGTGCAGGAGATGGTGGCCGGCTTCTTCAAGAAGAAGCCTTCGCGTTCGGTGAACCCGGACGAGGCGGTGGCGGTCGGGGCGGCGCTGCAGGGCGCGGTGCTCACCGGCGACAAGCAGGACGTCCTGCTGCTGGACGTGACGCCGCTGTCGCTCGGTGTCGAGACGGCTGGCGGGGTCTTCACGCGCATCATCAGCCGCAACACCACCATCCCGGTGCGCGCGTCCAAGATTTTCACGACCGCCGTCGACAATCAGCCGTACGTGAACGTCCACGTCCTGCAGGGCGAACGCGAGATGTCCGTGGACAACAAGAGCATGGCGCATTTCCAGCTGACCGGCATCCCGCCGGCCCCGCGCGGCGCCCCGCAGATCGAGGTGGCATTCGACATCGACTCGAACGGCATCGTACACGTCTCGGCCAAGGATCTGGACACCGGCAAGGAGCAGCAGGTGGTGGTGCGCTCGACCTCCGGGTTGTCCGAAGAGGAGATCAACCGTTTCGTCAACGAGTCGGACGTCAACCGAGATGCCGACGTCAAGAAGAAGCAGTGGGCCGAGTTGCGCAATAGCGCGGACACGCTCATCTACGGGGCCGAGCGGGCCATGGACGAGTTCGGAGGCAAGCTGGACGTCAAGGCGAAGAACGAGATCGCCGAACGGATCACCGAGTGCAAGCGCATGCTGGACGGCGGCACCACGGACTTCGAGGCCGCGCGCGAGGCGGTCGCCCGGCTCGAGGAGCGGGCCCACAGGCTGTTCGAGTCGATCCAGGGCGGCGCCGCCGGGTCGTGAACGCCGATCATTACCGCACGTTGGGCGTCGAGCGCGGCGCCACGACGGTGGAGCTCAAGGCGGCCTACCGGCGCCTGGCTCTGAAGTATCACCCCGACCGCAACCAGGGAGACAAGAGCGCCGAGGAGCGGTTCAAGGAAGTGTCGGTGGCGTACGCGGTGCTGGGCGACGACGACAAGCGGGCGCAGTACGATCGCTTCGGCGTGGTCGAGTTGCCGTTCGGCCAGGATGCGGACGTCACCAAGGTGACGGATTTCTTCGATGCGATCTTCGGCGACCTGTTCGGCCTCGGCCGCAAGCGGGCGGCGGGCCACGACCTGCGCTACACCCTGGAGATCGAATTCGACGAGGCGGCGCTGGGATGCGAGAAGACCATTCGCTTCGATCGCACCGAGGACTGTCGGGTCTGCGCCGGCACCGGGGCCGAGGGGGGCGCCGCGGGGTTGGCGCCGTGCGGACGCTGCGAGGGCCAGGGGTTCACCCGCGACCGCACCGGCTTCCTGAGCGCGCGGCGCGAGTGTCTGACCTGCGGCGGCTCGGGTGAGGTACCCCGCATCCGCTGCGGATCCTGCTCCGGTACGGGCCTCATCGAGCGAGAGCGGGAGTATCTGGTGCGCGTACCACCGAACTCCGTCGGTGGCACGACCCAGCGGGTTCCCGGCGAAGGATCGCCCGGCCGCCGCGGCGGTCCCGCCGGCGACCTGTTCGTACTCGTGCGCGTCCGGCCGCACGCCTTCTATCGGCAGGAGGGGGACCTTCTGATTTGCGAGGTGCCGGTCGCCTTCACCGAGGCGGTGCTGGGCGGCGAGATCGAGGTGCCGCTGCTCGACACCACGGTGCGGATGAAGGTGCCTCCGGGATCGCAGCCTGGCGCCGTGTTCCGGCTGCGCGGCAAGGGCCTGCTCCGCGGGTCGGCGCGCGGCGACGCCCACGTGCGCCTGGTCGTCGAGGTGCCCGAAGCGATTGGCGACGAGGCGCGTTCATTGCTCGAGAAGACGTCGACTGTCCTGGGTGACGACGCCTTCCCCAGGCGCCGGGCGTTCAGGGAAGCCAAGAAACCGTGAGGAGCGTGCTGGTCCCGCTGGCGCTGTTCGTCGCCACCTGTTTCACCACCACCGTCGCTGGCGGGGCTTCCTATTCGATCCCGCTGATGGCCATCCTGGTATGCCACGAGTTCGGGCACTACTTCGCTGCGCGCGCCCACGGCGTTTCGGCCTCGCTGCCTCACTTCATCCCGATGCCACCACCGTTCCTGCTGGGCACGATGGGGGCGGTCATCTTCCAGTCGGAGACACCGGACCGGCGCAAGCTGATCGACATCGGCGCCGCGGGGCCGCTGGCAGGACTGGTGGTGGCGATCCCGGTGCTGTTCTATGGCCTCACGCTGTCCGAGGTGAAACCCATCTCCGCGGCCGGCCTGCAGGAGGGCAACTCGTTGCTCTATGCGCTGCTGAAGTTCGGAGCCAAGGGGATCTGGCTGCCTGGCAACGGTCAGGACGTCATCTTGCATCCGACCGCCTGGGCGGGCTGGGCGGGGCTGCTGGTCACCATGGTCAACCTCATCCCGATCGGGCAGCTGGACGGCGGACACATTGCCATCGCGTACTTCGGCAACCGGTACCTCCGGGCGTCGCGGGTGATCCACCTCCTCTTGCCGGTCCTGGCCCTGGGGCTGGGCTTCCTCGTGGCGTCGGAAGCCGGCTTCTTCTGGATGCTGTGGGCGGGCCTCCTTTTCTTGATGAAGTGGCTGGCCCGCGGCCAGTATCATCCGCCCGTGGACGACCGGCCGCTTTCCCGCAGCCGCGCCGCCCTGTTCTGGGTCGTGTGCGTGGCGTTTGCTGCCATCTTCATGCCCGTGCCGCTGATGCGAAGCCAGCCGTGAGCGACGTCTGCCCCAAGTGCAAGCAGGAGCGTCCGGCCGAGACCGAGGCCTGCGCGCGCTGCGGGCTGGTGTTTGTCAACTGGACCCCCGAGAAGGCCGAGGAGCTGGCCCTGAAGCTGGACGACAAGGGCGCCGAGCTCTGGGCCGAGGTGCTGGCCGCATGGGCCGACGACGGTAAGCACGACGCTTTCTTGAAGTACTGCTCGATGGCCTCCTTGCTGCCCGTCGCCGGCCGTCACTACAAGCACCAGCTCGATCAAAAGCCAGGCGACCTCGTGGGGACGAAGATGGTGGAGCGTATCTTCACCATGGCCACGGTTACCTTCGCCCAGCCGTCGACGCCGCCGGTGCCGGTCACCCGGACCAAGGATTTCTGGGTGCTGATCATCGTCTGCGTGATTGCGGGTATTCTCGGCGCCTTCATCTTCGCGTGGTGACACATGAGACCAATGGCGCTGTTCTTGGCGTTGCTCGCCGCCGGCCCGGCCTTGGCCGCGGACGACTACAAGCTCGGTCCTGATTCGCAGCCCCAGGCGGGCGTACCCAAAGGGGCCATCCACACGGTCGTCTGGAAGACGAGCAAGATCTACCCGGGCACGGAGCGCGACGTGCTGGTGTACGTGCCGGCGCAGTACCAGGCCAGCAAGCCGGCGGCGTTGATGGTTTTCCAGGACGGGACGAATTACGCGAAGCCCGAGGGCAGCTTCCGCGCGCCCGTGGTGATGGACAACCTCATCCATCGCAAGGAGATGCCTGTCACCATCGGCGTCTTCGTCGACCCCGGGATCGTGCCTGCTGCCGAGACCGGGAAAAAAGGCCGCGCCATGCGCACCTTCGAGTACGACTCGCTGGGGGACAGGTACGCGCGCTTCCTGCTCGAAGAGATCCTTCCCGAGGTGGGCAAGCGCTGGAAGGTCACCGCGGACCGTGCTGGCCATGCGATCGTCGGCATCAGTTCGGGCGGCATCTGCGCTTTCACCGTGGCGTGGGAGCGGCCAGACCAGTTCAGCAAGGTGCTGACCCACGTGGGTAGCTTCACCAACATCCGCGGGGGCGACGTCTATCCGGGTCTCGTCCGCAAGACCGAGCGCAAGCCGATCCGTGTCTTTCTGCAAGACGGTAGCGGCGATCTCGACAACCTCCACGGCAGCTGGCCGCTCGGCAACCAGCAGATGGCCGCCGCCTTCAAGTTCATGGGCTACGACTACAAGTTCGAGTTCGGCGATGGCGGCCACAACGGCAAGCACGGCGGCGCCATCTTGCCGGACTCACTGCGGTGGCTCTGGAGAGATTACCGATGATTCGTTTCGTCGTCGCCCTGCTCCTTGCCCAGAATCTCCGCGGCGACGAGGCGTTGTCCAAGGTGCTCGTCGAAGGCGAGAGCTGGCAACTCGTCGGCGAGGGCTATCAGTTCACCGACGCTGTCACGGCGGACCGCGACGGGAATGTCTACTTCTCGGATCTGCCTGCGGGGGCCGTCCACCGCGTCGGCCTCGACGGCAAACCGAGTGTCTGGTGGAGCGGGGCGCCGCGCATCAGCGGCATGAAGTTCGGTCCCGACGGCCGGCTCTACGCCGCCACGCAGGCGCCGAAAAAGCAGATCATCGCCGTGGATCCCGCGACGAAAGGAATCACGGTGCTCGTCGAGGACGCGCAGCCGAACGATCTGGTCGTCACGCGCAAGGGGCTCGTCTATTTCACCGATACCGGCAAGGGCCAGGTCATGCTGGTCGACAGGCAGCGCAAGGTGCGCGCCGTGGCCTCGGGCATCGTCAAACCCAACGGCATCGCCTTGACGCCCGACGAGGGGTCCCTGGCCGTCTCCGAGTTCGGAGGCACCCACGTCTGGGCGTTCCGGATCGAGGCCAACGGCGACCTCAACCATGGCGCTGCCTGGATGGACCTGCGCACGCCGGTGGGCCACGTCGAGAGCGGCGGCGACGGCATGACGGTCGACGCCGACGGCCGCTTCTACGTCACCTCGTTTTCGGGCATCCAGATGTTCGACTGGACCGGGCGCCTCGGCGGCGTGATCGCCAAGCCGACGCAGGCGGCGATCAGCGTCGCCTTCGGAGGCCCGGACCGCAGCTACCTGTTCCTGTGCGCCAAGGACAAGCTGTTTCGGCGCCGGATGAAGGTCGGCGGGCCGGGGCAGGCCACGGCGATGACTCCGGCCGAGGTCCGGGCGGCGTTCTTGAAGCTCCTGGATCGGCCGCGCGTGCCGGCCGATCCCCGCCTGGTCGAGACCAAGGCGGGCCCCGATGGTCTCGTCGCCGAGACGCTGACCATCGCCACCGAGAAGAAGCGCTCAGGCGCGATCGAGCGCATGCCGATGTTGCTGGTCAAGCCGGCGAAGGCGCAGGGTCGCCTGCCGGTGGTGATCGTCTTTCACGGCACGGGTGGCAACAAGGAACAGCACCGCGCCTGGTGCGACGCGATGGCCAGGCGCGGATTCATCGCGGTCTCCATCGACGCGCGTTACCACGGCCAGCGCCCGGGTTCGCGCGAGATCTACATCGACGCCATCACCAAGGCCTGGCGGGCACCGGTGGCCGAGCAGGAGCACCCCTGGTTCTACGACACCGTCTGGGACGCCTGGCGCCTCGTCGACTACCTGCAGACCAGGCCCGACGTGGACGGCAAGCGTATCGGCATGACAGGGTTCAGCATGGGCGGGATCCAGACTTGGCTGGCGGCCGCCGTCGACGAGCGGGTGCGGGTGGCGGTCCCGGCCATCGCCGTGCAGAGCTTTCGCTGGAGCCTGGCCAACGAGCAGTGGCAGGGGCGTGCCAAGACCGTCGAGGCCACCCACGTCGCAGCCGCCAAGGACCTGGGCGAAAAAGAGGTGAACGCCCGCGTCTGCCGCGCCGTCTGGAACAAGATCCTCCCCGGGATCCTCGACGAGTTCGATGCGCCGAGCATGCTCCGCCTGTTCGCCGGACGACCGCTGATGATCATCAACGGGGAACTGGATCCGAACTGCCCCATCGAAGGCGCCAAGGTTGCCTTCGCCGCGGCCGAGGATGCCTACAAGCAGGCGGGCGCGTCTGACAAGCTGAAGATCGACGTGGCCATGGGAGTCGGGCACAAGGTGACTGACGAGCAGAACAAGGCGGCGCAGGATTGGTTCGCGCGCTGGCTGGGCAAGTAGATGCACGTCCCTGGCTTCGACCTGCCGATCGCGGAGATCCGCGAGAACCTGCAGACACTGCGGCGGCCGCTTCGCATCGCGGTGCTGCGCGCAGGCAACCCTTTCAACGTGGGGGCGATCATCCGGGTCGCCCATTCGTTCCTGGTGGGGGAGATCGTGCTCGTCGGCGACGAACCGTTCTACCGGCGCGCGGCCATGGGGATGGACAAGTACGAGAACCTGGTCTACCTCCCCACCGACGATGCTTTGGTGGCCTGGGCGCGTGAGCGAAACCTTCCGGTCATCGCCTTCGAGCGCGAGCACGCCCAGGTCGATCTGTGGCGGGCCGAGTTGCCTGCGGCTTGCCTGATGGTGTTCGGCAGCGAGACCACCGGGGTGTCACCGGCGTTGCTGCAAGCGGCTGACGCCGTGGTGGGCATCCCCATGTACGGCATCAACAACTCCTTCCCGGTCGCCGTCGCTGCTGGCATCGGCATGGCCGAGTGGACGCGGAGGCATTGTCCGACGCCCTAGCGTGACGAGAATGCCTGCGGAGGGGCGCATGAAATCTGCAATGTTTGCGGCGGTGATGGCGGGGATGTTGGCGACAGGGACCATGGCGCGCGCGGACGACGCGGCGTCCTCTTCCGCGTCGGGGATGCGGAGCGAAGCGGCGGAAGCGTGGCAGCACGCCGACGATCTGCGGCACTGGGCCGATGCCTACCGGCGCATCAATGCGGGCTTCGTCTACAAGAACCGACTCATCGAGCAGGCTCTCTACGATGCGAACCGTCTGGACCGCAAGGCGCTCGCGCTCTACGACGCAGCGGACGCCCTCGGCGGCGCGCGCGTGACCGTCGTGCGCGAGCAACCCGTGCCGCCGAAGGCGGCGAAATACGCGCGCGCGGCCGAGCGTCTGCGGCGCATGCAAGGCGGCTACGTCGATCGCAATCAGCTCGTGCCCAAGTACGAGGCGCTGGCACGCAAGCACGCCGGCATCGTGCAACCGCGGCCGGTCATCCCGGCGTCGACGTACGCCAGCAAGCCGATCGAGCGCTTTCTCGAACACGTGCGCTAGCCCTGATAGAACCTGGGCGACGTGATCCCGTACTTCGCCCAGCCCCAGCTGTCCCTTGGCCTAGTCACCATTCACGCCTTCGGCGTGATGGTGGCGCTGGCCATGCTGTCGGGCATGTGGGCGGTCCGCAGGCGCGCGGCGGCCACCGGCCTCGATCCCCTGATGGCCGACCGCCTCGTCACCTGGGTGCTGCTGGGCGGTTTTGCCGGCGCCCATCTGATCGATCGCCTGGTCTACTTCCCCGGGCAGACCTGGGCCGAGCCTGTCCGGCTGCTGAAGTTCTGGGAGGGACTCAGCTCGTTCGGAGGTTTCCTGGGGGCGATCGTGGCCTCGATGCTGTTCTTCCGACGCGTCGACACGGGTGCTGCGCGCTGGGGTTACCTCGACGCCGTGGCGTACGGATTCCCGCTTGGTTGGATCTTCGGCCGCACCGGATGCTTCCTGGCCTTCGATCACCCGGGAGCGGCGACGTCGTTCTTCCTCGGCATGCGCGATCAGGATGGGGTCGTGCGCCACAACCTCGGACTCGAGGAGGCGCTCTACACCATCCCGCTGGCCCTGCTGTTCCTGGCACTGGGCCGCAAGCCCAGGCGGCGCGGCTTCTTCGTGGGCCTGCTGGCGCTGCTCTACGCGCCGGTGCGCTTCCTGTTCGACTTCCTGCGCGTGGTCGACGTGCGCTACGGCGGCCTCACGCCCGGGCAGTGGGGCTCGGTGGCGGTGATGGCGGCGGGCCTCTTCTTCTTGCTCAGAAAAGAAAAAGGGGAGGCCGAAGCCTCCCCTTAAGTTATCGCTGGAAGATTGTTGCTAGAGCCAGGCCAGGAAGCCGAGGGTGCCGGTGACCTGGTTCTTCTTCGTTTCGGCGCCCTTCATGAAGATCTCCTTGTCGGAGAGGTCGGCGCGCACCTCGAGCCGCAGCTCGTAGTTCTTGCCCATCGGGCAGATGGCGGTGACGGTGCCCTCGTAGATGCTGGTCTTGGTCCCGAAGCCGAGGCCGCCCTTGTCACCCTGCAGGTACTCTCCGCGAACCGCCAGGTTGAAATCCGGAGACAGCAGGAAGCGCGCCTTGAGGCCCACGCCCCAGAAGTTCGGGTCGCCGGCCTTCCAGTAGTCAGCGTTCAGGCTCAGCGCCACGGTATCGCTGACGGTCTGGGCGACCACCAGGTCGAACAGCATCGCCGTCTTGTCGCCCGTCGGCGCGCCCTCGTTGCCGATGTAGGTCGTCACGAAGACGCTGGTCGCGGGGCTCGCCGTGACGGCCACCTGGCCACCGAAGGTCTTGTTCGCGTTGTTGTCCGGATCGTTGTTGTGGCCATTGATCACCTGGAGGTTGGCGCTGATCATGTCGTTGATCTTGTAGCCGAGGCGGAGCCCGGTGTGGACCAGCGGCACGGCGTTGAACAGGAACGACCGCGAGTAGTTCCAGTTCGACTTGGACTCGATGACCTCGTCGCTGGCGCTGGTCACGAAGCGGCCGGCGTCCAGGGTGAAGCCCGAGAACTTCGCCGTGGCGTACGCCTGCTGCACCAGGAACGCGTTGCTGTAGAACGCGGCGGCGATGGGGTCCGGCTTTGCCGCCGTGCCCATACCCGAGCCGGCGCCGGCGAAGCCATTGATGATGGCGCCCGTGGCCCCGTAGCCGAGGTCGATCCGGAAACCGACCGGGTCGGCGTTCATCGAGGCTGAGACCTCGGTGTAGTTCAGGGTGAAGCTGTTGGAGATGGTATCGAAAGCGCGACCCACTGGGGGCTGCGTGCTCGGGTCACCGGTGATGTTGTACATGTAGTACGTGTCGACGAGACCTTCCCATACGATCGGGCCGGTGCTCATCGGGGCGCTGGAGGTCGTCATCGGCGCCATGGGCGCAGGCGCCATCACCGCAGGCGCAGGCTCCGCGGCGGGCGGCGGGGGCGGCGGGGTCTCCGCGCCGGGCACCGGCGGCGGAGGTGGAGGCTGGGCCAATGCCGCGAGCGGCGAAAGGAGCGAGATGAAGATGGCGGTTGCGGTGCGACGCATCGTAATTATTCCCCCTGGGTGGTGGTTTGTGGCTGCCTTGTCTCGCTGCGCAGGAAACCAGCCCACGGGGGGGGTGTAAAGAATTTTCTGGATGCCCCCCAAAGTTCTTTCCTGGCGGAAACATTCCAGAAACCCCCTGTTTTCGCAGGTGGCATTTCCTTCATGACGCCGAAGGTTTAGGGCGTGGAACCGGACGAAACCAGGAGGGCCAGGGCCTCCACGTGGGGGGTGTGGGGCAGCATGTCGAGCGGCGTCACATCGGTCACCGTCAGGTCGCGACCGAGGCTGTCGAGGTCGCGCGCCAGGGTCTGGGGGTCACAACTGAGGTAGGCGACGAGGCGCGGGCGCATCCGGCGGACGGCGGCAAGCACGGCGGGCGCGCACCCGGAGCGGGGCGGGTTGAGAACGACCAGATCTGCCGAAGAGGCGCTCATCAGAAGTTCGGATGCATCGCCCGTGGCAAAGCGCACATGGGCGAGGCCCTGACGAGCCGCGAAAGCGCTGGCCGCGCGCGTGGCCGCTGCGTTCTCCTCGATGGCCAGCACCTCGCGCGTGGTCGGCGCCAGCGCGAAGGCGATCCCGCCCGCGCCCGCGTACAGATCGATGGCGCGATCGATCGCGCCCAGGTTCTCGGCGGCGGAGCGCACGCGCGCGTAGGCCTCGGCGGCGACGTCGCGGTTCACCTGGAAGAACGATCGCGAGGTGAGCTCGACCCGCACCGGGCCGATCGCATCTTCGTAGCTGGCTTGCCCCGCGAGCACGATCTCCGTCGGGCCGAGAAGCACATTGCCGATCGTTGGGTTGACGTTCTGGACCACGCCGAGCACGCGCGGTGCCTGGGCGCGCAACTCCTCGGCCAGCGCTCGCGCCTCCGGCCATTCATCGCGCGCGGTCACCAGGGTCACCAGCACATCGCCTGCGGCGCTGGCTCGCAGGAGCACGTAGCGGAGCAACCCCGCATGCGTTCGTTCATCGTAGGGCGCCACGGCGCGCGCGGCGAGGACCTCACGCGCTACCGCCGCCACCTCGTCCAGCGGCGGTTCGACCACCTGGCAGCCCGCCATGTCCAGGATGGCGTGCGACCGCGGCACGTACGCCCCGAGCACCAGGCGTCGCGCTTCCGTCCGGCCGTAGACGTACTTTGCCTGATTGCGGTACCCGAGCGGCCGTGGCGACGGCACGCAGGCCGCCACCGGCACGCCGCCCAGCGACGGGTGCACGGCCAGCGCGGCCACCACGCGCTCCCGCTTCCAGGCGACCTGCGCCGGATAAGCCAGGTGCTGGAGTGGACAGCCGCCACACGGTCCGTACGCGGGACAGACCGGAGCCACGCGTTCGGGCGACGGTTGCAACACCTGATCGAGTCGTGCCCATGCCTCCGGGCGGTGGGGCGAGCGGTGCTCGACGATGGCGGCCACACGTTCGCCGGGCAGGGCGCCGGGCACGTGCAGGCGCATCGAGTCCACCTCCGCGATCGCCGCACCCTTGTCGTCGAGCGCGATGCACGACGCCTCGATACGTTCACCGCGCCCTGGCACTGTCACCTGGTGGCGCGCAACCGCCGCGACCCGAGTCCGACGATACCAGACAGGGCGCCCATCGCTCCCAGGACCCCGAACAGCACGTGGGGCGCCACCCGTTCCGCCATCCAGCCCACCGCCGCCGTGGAGATCGCGGTCATCCCGAACACCGTGACGTTGACGATGGCGAAGACGCGCCCGTGCAGTAGCCCCGGCACCGACTGCTGGATCAGCACCGTGCGCGGAATGATGATGAGCGGGATGGCGATCGCATGCAGGAACATCGCCGCCTGCACCTGTGGCAGCGTGCGACAGAAGGCGAGCGGGATGAAGGTCAGGCCATCCAGCGCCACCCCCACCAGGATCAGCAAGCCCTTCGGCAACTCGCGCGCCAGCAGCCATACGCCGGCGCTGGCGGTGGCGAGCCCCAGGAAGAAGAACATCTGGACCCGCGCGTAGGCTTCGGGACCGAGGCCGAGTCGCTCCTTCACCAGGAGCGCCGTGCCCACCTGGGTCAGCCCCATCACCATCAGGTTGTCGATTGCGGCGAGGATCAGCACCGCGCGCAGCACCGGATTTCGGCGCACGGACTCGAGGCCGATTTTGATCTCGTCGAGGATTGCCACCACAGGCGCGCGCGACGCGAACCGGCGCGCCTCGTCCGGCAGCGCCATCAGACACAGCGCCGAGAACAGGAAGGTGAGCGCATCGAGGGTGAACAGGTGGACCATACCCAACCGCGGGATCGCCACCGCCGCCAGGGCCGGCCCGATGACGAGCGCGATGTACTCGGAAGACTGAAAAAGCGCCACCGCGGGGGTCAGCCGTCCGGCCGGGATGATCGTGGGGAGGAGCGCCTTGATGGCCGGGTTGAACACCGTGGTGCCGGTGGCCAGGCTGAACATCGCCACCGCCAGCCAGACCGTGCCCAGATTGCCGGTGTGGTACAGCACGGGGATCGCGCCCACGGCGACCGTCCGCACCAGATCGGCGGCGATCATCAGGCGCCGCCGGTCGTAGCGATCGACGATGGCGCCGGCGAACAGACCCAGCGCCAGCGCTGGCAGGAAGTTCATGGCGACCAGCACGGCGCTCATCGCCTTCGAACCGGTCACCTCGAGCGCCAGGAAGAAGACGGCCACCAGGAAGAGCGCATCCCCCAGGTGCGACACCACCTGCCCGAGCCAGAGCAGCCCCAAGGATCGTCGCCACGCCGCGGCCTGCGTCTCGACGACGATCGGGGGTGCGGGCGCCGTGACCTCTTTGGCGTGGGCCTTCACCGTCACGCCATCTTGGCCGGCCGTTCCTCCGCCGTCGAGTTTCGCCCGGAGAGGCCCCGCAACGCCCAGGCCCGTCCCACGAAGGCCATCAAGTAGCCGGCAACCACGTCCGCCAGAAAATGCTGCTTCGTCGTCAGCGTCGAGAGCGCAAGCACGACTCCCAGCACGATGGTCACCGCGCCGAGACGCGGCCGGTCACGGGTCAGGATGAACGCCAGCACCGATGTGTGCGCCACGTGCAGCGACGGAAAGACGTTGCTGGGCGGGTCGACCGAGTGAACCCAAGCCAGGAAGCTGGACGAGGCATCGGTGAACGGGGGCACCATCGCGGGCCGTGGGTACTCGGCCCGCACGAAGTAGTGGCCCAGCGCCGCCACCACCAGGTTCCCGGCCACGCAAACCAGCGCCCGGTTGAAGAGCACCCGATCGCGAAAGGCGACCATGCAGATGATCAAGAGGCCCAGATACACCGGCAGGTAGAACCAGGTGGTCCAGACCAAGAAAGGGATCGCCCGATCGAGCGGCGTCGACAAAAGCGTCTGCGAGCGGTCGAGCGCCAGACGGCCCATCGGGTAATAGACCGCCGACTGCACGAAGAATACGGCGATCGCCGAGGCGGCCTTGTAACCCAGGAATTGCCTCGCCGGCGACACGGGCGGCGGATACTAACCCATTCAGCGGCCGCCTTCGTTCTTGCCGGGCGGCCGATCGGCGATCGGGACATGTGCCGCGGCCGTCGGCCGCTCGAGCGTGGAGATTGCCTTCGCGCAGGCCAGCGTCCGTGGGCCCGCGGGGAACGCCACATCCACCTTCCCCGGTCCCGGCGTGCTGGCGACGACCCCGGTGCCGAAGCTTGCGTGCACCACCCGCTCACCGGGCAGGTAGGTCTCCTTCACCGAGTAGGCGCGTGGCGGCCGGCTCGGGTCGAAAGTCGGCGGTGGCGCCGGTGGCGCGGCCTGCTTCTTCGACGGCCGCCGGCGACGGCTGGCTCCCCACGATGACTTCGTGCTGCCGCTTGCCGGCTTGTCGGGACCGGCGTTCTCGCCCCGGTAGTGGTGTTGCGTCGCGCAGAGCTTGCACACCACCTTGATGACGCGATCTCCCATCTTGGCCATCACCACGTGCCACGTGTCTCCGCAACGCGTGCAGATGTCCTCGATGTCCTGGCCGACGCTGGGCGTGCTCATCCGTTGTGGGTTCCCCTCTTCATACGTAGGCCGGGTCTCTGTGTTCCCCGAACACCTCGCGGAACACCTGGCAGATCTCGCCCAGCGTGACGTCGCGCTTGACGGCTTCCAGCACGGCGTCCATCACGTTCGCGTCAGGTCGTTCGCACGCCCGTCGCACATTTTCGATGCCTTGCTTCGCTGACACGCCGTCGCGGCGCTTGCGCAGCTCGGTGACCCGCACGACCTGGTCGCGCTCGGGCGCATGGTCGATCTTCAGGATCGGGACCGCCCCGGGATCGCCCGTCTCGTACTTGTTCACGCCGACCACCGTGCGTTCGCCGGCGTCGACCTGGCGCTGGTGGGCGTAGGCGGCGTTGGCGATCTCGCGCTGAGGGAAGCCTTGCTCGACGGCGCTGGTGATGCCCCCCATGGCGTCGATGCGATCCAGATACTTCTGCGCCTCGGCCTCCATGCGGTCGGTCATCGTCTCGAGGAAGTAGCTACCACCCAGCGGGTCAGCCACCGAGGGTACTCCGGACTCCTCGGCGATGATCTGCTGGGTGCGCAGAGCCAGCGTCGCCGCCTCTTCGGTGGGCAGGGCGAAGGTCTCGTCGTAACCGTTGGTGTGTAGCGACTGCACGCCTCCCAGCACGGCCGCCAGCGCCTGCAGCGTGGTGCGCACGACGTTGTTCAAGGGTTGCTGCGCGACCAGGGAGACCCCCGCCGTCTGCGCGTGTGCGCGGAGCAGCCAGGACCGCGGGTTCTTCGCCTGGAACCGCTCGCGCATCAGGCGCGCCCAGATCCGCCGCGCGGCGCGCAGCTTGGCCACCTCCTCGAAAAAATCGTTGTGCACGTCCCAGAAAAACGACAGCCGCGGCGCGAAGGCATCCACGTCGAGGCCGGCGTCCAGCCCCAGCTGGACGTAGCCGATCCCGTCGGCCAGCGTGAACGCCAGTTCCTGCACCGCCGTCGCCCCCGCTTCGCGGATGTGGTAGCCGCTGATGCTGATCGTGTTCCACAGCGGCATCCGCTTCGTGCAGTGGACCAGCATGTCGCGGATGATCCGCAGGTGGGGCCGCAGCCCGCAGATCCACTCCTTCTGGGCGATGAACTCCTTGTACATGTCGTTCTGGATCGTGCCCGTCAGCTTGCCGGGCGCGATGCCGCGCTTCTCGGCCAGCGCCTCGTACAGCGCCAGCGCCACCACCGCCGGCGCGTTGATGGTCATGGACGTCGACACCCGATCCAGCGGAATGCCGTCGAACAGACGATCCATGTCGTCGAGCGAACAGACGTTCACCCCCTCGCGGCCCACCTCTCCGAGCGCCCGCGCGTGGTCGGGGTCGTACCCCATCAGCGTCGGCATATCGAAGGCCGTCGATAGCCCGGTCTGGCCGTGGCCGAGAAGGAACTTGAAGCGACGGTTGGTGTCCTCGGGCGTGCCGAAGCCCGAGAACATGCGCATCGTCCAGGGCTTCCCCCGGTACATCGTGGCGTGGGGCCCGCGCGTGAACGGGAACTGGCCCGGATCGCCGAGGTGCTCGTCGTACCGGAAGCCGCCGCGTTCCTGGTCGTCGGGTCGGTACACCGGCTCCAGCGGCAGGCCCGACATGGTCTCGTACCGCTGTGACATGGCCCTGCGTTCAATTATAACAATGCGCTCGTGCGGTTTGCGCTGGTCATCTTCGATCTCGACGGAACCCTGGTCGACTCGCTGCCGGATATCGCCGGGGCATTGAACCACGCGCTGGGCGGCCGCGGCCTTCCGCCGCTGCCCATCGACGTGGTTCGCGGTCTGGTGGGCGAGGGCGTGGGAAAGCTCGCCGAGAAGGCACTCGCCGTCGCCGGTCGTGACGTGGCCGACGCGTCGGCGCTGGCCGATGCGATCGTCGCCCATTACCTGGCTCACCCCTGTGTGGAGACCCGCGCGTACGAGGGCATCGAACCGGCGCTGGTGGAGCTACGTGGCGCCGGTTGCCGGCTGGCGGTTCTCACCAACAAGGTCGGCTCCGTGGCACGCGCTCTGCTGGACGAGCTACGGCTGGCCGCCCACTTCGACGCCATACTCGGGGAGAACGACGGCTTCCCGCGCAAGCCCGACCCGGCCGCGGCGCGGTCCCTTTTCGCGCGGTTCGGCGAACCTGCGCTCATGGTGGGCGATGGCCTGCCAGACATGGCTCTGGCGCGCGCTGCGGGCTGTGCCAGCGCGGCGGCGCTGTGGGGCTACACCACGCGCGTCCGCCTCGAGGCCGAGAGCCCCACGTTCCTCGTCGAGCGCCCGGAGCAGCTCAGGGCGTTGGTGACGGCACCAGCTTCCGTCTGACGTCGTCGGTGAAGCGGCCGTCCGGAAAGCGTCGCAGGTACTCGCGCAGATCGGCCTGCGAGCCTGCCGCATCCCCCAGCCGCGCCCGGCATGCGGCACGGCCATGCAGCGCGCGCTCCTGGAGCGACGCGGGCGACCGCCCCGCCAGCGCGCGATCGAAGTCGGCGGTCGCGCCCTGGCAGTCGCGCGCCGCTTTCAGCTCGCCCCTGATCACCCGCAGTTCATCGGCGCGGCCGACCTCCTCGAGCGGCAGCCCCTCGAGGACCGCCAGCGCCTGCTCCTTGCGTCCGAGCGCCAGCAAGGCGTCGACGCGCGCCACGGCTGCCTCGCGACGGAGGCCCCCGCCGGGAAATCGCTCGGCGTAGCTCTCCAGTGTCGCCAGCGCTTCGGCCGGGCGCCCTTCTTGCCGCAGCTGCTGGAGGGCGCGAGTCAGCACTTCGGCTTCCGCGGCCAGCGACCCCGAGGCCGGCGTCGGCGCCGGGGTAGCCAGCATCGGCTGCGTCGGCGCCGACGCCCGCGCGGGCGGTGCAGCGACGGCCGGTAGTAGGGCGGCCGTCTCCGCGGGCGCCTGCACGACAGGGGGTGAAGGAATGGGCGCGGGCGCCGGTGCCGTTTCGACAGCCGGCTGCCTGACAGCCCGCGCGTGACGCCAGAGCTTCTCGACGGCTGGAATCTCGATGGTAGCGGCCGGCTCGACCGGCGCCGGCCCAGCCGCGACCGGGGCTTGCGCGGACGCATGCTTGCGCACGGGGGGCGGCACGGCCGGAACGGGCAGGGTGGGCGCCCGCCGGGCGGCGAACCAGCGCATCACCTCGCGCGTGGCGAAGACGAGGCCGGTGTTCCCAAGGATCAGCAGAGCCGCGACCGTGGCCCAGCGCAACCAGCGTCCGCGTGCAGATCCGGTCCGGCGTCGCAGCCGGGCCTTGACGCGCATCAGGGCATCTGGTGGCAGCGGTGCCGCCGGCGGAAGCTGCCGCAGCAGCGACCCGATGCGGTCATCCGCCGTGCCACCATCGGTAGGACGATCGATCCAGCGTTCGTTGATTTTCATTGTCGAACCTTCTCGAATGCTGCGCGGAAGCGGTTGCGCGCCCGGTGCAGCCGTACCCACACGTTGGTGCGGGAGGTACCGGTGACGGTCGCGATCTGCTCCGCGCTCAGCCCCTCCAGCTCGAAGAGGATGAGGACCGTGCGGTCGTTCTCGCGCAGACCGTCGAGCAAGCGGTAGGTCAGTTCCGCGGCCTGCTGGCTCTCCAGAGCCTGAAGCGGGTTGGGCGTCTCGGTCGGCAGTTCGTCCTCGGCAGTGGCCCCGAAGGGCAGCCATTGCCGCCACCGGCCGCGACGCCGCCGGTCTTGCACCACGCGGACCGTGATCGCGTACAGCCAGGTGGTGAGCTGTGCCTCCCCGCGGAACCCGGGCAGCTTGCGTTGCACGACCAGGAACACGTCGTGGAGCACGTCCTCGGACTCGGATTCAGACCCGACCAGCCGGCGCACCCATCGCGACACCGTCTCCGCGTGCTCCCGGTACACCTCGGTCAGATCGAAGGCCTCCGCCGCCAGCGGCGCGTAGGAGGCCTTCGCCTGACCCATCATCCCCAGGATAACCTCTAGGGAGCCAGGAACGGCTGCGACAGGGTGATGGCCACGACCAGCTCGAACAGGTTGTCGCCCGAGGCGGCGAAAGCGGCGGCCACCTCGCGCACGCCAGCGTCGTCCTGCGGTTTCAGCATGCGTCCGGAGGTGCCGAGCGCGTACTCCATCCACCGTCGAACGAAGCATTCGCGCACGCCGCACGAGCTGGCGAGCGCCGTCATCAGATTGGCTGGGCCGTCGAAGGCGACCTGACGGCCGTCGACAGTGAAGGTGCCGGTCGCGTCCACCGGCAGACCGTTGTCCATGGTGCGGAACCGGCCGCGCTCGTCGAAGTTCTCGAAGGCGAAGCCCGGCGGATCGATCAAGCGGTGACACCCCTGGCACGAGGGGTCGGCCGTCTGCCTCGTCAGGGTCTGACGGTAGGTGCTTCCCGGCGCCGGACGGGGCGGTGGCGGGATGCTCGGCGGATGCGGCGGCAGCTGCATGCACATCAGATTGTTCTGCAGCCAGGTGCCCCGCGTGCTGGCGTGCGCCCGTGTGGTGAGCACGTCGGGATCGGAGAGCACGCCAAGCCGTTGTTCGGCAGGTGGTCCGAAGGTACCGGTCAGGAGCCGCTGGAGGCCGCCGCGCCCGCTGGTGAAGGCGCCTATCACCGAGAACTGCCCTGGCGCCGCTCCCAGCCAGGCCGGGAAGAACTTGATCACTCCGAGTGCGTGGGGCGTCAGGTGCTGCGGCTCCGTCGAGCCGAACCAGTCGCGCACGCTGGTCTCGACCTCGGCGGTGGTGGCGCCACTCCACGGTCCGTCGGGTATCCCGGTCCCGGCGATGATGAATCGCGACAGCCGAGAAGCCAGGACCTGCTGGGTGATGGCCACCCGCCGGACCGGAATCGGGGCCGCGCCATAGCTGCAGGCGGCGACGGGTGTCCGATCGGCCGCCACCACCGCATCGGGTTGGTTGACGACGTCGGGTGAAGGCGAGCTCCGCAAATCCGGGGGCTCCATCATGGCCCCGTCCACACCCCCGTCTGCACTTACCCCGACCAAGTACCGGTCCGCGCCGCATCCTGCGGCGACCGCAGACAGGAACAACAGTCCACGCTTCGACATCGCGGGTCTCCTCTTCAGCATGCCTGTTCTGTGGCGGCAGCCGTGGAAACCTTTCACCGGCCGAGTGCAGCACCGACCACCAGCGCCACGTCCCAGTGCGGCAACGTCGTCACGGCACCGTCACCCTCGGGATTCTCGTCCAGTGGCCAGAAGAAGACGTTCAGTCCGAGCCAGGGCCTCCAGCCCGTCCTCCGGAGGGCCACCGCCAGACCGGCATTGGCCCCGAACCGCACGGCCAGGTGGTCACGAGTGGTATCGAAGCCCCTGCCCCGGACCTGGGCGAGAGCCATCGCTGCCTGTCCCGTGGCCTCCACCACCACCATCCGATCGACCAGCCGGAACTGCGGGCCGAGGGCAAGCGGCCAGCGCCGCCACTGGGCCTGCCCGGTCCCCAGCCGCTCGTCCTGCCACCCCGAGCCCATGAGGGCGAGCCGCAGCGCCGTCCGGCGCCCGGTCTTGCCCACCGTGGCGCTGAGCGCCAGGGCCGGAACCGCGCCGTTCGAGACCGTCGCCCCCAGCCCGGCGCCCACTTCCCAGCGCCACGTCGTCGCGGAGGGCGGTGTCGTCGCACGGACCACGGCAAGCACCGGCGTGGGCAGGGCCGCCAGGAACTCCGGGTGCCCGCTGCTCGCCCAGCTGGCGATCACCACGGCCGCCGCTCCCGCCAGCTCGGCGCAGGTGCCGGATCTATCGAGCCGGCGCTCCCCGATCCGCGCCCCGTCGGGCGAGAACAGCGCAATCTGCAACGCGGGCCCCACGAGCTCGAGCGTCGCCCTGTCGGGCACTCCCTCTCTCTCGGGCAAGAGCGCCCGCACCCGCGCGTCGACGTCCGTCGCCGACGGGCAGTCACCCTCACCCGTGACCGACACCGCCGGCCCCAGAGCGAGCAGCACCGGGAGCCAGGTCAAGGGTTGCCGCTACGCTCGTGCCGAGGTCTCGGGCGTCAGGGGCGTATCGGGCGACACCATCACCGCAACCGGCTCCAGCGCCAGGTCCATAGCCTCGGTGATCTTCTTGACGAAGATGAGCTCCAGATCCTTCTTCACGCTGTCGGGGATGTCGACCAGGTCCTTGCGGTTCCGGTCCGGCAGCAGCACGCGCTTGATGCCCGCGCGGTGAGCGGCGAGCACCTTCTCCTTGATGCCCCCCACCGGCAGGACGCTGCCTCGCAAGGTGATCTCGCCGGTCATCGCGACGTCGCCCCGCACGCGTCGCCCGGTGAAGAGTGACACCAGCGCCACGGTCATCGCCACGCCCGCTGACGGCCCGTCCTTGGAGACGCCGCCCGCCGGCACGTGCACGTGGATGTCCATCTTCTCGATGTCCGGCATCTGGATCTGCAGCTCGTCGACGTGAGTGCGCACCCACGACAGGGACGCCCGCGCCGACTCCTTCATGACGTCGCCCAGGTGCCCGGTCAGGATCAATTGACCCTTGCCGAACATCAGCGAGGCCTCGATGAAGAGGATGTCTCCGCCCGTTGGCATCCATGCCAGCCCCGTCGACACCCCCGGCACCTCGGTCCGCTCGGCTATCTCGGAGAAATAGCGTTGCGGCCCCAGCAGGTCGGCGATCTTCTCGGGCGTCAGCTTCGGATCGTACGCCTCGTTCTCGGCCACCTTGACGGCGATGCCCCGGATGACGTTGGCCACCTCGCGTTCCAGGTTCCGCACCCCGGCCTCGCGCGTGTACTGTTCAATCACCGTGGTGAGCACCTCGTCGTCGAAGACGATCTGCTCGTTGGTCAGACCGTGCTCGCTGATCTGTTTCAATACCAGGTGCCGCCGCGCGATCTCCAGCTTCTCCTCGCGCGTGTAACCCGGGATCTCCAGGACCTCCATGCGGTCGAGGAGCGCAGCCGGGATCGTCTCCAGCGTGTTGGCCGTGGCGATGAAGATGACCCGCGACAGGTCCACCGGGACCTCGAGGTAGTGATCGGAAAATGCGAAATTCTGTTCGGGGTCCAGCACTTCGAGCAGAGCCGCCGCCGGATCGCCGCGGAAGTCAGAGCCCAGCTTGTCGATCTCGTCGAGCATGAAGACCGGGTTCTTGGTCCCGACCCGCCGCACGCCCTGGATGACCCGCCCCGGCAGCGCGCCGATGTAAGTGCGCCGGTGCCCGCGGATCTCCGCCTCGTCGCGCACGCCGCCCAGCGACACGCGGATGAATTCACGCGACAGCGAACGGGCGATCGACTTGCCCAGCGAGGTCTTGCCCACGCCTGGCGGGCCGACGAGGCACAGGATGGGCCCCTTTTTCCCCGGTGCCAGCTTGCGCACCGCCAGGTACTCGAGGATCCGCTTCTTCACCTTCTGCAGGTCGTAGTGATCGGTGTCCAGGATCTTCCGCGCCGCCTCGAGGTCGAGGGTGTCGGTCGTCTCCTTGGCCCAGGGCAGCTCGACCAGCCACTCGAGGTAGGTTCGCTGCACCGTGTATTCGGCCGACGACTGCGCCATCTGTTTGAGGCGCTCGAGCTGCTTGCGCGCGACCTTCACCACCTCCTCGGGCATGGCGGCGGTCTTGATCTTCTCCTCGAAAGCATCGAGGTCGGTCCCTTCGTCGCCTTCGCCGAGCTCTTCCTGGATCGCCTTGAGCTTCTGCCGCAGCACCGCCTCGCGCTGGTGCTTCGAGAACTCCTCGCGCACCTGCGTGTCGATCTTTTGCTTGACCTTGATGAGCTCCACTTTTCGCTGGAGCAGAACCAGCAGCCGCCGCAGCCGTTCGGCCACGTCCAGCTCGACCAGCAGCGACGCACGCTCCTCGGACGACAGATCCACGGTGGCGGCGGTGATGTCACCGAGGCGCGCCGGATCCTTGTTCTGGTCCAGGATCTGCGCCGCCTCGTCGGGGATGTCCGGCGAGATGGCGATCAGCTGCTTGGCGACGTCGTACACCGCCATGCCCAGGCCATCGATCTCGATGGGGTCCTTGCGGATCTCGCCGGCCGGTTCGTAGCTGGAGATGAGGTACGGCTTCTCTTGCAGAAAGCCGGTGATACGGCGTCGCTCGATTCCACGTAGCACGGCGGTGACGCGGTTCTCGGCCGCCTTCACGATCCGGACGACCTCGCCCTCGACGCAGATGCCGTACAGATCCGCGCCGCTCGGCTCCTCGATGTCGGCGTCCTTCTGCGTGCCGACCAGCAGGTGCGCCCCCTTGCCCGGCAGCGCCTCGATCAACTTCAGAGACGACAGGCGCCCGATCTCCACCGGCATCACCGCGCCGGGGAACAGCACGAGATTTCGAAGCGATAGGAGTGGAAGCGTCTTGGGGGGGTCGAGCGTCGACATAGGGGATGCCTCCCTAAAATCCAAAGTTAGGCGGGCAGCGGAACAACCGCAAGGGCGATCACTTTTCCGTCGGAGACAAACGTCTAAAATGGGCGAATCGGACCTACCTTTGTCCGCCGGTCCAGCTCCTCGATGAGCCGCCGGGTCTCCTGGTCGTCGGGAGTCACCTTTGGCACGACGATCTGGACGACGCAGATCTGGTCGCCGCGTGACCCGTCCGGACGCTTGATCCCTTTGCCGCGTAACCGCAACTTGGCGCCGCCGGAGGTGCCGGGCGGGACGGAGAGCCGGAGCGCGGCTTCGAGGGTCGGGACGTCGACCTTCGTACCGAGCGCTGCCTCGGCGATGGTGAGCGGCAGGTCCATCTCGATGTCCGCGCCGTTGCGTCGCAGGATCGGGTCCCGTTCGACGACCACCTCGAGGTGCAGGTCGCCGGCGGGCCCGCTCCGGGCCGAGCGGCCGCCCTGGCCGGCCACCCGCAGGCGCCCCCCCGTATCGACGCCAGGCGGCACCTGGACCTCGACGGTGCCGCCGCTGCCCGTCTGGATCGTGCGCCGCGTGCCGAGGGCGGCCTCACGGAGGCTGATGGGCAGCTGCCCGGTCATATCAGGGCCGCGCACGGGCCCCCGTGCCTGGCGAAAACCTCCCCGCCCGCCGAACAGACTGGCGAACAGATCGTTGATGTCCTCGCCGTGGACGGGTCCACTCCGGAAACCGCCGCCGCCCCCGAAGGTCTGCGCGAAGGTCTCGGCGTCGAAGCCCTGCGGCATACCGTCGGCGCCGACGGGGGCGTGCCTCAGGCGTTCGTACTCCTGGCGTTTCTTCTCGTCGCCGAGGACCGCGTAGGCCTCGTTGACTTCCTTGAAGCGCTCGGTCTTCTTCTTGTCCCCGCCGGTGACGTCCGGGTGGTTCTGCTTGGCGAGGTTCCGGTACGCCTTCTTGATCGCATCCTGGTCCGCGTTCTCGGCGACGCCGAGAATCTTGTACATGTCTTTCATCGAACGGCCGCGACCGACTCCCGCCTCTTCTTCTCGAAGCCGAGCGCGTCTCCCTGCTTGGTGACGACGATCGTATCACCGGGCTTGAACTCGCCGCTGATCAGGCGCCTGGCCAGCGGGTCCTGGATGTGGCGCATGATCGCCCGCTTCAGCGGCCGGGCCCCGTACGCCGGGTCGTAGCCCACCTCGGCCAGGAAGGCGCGCGCCTCGGGCAAGAGCTCGATCTGCAACTCGCGCTCGCGCAGCAGCTTCCGCACGCGCTCCATCTGGATGTCGACGATCTTGTCGATCTGATCGCGCCCCAGGCGCTCGAAGACGACGATCTCATCGATGCGGTTCAGGAACTCGGGCCGGAAGGTCCGCGGAAGCTCCTCGGACGGCGTGTTCGAGGTCATGATCACCACGGTGTTGCGGAAGTCGACCACGCGCCCGTGTCCGTCGGTCAGCCGCCCGTCATCCATGATCTGCAGAAGGATGTTGAACACGTCGGGGTGCGCCTTCTCGATCTCGTCGAACAGCACGACGGCGTAGGGGCGGCGCCGCACGGCCTCGGTGAGCTGCCCGCCCTCGTCGTAGCCGACGTAGCCCGGAGGCGCGCCGATGAGCCGGGCCACCGCGTGCTTCTCCGTGTACTCGGACATGTCGATGCGCACGAGGTGCGACTCGTCATCGAAGAGGAACCCGGCCAGCGCCCGCGCCAGCTCGGTCTTGCCGACCCCGGTCGGCCCCAAAAAGATGAACGAGCCGATCGGCCGGTTCGGGTCCTGCAGGCCCGCGCGGGACCTGCGCACGGCGTTGGCAATCGCCTCCACCGCCGGATCCTGGCCGACGACACGCTGGTGGAGCCGATCCTCCATCTTTCCCAGCCGCTCCGCCTCGCCCTCGAGCATCTTCTCGACGGGGATCCCGGTCCACTTCGAGACGACGGCGGCGATGTCCTCCTCGGTCACCTCCTCGCGTAAAAACGACCCGTTCTTCTGCGCGGCCATCAATTCCTCGTTCTTGGCAGCCAGGCGCTTCTCCAGCTCGGGGATACGGCCGAAGCGCAGCTCGGCGGCGCGGTTCAGGTCCCCCTTGCGCTGGGCGATCTCCAGCTCGGTCCGGGTCTGCTCCAGCTCGCCCTTCACCTTCTGGATGTCGCCGATGACCGCCTTTTCGCGCTGCCAGACCGCTTTCATGCTGTCGGCACGCTCGCGCAGCTCGGCGATCTCCTTGCGGACGACCTCCAGCCGCTTCTTCGTGGCGGCGTCGTTCTCCCTGCCGAGCGCGTTCTCCTCGATGGCCAGCGACGTCAGTCGCCGCTCGAGCTGATCGATGGGCTCGGGCAGCGAATCGAGCTCCATCTTCAAGCGGCTGGCCGCCTCGTCGACGAGATCAATGGCCTTGTCGGGCAGTTGCCGCCCGGTGATGTAGCGGTGAGACAGCTTCGTCGCCGCCACCAGTGCGACGTCGCGGATCCGGATCCCGTGGTGCACCTCGTAGCGCTCCTTGAGGCCGCGCAGGATGGCCACCGTGTCCTCGAGCGACGGCTCGCCCACGAAAACCGGCTGGAAACGCCGCTCCAGCGCCTTGTCCTTCTCGATGTGCTTGCGGTACTCGTCGAGTGTCGTGGCGCCCAGGCAGCGCAGGTCGCCGCGAGCCAGCGCCGGCTTCAGCATGTTGGCGGCGTCCACCGCACCCTCGGCGCCGCCTGCGCCGACCAGCGTGTGCAACTCGTCGATGAACAGAATGACCTGCCCCTCGGCCGCGGCGATCTCCTTGAGCACCGCCTTTAGTCGGTCCTCGAACTCGCCCCGATATTTCGTGCCGGCGATGAGCGCGCCGAGATCCAGGGACAGGATTCGCTTGTCCTTCAGCGACTCGGGCACGTCGCCGGCGACGATTCGCTGGGCGATCCCCTCGACGATCGCCGTCTTGCCCACGCCCGGCTCGCCGATCAGCACCGGGTTGTTCTTCGTCCGGCGCGACAGCACCTGCATCGAGCGGCGCACCTCCTCGTCGCGGCCGATGACCGGATCCAGCTTCCCCTTGCGGGCGAGGTCGGTGAGGTCGCGTGTGTACTTGTCCAGCGCCTGGTAGCGCTGCTCGGCCTCGGGGTCTGTCACCCGCTGCGACCCGCGCACCTCCGCCAGCGCCTTCATCAGCGCATCCTTGGTGACACCGTGCGTGCGCAGCGCCTTCGACGCCGAGCCCACGTCCTTTGTCACCATCGCCAGGAGGAGGTGCTCGCTCGAGACGTAGTCGTCCTTGAAGTCCTGGGCCTGCTTGGCCGCCTCGTCCATCAGGTCCTTGAGGCGGCGGCCCACGTAGATGTCGACCTCGGCGGTCGCTCCGCGGACCTGCGGCTGCTCGTTCAACGCCTCTTCGACCTGGCCCGCCATCGATTCGGCGTCGACACCCATCTTGCGCAGCAGCGCCCCCGTGACGCCCTGGTCCTGCGCCAGGAGCGCGGTCAGCAGGTGCTCGGGCGACACCTCCTGATGATTTTTCTGGTCGGCGAGGTCCCGCGCCGAGGCCACCGCCTCCTGCGCTTTGATCGTGAGCTTGTCGAGCCGCATGTCAATTCGACTATAAGCACCGCGTCTTACCGGTAAAGGCGGTGAATTTGCGGGCGGTTCGGCGTAGATTTCGAGCGTGTCTTATCTCGTCCTGGCGCGAAAGTACCGACCGGCCGTGTTCGATGACCTGGTCGGCCAGGAGCACGTCGCGCGAACGCTCACGAACGCGATAGCGCTCGACCGCGTGCATCACGCCTTCCTGTTCACGGGTGCGCGCGGCGTGGGCAAGACCAGCGCGGCGCGAATCCTGGCCAAGGCACTGTGCTGCGCCGAGGGCCCGACGCCGAATCCGTGCGGCAAGTGCGAGTTCTGCCGCGAGATCGTCAGCGGCCAGTCGGTCGACGTGCTGGAGATCGACGGCGCCTCGAACACCGGCGTCGATGACGTGCGTACCCTGCGCGAGGGCGTCCGCTATCTGCCCGCCAAGGGAAAGAAGAAGGTCTACATCATCGACGAGGTCCACATGCTGTCGACGAGCGCGTTCAACGCGCTGTTGAAGACGCTGGAGGAACCCCCGCCGCACGTGGTGTTCATCTTCGCCACCACCGAGGTGCACAAGATTCCCAGCACCATCATGTCGCGGTGTCAGCGCTACGACTTCAAGTTGATCCCGACGGCGCGACTGGCTGAGCACCTGGGGCAGATCCTGACCAAGGAAAAGGTGAAGCATGACGCCGATGGGCTGCGCCTGTTGGCGCGCCAGGCGACCGGCTCGGTGCGCGACGCGCTGTCGCTTGTCGATCAGGTGATCGCCTACGTCGGCGACCAGCCGATCACGCGCGAACTGATCGCCGAGGTCCTGGGCGTCGCCGATCGTCGGCTGCTGTTCCAGCTGGCGGCGACGGTGCTGGCTCGCGATGTCGCCGGTTCGCTGCGGTTGGTGTCGGAGTCGGTGGACCGCGGGGTCGACCTGGGGCAGATGGCCCGCGCATTCCTGGCGCACCTGCACGATCTCGAGGTGGTGGCCCTGGTGCCGGACGCGGGCGACGTGGTGGACGCCACCGCCGACGAGCTGGTGGAGGCCCGGGCGCTCGTCAGCAAGGTGCCGCGGGGGCTGCTCGGGGCGATCTTCGATCGGTGGGCGCGCGCCGTCGACGAGGCGGGCAAGTCGCAGACGCCGCGGCTGATCCTGGACATGGCACTCCTGGACCTGTGTCAGGCCGAGCCGCTCCTGCCGATCGGCGATCTGCTGCAGCGGCTCGAAGAGCTCGAGGGGCGGCTTGGGGGCGATGGAGGAGGAGGACGAGGAGATGGTCCGCGACCGCCCGCGCCGCGTCCCTCGACGGCCCGCCCAGCGCCACCGGCAGTGCCGACGCGGACAGCACCGGTGCGCCTGGCGTCGCCGCCCACGTCGCCCGCCGAGGTCGCGGAGGCCTGGCGGCGCGTGCGGGACAGCTTCGAGGACCGGGTCACGGTGAAGGCAGCGCTGGATCACGCCCAGGTGCTCGAGTGGGCGGACGGCAAGGTGACCGTGGCGCTGCCCGACAAGCTGACGCTGGACCAGGTGGAGAGGAACCGGAAAGAGATCGAGAAGATGCTGGGCGAGATCGCCGGTATCACGGTGCAGCTGACGGTACGCCAGGGCGTTCCCATGGCGGCGCCGGTGCTGAAATCCGAGGTGGGCCGCGAGGCGGATGCCGCCGTTGCCGATCAACGCCGGCGTGAGAGCGAGGCGCGCCAGCACCCGATGATCAAGAAAGCGCAGGAACTGTTCGGCGTCAGCGCCCGGGAGATAAAGACCCCATGACCGACATCCGAAGCCTCATGGAGACGGCGCAGAAGATCCAGTCCGAGGTGGCGCGCATCAAGGACGAGCTGGCGACCAGGACGGTCGAGGCCGAGAGCGGTGGTGGGCTGGTCCGGGTGGCGGCGAACGGCCGCGGCGAGATTCTATCGGTGACCATCGATCCCTCGATCCTCGAGAACAAGAAGATGGTCGAGGACCTGGTGGTCGGCGCCATCAATCTGGTGCTCGACCGAGCCAAGCAGCTGGCGCAGGACGAGCTGGTGGCTGCCACTGGCGGGATGTCGCTGCCGCCAGGGCTGTTCGGGGGATGACCGCCGGGCCGATAGCCCGCCTGGTCCAGCAGCTGGCGAAGCTGCCCGGGATCGGCGAGAAGACGGCGGCGCGGCTGGCGTTCCACGTTTTGCGCGCCCCGCCCGAAGATGCCGCCCTGCTGGCCTCGGCCATCACGGAGCTACGGGCCCGCATCAAGCTGTGCAGCGCCTGCTGCGACTTCACCGAGGCGGACCCGTGCCCGATCTGCGGAGATGCGCGCCGTGACGGCAACATCCTGTGCGTGGTGGCCCAGCCGCAGGACGTGGTGGCCGTCGAGCGCACCGGCGGTTATCGCGGCCGTTATCACGTGCTCCACGGCGTGCTGTCACCGCTCGACGGCATCGGTCCCGACGACATCCGCGTCGCCGAGCTGGTGCGCCGGGCAGGCGAGGTCAAGGAGGTGATCGTGGCCACCAACCCGAGCGTCGAGGGCGAGACCACGGCGGTCTACATCGCCAAACTGCTCAAACCGCTCGGGGTGCGCACCAGCCGCATCGCCACCGGCGTTCCCATGGGCGGCGAGCTGGAATATGCCGATCGTCTGACCCTCGCGCGCGCCATCGACGGCCGTCGCGAGATCTAGGGCGCCGCCCCCCCCCACATTAATTTCTTCTTTGGTTCTGCCGAGCTTGTAGGAATTCGAGGCCGATGTTAATGCAAGGAGACCGATGAGCGGCCCTGATGTGATGTTCCCCGAGGAGCAGCAGCAGATTGCGCTCGTCTGTCAGCGGCTCCATCGAGACGCGAATGCCAAGGCGGTGCTGCTCATCGGCCGCGACGGCCAGCCGATCGCCGAGGCCGGTGAGGTGGGCGAGATCGATGTGACCTCGCTGTCCTCGCTGACCGCGGGTAACGTGGCGGCGACGGGCGGCATCTCGAAGATCCTTCGTGAAAAGGACTTCACCAGTCAGTTTCACGAGGGGGAGAGGACCCACGTCCACATCACCCTGGTCGGCGGCCGCGCCATCCTCGTCGTCCTGTTCGACGAGCGGTCGTCCCTGGGTCTCGTCCGCCTGCGCGTGAAGAAGGCCAGCGACGAGATGGCCAAAGCGTTCGATCAGGTGGCCAAGAAAGCCGCCAGCAACCAGGGACCGTCGATCCTCAGCGAGATCACCGACGCCGACATTGACAACCTTTTCAACGACTAGGCGCGGCGGCGCGGCCCACAGCCGATGAGCTTCATCAACTACTCCTCCCGCGAGATCAACTGCAAGCTCGTGTATTACGGCCCGGGCCTGTGCGGGAAGACCACGAACCTGCAGTTCATCTACGCCAAGACCAGCCCCGAGGCGAAGGGCAAGATGATCTCGCTGGCGACCGAAACCGAGCGGACGCTGTTCTTCGACTTCCTGCCGCTGTCGCTGGGCGAGATCCGTGGCTTCAAGACCCGGTTCCACCTGTACACCGTGCCGGGGCAGGTGTTCTATGACGCCAGCCGCAAGCTGATCTTGAAGGGCGTCGATGGCGTGGTGTTCGTGGCCGACTCGCAGATCGAGCGCATGGAGGCGAACATCGAGTCGCTGGAGAACCTGCGCTGGAACCTGCAGGACCAAGGCTACAACCTCGACAAGCTGCCGTACGTCGTTCAATACAACAAGCGCGACTTGCCGAACATCGCGCCACTCGAGGAGCTGCGCGAGCTTCTGAATCCGACGAAGGTGCCCGACTTCGAGGCCTGCGCCACCACGGGCATAGGCGTGTTCGAGACCCTGAAGGCCGTCGCGAAGGCGGTCCTCACCGAGTTGAAGAAGGGGAGCTGACGCCGCGGCCGATCAGCGCCGCCACGGTGGCGTTGGCCAGTAGCCAAGCTCGGTCGAGGAAGTCGGGGACGACGCGGACGTCGGCCACGCTGGCGATGGCCCCGAACAGCAGCGCGCCCGCGACCCCGAATGCCAGCCCGGCGATGAGGGGACGGAGCCGCGCCACCCCGAACAGGAAGGCCACGGCGGTGATCGGCAGGGCGGCGCTGAGGAGCAACGGGTTGCCACCGCCCAGTTCCAGGAGACCGACGGCGCCCGTCAAAAGCGCGCCGATGAAGATGAAGGCGAGGCCGCGGCGGCGCAACCTCCCGAGCCCCAGGAGCGCGATTGCCCCGGCCAGCCCGACGCCGCCCACGTCCTTGCCGACACGCGCCTTCTTCAGCGCGGCGCCCGCGTCCACCAGACCTGCGCCGTAGCGGTCATCGATCCGGCCCTCCACCGACTTGCCCTTCGGTTTGCGCGCGGTTTCGAGCAGGATCCTCTCGACGGCGTCGGGTTTCGTGACACCCGCGCCGACGATCAGCGCAGCCACGCCGGCGACGTGCGGGGTAGCCATCGACGTGCCCATGAACCACAGGTAGTCGGTGTCGCGGATGCGGCCGGGCACAACGGTGTTCTGCAAGACGCCGTCGGGCTTGCCGTCGCCGTTCTGGTCGACGCGGGTGTTGCCGCCGGGGCCCGCGATGTCGATCTCCTTGCCCCAGTTCGAGTAAAAGGTGGTGGTCTCGTCGAACTGTGTGGCGGCCACGGCAATGACGCCGGGATAGCGCGCCGGGTAGCCGACCTTGCCGCGGCCGTCGTTGCCCGCGGCCGCGATGACCACCACGCCCTTGTTGCGCGCGTAGTCGATGGCATTGCGGATGGCGCCGACGGGGAATGGGCCTCCCAGGCTCATGTTGATCACATTCGCCTTGTGGTCGGCCGCCCAGCGGATCGCCTGGGCGATCGCCGCCATCGAGCCCGATCCGGATGCCGACAGCACCTTGAGCGGCATGATGGTGGCGCCGAATGCGACGCCGCCGACGCCGAGCTTGTTGTTCGTCGCCTGGGCGATGGTGCCGGCGACATGCGTGCCGTGGCCGTGATCGTCGGCGGCGTTCTCGGTGTCGGCGACGAAGTTGTAGCCCGGGACCATCTTCACGTCGTGCAGATCCGGGACGCGGGTGACACCCGTGTCGATGACGGCGACGATGGCGCCCTTGCCCTGGCCCATCTTCCAGGCGTCGGGCAGGCCGACCTGGCGCAGGTGCCACTGGTAGCGGAAGCACGGGTCGTTCGGGAAGCCCTCGTGCTTGGGCGCGGCGCCGCACTCGGCAAAAGGCTCGGCGGTGGCGGTGGCCTCCTGGGGGAAGAGCGTGGCCTCGACGTCGTGGTCGACGGACTCGACGTCCGGGTCGCGCGCCAGCGCTGCGGCGGCGCGGGCGGCCTCGGCGGCCGAGGAGAAGCGGATGCGGTAGAGCTTGTCGACGGCCGAGTAGCGGCTCACGGCCTCCTCGACGTAGGAGTTGGCCGCCAGGGCTTCGGCGGTGATGTCGTCCTGGAAGTCCACCACCAGGGTCAACGGGCTGGCAGCGGCCTCCGCGGCCTCCTCCTCCGCCGTGGGAGCGGTCGCCTGGTGAGCCCGGTGGCCACCGTTCCAGGTCCACGCTACCGCCGTGCCCACCAGCAGCAGAGGCAGCGCCAGCCCAACCCGCGTGCTCACGGTTCGATTATAGGGCCATCGCGGCGCCACCGCCCGGTTGTTGACGTTTCTCGACGCGGCGGTCTAGAGTCGCGAGGACATGAGAAGAGCTTTGCCTGCGCTGCTTTTCGCCGTCCTGTTCGGCGTCCTGGTGTTGCCACCCGCCGCTGCGGCGCAGGACGCCGTGCAAAAAGTCACGGACATCAACAAGAAGGCGGTCGAGGCCTACGACAACCTGGACATGGACGAGGCGCAGAAACTGCTGAAGCAGGCCCTCGAACTGTGCGCGGCGGAGGGGCTGACCAGCCACAAGGTCAAGGCTCGCAGCCACATGAACCTCGGCATTGTGTACGTCGGCGGGCTCAAGCAGCGCGACAAAGGCGTGGATCAGTTCAAGCGCGCGCTGGAGATCGATCCGACGATCAAACCGACGCTGAGCCTGCTGACGCCGGAGATCCAGAGCGCCTACGAGGAAGCCTCCAAGGGTGGCGGGGGTGCCAGGCCCCCCGAGCCTCCGGTCGACACGCGTCCCACGGTCGGCTCCGACGGGCGGCCGCCGAGGAGCTTCAAGGGCATCTTCCACGACTCGGTGACCGAGGCGAAGCCGAACAGCACCGTCACCATCAAGGCGGCCATCGAGCCGGGGCTCGCCTTCGACAAGATGATCCTGGCCTACCGTCCCGAGGGGGCGCCCGACTACCTGGCGCGCGACATGGAGAAGGACGATCTCGGCTGGTACGTCGCGCGCATCCCCGATCCGGCGACACAGGGCAACGTCGTCGCTTACTACATCGAGGCGCGCAACCGGGGCGGGCAGCCGGTGGTGGCCAACGGGTCGGCGGGCGAGCCTCACGTCATCACGCTGGCAGTGCCACAAGCGACCACCGACGAGCCAAGCGGCAAAGACGAACCGGGCGACGGGGATGCCGGCAGCAAGGCGGGACGCGTCTGGTTCGTGATCGCGGTCGGCGGGGGAGGCGGGTATGCCAAGGGCACGCCCGAGCTGAACCCGACCAAGGGCACCAGTCCCATCAAGTTCGACGGCGGGATCGCACCGGCAAAGCTGTTGCACTTCGCGCCCGAGCTCGGCTACTTCGCCACCTCGAATTTGCTGATCTCGCTGCAGGGTCGGATCCAGATGATCACCGGCGCCACCGAGGTGAAGAACCCGCGATGCCCGGGCGGAACCTGCCAGCCGGCCAAGTGGGCCCCGGCGGCGTTGGTCAAGGCAACGTGGTTCTTCGGCGGTTCGGCGGCCTTGCGTCCGTTCGTCGCCTTTGCGGCGGGTGGCGGGGTGATCAGACACGTGGTGTCGATCAGCTCGCTGTCGGACTGCGGGGCGGATCGAACGTCGGTCTGCCAGGACACCGTTGCGGGCGGCAAGTTCCTGTTCGGGCCCGCGGCCGGCCTCTCGTACGACTTCACGGATAGCGTGGCGCTGGTGACCAGCCTCAACGCCCTGGTCGGCGTCCCCGACATCACGGCGAACCTCGATCTCAACCTCGGGCTGGCGCTGAGCTTCTAGACTAGGTTTTCTCGGGCTCCCACAGCGGCTCGGCCTGGCCGTACAGCCGCGCCGCGTGCCGGCTCATCACGAAGAGCGCGTCGGACAGCCGGTTGAGGTACGGCACCACCTGCTCGCCGATCGATTCGGCCGCCGACAGCCGCACCGTCAGGCGCTCGGCGCGGCGGCAGACCGTGCGCGCCAGGTGCAGGTAGGAGGCGACCCAGCCGCCGCCGGGCAGCACGAAGCTACGCAACTCGGGCAGGTGCTCGTTCCACTGGTCGATCTCGCGCTCCAGCGCCTTGACGTGGCGCGCCTCGATCAGCGGCTGCTTCGGGTGGCGGTCCTCCTGCAGCGTCGCGAGGTCGCTGCCCAGGTTGAACAGCTCGTTCTGGACGCGCCTCAGGATCGTCGAGAGGTCGGAGGCGCCCGCGGGTGCTCCGGGTTCCTCAAGTGCCGTGCGCGCCAGGCCCACGCAGGCCATCAGCTCGTCGACCGTGCCGTAGCTCTCGATTCGCAGTGCGTCCTTCGCCACCTTCTGTCCGCCGACCAGCCGGGTCTGCCCCTTGTCGCCGGCGCGCGTGTAGATCTTCGTCAGGCGGACCATGATCAGTAATTGAGAACCACGACCTCGGTCACCGGGCCGCGCCGGTCGCCCCGCGAGTTGATGTTCCGTCGGGCGGGCACGGTCCTCACGTCGAAGCCCCGATACAGCTTGCGCACGAATCGGGTGTCGCTGTTCGAGAGCATCATCAGGCAGCCGCGCTTCGCCAACCTGCCGTAAAGAGCGGCGAGCGCCTCCTGATCGCTCTGGCCGAACGGCTGGTTGGTGTACGAGGTGAAATTGGCTGTCGACGATACCGGCTGGTACGGGGGATCCAGATAGACGAAGTCGCCTTCACCGGCCTTGTCGAGCGTCTTGCGAAAGTCGCCCGTGCGGAGAGTCACTGCGCGCAAGGCCGCGCTCGCGCCGCGCAACGCCTGCGGGTCAAAGATCGAGGGGTTCTCGTAGCGGCCGAACGGCACGTTGAAGATGCCCCGGCTGTTGACGCGGTAGAGCCCATTGAAGCAGGTTTTGTTCAGGTAGATGAGGCGCGCCGCGCGTTCGGACGGCGAGGTCGGATTCTTCGTCCGAAGCTCGTAGAAGTACTTCTCCCCGTGGTTCTCCTTGTGCCGCATCAGAGCCTCGATGACCCCCTCGACGTCGCTCCGGATGGCCTTGTAGGTGGCGATGAGCTCGCCGTTGGCATCGGCCAGCAGCGCCCGCCGGGGCTTCAGCGTCTCCTTCACGTGAAAGAAGACGGCGCCGCCGCCCAGGAACGGATCGACGTAGCGCTGGATCGGCTGGCGCGGATAGAGGCCACGGAAGGCGGCGAGCAGTTGCGCCTTGCCACCAGCCCACTTCAGGAAGGGGCCTGGAGCAGCATGGGCGGGGCGGGGCGGCACGGCTGGCAGTTTAACCGCGAATGTGATGGAACATCGCAAACCATGAGCGACGCGAGTCTTCAAAAAAAGCATGAGGCGGAACTGGCGGCGGTGCTGGCCAGGCTGGCGGGGAACGGCAAGGAGTCCGACTGGGCGCTGGTCCGGGCGCTGGTGCACAAGGCGGTTCACCTGGCTGCGGATCGGAAGGCGGCCGAGTTCTGCGCGGTGGCCACACTGCTGACCGAGATGGTCGGACACGCCCACGATCTGCTGCACCCCGGAGACCAGTCGACGGCCGGCACCGGCATCGTGCATTGACTCACATTTTCGAGTAGATTACCGCGCCCTTCAGGAAGGAACGCAGTCCCATGGCCGCCATCATCATCGACAGGATCCGCAACATCGGCATCTCCGCCCACATCGACTCTGGCAAGACCACGCTGTCCGAGCGCGTCCTCTACTACACGGGCCGGATCCACAAGATCGAAGAGGTGAAGGGGAAGTCCGGGGTCGGCGCCACCATGGACTTCATGGATCTCGAGCGCGAGAAGGGCATCACCATCCAGTCGGCGGCGACCTACGCCGAGTGGAACGATTTCAACATCAACCTCATCGACACCCCCGGCCACGTCGACTTCACCATCGAGGTGGAGCGAGCGCTGCGCGTGCTCGACGGCGCCGTGCTGGTGCTGTGCGGCGTCGCGGGCGTGCAGTCGCAGTCGTACACCGTCGACCGGCAGATGCGGCGGTACAACGTCCCCCGTCTGGCGTTCGTCAACAAGCTCGACCGGGCCGGTGCCAGCGGCAAGCGCGTCGCCGAGCAACTCAAGGAAAAGCTGCGCCACCACGTCGTCATCACCCAGATGCAGATCGGCTTCGAGGAGAAGTTCGAGGGCGTCATCGACCTCATCCGCATGAGGGCCTTCTACTTCGACGGCGACAACGGCGAGCACATCCGTGAGGAAGAGATCCCTGCCGCGCTGGTCGAGGAGGCCAAGCTCGGGCGCAAGGAGATGATCACCGCCATCGCCGAGGTCGACTCGGCCATGGAAGAGAAGTTTCTGATGGAGCAGGAGCCGAACGTCGAGGAGCTGCGGGCTGCGATTCGCCGCGCCTGCATCGCGCTGAAGTGCACGCCCGTGTTCATGGGTTCGGCCTACAAGAACAAGGGCGTCCAGCTGCTGCTCGACGGCGTGACCATCTTCCTGCCGAACCCGATCGAGGTGAAGAACTTCGCCCTGGACCAGGACAAGGCCGAGGAGAAAGTCATCCTCGAGTCGGTGGCCGCCAAGCCGTTCGTGGGCCTGGCCTTCAAGCTGGAGGATGGTCGCTACGGGCAGCTGACGTACATGCGCATCTACCAGGGCACGGTCACCAAGGGCGACTTCATCGTCAACAACTCGGTCAACCAGAAGAAGGTCAAGGTGCCGCGCCTCGTCCGTATGCATGCCAACGACATGCAGGACATCGAGAGCGCATCGGCGGGCGATATCGTGGCGCTGTTCGGCGTGGAGTGCGCCTCGGGCGACACGTTCACCGACGCGTCGATCAACTACACCATGACCTCGATGCACGTGCCGGACGCGGTCATCTCGCTGTCCGTGGCCCCCAAGGACAAGGGCACCGTCGCCAACTTCTCCAAGGGGCTCAACCGGTTCACCAAGGAGGACCCGACCTTCCGCGTGCACCGCGACGAGGAGTCGGCGCAGACCATCATCAGCGGTATGGGTGAGCTCCACCTCGAGATCTACGTCGAGCGCATGAGGCGTGAGTACGCCTGCGAGGTGGTGACCGGCAAGCCGCAGGTGGCCTACCGCGAGACGATCAACCAGCGCGGCGAGTACAACTACACCCACAAGAAGCAGACCGGCGGCAGCGGCCAGTACGGCAAGGTCCTCGGTTACATCGAGCCGCTGCCGGCGGAGCACCCGACGGGCTTCGAGTTCGAGGACGACATCGCCGGCGGGTCGATCCCGCGCGAGTTCATCTCGGCCTGCGAGAAGGGTTTCCGCGAGGCGGTCAAGAAGGGCCCGCTCATCGGCTTTCCGATCGTGGGCGTCAAGTGTGTGCTGAACGACGGCGCCTCCCACCCGGTCGACTCGTCCGAAATTGCCTTCAAGATGGCGGCGCTGATGGGCTTCCGCGAGGGGTACATGAAGGCCAAGCCGACCATCCTCGAGCCGATCATGCTGGTCGAGGTGCAGTTCCCCGAGGAGTTCCAGGGTCCGGTCATGGGGCAGCTCAACCAGCGCCGCGGGACCATCATCTCGTCGGAAAAGCAAGAAGGGTTCGTCCAGGCCCAGGCCGAGGTGCCGCTGAACGACATGTTCGGCTACTCCACCGACCTGCGGTCCGCGACGCAGGGCAAGGGCGAGTTCAGCATGGAATTCAAGAAGTACGCCGAGGTGCCCAAGCAGCAGCGCGAGGCGATGATCGCCGAGTTCAAGGCGAAGAAGGAAAAGGAGAGCAAGTAGCGGGCGGGTTGGTGTCTCAGTCTCCCCCGTCGATCTGCCGATGAGGCATCGAGATGACGGTGATGAGAGGCATGCTCGTCGTGTTGGTGGTCCTGTCCCCCACCCGGCGTTCCTGGGCCGAGGAGACGGAGCCGGCGATAGCCGGGGAGGGCGTCGAGGCTGACTTCCTTCGTGCGGCGCACGCGCGGGTGCACCGGCGGTGGGCGGACAACTTCGTGGCGATGGCCGCGGCGCAGCTGCCTCGTGGGCACGCGGTCAACGACCCCGGTCGACGGGTCAGCATCGAAATCACCGTGTCGCGGGACGGGAAGGTGCTGGCGAGTCGGATCGAGAGCGGCTCGGGCGCCCCCGAGTTCGACGCCGCCGCGCTCGAGGTACTGGCGACGAGTGTGCCGTTCCCGGCGCCGCCGGAAGATGCCTTGTCCGACGATGGACAGGCGCACCTGCAGTGGGTGTTCGCCCGGGATCAGCGCCGGTGCGCCGAGCTGAAGGTGGTCCAGAAGGAGAGCCCGCTGGAGTTGGCGGTGCCCCGGCTCCTGGAGCAGAAGCGTGATCGGGAGGCGGTGCGGCGGGTCGGAGCAGCCGCTGCTGACCCGGCCGTGGGAATCTTCGCGCGGGCGTGGCTCAAGCGGGCGCTCGGGCACAAGGAGACGGCGTTCGCGGCGGCGGTGGCGCTTGCCGGCGCCGGCGAGCCAGCCGGGATCGAGCTTCTGCGCGAGGCGGTGAAGAAGAACGGAGACCTGGGCGCGGCGCGGGCGTTGTCGATGCTGCGAGCCCCGCTGTGCCCGCTGGTCAAACCCATGTTGCTGCAATCACAGAGCCGGGCCAGGGCGCTGGGCATCCTGCGCACGGGCGCCGACGGTGAGTGCGTGACGGCGCTCCTGGATCTTGCACGCGACGGGCGTGTGCCGGCGGGTGAGCGGGCGCTGGCGATCGAGGGGCTCGGCGGTGTCGGCGAGGAGAACATCAAGAGGGAGATCGCCAAGCTGGCCAAGGAGGCGTCGCCGGAGGTGCAAGTGGCGGCGCTCGTTGCGATGGGTCGCAGCGGGGCGCGGCGGGCGGCATTGTTCGGGCTGGCGCCCTTCCTGCGGGACAAGTCGGTGGTCGTGCGCGGAATGGCGGCAGCTGGGCTCGTGCGTGTTGCCGGTGACGACGCCCTGCCGCAACTGTACCTGCTGTTCAAGGAGACCGACGCCCGTCCGTACGAGCTGGTCGCGGCCGAGCTGAAAGGTCTGCCTTCCGTGCCGTCGGCCGAAATTCTCGCGCGCTTCTTGCGCAAGGATGACCGCCGTATCCGCGTGGCTGCTGCGGCGGCGCTGGCGGCGCGGAATGACGAGCCGGCGCGGAAGGCGCTGGCGCCGTTGCTGAAGGAACGAGATCCCGAGCTGCGCTTTTACGCAGCAGGAGCGGCCGCCGCGGGCGAGCGGAGCGCGCTCGTGACCGCGGTAGGACCTTCGGGGCGCACGGCGTACCGGGCCCTGGCATCCGGCAGCGGCCGGCCGACGGCTGCGGCGTGGTTGCTGAGCCAGCTCGATCGACTGGGCGGCGTTGCTCGTGCCGAGGCCCTGGGTGACTGGCTGGCGACGACCCGCAGTGGAGCGCCGGTGGCCAGCGAGAGCGCCACTCCGTAGCTGTCGAACAACGGACACGGTGTGGTGAATCTGGCTCGCCCGGCGGAGCGCCGGGGCGCTGGAGCGGCCCGCTTGCGGCCTGGCGCATCTCTTGCTACGCGTTACGGCCATGAAAAGAAGCCTCCTTGTCTCGACCGTTCTCTTCCTGTCATACGCCGGGGTCGCTCAGGCCAAGCCCGTCGCCGGCACCCACGAACTCCGCCTGAACCAGGGGTTCGTGCCCGGCTTCGCGACCAGCGGAGTCAACCTGTTCTACGCTTCCAGCAATGGGGTCACCAGCAGCGAAAACCTCACCCTGATGTCGGCGGGCGCCGGACTCGGGTACTTCATCTCCGACAAGATGGAGGTCGGCGCCAACCTCAACCTCCTGATCATCGACGTTGGCGGCGCCTCGGCTCGCTCCCCGGGCATCCAGCCGTTCGTTCGCGGCTACGCCTGGTCCCAGGGAGGTCTCGGGCTCTACGCCGAGGCCCGCCTGACGTTGCAGCCGTTCTTCACCGACGGCGACAGCACCATGCTCTACGGTGCCGGGGCGGACGTCGGCGTCGAGCGTTTCTTCACCGACTCGTGGGCGCTGCGGGTCGGCATCGGGTACGCCTTCCTGCGCAGCAGCGATGGCGATGGCACCATCCACGTCCCCGGCATCAACTGGGCCATCGCCGCTTATTTCTAGGGCCGATCTCGTGATATACGCTGCGGCGGAGTATGGCCGCCGCGGCGTTCTACGACCTCGACGGGACCCTGGTCCGCACCAACCTGGTGCATGCGTACGCTTACAACGCGCGCAACCAGCAGGGGCTCCTGCGCAGTCTCACCCGGACGCTGTCCACCATGGTCAGCATTCCCCTGTTCGCGGCCGCGGATTTCTACAGCCGGCGGGCGTTCAACGACCTCTTCTTCCGCCGGTACACGGGCGAGTCCGAGGATCGTCTGCGCTACTTGCACGAGGAGCTGTTCGAGAATGTCATCCGCAAGTCGATCTTTCCCGGCGCGTACGATCTGATCGACAAGTCGAAGCGCCTGGGATTGCGGCAGGTGCTGGTGACCGGTGCGCTCGACCTGACGGTGATACCGCTCGCTCGTCATCTGGGCATCGACGACTGGGTCACGAACAGACTGGAATTCGTCGACAGCAAGGCGACGGGGCGCCTGGTGCCGCCGATCATCGCCGAGGCCACCAAGGCCAGCTGGATCCGCACCTACGCGGAAAAAGAAGGGCTGTCGCTGTCGGAATGCTATAGCTACTCGGACAGCATGAGCGACCTGCCGATGCTGTCGGTGGTGGGGCACCCGACGGTGGTGAATCCCGACTTCCGGCTGCGCAACACGGCCCTGGCTCACGACTGGCCGATCCTGGATCTGAGATGAGAGAGCGCGAGCCGAAGCTGGTGCGTGGGCCGACGCCGCGGCACAAGGAGGACGATCAGGTCGTCTACATTGATTCCAATTCCGCGCCACGGATGATCTTCTCCGGCGAGGATCTGCTGCTGGAAGACTTGCCGATCGGCACCCGGGTCATCTACTCGAAGCCGCCTCTCGAGGGGTTGGCCAACCCGGGCGCGGCCATCCGTTACGCCCTGAACCATCCTCTGGGCGCCGATCCGCTGTACGCACAGCTGGCGCCCGGGATGCGGGTGACCATCGCCGTCGACGACATCTCGTTGCCGTTGCCACCCATGACCACGCCGGACATCCGGCAGACGATCATCGAGATCCTGCTGGAGTTGCTGGACGCCAATGGCGTCGACGACGTGCACATCGTCATTGCCAACTCGCTCCACCGGCGGCTGCAGCCGTTCGAGATGAAGCGGATGGTCGGGTCCAAGATCTACGGCGCCTTCTACCCGGACCGTTACTACAACCACGACGCCGAGGATCCCGACGGCATCGTGCCGCTGGGCAAGACCGACCACAACGAGCCGGTGAACATCAACCGCCGCGCCGTGGAGAGCGATCTGCTCATCTACGTGAACATCAACCTCGTTCCCATGGACGGCGGCCACAAGTCGGTGACCGTCGGGCTGTGCGACTACGAGAGCCTGCGGCCGCATCACGAGCCGCAGACCATCCGCGACTCGGACAGCTACATGGACCCGGCGAAGTCGATGCTCAACCGCAAGGTCGAGCGGATGGGCGCCATCGTGCAGCAGCACATGAATGTCTTCCACATCGAGACGGCGCTGAACAACCGCATGTTCGCCGGAGCGACGGCCTTCCTGTCCAAGAACGAGGACGAGTTCACCGAGTTCGATCGGCTGAAGTTCGAGGCGATGCGCTTTGGGCTCTCGAAGATGCCGGCGGCGGCGAAGCGGAAGCTGTTCCACGCGATCCCGGCGCAGTACCAGCTGGTTTCTTGCCATGCCGGCCAGACCGATCTCGTGCACGCGAAGATCGTCGAGAAAAACTTCGAGCAATACATGGTGGGCATCCGCGGTCAGGCCGACATCTTGATCTGCGGCGTGCCGTTCATCTCGCCGTACAACGTGAACTCGATCCTGAACCCGCTGCTGGTCCAGGTGATGGGGCTGGGATACTTCCACAACTTCTACCGGGGCAAGCCGATCCTGCGAAAGGGTGGGGTGCTGATCCTGTGCCACCCCTGCTACGACGAGTTCGATCACGAGCAGCACCCGAGCTACATCGAGTTCTTCAATCGCCTGTTGCCAGAGACACGGGATGCGATGGTGCTGCGGCACAAGTACGAGGAGGAGTTCGCGAAGAACCCAAGCTACATCTCGATGTATCGAAGGGGGCACGCGTACCATGGGGCGCACCCGTTCTTCATGTGGTACTGGGGCGAGAACGGGCGGCAACACGTCGGCAAGGTGATCGTCGCTGGGGCCGAGAATGCGCACGTGCCGGCGATGCTGGGGTGGGACAGAGCCGATTCGTTGACGGAGGCGATCGCCATGGGGCGCAGCTTCACGGGGCCCTCGGCGGAGATCACGCTGATGCACCACCCGCCCATCGTCATGGCCGATGTCGAGTAGACTTTCCGTTCGCCAGATCTACCGCGGGCGGAAGGTCTTCGTCCTCGGAGCCACGGGGTTCCTGGGCAAGGTGCTGCTGGGCATGTTGCTCGAGCGGTTCCCTGACATCGGCCGCGTCTACGTGATGGTGCGGCGCGGGAGCGGTACCTCCAGCGAGGACCGCTTCTGGCGCAGCGTGGTGCCGTCGCCCGTGTTCGATCCCCTGCGCAAGAAATACGGTGGGGACGAGGGGCTCGCGGCGTTCCTGCGCGACAAGGTGCGGGTGGTCGATGGGGACATCACGGAGCAGAACATCGGCCTGTCGGAGGAAGCTGCGGGGCAGGTGGCGGCGGACATCGACGTGGTCATCAACTCGTCGGGGAAGGTGACCTTCAACCCGCCGCTGGAATCGGCGCTTCGAACGAACGTGCAGGGAACCAAGAACGTCATCGCGTTCGTCAAGAGGATGAAGCGGCCGGCTCTCATCCACACCAGCACCTGCTTCGTGGCGGGCAACCGCTCGGGACCGGTCTGGGAGGATGAGCAACTTGTCGGCTACTTCCCGCGCAAGAGCGAGCTGCCAGGCACCAAGTTCTCGGTGGAACAGGAGATCGCCGACAGCGATCGCATCGCCCTCGAGGTGCGCGGGCAGGCGGACGACGCTCAGGTGATGGCGCGGCTGCGGCAACTGGCGCGCAAGCGGCTGGAGGAGGCGCAGCGCGACCCGGATGACGAGGGGACGCTCAAGCTGGCGGTGGCGCGCGAGCGCAAGGACTGGATCCGCTCGGAGCTGACCGATCGCGGGATGAAGCGCGCGGCCGAGTGGGGCTGGCCCAACATCTACACGTACACCAAGAGCATGGGCGACCAGCTGGTCGCGCAGGAGACGGGGATCGTCCGGGCCATCGTGCGGCCGGCCATCGTCGAGAGCTCGCTGGAGTACCCGTTCCCGGGCTGGAACGAGGGGTTCACGACGTCGGCGCCGCTGGTCTACCTGGCGCTCAAGGGGCAGAATCTGTTGCCGGTCTCGGAGTCGCTGATCCTGGACATCGTGCCGGTCGACTACATCGCCTCCGGCATGCTGATGGTTGCGGCGCAGGCGTGTGTCGAGGAGCCGAAGCTGGTGTTCCAGCTGTCGAGCGGGGACCTGAACCCGTCGCGCATCGGCCGGGTGACGACACTGACGGGCCTCTACAAGCGCAAGCGCTTCCAGACCAAGGAGAGCGGCAACAAGTTCCTGAACGACCTGGCGGCGCGCATGGAGTACCGGCCCGTCACCTTCGACGAGTACGAGCGCAAGTCGCTGCCGCTGGTGAACCGGATGGCGAAGCGCACGGCGACGGCGCTGGACAAGGTGCGTCCGCGGTGGGGCGGAGGGCGTTTCGCCGAGATGGTGGACCGGGTGAAGAAGGGTGTGGACGAGGTCGCGCGGGTGACCGACGAGGCGCACTCGAACATCGAGCTGTTCCGTCCCTTCATCATCGAGAACGAGTACGTCTTTCGGGCGGACAACATCCGGGCGTTGCGCGATCGCCTGCCGGCCGACGAGCAGAAGCTGCTGCCGTGGTCGCCCGAGACGCTCGACTGGTACGACTACTTCATGAACATCCACTTCCCGGGATTGCAGAAGTGGGTGTTGCCCGAACTGGACCAGACCTACGCGCCCAAGCCGAAGAACGTTTATGCCTACCGCGACCTGCTGGAGCTGTTCGACACGGGCGCCAAACTGCATGCCACTCGGGTCGCGATGCGCATGGCGCGCGGCAAGCGCGAGGAGGTCTACACCTACGCGAACCTGCACGAGCTGGCGACGCGCGTCGGGACGTTCCTGGTCGGTGAGAAGGTCAACGCGGGGGATCGGGTGATCCTGTTCGCGAAGAACGCGCCCGAGTGGGGGATGTCCTACTTCGGCATCCTGAAAGCGGGCTGCACGGTGGTGCCGGTGGCGCATGAGTCGACGGTGCCCGAACTGGTGAACATCGCCCGCGCCTCGGGGGCGACCGGCATCCTGATTGGCGACGACCTGCTGGCAAAGCGTGGTGGTCTGGCGGAGGCGCTGCCGGAAACCCGGGTCTGGCCATTCGAGAACGCCTTTGCCCTGCAGCCGGAGGCCGTCGAGGAGGAGCGGAAGAAGGCGCTCGTCGGCAAGCACAGCGCGGACGCCGTGGCCTCGATCATCTTCACCTCCGGCACCACGGGGAAGCCGAAGGGGGTGATGCTGACCCACCGCAACTTCACCTTCATGGTGTCGGAGCTGTCGCGCACCTTCGAGCTGGGGGTGAGCGATGGTCTTCTGTCGGTGCTGCCGCTGCACCACACCTTCGAGTTCTCGACCGGTCTCCTGATGCCGCTGGCGCGAGGGTCGCAGATCACCTACCTGTCCGAACTGACCGGAGAGGTGATCTCCTCGACGCTGAAGAAGGGGCACGTCACGGCGATCGTCGGCGTGCCGGCGCTCTGGGAGCTGCTGCGGCGGCGGGTGTTGCAGAGGTTCTCCGACAAGTCGCCCATTCTCGAAGCGGCGGTCGACGCGCTCCTGAGCGCGAATTTCGAGTTGCGCTCGCGCACGGGCCTGGACCTGGGACTCTTCTTCTTCCTGCCGGTGCACGAGGGATTCGGCGGGCGCATTCGCTACCTCATCAGCGGTGGCTCGGCGCTGCCGCCCGAGGTGTTGAAGACGTTCTACGGGCTGGGCTTCGACTTCTTCGAGGGCTACGGCCTGACGGAGACGGCGCCGGTGCTGGCCGTGACGACGCCGAAGAAGAAGCCGATCCCGGGATCGGTGGGGCAGCCCCTACCAGGCGTGGAGGTGAAGATCGACAACCCCGATGCCTCCGGGGTGGGCGAGGTCGTCGCCAAGGGGCGGAACGTGATGGCTGGCTACTGGCGGGACGAGGCCGCCACGGCGGAGGCGATCCGCGACGGTTGGTTCCACACCGGCGACCTGGGCCGCTTCGACGAGGACGGGAACCTGTACATCGTCGGCCGGTCGAAGGACGTGATCATCGATTCCAACGGCAAGAACGTCTATCCCGACGAGATCGAGGAGCTGTACCGTGACTGCCCGCAGATCAAGGAGCTTTCGGTGGTGGGGCTGCCGGACGGGACGGCCGAGCACGTCGCCTGCGCCGTGGTCGCCGAATCGCGCGAGGTGCAGGCCAAGGTGCAGGAGCACTTCCGGAACGTCTCGGCGACGTTGCCGTTCTGGAAGCGGGTCAAGACGCTGGAGTTCTGGGATGGCGATCTGCCGCGCACCAGCACCCGCAAGGTGAAGCGGCGCGAGGTGGTGGCCGAGCTGGTCCGCCGCCAGGGCAAGGAACCGGGGATCGAGGCCCAGCCCGAGAGGGGCGACGGCTGGTTCCTGGACATCGTCGCCCAGGTGACGGGCCGGCCTCGCGCCGAGGTGCAGACGCGGAGCCGCGTCGACCAGCTGGGCTTCGACAGCCTCGCTTACGCCGAGCTGGCCGCGGCGCTGGAGGGCGCGGGCGTGGACCTGCCCGAGAGCATCGACTTCACCGGGGCGCAGGACGTCGCCGGCCTGCTGGAGCTGGCCACCAGGGGGCGTCCGGCGGTGCAGAAGCAGGTCAAGCGCCGCCGCGATCTGGGGGACGTGCTGGGCGAGGGTGACATCGACATCCCCACGCCGATCGCCCGGGGGGGGAAAAAGGCGCTCGGCTGGGCGCAGCGGATGTTCTACCGCCGCGTCCTGGACACCCAGGTGCGCGGGTCGTCGCACATCCCGCTGCACACGCACTTCATCGTGGCCGCCAACCACCAGTCGCACCTGGACATGGGCGTGGTGAAGGTGGCGCTGGGGGAGGCGGGGCGGGATCTGGCGTCGCTGGCGGCGGCGGACTACTTTTTCTCGAACAGGATCCGGCGCGCCTACTTCGCGAACTTCACCAACCTCGTGCCCATGGAGCGCGCGGGATCGATCCGCAAATCGCTGGAGACGGCGGAGCGCGTGCTGCGCCGCGGTCGGAGCATGATCGTGTTTCCCGAGGGGACGCGCTCGCAGAGCGGGGAGATGGCCGCGTTCCTGCCGTCGCTCGGCTACCTGGCCTTGCGCGCCGACGTGGGCATCCTGCCGGCGCACATCGGCGGCACGTACGAGTCGCTGCCCAAGGGGGCGACCATTCCCCGCAGCCGCGATCTGCAGGTCTCCTTCGGGCCGTTCCTGTCCATCGAGCTCGTCAAGGAGCTGACGGCGGGGTTGCCGCAGCAGGAAGGCTGGCGCCTGATCGCCGCCCTCACCCAACGGATCGTCGAGAACATGCGCGACGGCGTGGCCACCAGCATCGACGTCGAAGCGGTGCGCGCCGCCTGGGCCGGCGACGTGCTGGGTACCATCGGCCGCCGCCATCTGAGGAGCGTGCCGTGAAGACCTTGGTGACGGGGGCGACCGGGTTCCTGGGATCGCACCTCGTCGAGCAGTTGCTCCGTCGCGGGGAAGCCGTGCGTATCTTCTCGCAGTCCCCCTTGGAGCGCGCGGGCGTGGAGGTGATGTCCGGCTCGGTGACCTCTGCGGGCGACGTGGCGAGAGCGGTGACGGGGGTCGATCGGGTTTTCCACCTGGCCGGGTTCGTGTCACGCAAGAAGGAGGACGCGCACCGCATGTACGCGGTGCACGTCGAGGGGACGCGCCTCTTGTGCGAGGCCGCCGTCACGGCCAAGGTGAAGCGGATCGTGCTGGCGTCGACCAGTGGCACCGTCGCCGTCTCCGAGCGCGCCGACGAGATGCCGGACGAGGACTCCACGGCGCCGGTCGAGCTGATGGGCCGCTGGCCTTATTACGCGAGCAAGCTGTACCAGGAGGAGACGGCACGCCGGGCCTGCGGCGATCGGATCGAGCTGGTGATCGTCAACCCCAGCCTTCTGCTCGGCCCCGGCGACGACCGGCTCAGCTCGACGCGCGATGTGCTGTCTTTCCTGGCACGCGACATTCCCGTGGCGCCAGGTGGTGGCCTGAATTTCGTGGATGCCCGCGACGTGGCCGCGGCGTTGCCTGCCGCCATGGAGCGCGGGCGGCCCGGCGAGCGTTACCTGATGGGAGGCCACAACATGACGTTCGTGGAGTTCTTCGGGCGCCTCGAGCGGCTGACCAAGATCGCGGGGCCGAAGATCCGTGGCGGCAAGTGGATGGTGCTGGCGGCGCAAGCCCAGGCGGCGTTGCTCCGTCGACTGGGCAGGACGCCCCCCATCGACCCGCAGAGCGTGGAGATGGGCCAGTACTACTGGTACTTCGACTCGAAGAAGGCCGCGGCCGAGCTTGGCTTCACGCCTCGCGAGGCGACCGAGACCTTGAACGACACCGTGAAGTACGTACGCAGCAATTTCCTGGGGCAGGGTGCGCTGTCTGTCCAAAAGGCGGGGTGAGCGGCCTATAGTCCGTGGAGGATGGTCGACCAGGACAAGGCCGAGAGCTTCGTCTATCTGCTGGCGCGTCACGAGCGCCAGGTCGCGGCCTATGTCCTGACGCTGGTCCCACAGCGGGCCGACGCGGACGACATCCTCCAGGAGGCCAAGGTGGTGATGTGGCGCCACTTCGCCGAGTTCACCCCGGGGACGAATTTTGGAGCGTGGGCGCGCAAGATCGCGTTCAACCAGATCCTGACGTTCCGGAAGAAGCGTAAGCGCGACCACCTGCACTTCTCGGAGGAGTTCTTGCACGCGGTGGCGGACGAGATCGAGAGCTCGCTGCCCAGCCTGGACGAGCGGCAGCAGCGTCTCGGCGACTGCCTGGCCAAGCTGCAGACTGATCACCAGGAGATCGTGCGCCTTCGCTACGACGAGGGTCTGGGCATCGAGGAGGTGGCTGGCCGGAGCGGGCGGACCGTGGGAGCCGTCTACCGGCTGCTCAGCCGGCTGCGCGCGCAGTTGCACCAATGCGTCGGGCGCACGGTGGAGGCGTCGTGAACGAGGAACTCGAAGCCCTGTGCGACAAGCTCGCCGATGAGACGCTGACGCCGGAGGAGGCGCGGAGGCTCGAGAAGCTGGTGCTCGAGAACCCCGAAATGAGGCGCGCGTACGTCGAGCGGATGCACGTGAACGCTGCGCTTCACGGCGAATCGGTCGGCGATCGGCCGCTCGCCGACGTCGTGGCCCAGCCACAGCGGCGCACGAGGCGCTGGCTTCTGGCCGTGGTGCCCCTCGCGGCGGCGATCGCGCTGTGGTTTGCTCGACCCGGGTCTCCCGCGGTGGCGACGCTGGTTGCATCCAAGGGCTGTCGCTGGGAGGGCGGGGCGTTGCCCACCGAGCCCGGTGCGCACCTCCCCGCCGGGCGCTTGCGCCTGACCGAGGGGCTGGCCACGATCGCGTTTGCCAGCGGCGCCGAGGTGAAGCTGGAGGCGCCGGCCGATCTGGAGCTGGTGTCGGCGATGGAGGCGGTGCTTCACCGCGGCTCGCTGGTGGCCCATGTCCCCCCCCGCGCGCGTGGCTTCCAGGTGCGCTCGGGAGACACCACCCTCATCGACCATGGAACGGAATTTGGTCTCACTGCCGACGGGACCGGGGGCTCGGAGGTGCGGGTCCTCGACGGCCTGGTCGAAGCCCGGCACGGGCGTACCGGCGAGCAGCTTCGACTGGCGACGGGCGAGGGCGCTGTGTTCGGGCAGGAGAAGATTCTGTCGCGGGGCTCGATGGCGGACAGCCCCGAGCAGCTTCTCCGGGCGATGACGGCGCCGACGGTGGTGGGCGATCTGGCGGTCTCCTCGTCGTTCGGCCGCGGGCGCGCCACCTTCGTGCAGCGCAACGTTTCCGCAACCGCCCCGCCGGTGCTGCTGGTGAAGAACACGCAGCAGCCGCTGTGGATGCGCAAGGCCTTCGTGGCCTTCGACATGTCCACGCTGCGTGGTCGGCCTGTGGCCTCGGCGACCCTGAGCTTTGCGCTGGCGGCGACGGGCCTCGGTTATGCCTCGTTCGTACCGGACGCGGAGTTTGCGATCTATGGCGTCACCGACGAGGCGCTCGACGGCTGGCAGGAGACGGGACTCGCCTGGGACGACGCTCCGGCCAACGGTGCCGGGCCGGCCGACGTCGATGCCGCCCGGACAGTGCGGCTCGGGTCCTTCGTGGTGCCTCAGGGCGCGGTGGGAGGGACGTTCGGCATCGGGGGGCCCGAGCTTGCGTCCTTCCTGGCGCGGGACCGCGACGGCGTGGTGACCTTCGTGCTGGTGCGGACGACGCGCGAGACGCGCCTCACCGGCCTGGTTCACGGTTTCGCCGGCAACCACCACCCATTTTTGCCCCCGCCCATGTTACGGATCGCTCTATCGAAATGATCCGCTCTCTTTGGGCTGTCGTTCTCGTCGCGGGCTGCGCGGCAAGCCCCCTGCGTGCCTGGGACACCTGGCTCGGCCGGCCCGACAAGGGCGCGGAGCCGCTGGGGCTGAACAACGACCCAAGGCGTGTGTTCACCGAGGTGCAAGTCGACGGCGCTCCGGCCATCCGGATCTCGGGGGAGATCTGGGGCGCGCTGACCAGCCGCGAGGAGTACGACGACTTCCACCTGACGCTCGAGTACCGCTGGGGCGAGAAGCGCTGGCCGCCCCGCGAGAACGCCTTCCGCGACAGCGGCATCCTGTACTACGCCGTGGGGCCGCACGGCGCCTCCGACAACAAGAAGGCGTGGATGCAGTCGCTCGAATGCCAGATCCAGGAGCACGACGTCGGCGACTTCTGGAGCGTCGCCGGCGTGGTGATCGACATCGACGGCGATCGCGTGGACAAGGGGATCGTGCAGTACCGGGCGGGAGGAGAGACCTTCACCTTGCCGGCGCCGGGCATCGAACGCCGGGTGATCAAGTCGTTCGAGAACGAGCGCCCTGGATGGAACACCGTCGAGGTGATTTGCCGGCGCGGCACCTGCCAGCACGTCGTCAACGGCAAGGTGAACCTGGTGCTGCGCAACCCGCGCGCTTCTGGTGTCCCGCTGCGAAAGGGGAAGATCCAGATCCAGTCCGAGGGGGCCGAGGTGTTCTACCGGAACATCACCATCACGCGCGGAGCCTGAGGGCCCCCGGCACGATCTCGAACGTCGCGGGTAAGGTCCCGGGTGTCTCGCCGTCGATCTCCACGGGGATGGTCCTGCCGTCCGCGGGTGTCACCACGATGGACCGGCCGCGTGTGAGCTGCACGTCGTCCATGGTCAGGTGGGTGCCTGCGTAGAGGCGATGGATCTTCGCCAGGATCTCCACCCGCCCCAGATCGCCCACCGTGACCAGATCGAGAAGACCGTCGTCCAGACGGCTGTCGGGACAGATCTTCATGCCGCCACCGAAGAAGCGGCCGTTGCCGACCGCTCCCAGAAGGACGGTCATCCGGCGACCGGCGGCGCCGTCGACCGACACGAACAGATCGGCGTTGTCGTGGCTCGCCAGCGCGCGCAGGGTGGCGCCCAGGAACGCGGCCTTGGCCCCGAAGCTCTTGGACGAACGGTTGGCCCGCGAGGCCACTTCGGCCGAAAATCCGAAGGACGCGACGTTCACGAAGTGCCGCACGCCCGTCGAGAACGTCACCTTGCCGGCGTCCACGACGCGCGCGGCGCTGTCGCGCACGCGGCGACCGGCCTCGCGGATGTCCTCGGGTAAGTCCAGCGTCCGCCGGAAGTCGCCTCCGGTGCCATGGGGGATGATTCCCAGGTCCACCGGTTTGCCCGAGGCCAGCACGCCATCGGCCACCTCCGAGATAGTCCCGTCCCCGCCCAGCGCCACCACCAGCGTCCGTCCAGCCGCCGATTCCTCGGCCGCCAGTCGACGTCCGTCGCCGGCACGTTCAGTGAACCGGGTGTCGAACGAACCTAGCCCTTCCGCCAGCGGCCCGACGAGCTGCGCCCAGCGTCGTTCCGTGAGCCCGCCGCCCGATCGCGGGTTCACGATCACCACGGGCTTCTGCACGCGCAGAAGCTACCACGAGGGTGGTATGAGCATCCGGTGTGGATCGGCGTCGTCCTGGCCCTGATCACCAGCATGAGCTGGGCGCTGGGCAACGTCTTCATCCAGAAGAGCGGCAAGGCCGTGGGCGCGCCACGGGCGATGCTGTGGGCGATGCTGGCCGGCGGCGTGCTGTCGGGCGTGCTGTCGGCGCTGCTGGACACGCGCGCCGGCGCCATCGACACCGCGGTCGTCGGCTGGATCGCGCTCGCCGGCGCCTCGGGCCTGGTGGCCTACCTGGGCTTGTTCCGCGCCTTCGAGCGCGCACCGCTGTCGATCGCCGTACCCCTGGTCTCGAGCTGGTCGGTCGTCGCCGGGCTGTTCGCGCTGCTGGTCCTGCACGAACGGCCGACGGGGACGCAGCTCGTGGGCGGGCTCGTGGTGGTGCTGGGTGTCGTGCTCGTCTCAGTGGCGGGGGCGAAGCCGCAAGCAGGTCAGGACAGGGCCGGCTGGCACGGACTGTGGCCCTCGTTCGCGGCGGCGATTGGCTTCGGCATCATGGTGCCGGTCATGACCGCGCGCGTGGCGCCGGCCGTCGGCGCGTTTGGCGCCACCTCCGTCGTGTACGCGGTGGGCGTCGCTCTGGCGCTGCCGCTGGGCGCCGTTCTTCGTGTCCCGCTGCGTCCGCCGCCCCGCGGCCTGTGGGCTGTCGTGCTGGTGACCGGCTGCTTCGAGACCGTGGGGTTCGTATGCATCGCCTTCGCGCACCGCTTCGCGCCCACGGCCGTGGTGACCCCAGTGTCCAGCCTGGCAGCCGCCTTCACCGTGCTCTACGCCTGGGTCGTGCTGCGGGAGCGCCCCCACCCGATGGCCACGGCGGGCGCGGTGCTGGCGTCGGTGGGCATCGTCGTGCTGTCGAGCTAGACTGCGCCCTCTCATGGCTCACCAGTACATCTTCACGATGCAGAACCTCCGGCGGGTCCACCCGCCCAACAAGGAGGTGCTCAAGGGCATCTACCTGTCGTTCTTCCCGGGCGCGCACATCGGCGTCATCGGCGGCAACGGCGCCGGCAAGTCGACGCTCCTGCGCATCATGGGCGGGATCGACAAGGACTTCTTCGGCGAGGCGAAGCCGGCCGAAGGCGTGACCGTCGGCTTCCTGCCGCAGGAGCCGCAGCTCGACGCCACCAAGAACGTCCTGGGGAACGTCGAGGAGGCGGTGGCACCGGTGAAGAAACTGCTCACGCGCTTCGATGCGGTCAATACCCGCCTCGGCGAGGACATCACCCCCGAGGAGATGGAGAAGCTGCTGGAGGAGCAGGGCAAGCTGCAAGACGCGATCGACGCGGCCAAGGGCTGGGATCTGGACCGCACGCTCGAGATCGCGATGGATGCCCTGCGGCTGCCGCCTGGCGACGCGGACGTCACCAAGTTGTCGGGTGGCGAGCGGCGCCGGGTCGCGCTGTGCAAGATCCTGCTGCAGCGGCCCGACCTCTTGCTGCTGGACGAGCCGACGAACCATCTGGACGCCGAGAGCGTGGCATGGCTCGAGCGGCACCTGCAGGAGTACCCCGGCACCATCGTCTCCATCACCCACGACCGCTACTTCCTGGACAACATCGCCCAGTGGATTCTCGAACTGGACAGAGGCGAGGGGATCCCCTGGAAGGGCAACTACTCGTCGTGGCTCGAGCAGAAGAAGAAGCGCCTCGAGGCCGAGGAGAAGGCCGAGTCGGCGCGGCAGCGGACGCTGGCGCGCGAGCTGGAATGGGTGCGCCAGTCGCCGCGCGCACGACAGGCAAAATCCAAAGCCCGCTTGCAGGCTTACGATCAGATGTTGAACGAAGACTCGAAGGAAAAAGTCGACGCCATCGAGCTGCAGATCCCCCCGGGGCCGCGGCTGGGGGACCTGGTGATCAAGGCCGACGCCCTGAAGAAGGCCTACGGCGACAAGCTCCTGTTCGACAACCTGACCTTCACGCTGCCCAAGGGCGGCATCATCGGCATCATCGGACCGAACGGCGCCGGCAAGACGACGCTGTTCCGGATGATCACCGGCGAGGAAAAGCCGGACGGCGGGTCGCTGCGGGTCGGGGATACGGTGAAGCTCGCGTACGTCGATCAGTCACGCGACGGCCTGGCCGGCGACAAGACGGTGTTCGACGAGATCGCCCAGGGCGCAGAGCAGCTGGAGATCGGCAAGCGCAAGGTCCCGACGCGCGCCTACGTCGCCGGGTTCGGCTTCAAGGGCACCGACCAGCAGAAGCGGGTGAAGGACCTGTCGGGCGGCGAGCGCAACCGGGTGAATCTCGCGAAGGTGCTGCGTGCGGGTGGCAACGTGCTCCTGCTGGACGAGCCGACCAACGATCTCGACGTCGACACGCTCCGCGCGCTGGAGGACGCCGTGCTGGCGTTCGCCGGGTGCGTGGCGGTGATCAGCCACGACCGCTGGTTCCTGGATCGGATCGCCACCCACATCCTGGCGTTCGAGGGCGACAGCCAGGCGGTCTGGTTCGAGGGCAACTACCAGGACTACGAGGCGGATCGCCGCCGCCGTCTCGGGGCCGACGCGAATCAGCCCCACCGGATCCGGTACAAGAAACTAGTTCATTGATTGCCGCGCCACCTGGCAGGCCTCGCGTTCGGGGCCGGGGGCCATGCGGGGCAGGCCAGCGTCCAGGGCGGCGCGGGCCTCGGCGTTGCGTTCTCCGGCGGCGATGAGCACGCGCCCCAACAAGCAGTTGCACAGCGGGTGCCCCGGGGTGACGCCGAGGCAGCCGCGCGCCGCCTCGGCGGATGCGCGGAAGTTGCCTGAGGCGGCCAGCGCCATCCCCTGCCGGTACCGGTAGCCGGCGTCGTCAGGGTAGCGGGTCACCAGATCGTGGGCGGTCGCCACCGCCGTCGCGTGATCGCCACGGGCGCCCGCCACGTCGATGGCCAGCAGCGAGGTCATCGGGTGGGTCGGCTCGGTCCGCCGGGCGTCCGCCAGCGCCTTCTCGGCGACGGCCACGTTTCCCCGACGAAGCGCGAAGAAGCCGTGAAGCGCCTGCGTGCGCCCGCCCTCGGGATCGCGCGCGGCGGCGACCTCGGCCGCCCTGGCCGCCTCGTCATTCCGTCCCGACGCCTGAAGCGCCAGAGCGCGCCAGTAATCCAGCTTGAGCGAGGCATCACCCAGTTCGCGCGCCCGGTCCAGCTCGGGGAGGGCCCGCTCGGGCTGGTGGTTCATCATCAACGCCAGGCCGAAGTTCCGGTGCGATTGCGCCGATGCGGGCTCGAGCTTCACTGACTTCTCCCACAGGGTGAGATCGTTGTTCCACGCCCGCGCCTCGATGATCGAGCCCACCAGGTAGAGCGCCGCCAGCAGAGCGGTCGCCAGCGCTGGCGCCCTTGCCCAGCGCCGCTCGAGCGCCGCGAGCGCTGGCGGCACCATCAGGGCCAGCCCGACCGTGGGGAGAAGCGCGAAACGATCCGTCAGCGCCGCCGCGACCGGGACGAAATTCATGACCGGCAGCAACGACACCACGAACCAGGCCGCGCCGATGCGCACCGGACGGGCCGTGCGTCGCAGCGCGTATGCCGCGACGGCCAGGCCCACCCAGGTCACGCCGACGACGGCGATCCCGGGCCACGGCAGGATGTAGCCCGGGTGGTGGCCGACGGGGACGAGGCAGATGCGCAGATACTCGGCCAGCCGCGCCGGCCCGAGTGCCAGCGCCTGGGCCACCCCGCCCGTCGAGAGCGGCGCGTGCCCCACGACACGAAGGACGGCGGTTCGCGCGACGACGAACAGCAGCGCCACCGCCACGTGCGCGGCGACCAGCATCCAGATCGAACGCGGGCGCGTCCGCAGATCACCGGTGCTCCACGCGACCAGCGCCAGCAGGACGGGCGTCGTCACCGCCATCTCCTTGGTCAGTACCGCCGCGCTGGCCAGCACCAGGGAGGCGCCCGCCCACCGCCTGTCGCGCAGTGCCGCCAGCAAGGCTCCGAGTTGCAGCGCCAGCGACAGGTGGTCGCCCAGCGACGAGGCATACAGCAGCGGCTCGATGTGGACCGGCGCCACCACCCAGAGGACGGCTGCGGCCGTGGCCATCCCCGGCGCGGCGCCCAGTTTCCTCGCGAGAGCCTGCACCAGCAGGGCGCAGACGATGTAGAGCGCGAGGTTGGCGACGCCGAAGGCGACGGGCCGCATGCCCGCCAGCACGACCACCGCCCGGTAGGCCAGCGTGCGCAGGGGCCGCCACGACTGCTGGGTCAACTCGGGGTCGAAGGCGGTGGTGCGAGGGTCGGCGAAGTAGGCGCGCAGCGGCACGCCGGCGTTCACCGCGGCGTTGTCGATGATGTACGGCCGGTCGTCCATCAGGAAGCGGCGTGGCGGCGCCAGGAGGAAGATGACGACCGCCGGGATCGCCAGCAACGCTCCGCGCAGCGCTGTCCTCATCTCGCCGACATCATATCTGGGGACAGCCTTTTTCTAGTAAGCTAGGGGCCATGATCGCGTACGCCGAGTTCGAGCGAGCCATCACCCGCTGGAAGGCCCGCAGCAGCGGCGCCCAACCGAGTGCCACCACCTCCGACTCGGTGACCACCGAGTTCACTGACGACGGCAACGTCCCCGAGCAGACCTCGCCCGCGCACGCGACGTCGTCCGGTCTGATCGCTGTCGAGGCCGAGCTGGACGAAGCCTGAAAGCGAGCCTGAAAGCGCTTCGCCTCGCGTTGACTCTGGGCCTGGGCTGCGCCGCCGCGCGTCCCTACACCATCAGGGTCGTCGATGAGTCCACCGGCCGTGGCGTGCCGCTGGTCGAGCTGCGCACGCCGAACGAGATCCGTTACACGACCGACAGCGCCGGCTACGTCGCCTTCGACGAGCCGGGATTCCTGGGTCGTCGCGTTTTCTTCCACGTCAAGGCCCACGGCTACGAGCACGCCCAGCTCGGCAAGACCAAGTACCACGGCGTCGCCCTCGACACGGCCAGCGGCGGCAGCGCTGTCGTCAAGGTGAAGCGGCTGAACGTCGCCGAGCGCCTCTACCGGATCACCGGCGGCGGCATCTACGCCGACAGCGTCCGCCTCGGCGTGCCGGTGCCGCTGCGCAACCCGGTCCTCGACGGGGAGGTGGCGGGGCAGGACTCGGCGCTCTCGATCGTCTACCGCGGTAAGGTCCGCTGGTTCTGGGGCGACACGTTCCGCGTGGGGGGGCCCGTCGGCCACTTCCAGACCTCGGGGGCCACCTCCGAACTGCCGGCCAATGGCGGGCTCGATCCTTCGCTGGGCGTGGACCTCACCTACTTCGTCGGCCCCGAAGGCTTCTCACGCCCGATGGTGCCGCTGCCTGAAAAAGGCCTGGTCTGGACCGACGGCCTCATGGTCATCAAGGATCCTTCGGGAACCGAGCGCCTGGTCGCGAGCTTCGCACGCCTGCGGGACCTGGGCGACGTCCTCGAGCGCGGCCTCGTCCTTTACGACGAGACCACCGACAGCTTCAAGCGCCTCGGTCCCGTCAACGAGGAGGCCCACCTGGCACCGCGCGGCCACCCGGTGCGTGTCGGCGAGCATTACTACTTCGGCGCTCCAGGAATGGCCCGCGTGCGTGCCGAATGGGCGGCGGTGACAGACCCGACCGCTTACGAGGGCTTCACCCCTCTACGCCCCGGCAGCAAGGAGATCGAGCGCGGTTCCGACGGCCGCCCCGTGTACGGCTGGAAGCGCAACACCCCGCCGCTCACGTCCGCCCAGGAGCAGAAGCTACTCAAGGAAGACGAGCGCTGGAATCTGATCCGCGATGTGCAGACCAAGGCGGTCATCGCCGTCCACGCCGGCTCCGTCGCCTGGAACGAGTTCCGCCGCCGATACGTGATGATCTTCGAACAGATCGGCGGCAAGACGTCGTACCTGGGCGAGATCTGGTTCGCGCAGGCCGAGCGCCCCGAGGGCCCCTGGCGCACAGCGCGGCAGATCGTCAGCCACGAGAAGATGAGCTTCTACAACCCGGTGCACCACCCGTTCTTCGACCAGCAGGGGGGGCGGCTGATCTATTTCCAGGGCACGTACACCAACATGTTCTCGGGCAACACCGACCAGACGCCGCGCTACGAGTACAACCAGATCATGTACCGCCTGGACCTTTCGGATCCGCGCCTGCCTACGAATTGACCCGCGGGGCGATCTTCAACACCCAGGCGTGCTCGCCCGGCCGGACCTTCGGCAGCTCCACGTGCAGCCCTTCGGCGTCCCGCGTCCATTTCAGTTTCGCTTTCGAACCGAGCAACTGGATGCTGGATGCGTCCAGCTCCGCCATGGACTTTATCGTCAGCTTGCCGCTGGTCGGCCAGCCGAGCGCGATCGCGTAGAGCGTCTTGCCCTTGCTGGTGAAGCGGATGTCCTCGGCGGTGAACGGCTGCACGCCCTTCTTCTCGGCCATGTGCCCCACCGCCACCTTGGTCGGTCCTTCGCCGTAGCTCTTCCAGGGGCGGGTGCCGTAGATCGCCTCGCCGTTGGTCGCCAGCCACTTGCCGATCGCCAGCAGGATCTGCTCCTGCGGCTCGGGGATGGTGCCGTCTGCCCTCGGGCCGATGTTCAGCAGCAGCGAGCCGTTCTTGCTGACGACGTCGACGAGGTCGTGGATGATCGAGCCGGCGGTCTTGTAGTCGTGGTCGGCGATGTAACCCCATGACTTCTTGCAGACCGAGGTGTCCGTCTGCCAGAAGAGCGGCCGGATGCCGTCCAGCTTGCCCCGCTCGATGTCCAGCACGGCCGCCTTCTCGGGCATCGCTTCCTTCTTGTAGTTGATGACGGCCGTGCTTTTCCAGGCGTCCGCGCGGTTGTAGTAGTAGGCCGCGAACTTCTGCAGGTAGGGCTTGAAGGCCGGTGTCTCGATCCACCAGTCGAACCAGACCAGTTCGGGTTTGTAGCGATCGACGAAGTCGGCCGTGCGCGCCAGCCAGTCGTCCAGGAAGGCGGTGTCGGGCGTGCTGTTCTTGGGCTGCGCCGGACCGTAGAGGTCGGCGTACTTGCCGTCCTTGACGTCGGAATCGAACTTCTTGCCCCCCTCGAAGAACCACCAGTGCTCGGCGCGATGCGAGGAGAGGCCGAGGTGCAGCCCCTGCTTGCGCACCGCCGAGGCCAGTTCACCGATGAGGTCGCGCTTCGGCCCCATCTTGGTGGCGGTCCACTCCGACAGATCCGTGCCGTACATGGCGAAGCCGTCGTGGTGTTCGGCGACGGGCACGACGTACTTCGCGCCCGACTTCTTGAACACCGAAGCCCAGTGCTTCGGGTCGAACCTGTCCGCCACGAACTTGGGGATGAAGTCCTTGTAGCCGAACTTCGCCTGGGGGCCATAGGTGTCGACGTGGTGCTTGAAGACCTTGCCGCTCTCGCCGTACATCTCGCGCGGGTACCACTCATTGCCGAAGGCGGGGACGGAGTAGACTCCCCAGTGGATGAAGATCCCGAACTTCGCGTCCAGGTACCAGGCAGGGATCCGGTAGTGATCGAGGGACTCCCAGGTAGCAGCGAACGGTCCCTGGGCCACCGTCCTGTCCACCGTCGCCAGCACCTTCTGGCGGGCGGCCGTGGGATCGGCGTGGGCCGTGCCCATGCCCATGAGGAGTGCCACGAGGAGCGCGGAGCCAATGGCGTGCATGAATATACTACTACTATAGTGCTAAATTGAGGTCAATCGCGAAGCCCCTGCTGCTGGTGATGGCCGTCGGCTGCGCGCATTCGTCGCGTCCGAACATCGTTCTCATCGTCACCGACGATCAGGGGTACGGCGATCTGGGTGTGCAGGGCAACGACAAGATCCGCACGCCGCACCTCGATGCCTTTGCGCGGCAGGGCGTGCAATTGACCCGGTTCTACGTCTCGCCGGTCTGCTCACCGACGCGGGCCAGTCTGATGACTGGCCGCTACAACTACCGCACCGGCGTGGTCGACACATTCCTTGGCCGGTCGCTGATGCACTCCGACGAGGTGACCGTGGCCGAGATGCTGCGGCCCGCGGGCTACCGGACCGCCATCTTCGGCAAGTGGCACCTCGGCGACAACTACCCGCTGCGGGCGATGGACCAGGGGTTCGAGGAGTCGCTGGTGATCAAGGGTGGCGGCATCGGGCAGCCGTCGGATCCGCCCGGCGGCGACAGTTACTTCGAGCCGACGCTGCTCGACAAGGGCCGGGCAGTGAAGATGAAGCGCTACTGCACCGACGTCTTCACGGACGCCGCCATCGAGTTCATCCGCAAGCACCGCGACGAGCCGTTCTTCGTCTACTTGCCGTTCAATGCGCCTCACAGCCCCTTGCAGGTGCCCGACCAGTACCGCAAGCCGTACGCCGACCAGGGACTGCCCGACAACGTGGCGCGCGTGTACGGCATGATCACCAACGTCGACGACAACGTGGGGCGCCTGCTCCGGACACTCGATGAAGTGGGTCGGCAGCGGAACACGCTGGTGATGTTCATGAGTGACAACGGCGCTCAAGGCCCGCGCTGGACCGCCGGGCTGAGAGGCCACAAGGGGACGGTCTTCGAGGGCGGCATCCGCTCGCCGGGGTTCATCCGCTGGCCCGCCGGTTTCTCGGGCGGGCGGCGTCTCGACAAGGTCGCGGCCCACATCGACGTCACGCCGACGCTGCTCGAGGCTGCCGGTGTGCCACCACCGCCAGGCGTGAAGATCGATGGTCGTAGCCTGCTGCCGGCGCTGGCGGGCGCCGCGGTGCCGGATCGGATGCTGTTCGTGCAATGGTTGCGCGGCGAGGAACCGAAGCGCGGGCAGAACTACGCCGTCGTCACCCAGCGCTGGAAGCTGGTGATGCCCCAGGGCGAGGACCGCCCGATGCTGTTCGATCTGCAGGAAGATCCCGTCGAGAAGCACGATCGAGCGGCGGCGCAGCCCGAGGTGACGGCGCGCATGGAACGTGCCTACGAGCGTTGGTTCGCCGACGTGAGCGCGACCCGCGGCTGGGCGCCGGCTCGGATGCATCTCGGCGCCGCGCAGGAGGAACGGGTGATGCTGACCCGCCAGGACTGGCGCGGCCCGCGCGCGGGCTGGCAACCGGGCAGCCTCGGCCACTGGGAGGTCGAGGTGGCGCGAAGCGGGAGCTACGAGGTGACGCTGCGGTTCCAGGCGCCCCCGAGCGGCACGGTGGCGCAGTTGAAGGTGGGCGCGTTTGCCTCCTCGACGCTGGTCCCCACCGGCGCCCAGACGGTGGTGTTCTCGCCGGTGCCGATGGTGGCGGGCAGCGCGCGCGTCGAGCCCTCGGTGCTGATCGAGGGGCAGAGCCGCGGCGTCGACTACGTCGAGGTCCGGTTCGTCGCGCCCTGATCCCAGGCCGGCGCCAGCAACATCCGTTCGCCGTCGGACGCCCGGTCCCACAGGCGGCAAGTCACCTTCTTGTGCTTCTGATCCAGGCCCTCGCAGTAGTTGGTGAGCTGGCACTGGCGGACCTCGGCGCCGCGTCCGAGCCGCGCCTTGCGGAACCAGTCGGGGTCGGCCAGGCTCTGGCGAGCCGAGGCGCATATGTCGGCATCGCCACGTGCCAGCGCCTCCTCGGCCAGGCGGAACGTGGTGATGCCACCCGCCGCGACGATGGGCGTTTCGAAGCCGGCGGCGCGCACGGCCTTGCGCACGGCGCGGGTCAGCGGCAAGTGGCGGCCGCGGGCGCCGTCGAGCCGCGCGTGGGGCATGCACTCCGCGCCGCTCGGCCCGGTGTAGGGATACGCCGCCTCGCCGATGCGCGGCGCCCGGGCGTCTTCGAACTTTCCTCCCCTCGACAGCGACAGAAAGTCGAGGCCGGCGCGAGCAAACGCGACGGCGAAGAAGGCGGCGTCCTCGACGGTGTTGCCGCCGACGATCGCCTCGTCCGCCAGAAAGCGGCAACCAACGACGAAGTTCACCTTGGCGCGTACGGCGGCGATGACCTCGAGCGGTAGGCGGAGCCGGTCCTCGGGCCTGCCACCGTAGCCGTCGGCGCGTGTGTTCAGCGCCGAGAGGAAAGAAGCCATCGTGTAGCCGTGGGCGTAGTGCAGTTCCACGCCGTCGAAGCCCGCGGCCTCGGCCCGCGCCGCGGCGTCCGCGAAAAGGGGGGGCAGGACGCGAGGCAGATCGCGAATGTGCGGCTCGTGCAGATCGGTCACTCGCTCGCGTGCGCCGAGCCGCAGGTCCTCGCGTTCGCGCGGCGACAGCACTTCGTCGAGCTCGGCCTCGGTCAGCGCCGCCAGGCGGGTGCGCACCTCGTCGTCCGCGACGCTGGGCCACCGCGCGCGATGTTCGGGCCGCAGCGTCAGGAACTCGCGGAAGTAGCGCACGGGCTCGGGGCGGCGACGGATGCGCAAGAAATCAATCAACTGGATGAAGAGGCGCGTCTCGCCCCCGCTGCGCGTGCGAACCGCATCGACCAGCGTCCGCAGGCCAGCGATGAAGCGATCGTCACCGATGCGCAGGAGCGGGCCGCTCGGCACATCGCGGATGCCCGTGGCCTCGACCACGATGGCGCCGGGACGCCCGTCGGCCAGCCGGCCGTACCAGTCGAGGATCTCCGGCGTGACGAACCCATCCTCGGTTGCACGCCAGGGCACCATCGCCGGCACCCAGGTGCGGCTTGCCAGCTCGCATCGGTTGCCGATGCTGATCGCGGAGAACAGTCGGCAGTGAGCCGCCTCTTCGGCGGTGGGCCAATCAGAAATAGAACCGGACACCGATGGCGGCGCTGATGTCGAAGTCGGTGAAAGGGGTGATGAAGAAGCCGGGGACAATCTCGAAGAATACCTCGAGGAAGCTCGGTTTCTGGAAGGTCAGGTCCAGGCCGAGCGGCATCCGGGCTTCCAGCCAGGTTCGGTCGTCATAACGGTCGTTGCCGAAATAGATGCGAGCGCCCGGGCCGATGTGCCAGTCCAGGCCGGCGGATCCTCCGCGCACGATGTTGTACTGCCACAGGAAGTCGCCGTGGACGCTGAGTCGATGGTACCCGTCGCAGCTGAAGCTCCGCTTGCCGCGGTCCGAGCAGTGCCCGAGGCCCCAGTACCCGAAGCCGAAGTCGATGGCGTTCTCGTTGCTGAGGAAATACTTGCCCACGATGGCCGTTGGGTCGCCGACCTGGAAACCCAGGCCGAAACGACGGGAGCTCCCCACCTCCGTGGCGCGGGCCGTTGAAACGCTGAAGGCGGTAAGAAAGAGGGCAAAAATGAAAATGACGCGTCTCATAAACGGCATACTATCCGGCTTGGCCGGGTCGGGGAAAATTACCTAGAAGAACGCCGTGAGTTTCAGGGGTTATCCGTTTCTTGGGGTGATGCTGATCGCATGCGACCAGCCGCGCCCGCCGGCGGCGCCCGCCCCCCGTTCCGACGTTCGTCCAGCCCCCGCCCCGAAGCCCGATCCGGACGCCCTTCCCGGGGCGGCGGACCTGCCACCCGACCGCCGGGCTCTCCAGGTGGTCGGCGGCGTCAGCCGCTGGGTGGACGCCGATCTGGCGCGGGGGCGAGGCCTGGCGCTGGTCGATGTGTCTGACGACTGGGCCCCGTTCATCTTCGAGGATGCCACCGCGCCCGACGGGACCGTGCTGCCCAACCGTTACCGGGCCGTGTTCGTGGGGCTCGCCAACGATCGGACGGACGGAGATGGGCAGCCAATTCCGTCCGACGCGCACAACTACCTGGAGCTTTACGGCATCCCTCCTTCGCTGTCGGTGCTGCGCGAGCGCTTCCTGGCCGACGCCGTCCGCACCTGCGAGGCGACCGTCGACAACGCGAAGCTGCTGGCGGTGGACAGCGTCACCACCTGGGGTTCGACAACCGAGAAGAAGGAGCTGGCGAAGGCACAGCAGCGGGGTGAGCGCCTGGAGCAGGCTCGCATCAGGGCGGAGGTGGCCACGCTCGAGGAGTTGACCGACCCCAGGCTGGTGAAGGAGGTGGCGGCGCATCGCCGCTTCGAGGCAGAGCGCGCCGCGTTCGCAGAGGTCGAGAGGCGTCTGGCCTGCGAGGGGCTGCTGGATCCCGCCAAGCACAGGGCAGGCTCGTATGACACCGTCATGCGCCTGGCCATGCTGGACTTCCAGCAGAAACACGTGATCATCGCCCAGGGCGACATCACCCGTGGCACGCTCGAGGCGCTGGCCCGGCCGTTGCTGGCGAACGACTTCCAGGCGTTGCGGCGTGTGCTGACCGAGCGGGCCGCCCACGGCGGCGGCTTCGTCGAGGACGGGTCGGTCGTGCCAACGGCCCGGCCCGGGAAGATCCCGAAGGTGCCGACTTATCTGACGGCCAGCGGTGAACGGCTCCCCGTCCCCGATCTGGTCGGCGCAGCGACCGAGGAGCTGATGGCCCGTCTGGGGCTGAACACGCCCGAGGATGCGGTCGCGTTTTTCCGGCGACACCCGAGGTCCCACTTCAGGGCGATGAAAGTGGCGACGCGCCTTCCCGACCTGCCCGAGTACTACGGCCCTCAGATGGATCTCTTCGCCGAGATCGACCGTGGCGACATCTGGTACGAATTTCCCTTCGATCCCAAAGGCCAGCGCGTGCCGCAGCCACGGACGCGGTTCCCCTCCTTCACGCTGTTCGTGCGCTGGCGAGGCGAGCGTGTGCCGCTGGTGAAATGGCGGACGACCATCGGTGGCTGGCGGGCAGAGCTGGCGGCCGACGGTCAGGAGTACTATCGCTTCAAGGGATCGGATGTCGGACCTCGGATCTGGCGGCACGTCGTGGCGGCGCCGGTGTGGATCCCACCGCTCAGCTCGCCGCTCGGGGGCATGACCAAGATCAAGTGGGTCAACGGGGCCCTCAACCGCGTCGTCAACTACGACGAGGTCGGTCCCGGCTACCTGTCCGCGTACGGCCTGGTGGCGGCCATTCACGTGCAGCCGGTGAAGCGCAACGGAGAGGTCGTCGGCTACTTCGACAACGGTATCCGCACGCACGGCTCGTTCGATTACATGTCGTTGCGCGGGCGCTTCTCGCACGGCTGCCATCGGCTGTTCAATGATCTGGCGGTGCGGATGTTCTCGTTCGTGCTCAAGCACCGCAAGGCGAAGGTCCTGGGGCCGCTGGTCCAGAACTTTCGCCGCACCTTCCATCAGCAGGACGGCGTGTTCGATATGCGCCTGCCGACGCGGGGCTTCTACTTCGAGCTGGATCCCCCCGTGCCGGTCGAGACGCTGGAGGGGGAGGTCAAGGGCGCCGTGAAGAAACCGCTCGCCAGCTACCTGCGCAAACCCGGAGTGGTCTACACCAGCAGCGCGCCGCCGACGGCCAACGACAGTCCCGAGAGCAAGGCGGGCGGCGGTACGGAGGAGGCTCCTCCACCATGAGGCGGTGGATCTTCGTGTTGCTGCTGTCGTGTCACCGTCCGCCAGCCCAGCCCGGCGACGCAGCGCCTTCGGTGGTCGCAAGGCCGGTGGTCGCGCCTCCCGCGGCCGACGAGCCCGAGCTCCAGGTGGAGGAGCGGGAGGAGGACCCACGCTCCCAGACCGTGAAGGTGAAGCTGGTGGTGACGCCGCAAGCGCGTGGCGTGGTGATGTGGGGCCGCAAGAAGCTCGGCGATCTGGGGCCCGGCAAGATGACCCTCGAGCTCGAACGCCCGCGCAACAGCGGCCCGCTCGACGTGCTCATCCGCGCCGAGGGATTCGTGCCGCACCAGGTTCGTTTGTTCACCGACCGTGATGACCGCCTGAACGTGCGCCTTTACCGTCCCACGGAAGCCAGCGGACTCCTCGGCTACCGGCGTTCAGCGGCGCCGCTTCCGCCCTGACGGCGGTGACTTCTTCTTCGGCGCCGCCTTGCCGCGCGCTTCGATCTTCTCCATCCGTTCGCGCAGCTTGCCCGTCTCGGTGCGCAGGCGCTCGACCTCGTCCTCCAGCTTGCGCAGCTTCTCGGGTGGCTTGCCTCGCTCGCGCAGATCCGCCAGCGCCTCCTTGAAGCGACGGCGGCTGCGGCCGTCCAGCTCGGCGGCCAGCGCGCGCTCGAGTGCCGACGCTGCGCGCCCGTCGCCCAGGAGTGACAGGCCGATGGCCGCCTCGCTTCGCACGCGGAAGTCGCGGTCGGTCAGGCAGCGCTCCAGGAACTCCCGGCCACGCCGCACGTGGGCGGTTCCCTCCGTCAGGCGTCCCACGGCATAGGCGGCGGCCCGGCGTGCCTGGAACGAGCGGTCCCGGCGGTACTGCGGCTCGGCGATGGCGATCGCCTCTTCGGCGCCTGTCGCGCCTAACCCCTCGAGCGCGCGGCTGCGGATCATGTCCTGGAACGACGGCCGGTCGAGGAGCCCCGGTAGCACCTCCAGCGCCCGCCGCGAACGCGTGCGACCGAGCGACAGCGCGGCACTTGCCTCGACGAAGGCGCTGGCATCGCCCCTGGTCAGCCAGCCGGCCAGGAGCTCGGCCGCGCGGTCACTGTCGCGAAACTCGCCCAGAGCCGCCGCCACGGCCCGTCGCACGCGCGGGTGTTCCTGTCGCAGCGCCGCGGCCAGCGCCTCCAGCGCGTCCTCGCGCCTGGTTCTGCCGAGCGCGGTCGCCGCCGCCGCCCGCACCGCCCAGAACGTGTCCTTCTCCAGCGCCGTGCGAAGGGCCTCCACCGACGCCGGCTCGGGCTTGTCGCCGAGCGCGCGCGCCGCCAGGACCCGATCGATGCCCAGCCGCGCAGACTGCAGTTGCTTGGCCCAGAGGGGCCGGGGTTTGTCGAGCTTCAGGCTCTTGAGCAGCACGTCGCCGGGATCGAACACCACCTGTGTCGGCTTCTTCGGCAGCTGGAACTCGAAGGCGTGCACCTTGTCGCGCACCACGATGGTCTCGTCGCGTTCGCGGCCGTCGACCTCGAACCGCACCGTGGTGGTGAAGGCGTAGGCCTTGTCATCCTGCTTCTGCTGGAGCCGCAGTGTCCCTACCTTCCGTTCGTCGTCCCACTCCCAGCCACCCTCGAGCTGCGGGTGCCCCGGGCTGCCGACCCACTGTTCGAAGAAGCGATCGAGGTTGCGCCCCGAGACCTCCTCGAGCGCCCGCGCGAGATCCCGTGTCTCGACGTTACCGTGCGCATGACGCTCGGCGTACGCCTTGAGGCCGGCGAAGAACACCTCGTCGCCGAGATCGTTGCGCAGCATGTGCAGCACCCGGCCGCCCTTCTCGTACAGGTGCGCATCGAACAGCTCGATCGGCTCTTCGTATTGCCGGCAGACGATCGGCCGCTGGTACCGCCCGGTCTCGGCCAGGTACGACTCGGCGTCGCCCAGGAGCTCGACGTCGGCTTCATCGCGGCCCTTGGCGTGCTCGCGCCAGACGTACTCGAAGTAGGTGGCGAAGCCCTCGTTCAGCCATGCCTCCGGCCACTCGCGGCAGGTGAGGAGGTCCCCCCACCACTGGTGCGCCAGCTCGTGCGAGATGAGCGCGTCCATGTCGTGATCCAGGGCCGTGCGCTCGTCGATCAGACACTGGTCGGTCAGCGTCGTGGCGGTGGTGTTCTCCATCCCCCCGAAGATGAAGTCACCGACGACGATCTGGCTGTAGCGCTTGTGCGGGTAGCGCACACCGATCCGCCGCGAAAAAAGATCGATCATCTGCGGCGTGCGGGCGAACGTGCGCCGCGCGTCCGCCTCCTGGCCCGGCAGGACATACGACGACACCTCGACGCCCGTCTCTGGCGCGCGCTCGGTCAGCTCGACGAACGGGCCGCACACCAGCGTCACCAGATAAGAAGCGTTGGGCACGTCGAGGCTGTAGTGCCACTGGGTGCGCCCGCCGCCGACGTCCCGACGCTCACGCAGGTCGCCATTGGACAGAACGAAGAGGCCGGCGGGGGCGGTGCAGAGCACCTCGTGTGTCGCCTTCTCCTGGGGCGCGTCCATGCAGGGGAAGAAGTGCCGTGCGTCCTCGTCCTGACCTTGCGTCCAGCAGTGCACGGGCCGCTGCGGGTGCTCCTCGTCGGGGCCGATGAAATAGAGGCCACGTCGGGGCGCGCACCGGTACGACACCGCCACGGTCAGCCGGTCCCCCCGCCGTCGCTCGGGGCCGAGCTCGATCCTCAACTTCAGGCCGTCGTAGTCGAACGCCGGAGCCTTCTTGCCGTCGACGGTGACCGCGTCGATCTCCATCTCCACGGCGTCGAGCACGATCGCGGCTAGTTTCTCGCGGCGGACGATCAGAGCCAGCTCCGCGAGCCCCGCCAACCGTCGACCCTCGAGGTCCAGGTTGAACTCGAGCTTGAGGTGGGTGACGCCCGCAGGCCGGTCGGGCGCGTAGTGGCTGTCGGTTCCGGGTGGGACGAAGGGCTTCGGCATCGGAGGCGAGGAAGTTATCATGGCGCGTCGTGCCGCCAGAACCCGTCCGCCGCAGTCACGTCGTCCCCGGCGCAACGCCGGCGGAGGTGTATGCCGTCGTGACGGACTTTCTCGCCTACCCGAAGCTCTCCCCGGAATTCACGGGCGTGAAGATCATCGAGACCGATGGCAAGCGGATGCGCGTCGAATTTCGCGCTCAGGTGGTGATCCCGGCGCGCTACGTCCTGGACATGGTCTGCGATCCCGACAACCACACCGTCGACTGGACCTACGTCGAGGGCGAGGTGGTGACCGACTCGCGCGGGGGGTGGCGGTTCTCGCCGCAGGGGGAGGGGACGCGCATCGACTACCAAGCCACGTTGGATGTGCGTGCCCCGGTGCCCGGCTTCATTCTGCGCAAGATCACCGATGCCGTGGTGTCGGCGGCCTTGCCATCCATGTTCGCGTCGATCACACGCGAGGTCGCGGTCCGGAAACTGCCGCGTTCCCGCGGATGAAGAAGCGCAGCCGGCGTTTGCTCCACGTCCCCGCGTAGTCCACGCCGATCCGCGACGACGCCCCGATTCGCGGCTTTTCCCCGTCGTCGGCCACGTACAGCGTGCCCTCCGTCGTCAGATCGAGCCCCTTGTGCCGCAGTTCGATGCCCAGGCCCGCGCACACCTTGCCCGGTCCGGAGAGGGCGCGAGGATCGGCCTGCGAATTCACGAGCTGCGCTGCACGGATCAGGACCGCTCCGGCGACCCCGTCGGTCTCGGTGACGAAGTTCATGCAGTGGTGCATCCCGTAGATCAGGTAGACGTAGAGGCGTCCCGGGGGACCGAACATGATCGCCGACCGTGGCGTCGGGCCACGTCGCGCGTGCGAGGCCGCGTCACGCACGCCCAGATATGCCTCCACCTCGACGATCCGGGCGTGCGTGGGCGGACGACGTGGCCACCTGCGCACCAGCACCTTTCCGAGCAACTCGCGCGCAACCGTGACGGTCGGCCGTGCGTAGAAGGCGACGGGCAGCGGGTCAGTCAAGCAGGAGCCGCTTGCGGTCGACCTGTTCGACCAGGCGTGCCAGCCGTCCGTCGGCCTCGATGGCCGCCAGCAGGTCCGTGGTCACCCTGGTGTACGTGGCGCGGTCCATTCGCCCGACGAGCAACCGGTAGCGCAGGAACAGAAACGCCGTCTGCGCCACGTCCGACAGGCAGTACTGCCGGATCGCCTCGATCTGTCCGGCGTGAAACAGCCCTTCGACCTGGCTGCCATCGACGCCGTCCTTGCCGGGTAGCCCGATCAGCTTGGCCGCCCCCGCGAGCGAGGTCATACGCGCCGCCCCGTGGTCGGCCAGAAAATCGCACAGGTCCAGGTGCCCATCCTCGCTGAAGCGGTAGCGGTAGTCGCGCTGCTGGTAGTACCAGGGCAGCGGCACGCCGTGGCGCAAGGCGCGCAGCGCGAGCACAGGCAGATCGAAGGAGCGGCCGTTCCAGGTCACCAGGTGCGGACGGTGGCGGTTCATGAACTCGCCGAAGTCGGCCAGTATGCCTGCCTCGTCCTTCCCTTCGCCGATGGTTCCCATCTTCTTGCAGACCAGGTTGTCATCGAGCCACATCACGCCCACCACCACGGGCCGGCAGGCGAAGAGCGGCGGGAACCCTTTGTCGGCGCCCGGGGCCGGCTCGGGCGGCGCGTACACCTCGGCGTCGGGGATCGTCTCGATGTCCATGACCAGATAGCTCGGGGTGTTCGACATGCGGACCGACCACCATGTTATAAGACGCCCGATGTTCCGTCTCGCTCTGGTCGCGCTGCTCGGCCTCGCGGCGATCGGGTGCGGTCATCGGCCGCCGCCGGTCAGGCCCTGGCAGCGCGCCTACCTCTCCAAGCGGGCCATGCTGTTCGACGACGGCCTCGAAGGCCGCTTCCGCCAGCACCTGTTCGGCTCGCGCGAGGGCGCCGAGGGCGGCTACGGCGTCGTCGGCGGTGGCTGCGGCTGCAACTGATGTCCGCCCGCCTGGTCCTCCTGGCCACGCTGCTGGCCGCGCCGCCCTCGGGCCGTGCCGAGGACCGGGTCACCGTCCGCGGCGTCTATTACCGCGAGACCTCGACGCGCGTCGTGCAGCCGATGGTCAAGCTGGAGAAGGATCTTCCCGCCGGAGTCGACGTGGGCGCGCATTTCCTGGTGGACGCGATCACTTCCGCCTCGGTGGCCGCTGGCGCCCTGCAGGACACCCTGTTCACCGAGTACCGCAAGGAAGCCGGGTTCACCGTGGGCAAGACCTTCGACCGCACGCGCATCGGGGCCTTTTACCGGCACAGCCGCGAGCCCGATTTCCTGGCGACTGACGTCGGGCTGTCGCTGGCACAGGGAGTCTGGGACAACACCGGTACCGTGCTGGCCAATGTGGCGTACGGCTCCGACACCGTCGGCCCGATGCTCGACCAGCATCTGGCCGTCACCTTCGGCAGCCTGTCCTACCTGCAGGCGCTGTCGCCGACGCTGGCCGCACAGGTCGGCTACGAGGCGTTGCTGTACGACGGGTATCAGGCCAACCCGTATCTGCGGGTACCGAACTTCGGCTACGAGTCGCTGCCGAAAAAACGCATGCGTCACGCTGCCGTCGCGCGCCTCGCGCACTATCTGCCGACCTTGGGCGCCGGCGTGCAACTCCACTACCGGCTCTATTACGACCACGGCGTCGGCGAGGAGGAGTCGGATCCGTGGAACCTTCTCGCCCACACCGTCGAACTCCGGCTCCACAAGGAGTTGACCTCGACCCTGGAGGCGCGCTTCTCGTACCGCTTCTACACCCAGGGTGCGGCCGCGTTCTGGTGCAACACGAGTGTGCTCACCGGCGGCAGCACCGAGTGCTACGGGCTGACGCCGCACTATTACTCGGTCGACCCGAAGCTCGGGCCGATGCGCACGCACACCGCCGAGGTGAAGGTGACCTGGGAGGCGCGCGCGCTGCGGACCGTGCCGCTGCTCGGGTGGTTCGCCGGCGGCGCCTTCGATCTCTCCTACGGTCGCTATTTTCAGAACACGCGCTACGGGAACGCCCACGTGCTTCAGACCGCCTACTCTCTCCCTTTTTGATGCTCGTCGCTCTCATCACCGGCTGTTCCAGCGGCATCGGCCTCGGGGCCGCGCGCCGCTTCGCCCGTGCGGGTTTCCGCGTCTATGCCAGCATGCGGCGGCCCGGCGATGCCGCCGGCGAGGCCTTGCGTGACGAGGCCGCGGCGGCCGGCTGGGCTCTGGCCACGCCCGCGCTCGACGTCACCAGCGACACCTCGGTCGCGGCCGCCGTCGGCGGGCTCCTGGCCGAGACAGGCGGTCGCATCGACGTGGTCGTCAACAACGCCGGCTATTACTGCTTCGGCGCCATCGAGGAGGTCTCGCCCGACGAGCTTCGCGCCCAGCTGGAGACGAACGTCGTGGGCGTGCTGCGGGTGATCCGCGCGGTGATGCCGGCGATGCGGGCCCGTGGTGACGGCTCCATCGTCAACGTGAGCTCGATATCGGGGCGCCTCGTGCTCCCCATCGCCGGCCCGTACCACGTCTCGAAGTGGGGCCTCGAGGCGCTGACCGAAGCGCTGCGCTACGAGGCGCTGCCACTCGGGATTCGTGTCACCTGCGTCGAGCCCGGTCCCTTCAAGACCGCGCTGCACACCAAGGAGGTGCGGACCCGCGATTCGCAGCGCGCCGACTCGCCGTATGCCCCCTTGATGGACGCCTACCTGAACAAGGCGGGAAACCTCGCGCGCGGCGACCTCGACGAGGTGGTCGACGTGATCTTCGCCGCGGCAACGCACCCGCACCCCAAGCTGCGCTGGCCGGTGGGGCCGCAGTCGCTCCTCGGCACCCTGGGTCGGCGCCTGACCCCGGATGTGCTCTACGAACTGGCGATCCGGATCGCCTTCCGGCTCTGGCGCCGGCCGCGCGTATAATTGTCGTTGGTGGCCCGGCAGAAGATCTCCCGCGAGCAGATGGACGTCGTGTTGCGGCGGGCGGCCGAGATCGAAGCCCGGCGCTCACTGGCGCCGGACGCATCGGCATCGGAGGAGATGACGCCTGCCGAACTCGTCCGTCTGGGCGAGGAGGCCGGGCTGGGCGCGCAGGCAGTGATGACGGCCATCGGCGAGCTGGAGCGCGGCGCGCTCGAGAAGGGGGAGGCAGGCGCGCTGTCGCGCACGCTCGGGTCCAGGCGGTTGGTGATCAGCCGCGAGATTCCGGGGCCTGCGCCCCCGGTGCAGCGCGCGGTCGAGCGCTTCATGCGCGAGCAACTGATGACAATCCGCCGCCACCACGGTGACCGCATCGAATGGGAGCGTGCGCAGGGCCTGTGGCCGGGGCTGGCCCGTTCCCTCGATTTCGCCCGCCGCTATGCCTTCGGCCCCGTCAGCCGCGTGGCGACCCAGATCATCGAGGGGGAGGGGACCACCTCGGTCACTTTCGACGTCGATCTGTCGGAGATGCGGAGCCACCGGCTCGCGAGTCTGATCGTGCGGGCTTCGGCCGCCTTCGCAATCGTTGGCCTCGGCGGCACGGTGATGTTCCCGGGCTTCGGCGTCAACGACGTCATCGCTCTGTTCTCGGGCGGGGCGCTCGCCGGCGGATTCGCGGCGCTCGAGCGCCGCCGCTACCACGAGATGCGCGAGCGGATTGCGCTGGCGCCGGAACGCTTCTGCGATCTGCTGGTCGCTAGAAGCGCCAGACGCCTACCAGCCCCGTCTGATACGGGCCAATGATCGGCGCCACCGTCAGCCGGGGGCCGTCCTTCGACGCCGTTTCGCCCGTGTCCTTCTGCAGGTAGGCCCGGTAGAACAGATAGCCGCCGGTCGCCAGCAGTGCTCCGCCGATGCCGTAGGAGACGTACTGGTACGTCTGCAGGCGATCGCCGTCCTTCTGCTTGTCCTTGACGTATTGCTGCTCGGGCGAGCTCAGCGCCTTGGTCGCGGGCTTGCCGTCGTTGCCGCAGCCGAATTTCGGCGACGCCGCGCAGGGGAACCGTCGATACGGATCCAGGTCGTTGTTGATGTTCTTGACCTGGATGCCGAAGTTGATTCCCAGGGCGACCCCGAGGACGCCAGCGCCGACCACCGCCCAGGTCGCCGTCCTGATGCCCGTCTTCGAGGGACCACCGTCGTCGCGGTCGGCGGGAACCTCAGCTGGCGCAACGCCGGCCGGTGCTGGCGTCTCGGCCATGGCGGCGGCCGACTGCTTCAGCGCCAAGTCGACCTGCGCCGCCTCGCCCGAAACCACGTTCACCGTCTGGCGGGTTGGCTCGAAGCCAGGCTTGCTGGCGCTCACCTCGTGCCGGCCGACGGCCACCCCGGAGATCACCAGTTCGTCGGTGGTGCTGACCCCGACCGGGCTCCCGTCGAGCGCGACAGACGCGCCCATCACCGAGCTGCGCACGCGGACGATGCCGACGCCGCCCTGACCGGTCAGCGAGGCGAACCACTTCTGCACCGGCGCGCGCACGCCCGACGCCGATGCCTGCGCGCTGGTGATCTGTTCGGCGACCCACGCGTCGACCACACCCTTGGTGGTGTCGAGCAGCTTCAGGGTCACGACATAGCTGTCGCCCGCAGATTTCTTCACGCCGCCGAACACCAGCTTGTTGGCACCCAGGCTCTTGCCTGCTTGCCCCATGCAGGACGGCGCCTCGTCGGGGCACGAGAAGACGAGTTTGACCTCGACCAGGTCACGACCGGGCACCAGGCGGTACCCCTTGGTCGCAGCGACTCGCTGGCGCATGGCGTCGGTGATCGACGCGGCCAGCGTATCGGGCGCGCCTTCGCTCGCCTCGACCCCCAGCACAGCGACGGTGGTATCGGCGGCGGACGCGACGCGCTCCGGAACGAGTGCGGTGAATCCAAGCAAAAACAGCAGATAAGCGCGCTTACGCATGGTGTCTGGCGGCGATGTTTTCGTAGTAACCTCGTGTTGTCAATTGGCCCTCCGGAACGGCCGCTGCTAGCGTAAGGAACATCACGCTGTGCGTCTCGGGGTCTCGGCCAAGATTTTTCTCGCCTATGCCGTGCTGCTGCTGGCCTTCGGAGCCAGCAGCATATTCACGCTGCTCTACCTACACAGCGGTCGGCAGGAGATGTCGACGAACCAGAGGAGGCGCGATCTGCAGGCCTGGGTCGAGGCGGCAGGCCGGGCGCTCGAAGGCTATTCGCATGCGCAGCCAAGCCCGAAAGGCGCGGGGAGCATCGTCAGCCGCATGGCAGCCGCCGGCGCCATCCCGTTCGCGCGGGACAACCTGTCGGAGGCGCTGAACGCCATCGACGAGGCGCTGGCCATCGAGAAGGACTCCCTCCGCCAGGCCGAGTTCCAGCACTACCGCCACCAGGTCACGTCGCTGGAAACCCGGCTCGTCGAGGCCCTGGTCAAGGACAGGGGCGCGGACGACATGACGGACCTGGTCGGTGCCTTCAACCAGCTGGGCGCGACGATGCGCAAGCGGAACGCTGCCGCCGCGCTGGAGCTGATCCGTGACGAACAGCGAGGCATCGAGGGTGCGCTGATGCTGGGCGGCGTGGGGCTGCTGGCCGCCGTGGGCGCCGCGCTCTTCATGCTGCGCACGTTGCGGCCGTTGCAGGTCCTGCGACTCCACGCCCGGCAGATAGCCGGCGGTGACTATGGCCACCGCATCGAGGTGTCGTCACGCGACGAGATCGGCGATCTGGCGCGCGAGTTCGACGCCATGGCCCGCGCCGTCGAGGAGCGCGAGCAGCGCTTGATCCGCTCCGAGCGCCTGGCCACGGTCGGTCGCATGGCCGCGCAGATCACCCACGAGATCCGGAACCCGCTGGCCTCCATCGGTCTCAACGTCGAGCTTCTGGGCGACGAATTGGGCGCGGCGGACGTCGAGTCCCGCAAGCTGGTCGCCGCCATCGGCAACGAGGTCGACCGCCTGAGCGAGATCACCGAGACCTACCTGCGTTTCGTCCGCCTGCCGCGTCCCAAACTCGAGCGCGAGGACCTGGGCGCCATCGCCACGTCGGTGATGGAGTTCGCGCGGGCCGAGCTGTCGATGGCCGGGATCTCGCTGGAGCTGAAGGTGGCGGCTGGGCTGCCGGACGTCGCTGCCGACGAGAACCAGATCCGACAGGCGATCTTGAACCTGGTGCGCAACGCCAAGGAGGCGATGCCCGCCGGCGGGCGGCTGCGCGTGGAGATCCAGGCGGTGAATGCCCAGGTGCGGCTGTCCATCGCCGATTCGGGCCCGGGAATAGCCGCCGAGCACCTGGGCAAGATCTTCGACCCTTTCTTCTCGACCAAGGACAAGGGGACAGGGCTCGGCCTGGCGCTGGTCCAGCAGATCATCGCCGAGCACGGCGGTCGGATCGAGCCGCAAAGGCCGCCCCAGGGAGAAGGAGGGACCGTCTTCGTGGTGGCGCTGCCGGCGCTGCCGCCAGGCGAGCGGATCAGCGCGAAGGTGGCGGAGGAGCCGGGGCCTTCGGAGGAGCTGGAGGCGAAGCTTTCGTGACCGCCTCCTTGCGGTGCGCTGTGGCCTTCGCCGTTTCGCCCAGCTTCTCGTAGAGCTCGGCCAGCGCGCGGTGCACCGATGCCGGATCGGGGCTGCCAAACAGCAGCGCCCGTTCGAATGGCCCGATCGCCTCGCGCGTCTTCGCTTGCGCGGCCAGCGCCCGCCCGAGCGCTGCGTGCAGGTCGGCGTCCGTCGGATCGATGAACAGCGCGGCGGGCGCCAGCTCGGCTACCTTGTCGACACGCCCCGCGCGCGCCGACTCGAACACCACCCGCTTGGCCAGGGACGCGGTCTGCGGTTCGAGGCGCAGGATCGCCTCCTCCTCCGCCAGCTTGTCCCGCCCACGGTCCTGCGCCCCGTAGAGCTGCGCGAGCATCATGCGCGGCTCGAGTTCCGTCGGAGCCAGTGCGATGGCGCGACGCAGGTGCTCCTCGGCTGCCTTGCGGTCCTGGACGTGGGCGGCGGCGATCGCCAGACGCAAGCGAACGTCATAGCCGTCGCGTCCCTTCGCCAGCAGCCCCCGCAGTTCGTCGGCGGCGCTGGCCGCTTCGCCCGAGGCCAGCGCAAGCTCGGCAGCGAGGAAAGACACGGCCGGCTCCTCGCGACCACCGGGCAAGAGCAGCGCCTTGGCCAGCGCAGCCCGCGCCCCGCGCGCGTCGTCGTCGCGCAGCCGCAGGAGGCCGGTTTCAGCCAGCGCCCGTGGCCCTCGAGGCTCGCCCGTGGGCGGCGACATCCGCGCCATCTGGGCCGGCAGGAACTGATCCTTGTACACCGCCAGCCGTTCGGCGAGATCCGTCCGGAAGGCCTTCTCGAGGGCTGCCACCGGCTGGCCGGCGATCCGTTCCAGCACCCCGGCGACGGGTTCGCCGCGCCCGAATGCGTCCAGTGCCTCGCGGATCTTGCGGAAGCCGAAGCGCCGTTCCAGAAAGTCGAGCGCCACCGCGGCGTGCAGGTAGGCGGTGCTGGCGGCCGTCACGTCACGTGCGTGGACGAAGGCCTGCGACAGTTTCTCCAGCGGCTCGAGCGTGCCGCGCGCCAGAGCCGCCGCCAGGGCGATCTCGCCGTGCCGCTGCCACTCGGGGCGCAGGTGCGCCGTCTCCAGTTCGGCGAGCCCCTCGGTGAACCAGCGCGGCACACGCGACCGTGACAGCTGGATGGCGAAGACGTGCGCCAGTTCGTGCGACAGCACCATGCCCCAGTTGAAGGCAGCGTTGGTCGGCACCTGCGAGGTGATCACCCGTCCGAAGCAGACAGCCGTCACGCCGAGGCGTGGCAGACCCACCGTGCGGATGGCGTAGTGAGCCGGGTCGGCGTACAGCTCGAACACGATCGGCCCGCCGGGCTCGAAGCCGTAGCGTTCGACGAAACGGGCGTACACCTGCTCGAGATAGGGCGCCACCACGGACTCGATCGCCGTCCTGGCGGCCGGCGGGATCCGGAAGGTCAGGTGCTCGGACTTCACCGTCACGTACTGTCCCGGGATCACCTTCTCGAAGAGATCGAGGAGGTTGAAGGTCCGGGCGTCGTAGGGGTCGTGGTCCCAGGCGCGTTTCAGGATCGCCACGCCCTCGGTCTCGTCGCCCAGGCGCAGCAGCGTCAGCCCCAGCGAGGCCAGGCAGGCGGCATTCCCGGGATCGACGGCCACGCCCTCCGCGGCCACCATGCGCGCATCGTCGTAGCGTCGGTGGCGCACCAGCGCTTCGGCGGTGGCGGCGAAGAAGTCGCCGTCGTCCGGTCGAGCCTCGAGCCGTGCTGCCTTCTCGCGGCCGTAGCCCGCGCGATCCTCGCGCAGCAGAGCGCGGGTTGCCGCCAGCCAGGCCGCTCCGGGATCGCGTGGATTCGTCCGTCGCAGCTCCGTGACCACGGCGGCGACCGCGTCCAGTTCCTCGGCGTCGAGCGCGATCTCGCCCCGCAGTGCCAGGGCCGCCGCGTGCCGGGGGTTGGTCGCCAGCGCGGCCGCGATCGCTTTTTCCGCGACGCCGACGTCATAGGTCTGCTCGAGGACCACGCGCGCAAGTCCGACCTGGGCGTCGGGGTGACTGCCGTCGCGAGCCAGTACCTCGCGGAAGGAAGCTTCGGCCTCCTTCACGGCGTGCTTCTCCAGGAACATGTCGCCCCATTCGAGATTCGCCTCGATGCTCTTCGGCTCCGCCTTCAGCGCCGCGCGCAAGGTCTCGTTGGCGTCGTCCCAGTTGTTGTCGAGCCGGAGGGCCACCGCCATCGCCACCAGCTGGGCGGGACTCTTGTCGACTCGACCGGCCTCCCAGTCCTCGTAGCTGCGATCGATCAGAGCCTTCACGGCCCCGCGGTCCCCGAGCGCTCGGGCCGTGCGCATCAACTCGGCCCGCAGGGGCAGGTCGCCGGAAGCGTCCACGCTGGCCTCCTCGAGGCGGCGTCGCGCTTCGACGAGGAGGCCCAGGCGCTGCTCGGCGCGGGCCGCGAGCACGGCCGCGCGCGGGCCTCCTCGCCGGCCGAGGGCGTCGGAGGCCTTCCGTACCCGTTCGTACTGACCGGTCCGGAGGTCGGTGCGGATCCTGTCCAGCGGATCGGCGTGCGCCGCGCGACACGCGAGCGTGACTGCCAGGGCCACCCACGGGCTGGCGCAGCGGAACGTGCTACGATTGAATGACATGGCCACCGACGCCACCCCGGAGACTCCGTCGTCCGAGATTCGCCTGGAAGTCTACGACGACTACGACGCCTTCCTGAAGCAGGCGCTCCGCGAGTACTACGCTCAGGGCTGGAAAAGTCGAAAGAGTCATTTCATCGCGCTGGTGATCGCGTCAGGTCAGATCGTGTCCATGGCGACCGACTCGGTCAAGGACGGCACGGGCCTCAAGAAGGCGGCGATCGGCGCCGCCGGTGTCGTCGCCCTGCGCTTCGGGCTGCGTTACTTCCTGGGGCCAGCCGGCTGGCTGCTGGGCGCCGCTGGGATCGCCGCAGCCGTCGGTTACTTCCTGAAGAACCAGAAAGAGATCGGCGCCAGGATCGGGCCGATGAAGACGCTGGTCACCGATACCCGCACCAAGTTCGAGGAGATCCAGGGCGGCTACCGCGCTGGACGCTACGACGGCGCCGGCCGCAACCTGATGGTCGACGGTCTGCTCAAGCGCTTTCTCGAGCAAGTCGAAGCGACCTGAACGTCGCGCTACTGCAGCATCACGGACTTGAGCCCGCCGTTCGTGAAGCGGACGAGCATGCTGGAGCGAAGGATGGTCTCGACCTTGCCGCGGCCGTATTCGGGGTGCGAGATGACGTCGCCGGTCTTGTACCGGACCTTCGGGTTGAAGTCCTTCACCTCGGTCGCCACGGCCAGCTCGCGGCCCAGCGCGCGCAGTTCTTCGGCCTTTTGCTCCTGCCTGCGGACGGCCTCGGTCTCGACGGGTGTCGAGGCGATCTCCGCCGCCGTCTCGGCGGGCTTGCGGGTGGGCGTCGTGCGGTAGTTGTGACGGCCGGCGCACGCGTCGCAGACCACCTGCTTCGGCACGGGCCCCACCATGGCGACGATCTTGTGCGTCGTCATCCCCTCGCACGGCCCGCACCAGGACTCGACCTCGCCACCGACGCGCAGGTTGAACTTCGGCACCTCGCGATCGTTGTGCCGCCACGACACGCCGGTGATCCGTCGTTCACCTGGGGCCGAGGCGCCGCTGACCTGCCGGTCCGGCGTGCTCCCCGCGAGGTTCCCCATCCGTGGGAGCAGCGACGCCAGACGGCGCAGATCCGTGATGCGGCGGCCGAGCACGCGCTCCACCTTCATCTTCTCGGTCTCCCCGAGGCTCGCGCAAAGATCGCGGTACCGTTCGGACAGCCGCTCGACTCCCTGGTGGGCGGCGATCACGCGCTCGCGGTCTTCACTTTGTTCCTGGGCCGTGTGAACCAGCAGCGCGACTTCTCGGGCTTCGGCATTCAACTCGTCGACGGTGGGCATGGGGTGCGGCTCGCTAACCTCTGGCTATCGTAGAGGGTCAATTTGCCCTCGGCACGGCCCTATGTCTAGCATACGCCGCACCATCCCCGCCGGAGGCGTTCGATGCAGTCCAGGTACCCCCTTGCTTTCACGTTAGTCGCCCTGTTCGCATCCGCCGTGGCGGCACAGCCGGTCGCGCCTCCGCCGTTACCGCCGTCGGCGGCCCAGCCGGCTCCCGGCGCGGTTCCTCCTCCTCCTCCAGCTCCTCCGCCCGCGCCCCCCTCGATACCCGCCGCCGTGCCTCGCGGCGACACCATGACTCCGTTCGCCGCCGCCAGCGCGCCCCCCGCCGCTTCCGTCGAAGCGGCGCCCGTCGAGGTGACCACGGCCGACCTGCCGCGCCCGCGCGGTTTTTACGAGCTGTCGTCGCTGGGCGGGCCGATCGGGCTTTTTCGCATGAGCGCCGCCGAGGCGGGCGCGCCCAGCGTCCTGCGGTTTGGTCTTCACGGCGAGTATTTCAAGACCAGCAACTTCCTGATCCAGGGCGACCGCAACATGCGCCTGCAGGGCGCGCTCGCGCTCGGGTTCAGCCCGATCGAGTTCCTGGAGATCTTCGGGTCGATCTCCGGCTCGGCCAACCGCAACCGCCGCCTCTGCAGCAAAGGCGTGGGCGGCGAGAAATGCGTCGAAGATCCAGGCCGCGTCGATCCCGAGGTGATCAAATCCTACGGCGACCTGTTGCTGGGCGGCAAGTTCGCGCGCCCGATTGCTGACGGTTTCAGCGGCGGCGCCGAGATCGGCCTTCATTTCCTGTCCTCCGTCAGCGGCATCTCGTTCGACCCGGGGGCGACGTCGGTCTGGCTGTCGGGCTTGGGGTCGTGGGACATGCGTGAGGTGGCGGACCTGCCCCTGCGCGCGCACCTGAACCTGGGGATGTACTTCGACAACTCGGGTGACGTGCAGAACTACAAGGGCGTGCCGCGCAACTCGCAGGCCGTGTCGCAGTTCGCCTACGGGGTGGCAAAGACCCGCCTTCGCACCGGCCTCGGGATCGAGGCGCCGATCGAGAACATCGGGGACGCCGTGACGCTGCGCCCGTCGGTGGAATACCACATGGAGCGCGTGACTGCCGGCGCCGACAAGGTGTTCAACGACTACCGGCCGCCGCTGTGCAAGGGGAGCTCGGCCACCGCCGGGAGCACCCCGTGCCGCGATAACCGCGACCAGCACTGGATCACACTGGGTGTGCGCGCCCAGGGCAAGAGTGGTCTCACCGTGGGCGTCGGCGTCGACCTCGCGCTTCGTTCGGTCGGGTTCCCGTATGGCCCGCCGCTACCCCCCTTCAACCTGCTCTTCGGCCTGTGGCACCCGCTGGACCTCGGCGCCTCGAAGATGATCACAAGGACCGTCACCGTGGACAGACCCGTGCCGGCCCTCGCCGTCGAGAAGCGGCCGGAGCCTGTCGAGGGCTTCGTCGCCGGCAAGGTCCTGAGCGCCAACGGCGGCGCCCCGATCGAGAAGGCGATCGTCGCCGTCGCAGGCCGGACACGGTCGCGTGTGGCCACGGATCCCGACGGCACCTTCCGCACGGCCTCGCTGCCCCCGGGACCAGTCGAGCTGGAGATCGCCGCTCCCGGCTTCGTGCCCGGATCGGTGAAGACCGAGGTGACCGCGGGGCAGGAGAAGACCCTGGCCATCACCCTGACGCCGAAAGTGTCGAAGGGGAAAGTCAGCGGCAAGGTGGCGGACGACGCGGGCAAGCCGCTGGCCGCGACGGTGAAGTTCATCGGGCCCGAGAATGTCGAGGCGAAGACCGACGCCGCGGGATCCTTCGAGATTGCGCTCGCGCCCGGCTCCTACGACGTGCAGGTCGAGGCCGACAAGCGCCGTACCCACGCGGACAAGGTCACCGTGGGCGATGGCGACAACAAGGAGCTGAACGCGACGCTGCGCACGAAGCCGACGAACTCGCGCGTGACGATCAAGGGCGGTCGGATCGCGATGCGCGGCGCCATCGGGTTCAAGGGCACGGACCTCACTCCTGGCTCCCAGGCGCTGCTGGACGAGATGGCCGATGCTCTGCTCGGCCACCCGGAGATCAAAAAGGTGCGCATCGAGGCGCACTGGGATTCCAGCCTGCCGGGCGACAAGGCCAAGGAGCTGACCGAGCAGCAGGCCACGGCCGTCGCTGTCTATCTGGCGCGCCACGGGGTGCCCCAGGATCGCCTGGAGGCCGTGGGCATGGGCTCGAGCCGACCGATCGTGCCGAACATCGGCGCCGCGAAGCTGCGCAACCGCCGCGTGGAGTTCCGCGCCGCGAAGTGATCGATGGAGCTCCCTGATCTTCTAGTCGGCGCGCATACCAATCTGGGCGCGGCGCGGCTCGTCGAGCTGGCAGTCGCGCGTGGCGAAGGGACCCTCGCAGAGAACGGGGCTCTGGTGGTGCGCACGGGTGCCAAGACCGGCCGTTCACCCGACGACAAGTTCATCGTCCGCAGCCCCGAGACCGACCAGCATGTCTTGTGGGGCCCGGTGAACCGCCCGGTGAGCCGGGAGACGTTCGACGCCCTTCTCGGCAAGGCGGTGCAGCATCTGCGAGGGACCGACCGGTTCACCTTCGATGGGTTCGCCGGCGCCTCGCCCGCACACCGCCTGCCGTTGCGGGTGGTGACCGACAAGGCCTGGATCGCGCTGTTCGCGCGCACGCTGTTCATCCGGCCCGAGGCCGTAGAACTGGCCGCTCACCGGCCGGCGTTCACCGTCGTCCACGCCGGCGGCGTGCCCGCCGGTGGCACGGCTGCCGGCGTCCGCTCGGACACCTTCGTCGGCATCGACATGGATCGCGGGATCGTGCTGATCCTCGGGACGGGTTACGCGGGTGAGGTGAAGAAGAGCATCTTCTCGGTGATGAATTACATCCTGCCGCGCAGGGGTGTCTTGACCATGCATTGCTCGGCGAACGTCGGCGCACGTCATGATGCCGCCCTGTTTTTCGGCCTTTCCGGCACGGGCAAGACGACCTTGTCGGCTGACCCGCAGCGCAGCCTGATAGGCGACGACGAGACCATCTGGAGCGACGACGGCATCGCCAACATCGAGGGCGGTTGCTACGCCAAGTGCATCAACCTGTCACGCGCCTCCGAGCCGCAGATCCACGACGCCATACGCTTCGGTTCGGTGCTGGAGAACGTGATCGTCGACCCGCAGACGCGGCTGCCCGACTATGCGGACGCGCGCCTGACGGAGAACACGCGCGCGACGTACCCGGTCGATTTCATCCCAGGGTGCCGCATCCCTGGGATCGGACCCCACCCCCGCAATGTCATCTTCCTGACCGCCGACGCCTTCGGCGTGCTGCCTCCGGTGGCGAAGCTCACCCCAGCCCTGGCCATGTACCACTACATCTCGGGCTACACAGCCAAGGTTGCCGGCACGGAGACCGGCGTCACCGAGCCGCGGGCGACGTTCTCGCCCTGCTTCGGCGGCCCGTTCCTGCCGTTGCACCCGATGCGCTACGCCGAGTTGCTGGGAGCCAAGCTGGCGCGTCACCAGGCGAACTGCTGGCTGGTGAACACAGGCTGGTCCGGGGGCCCCTACGGCGTCGGGAGCCGCATGAAGATCGGCATCTCGAGGGCGGTGGTCGGCGCCATCCTCTCCGGCGCGCTGGACGAGGCGCGCTTTTCCCCCGATCCCACCTTCAAGGTGCTGATTCCGGACCGCTGTCCGGAGGTGCTGTCCGAGGTGCTCCAGCCGCGCGGCACCTGGCCCGACCCGGCCACCTATGACGCGAAAGCGCGCGAGCTGGCTGGCCTCTTCAACAAGAATTTCGAGGCGTACGCGGCCGATTGCTCGTCCGACGTACGCGCGGCCGCGCCGGCCGTATAATCAGCCTCATGAAGGCGTACCGCGACTGGCTGCGTGATCTCGGCTACGAGAAGGCTCGCTCGGCCGTGGCGCTGCTGCCGCTGGCGTTCTTCGGGATCGTCTACCTGCTGGTCTGTCTGAACGGGCCGCCCGCTTTCGGCCGGATGTTCGGAGCCCTGTCCCTGGTCTACCTGACGGCGTTCATGGGCGTGGCGGCGGAGTGTTTCTGGGGCCGCTGGTTCGCCTCCGGTATCGGCTGGTCGGGGTTCATGGTGGGAATCGCCTCGCTGGCGATGCACGGCTGGAACCCGGTCTTTGTCGTCTACGGCGCCTTTCACGCGCTGGTGGTGCTGATGCTGCTCGGGCCGAAGATGGCCGCGCGCTACGACCTGCAGGCCGGATGGCGCCAGCGCTTCGCCATGGACGAGTTCGGTGTCGATCGCCTGCGCAAGGCGGTCACCCGTGGCTCGGCGGCGCTGCCCAGCCTCATCGTGTGGGCCCTGGCCCCGCGCGAGGGGCAGGGCGCGGCCTTGCTGGCGATGGGCCTCTTGCTGCTGGGTCTCTTCGGCCTGCTCAGGCTGCGCACCTGGGGCCTTCTGGCGATGGCGGGGGCCGCCGTGCTCGCTGCCTTCGCGCTCCCGGGCGCCCCCGCTTCGACGCTCGCCATGCCGGGCGGCTGGCTGCCGAGTTGGACGCCTGCCGCGGCTGTCTGGACGCTCCTGGCCCTGGTGCCCTTCGCAGGACCGACGGTGCGCTACCTCAGGTCGTCGCGCTCGTAGCAGGGGCGACGGCCACCGCCTCGTCCGTGGCGCCGATGCGCATGCCGTAGAACGACCGCCACACGAACACCATCGAGATCAGCAGGAACACCCCGGCGAGCACGGCCGAGGTGCCCCGCTCGAGCTCGATCGCCATCTCCACGGCCAGGAGGCCGAACAATGTCGTGAACTTGATGATGGGGTTCATGGCCACCGAGGTGGTGTCCTTGAAGGGATCGCCCACGGTGTCGCCGACGACGCAGGCCGCGTGGAGTGCCGTCCCCTTCTCCTTCAGGTCGACCTCGACCACCTTCTTGGCGTTGTCCCAGGCGCCGCCCGCGTTCGCCATGAAGAGCGCCTGGAAGAGGCCGAAGAGCGCGATGGAGATCAGGTAGCCGATGAAGAAGTACGGCTCGAGGCAGGCGAAGGCGAGGGTGCTGAAGAAGACCGTCAGGAAGATGTTGAACATCCCCTTTTGCGCGTAGAGCGTGCAGATCTCGACCACCCGCTTGCTGTCGGCGATGGAGGCGCGTTCGCTGCCCTCGAGCTTGATGTTCCGCTTGATGAACTCGACCGCGCGGTAGGCACCGGTGGAGACCGCCTGGGTCGAGGCACCCGAGAACCAGTAGATGACCGATCCGCCGGCGATGAGACCCAGCAGGAACGGCGCGTGCATCAGCGACAGGTATCGCATCAGCTCGGGCTTGAGGCCGTCGGTGAGGAGCATGACGATCGAGAAGATCATCGTGGTCGCCCCGACGACCGCGGTGCCGATCAGCACCGGCTTGGCGGTCGCCTTGAAGGTGTTGCCCGCGCCGTCGTTCTCCTCGAGCAGGTGCTTGGCATGGACGAAGTCGACGTCGAAGCCGTGGTCCTTCTTGATCTCGGCGGCGATGTTCGGGATGGTCTCGATGAGCGACAGCTCGTACACCGACTGGGCGTTGTCGGTGACGGGGCCGTACGAGTCGACAGCGATGGTCACCGGGCCCATGCCCAGGAAGCCGAACGCCACCAGGCCGAACGCGAACACCGCCTCTGCCATCATCAGCGCGCCCAGCCCCTGGGTGCTGACGCCGTAGGAGATGCCCATCAGCGCGACGATCACCATGCCCATCCAGTAGGCGCTGAAGTTGCCCGCCGTCAGGCCGGCCAGCACGTTCAGCGACGGGCCGCCCTCGCGGGACGCGGTCACCACCTCGCGCACGTGCGCCGAGCTGGTCGAGGTGAAGATCTTGATCACCTCGGGGATGATGGCGCCGGCGAGCGTGCCGCAACTGATGATGGTGGACAGCTTCCACCACAGCGTTCCGTCGCCGAGCTCCGGGATCAGCAAGTACGAGACGACGTAGGTCATCGCCACCGAGACGATGGACGTCACCCAGACCAGCTGGGTGAGCGGGTGCTCGAAGTTCATCTTGGCGGCGTCGCGAAAGCGGGCCCTCACGACCGCCTCGTTCGCCAGGTACGAGACGCCGCTGGCGATCACCATGGCGATGCGCATGACGAAGATCCAGACCAGCAGCTTCACCCGCACGATCGGGTCGTGGACCGCCAGCAGGATGAAGGAGATGAGCGCCACGCCGGTGACGCCGTAGGTCTCGAAGCCGTCGGCGCTGGGGCCGACCGAGTCGCCGGCGTTGTCGCCGGTGCAGTCGGCGATGACGCCCGGGTTGCGCGCGTCGTCTTCCTTGATCCCGAAGACGATCTTCATCAGGTCGGAGCCGATGTCCGCGATCTTGGTGAAGATGCCGCCGGCCACGCGCAGGGCCGAAGCGCCCAGCGACTCGCCGATGGCAAATCCGATGAAGCAGGGGCCGGCGTAGTGACCTGGGATGAAGAGCAGGATGCACAGCATGAGCAGCAGCTCGACGCTGATGAGCAGCATGCCGATGCTCATGCCGGCGCGCAGGGGGATGTCGTAGATGGCGTAGGGCTTGCCGCGGAGGCTGGCGAACGCCGTGCGCGAGTTGGCGAAGGTGTTCACGCGGATGCCGAACCAGGCGACGCCGTAGCTGCCCGCGATGCCGACGAGGCTGAAGAGGATGATGATCGCCACCTGCAGGGCCGGCATGTGCCGGAGGACCCCGAAGTACACCACCATCACCACCCCGATGAACCCTTCCAGCATCAGGATGAACTTGCCCTGCGTGAAGAGGTACGTCTTGCAGGTCTCCCAGATCAGCTCCGAGATGTCGCGCATCGACTTGTGTACGGGCAAGTCGCGCAGTTGCTTGTAGATGACCAGGCCGAAGATCAGACCCAGAACGCAGACCGCGATGCCGCCCATGAGCAACCGATCGCCCCGGACGCCACCCAGGAAGGTCGCCGTCGACAGGTCGGGCAGAATCAGATCAGATTCGGACGCGAACGCCGACGGCGTGGCCCCGAAGAAGAAGTTGAATACGGCCGCTCCGAGAGCGGCGACCCCGAGCCGTCGCGCCTTCATGTGGTGAGCCTTTGCTAGTTCAGGTTCACTCCCGGTTCTTGAGAACGAGGAGCCGGTAGTTGGAGTACCCCGCTTGGCCGCAGGAATACAGGATTTCCGTGAGCAGTCGGTAGGGGGTATGCCGATCGGCGACGACCATAAGCTCGGCTTCGAACTTGTTGCCAGTCATTTCGGCAACCTTGCGTTCCCGGTTTGAAACCCTGGTGAGCATGTCCACAATCGGGGTCACGTAGTAACCGTTCTCCCCATCGCGCTTGAGAGCCGGATCGATCTTGCCGTTGTTGATCGGCGCCACCGGCTCACCCTCGATCAACACCACGCGCTTGGTGATGGTGAGGCCGACCGCCTGCTTGGGGGCGAGGCGGGTCTGCGACGGCGTCAGGGAAAGGTTCTGGTCCTGGGTGATGAGGTTGGTCGTCGAGCTGAACGACTTCAACAGGAAGACCAGGATGATGGTCATCATGTCCATCATCGGGGTGATGTTCAGGTCCTTGATCGTCTCGGGCTCGGCCAGCTTGCGGGCGAACGAGCGGATGGCTTTTTTGCCCTGAAGGCGGGTGAAGTTGCCCGGGCGAGACATCTAGAGGATCCCTGCTGCGAAGATGACGTCGGGAAACAGCAGCTTGCCGTCCTTGCCCTCGCGCATGGCATCCAGGGTCTGGATCACGAGCTCATAGGGCAAGAAGGCGTCGGCGTTGAAGTTCGCCTTGGTCTCGCTGGGGAACTCCTTCTTGATCTCGGCCAGCTTGACGGTGAGTGCGTCGAAGTCGTACTGGCCGCTCGGAAGCTTGGGGATGGGCGGGATGACCGCGCCCGATCCGGCGACGATGAAGCCACTGCCGGCAACGGTGACGGTGAGGTTGAGCGGCTCCTTCTCGGGCGTATCGGAGGCGGAGCTACCGGCGCCGAGTGTGGGGACCGAGACGTTGACGTTACCCAGCGGCACCTGCGTCAGCGAGATGGCGAGCAGGAAGATGATGATGTTGGTGACGATGTCCATGTAGGGGACGAGGTTGATTTCCCCCATCTCCTCTTCGGCATCGTCGTTCGCCTCTTTGAGCCGCCGCATGGCGGCCCGTACTTGCCTTCTTGTCATGCTGGGGCCCTGGCCTACTCAGCGCTGAGCGGCCCCACCCTGAGCGGTCTCGGCCAGCAGGTTCTCGAGTTTGAGCGAGAACGCCTCGAGGTCCGACTGCTGCTTCTTCGAGGCGGCCGCCAGGATCGCGTGCGCGATGATGCAGGCGACCGCGATGCCGAGACCCATGGCGGTGTTGTTCAACGCCTCGGAGATACCGCGGGCGAGGAGCGTCTGCCGCTCTTCCGGCTTCGCGGCCGCGACCGCGCCGAACGCGCGAATCAGACCGGTGACGGTCCCGAGGAGGCCGATGAGGGTGGCGATGTTGGCCAGCGACCAGAGGATCTGGATGCGCTTCTTGATGAGGGGGCCCACATCCACCAGCGACTCCTCGATCGACTGGGCGATGGCGATCTCACCGCGGTGAACCCGCTGGAGACCGGCGCGGGCCACCTGGGCCACCGGGGCCGTGGTCGCCGAGCAGAGCTTGACGGCGCGGTCCACGTTGTTGGCCATGACCAGCTTGCGAATCTGCTCCAGGAAGGCCCGGGCGTTCACGCTGCTCTTGCCGAAGAAGAAGATGGCCCGATCGACGATGACGGCGATGACCACCACCGAGATGATCAGGTTCAAGTACATGAACGTGCCACCTTCTTCGAGAAACTTAGCGAATCCACTCATGGGTCCTCCGGGCGGCGGCTATCTTAACGGCGGGGCCCTGACTGTCAAGGGATACGCGCGGCGTCAGAGCGGAGAATTACTCAGGATTTTCTTGCGGATCCGCGCGAATGACGGGCTCGATGTGTACGACGACGTCCCGTAGCTCGGGCAGTTTCGCGCGCAACTCGGCCTCCACGCGTTCGGCCACGGCGTGGGCATCGGCCACTTTCATATCGGCAGCGACCGCCATGTGCAGATCCAGCTCGAACGCCCAGGGGGTTCCCCGCGACCGGACGCGATGAATGCCGTGGACTCCCGGGATGGCGCTTGCCAGCGACCGGACGTGGGCGGGATCCAGCACCGCGGCGTCCAGCAGCATCGGCACGTTCGCGCGGAAGACCAGCCAGGCGACCCAGCCCACCATGAGGACGACGAGGAGGCCGCAGACGCCGTCCGCCCACCACAGGCCGAAGCGGGTGCCGATGAAGGAGAGCAGCACGGCTCCCGAGGCGTAGATGTCCGATTCGGTGTGGTGGGCGTCGGCGGACAGGAGCGAGCTGCGCAACTCGCTCCCCTTGCGGTGCTCGTAGCGTGCGACGAACCAGTTGATGGACATGGACGCCAGCACCACGGCGAAGCCGATCCAGCCTATGTGGGGTTGCTGACGCTGGCCGAGAAGCGCCTGGACCGCGGCGGTCGCCACCTCGAACAGGCCGATGACGATGAGGACACCGATGCCGACGGCGGCGAGGACCTCGATCTTGCGCCGGCCATACGGGTGGCGCGCCGAGGCGGGCGCCGCCGACAGGTGCATTCCGACGAGCGCCAGCACGTTGGCCGACCCATCGAGGATCGAATGGAAGGCGTCGGCGCCGAGGGTGACCGAGCCGGAGGCCAGCGCGTAGGCGGCCTTGGCGGCGGCGACTGCCAGGTTGAAGACGAGGGTGATCCAGAAGACGCGCTTGATGGCAGCGCTGCGGGTCGACAGAGCGTGGTCCGCGGGGCCGTCGTGGATGGGACAGGCGGGCGCGGGTTCGCCGTGGGCAATGGACGGCCCTTGATGATGGTGGTGGTGGCCGTGGTCGTCAGAATTTGGCATCGGAGAAGTGCGCCGCGGTGCCGCTGGTGAAGGCCGGCGGCAGCGTGCCACGGCGGAAGGGCATCAGGCGGCTCTTCGGGTTCGTCGGCAGGGCCGGGAGACCCTTTTCTGGATCGGCGCGCACGAAGACGATTCCCGGGGGCGGGGCGAAGTCGCGCACCGGCAGGTCACGCATCGCCTCGCGCATGAAGGCGAGCCAGATCGGCAGGGATACCTGCCCACCGGTGGCGTCGTGGCCGATCGGCTTGAAGTCGTCGCGCCCCACCCAGACGCCACAAAGGAGTTCGGGCGTGAAGCCGAAGAACCAGGCGTCGCGGTAGTTCGTCGAGGTGCCGGTCTTGCCTGCCGACGGGCGGCCCAGCTCGCGCGCCTTCTTCGCCGTGCCGATCTCGACCACGCCCTTCATCAGGTCGGTGACGACGTAGGCGGTCTCGGGCGACAGCTTCTGCTCGCGGGGCGGCGGCTTGCCGTTGTCTTCGATCACCTTGCCGTCGGCGTCGAGGATGCGGTCGATGAAGACTGGAGTGACTTTCTTGCCGCCGGCGGGGAAGGTGGCGAGGCCGTACGCCACCTCTTCCAGCGAGAGATCCGCGGTGCCGAGAGAGATCGAGAGCGAGTGCGGCAGCTTGGAGGCGATGCCCAGCCGGCGCATCATCTCGACCACGGCGTCCACGCCCATCCAGGCCACCAGCTGCGCGGAGATGGTGTTGATGCTCTTGGCCATCGCCGTCCGCAGGGTCATCGGTCCCAGGTACTCGGGCTTGTAGTTGTGCGGGGCCCAGATGCCGGTCGCGGTCTTGAACTTCACCGGCGCGTCCCAGCGGATGGTCAGCGGCGTCAGTCCTTTCTCGATGGCCGCCGCATAGATGAACGGCTTGATGGCAGAGCCGATCTGCCGGCGCGCCTGTCGGGCGCGGTTGAACTGGCTCTTGCCGTAGTCGTATCCGCCGACCATGGAGATCAGGTGCCCGTTCGAGGGATTGAGCGCCACCAGCGCGCCTTGGATGGTGGGGGCGGTGGCAAGCACGGCCACGAACTCTTCGCGGTTCGGGCGGCCGGCTACCGGCTGCGCGCGAAAATACACCGGCAGCACGTCGCCAGCGGCGATCCTCTCGCCGTAGGAACCTTTCCAGCTCACGAGGCGCGCCTCGTCGGCAGCGTCCACGACCGCCGTCAGGCCGCCCGAGGCGACGGTGATCCTCTTGGCCATGGCGGTGACGACGGCGGCATAGATGGTGTCGGGATCGGTGGCGAAGGCTTGCGGCGGCGCCTTGCTGGCCACCACCTTGCGGCGCTGGGCCCAGGCCTCGCCGGCGACGTAACGTGCCATCTGATCGGTCAGCTTGGCGCCGGGCTTCGAGGCGTCTATCAGGGCCGCCTTGGGCTCGGGCATCGCCATCAGCACACCGGCTTGCTCGGGATCGTCGACGTTGAAGCCGCTCGGGCCGACGGGACGGGGGCGGCCCTCGGCGATGAGTTTGCGCTGTTGCGGTTCGAGGTGGGCGATCGGCCCCGAGAACCCGAGGCGGCGCTGCAACTCCTCGAGGCCACGGCGCACGGCCGCCTCGGCGGCGCGCTGCCGGCGCATGTCCAGCGTGGTGTGGATGCGGAAGCCACGGATCAACAGGTCTTCGTCGCCGTACTTGTCGGCGACGTGCTTGCGGATGGTCTCGACGAAATAGGGGGCGGCGACGTTCTGCAGCGCTCGCGTGCGCGAGACCATCACCAGCGGCTCGGTACGGGCGGCGGCCGCCTCGGGCTTGCCGAGGAAGCCGCTGTCCACCATCTGATCCAGGACGTAGTGCTGCCGCTCCTGGGCGCGGGCGAAGTTCCGTAGCGGGGTGATGTTGCCCGGCGCCTTGGGCAGCGCGGCCAGCATCGCGGCCTCGGCGACCGTGAGATCCTGGACCGATTTGCCGAAGTACGCGGTCGCGGCCGAGGCGATGCCGTAGGCGCCGTGGCCCAGATAGACGTGGTTCAGGTAGATGCCGAGGATCTGATCCTTGCTGAGGCGCCGTTCGATCCGGAACGAGAGAAGCGCCTCGCGGATCTTGCGTGCCAGCGATCGTTCGTGGCCGAGGATCAGCAGCTTCGCCACTTGCTGGGTGATCGTCGAGCCGCCCTGCACGACGTGGCCGGCGCGCAGGTTGCTGATGGCGGCTCGCATGATGCCCAGGTAGTCGACGCCGCCATGCTGGTAGAAGCGGGCGTCTTCCGCGGCGACGAACGCCTTGCGCACGAAGGCCGGCACCTGTTCGACCGGCACCAGCACGCGCTTCTCGACGAAGAATTCGCCGATGGTCTCGCCGTCGGCGCTGAAGATCTGGCTGGCGCGTATCGGTCGGTAGTCGGTGATGACGCTGAGGTTCTCGGGCAAGTCCGACTGGAAGGCGCGAAGCGCCCAGCCGCCGAGGCCCGCCGCCAGGATCACCGCGCCCATGCTGGCGAACGCGGCGATGCGGAGGGACGATCGAAGGACTCTCCGGAACGGAACCATGCGCAGCGCTCGGCCTCCGATTATGGTCTATGGGCTCGTCCGACGACCGCGTCAAATTCCCGGTTTTTTGCGGATAATGACCAACAAAATCTTGTCATTCGTGCAACTCCCGTCACTATTTGAAGTTCATGCGGAGGCTCCGAACGACATGTCTTTTCGGAGCCACGCTGCTTGCCGCAGCGACGGCGCTGGCCGAGGAGCCGACCCGACCGACCTTCGTCGTGCATCCGTTCGTGAACGCCAAGGGGGCACGGTCCTTCACCTATCTGGAGGCGGGCCTGCCGGCGTTCATCGCCGAGCGGTTGGCCCAGCACCCACCTCTGCGGTTCGTCGGTGGGCCGTCGTTGCTACCCCGCACTCCTGCACCGGCCGCCAAATGGATCGTCGAGGGCAACTTCGAACGGCTGCCGGACTGGCAGCTCGAGATTCACGTGAAGGTGCGGGCCGCGACCGGGCCCGACGCCGTCTGGGGCGAGGCCACCCGTGTGGGCGCCAAGGACGAGGCCCCGAGGCTGGCGCTCGAGGCGGCGCTGGACGCCTTCGGCAAGGTGCCCGGCGTCAAGCTGGGAGCGCGGCCCGAGGGGCTGCTGGCGCCGTTCGGGCGTGATCCGTACGCATTCGTGCTTTTCGGGCGGGGTATGGCGGCCTACGCCAGGCTCGACCTTCCGAAGGGAGCGAAACCGCTGAAGCCGACCTTGGCTGGCGAGCGGGCGCTGGAGCTGTTCAAGAAGTGTCTGGTGATCGACCCCAAGGTGCCCGAGACCCGGCGCCTGGCCGGCCAGATCCACCAGGACGCCGGGCGGCCGGGGCATGCGCGGGCCATGTGGACCTACGCCCTGGATGTGCGGCCGAACTACGTGGCGGCGCTGACGGCGCTGGCGGCCCTGGATCGGACGGCGGGCCTGCCCGCGGCCCGCGAGCGGTACGCCCGGATCGTCGAGCTGGATCCCGAGGATGTCGAGGCGCGGCGGGCGCTGGGCGAGTTGCTGTCGGACGAGGGCCATCTCGAGCAGGCCCAGGCCGAGCTCGAGAAGGTGGTGGCGGCCCTGCCGGCGGACATGCGCGCGCGGCGGGCCCTGGTGCTGGTGCTGGCGGCCAAGCAGGCCGGCTCCGAACTGGTGACCGAGCTCGAGCAGGTCGTGAAGCTGGACCCGGACGACATGGATGCGCGGATGGACATGGCCGCGGCCTACGCCAGCGTCGGGCGGCTGGCCGAGGCGGAGGCCACTTACGACGAGGTGCTACGCCGCAAGCCGCGCCACGCCGCGGCGTTGAAGCTGACGGGCGACCTGGCGCGCGCCCGGGGGGACGTCAAGAAGGCGGCGGCCTGCTACGGAAAGCTGCGCTGGGTGGCGCCGCTGGATCCGCGGCCGGTGTTCCTCCTCGGGACGGCGCAGTACGAGGCCGGCAACCTGGATGCCGCCGAGCGCTGGTTCGCCGAGGGCTCGCGCTTCCCGGGGATGATGGGCGACGCCTACTCGAATCTGGGCGCCATCGCGCTCAAGCGCGGGAACATGAAGCAGGCGATCTCGCTGCTGTCACGGGCGACCAAGCGCCGGCCGGGCAAGGCCAACGTGCGGTTCAACTATGCGATGGCGCTGTACGCGAACAGCCGCCACGCCGACTCGCTGAACGAGTTGCGGACGGCGGCGACGTTGGACCCCGGGGATGCGGGAATTCGCTTTTTCGCGGGGGTGGTGTCGTTGCGGCTGGGGCTGCTGAAGGAGGCCGAGAAGAGCTTCCGCGACGCCCTGCGGCTGGATCCTCGCCACGACGACGCCAAGCACAATCTGGCGCTGCTGGAGCAGTTGCACCCGCGCGGCGAGCACGAGCTGTCGTTCATCGACGGGGCCCCGACGACGCTGGAGATGCCGGTCGAAGTCACCCCGGCCAAGGCGCCGGCGCCGAAGAACTAGGCTACTTCCCGCAGCGCACGACCAGGGTCCAACCTTCGTAGAGGTACGCGCGCCTCACGGTGCCCGGTGTCCCGCAGGCCCGCTTGTCGGACGAAGGCAGGACGCACAGCTCGTGAGGTCCGACCTTGGTCCGCACGGTCACCTTCTTGTGGCCAGCCACCGCGCCCAGAGGCGTGCCGTCGATGGACAGCTGGCTCTGCTCGGAGCAGCGGGAGTTGTCGATGGTGATCCACACCGCAGGGGCGACGGCGTTCGCGTTCGGGGTCTTGCTCTGGGTCGTCTCCGTGGTGACGGGCGGCTCTTCCAGAGCAGGCTCGATCTCCCAGGCGGCCGGGTCGTTCGGATCGGGCGCCAGCGGGGCGGCGTTCTGGCCGGGTCTGGTCGGCGGGGTGGGAAGCTGGCAGCGCGCGTGGTGCATCTCGGCGCCGAGCTGGTCGTAGAAGGCGACCCGCATCTCCCGGTAGTCGCGCAGCAGCTCGAGATAGAGATCGCGCGCGCGTTTGATCTTCACCCGGTAGTCGGGGGTCAGCCCGGCGGACTCGCCCAGATCGTCGCTGCGCCGGATGTCCCGGAACCGGTCCTCGAGCTGGCGGCCCAGCGCCAGGAACTTCCCGCCCGCCACCAGCGCCTTCCCGTAGTGGGACAACGCGGCGCCTGGGCATTTTTCGGCCGGCTTGCCGGTCGGTGGCGTCAATTGTGACAGCGTGGTGTGGACGGCGGTCGAGAACTCACCGCGGATCTGTTCCATCTGGGATTGCAGCACCAGGAAACGGTCGACCGCGGCGCGAAGCGCGTTCACATCGCCGAAGACCGGGTCGACGCGCGGGGCTACCCCGGTGCGAAAGGGCGTGACCGTGGCGCCGGGAGCGGCAAAACCCCCCACCGCGAGCACCAGCACCCCAGGCAGCAGCATACGTCCAGAGAATTATGGGATATCGTCGCCGGTCCGGCCAAAATTCACCACGAACATGAGCGTCAAACAAGGTGTCGAGTTCGCGTTCCTGACGCCGCGCCATCTGTCCAAGGCCGATACCTTGGCCGGACGGGTGGCGGTGCTGGACATCGCGTTTGCCGCCGAGGGGGGAGGGACCTCGTTCGAGAAGACGACGCTGCCCTTCATCAAGGGGCTCGGCTCGCGGCTGGCGGCCTGGGTCGACCACCACGACCACGTACGGCATGCCGACTACGCCGGTGACGAGCGGTTCGTGCTGGCGACCAAGGCCGAGCACGGCGCCTGTCCCGAGATGGTGACGCCAGAGGTGGTCCACCGGGCGGGGCCGGTGGACACCATCGCCATGCACGTCGACCTCGACGGAATCTACTCGGGGGCCAAATGGCTTCTCGAGGGGGAGGAGCCCTACGAAGGAGCGGACGCCGATGCGCGGGCCGTCGACACCCGTCGCGGGGAGCCGGGACCCATCGGCGAGCGAATCGACCGCGCGCTGCGGGCACGGTTCCGGGACAACGCGCTCAAGCACCGGATCATCCAGTACCTGGTGGCCCGCACGAAGGCGCCGCAGCACTGGGAGGTGATCGAGGAGGCCGCACGCGAGGTGGACGCGCTTCTCGACGAGGCCCGCCGCATCGCCGAGCGCTACACGGTCGACGGCCACGTCGCCTTCGTCGAGGCCAATGCGTCGGCCGCCTATGACAAGACCGAGCTGTTGCTGCTGGGGCAGAAGCGGGCGGCGGTGGCGGTGGTGCAGGACTCGGGCTCGCTGGCGATCGCCGCCGACTTCGACTCCGGTCTGGACTTCGTGACGATGCTGGACCTGGGCGGCGGGATGCCGACGCGTGTCTCGGTTCCCGAGGCGCGCAAGGACGAGGTCTTTCGCAAGCTCGCTGACCTCACGGCAAAGCTGCCGAAGCCTCGGTAGCGCGGTAAAGTCACCGGATGCATACGACGCGTCGTAGCCCTCCCGGGGCGCGCCTGACCGCCCTTGCCGACCGCCTCCTGCGCGCGGGGGGCGAGAGCGCGCCGGGGCTCGGGGCGCTGCCGCCGCCGGCCGACATCGGGGCCCTCGTCGAGGAGTTCATGGCCGTCTTCTTCCCGGAGTCCGGGCGGTCACGCGAACTCACCGGTAACGGCCGCGCGCACGCCCGGCAGCACCTGGCCGGAGTCCTGGCCGACATGGAGCACCGGCTCGAGGATGCCGTTTTCCTTGGATTGCACCGGCGATGTCCCCAGAGCGGGACCGATCAGTGCCGTGGAAAAGCGCGGGCGATTGCCCGCCGACTGGTCAATGCGCTGCCGGACATCCGCGGCATGCTCGCCAAGGATGTCCAGGCGGCGTTCGACGCCGATCCGGCCGCTTCGGGCACCGACGAGATCGTCGCCTGCTACCCGGGGCTGTACGCCATCGCCGTCTACCGCGCCGCCAACCGGCTGTTTCGCGAAGGAGCGGAGATCGTTCCGCGCATGATGACCGAGCACGCCCATTCGCGCACCGGCATCGACATCCACCCGGGCGCCACCATCGGGGCGTCCTTCTTCATCGACCACGGCACCGGCATCGTCGTCGGCGAGACCACGGTGATCGGCGCCTCGGTGCGCATCTATCAGGGTGTCACCCTGGGTGCGATGTCGGTGAAGCGGCCGCACCGCGACGGCACCCGGCGCGGCCCTGTCAGGCGCCACCCGACCATCGAGGACGACGTCGTCATCTACGCCAACGCCACCATCCTGGGCGGCGACACGGTGATCGGCCGGGGCGCGGTCGTCGGCGGCAACGCCTTCATCACTTACTCGGTGCCGCCCGGCGTCCGCGTCGCGTGATCGCCGAGGCTCTGGTCCAGCGGCTGCGCGAGGCCTCCGCGGAGATCCTGGAGGCGGGCCGGCCGATCCGCGTCCTGCGCGCCACCACCTGGCCGGCCGAGGTCGAGCAGCGCTTCTTCGCCGCCCAGGCCCGCGACCTGCCGCGCCCGAGCTACCGCGTCGCGCCCGAACTGGGGGCGTCGCTGGAGCGGTTCCGCGCGCTGCAGGCCCGTCTGTCGGGCGCGAACGAGATCGAGCGCTTCTTGCGCGAGACTTGCGCGTCCATGGCCACCGCGGCGCGCATGCTGATGGCCGTGGGCACGAAGGACTTCTACTTCCACTCGGTCGAGCTGTACGGCCGTCCGTCCAGCCTGTCGTGCGATCGTCGCACCACCAACCAGGATCTGGCGCGCCACTTCGATCAGGTGATTGCCGGTTTTGCGCCACCGCCCGCGGAGATCGACCAGCCGGTGCTCACGGCCGAGGAGGCGGTTCCCGAGTTGAAGGCGCGCTTCGAGGCGTTCTTCGGGCGCGAGATCAAGGTGACCCTGGTCGACGGCATGGCAGCGAACGCCAGCGCCAGCGCCGAGGAGATCAAGCTCAAGCGCGGCGCCCGGTTCTCGCGGCGCGACCTGCGGCAGATCGAGACACACGAGGGACAGGTTCACGTGGCCACGGCGATGAACGGCCGCGCGCAGCCGGTGATGGCCTTCGTCGGCACGCCTTCACCGCGCACCACCAGCACCCAGGAGGGGCTGGCGGTGCTGACCGAATTCCTGACCGGGTCGACCAGCCTGGAACGGCTCCGCCGCCTCTCCGACCGTACGCTGGCCATCCAGATGGCCGAGGAGGGAGCGAACTTCATCGATCTCTACCGTTTCTTCCTCGGGCGCGGTCACGACCAGCCTGCGGCCTTCGACTGCGCCCGCCGCGTCTGCCGGGGCGGGCTGTGCGAAGGAGGCGCTCCGTTCACCAAGGACGTCTGCTACCTGGACGGCCTCCTGCGTGTGACCAACTTCCTGCGCATCGCCCTGGTCAAGGGGCAGTCGCAGTTCGTGCAGCTACTGTTCGCCGGCAAGATCGCCGTCGAGGATGTGCCTCTGTTCGATCGCCTGCTCGGCGAGGGGCTGGTCCGTGCGCCGGTCTACCTGCCGGCCTGGGCCCAGGATCTGTCGTACCTGACGGCGTTCATGGGTTACGCCGCCTTCCTCGGTGAATCCGACCTGGCCGCCGAGCGGCGGCGTTACGACGACCAGCTCGCGCGGGTTGCCGACCTCGAATAGCTAGCGCGAGGCGGTCGGCTTGGTGTTCGCTTCGTCCTTCTTCTTCAGAGCTTCATTGGCCGCGATCTGGACCTGGACGCGGCGGTTCTGCTGGCGTCCGTCGTCGGTCTTGTTGTCGCCGACCGGCATGTCATCGGCGTGGCCCTTGCCGACCATGCGCGATCTCTCGACGCCCTGAGTGGCCAGGAAATCGACGACCGAGTTCGCTCGCGCCATCGAGAGCTTCTGGTTCGTGGCCTTCTTCCCCGTGTTGTCGGTGTGGCCTTCGATCACGAGATCGGTGTCCCGGTACTCCTTGAGCACCTTGCCGAACTCGGCCAGGTCGTCCTTCGACTTCGGCTTCAAGATGGCTTTGCCGGTGTCGAAGAGAATGGCGGAGTTGAACTTCACCACCAGCTTGTCGCCGTCGCGCTCGACCTTGGCGCCCTTGACCTTCTTCAGCTCGGCTTCCTGCTTGTCCATGTAGTTGCCGATGAGCGCGCCGCTGGCAGCGCCCACGGTCGCGCCAGCCGCCGCGCCGATGAGAGCGCCCTTGCCGCCGCCCGCGATGGCGCCGATGCCGGCGCCCAGAAGCGCGCCTCCGCCGGCGCCGATGGCTGCCCCTTTTCCGGTCTTGGTGGCGCAGGACGCGGTGCCGAGCGCAATGAACGTGACGACGAGTGTGAGGTGACGGGTCATCGGACGGCCTCCTTCTGGCGGGTGAGATCGCGGACGATATCGCGTTGGCCGTCCGCGTGGTAGCTGGAGCGGACCATCGGGCCCGACTCGACGTGTGGGAAGCCCATGGCGAGGGCCTCTTGCTTGAGCTCCGCGAACTCCTCGGGCGGTACGTAGCGCTCGAGCGCGAGGTGTTGCCGCGACGGACGCAGGTACTGTCCCAGGGTCAGGATGTCGACGCCGATCGCCCGCGTCTCGCGCATCACCTGGCGGATCTCGTCCATCTCCTCGCCCAGGCCCAGCATCAGGCCGGTCTTGGTGATGGCGCCGCGCCGCTTGGCGTGCGCCAGGATGGCGTACGAGCGGGCGTAGCTGGCCTGCACGCGGACCTTGCGCGACAGGCGTGGGACCGTCTCGAGGTTGTGCGCGAAGACATCCGGCTGCGCGGACAGCACGGTGTCGACGGCCCCGGTGTCGCCCTTGAAGTCGCCGGTCAACACCTCGAGCACCAGCTCGGGTGCTCGCGCCTTCACCGCCCGGATGGTCGCCGCCCAGTGCGCCGCACCGCCGTCCTTCAGATCGTCGCGATCCACGCACGTGATGACCGTGTGCCGCAGTCCGAGTTCGGCGAGGATGGTCGCCACGCGCTCTGGCTCGTCGGGATCGACCGGCAGCGGGCGGCCGGTCGGCACGTCGCAGAACTGGCACGACCGGGTGCAGATGCCGCCCAGGATCATGATGGTCAGCGACTGCCGGTTCCAGCACTCGCCGATGTTCGGGCACGAGGCGCTCTCGCAGACCGTGTGCAGCCCCAGTTCGTGAACGCGTTTCTTCAGGTCGAAGAACACCGGACCGGTCGGCATCCGGGCGCGGATCCAGGCCGGGTGGCGGGGGAGGTCGGACCTCTCCCCGAGCACGGGCAGGCTGCGCGAGCGGGTCTCGACCTTCACGGGACAACTATACGTCGACCCTGCGCGCGGGGTCGTGCAAGTATCCGTGCGCTCCGGCAGCCTTTTTTCGCTGCGCGAAACGAAATTGCATTTGTACTATACGACTATGCGACGGCTTCTGGTGCTGCTGGCGCTCGCGAGCGCATGCCGGCAGAAGCCGACCGACGCCATCGCGGTCATTCCCAAGGGCACCACGCACGAGTTCTGGAAGTCGGTCCACGCGGGCGCCGAGAAGGCCGCGCAGGAACTGGGAATCACGGTGATCTGGAAAGGACCGCTGCGCGAGGACGACCGCGAGGATCAGATCAAGGTCGTCGAGACCTTCATCAACATGCGGGTGCGCGGCATCGTGCTGGCACCCCTGGACGACACGGCACTGGTGCCCGTGGTGATCGACTCGGCGCGCTCGAACGTCCCCGTGGTGGCCATCGACTCGGGTATCAAGACCGAGGAGATCACCAGCTTCGTCGCCACGGACAACTTCCTGGGCGGAAAGCTGGCCGGTCAGCACCTGGGTGAGCGGCTGGGCGGCAAGGGCCGGGTGATCATGCTGCGGTACGCGGAAGGGTCCGCCAGCACCGCCGCGCGCGAGAAGGGGTTCCTGGAAGCCATCGCCGCCTTCAAGGACATCGAGGTGGCCAGTTCGAACCAGTACGGCGGCGCCACCACCGAGTCGGCGTTCAAGGCCAGCGAGAACCTGCTCGCGGCATTCAAGGGGCCCGACGGTCTCACCGTCCAGGGGATCTTCGCGGCGAACGAGTCCACCGCGTTCGGCATGCTGCGGGCGCTGATGGACGGCGGCTTCGCCGGCAAGGTGATGTACGTCGGCTTCGACAGCTCGCCCAAGCTGGTGGATGCCATGGCCAAGGGGCTGATGCAGGCCACCGTCGTGCAGGACCCGATCCGCATGGGGTACCTGGGCGTCAAGACGCTGCACGAGCATCTGGCTGGGAAGCAGGTTGCGCCGCGCATTGACACAGGCGCCACCCTGGTGACGCGCGAGGCGATGAACGAGCCCCGTATGCAGGAGCTCCTCAACCCGGACTTCAAGAGATGGCTGAAGGAATGATCCCACGCCTCGAGATGAGGGGCGTGACGAAGCGCTTCGGGGCGCAGGTGGCGCTCGCCGGCGTCGATCTGTCTGTGCAGCCGGGCGAGGTGCACGCGCTTCTGGGCCAGAACGGTGCGGGCAAGAGCACGCTGATGAAGGTGCTGTCGGGGGCCATCCGCCCGGACGAGGGCGAGATGCGCCTCGACGGACAGCCGTACCGGCCGGCGGATCCTCTGGAGGCGCGGCGTACGGGCGTGGCGATGATCTACCAGGAGCTGTCGCTGGCGCCGCACCTGAGCGTGGCCGAGAACATCCTCCTTGGCATGGAGCCGGTGCGCGGCGGGCGCCTCGACTGGGCGGCGATGCGGAGTCGGGCCAGCAAGGCACTGGCCGAGCTGCACCACCCCGAGATTCACCCCGACGCGCAGGTGCAGACGCTGTCGATCGCCGCGCAGCAGATCGTGGAGATCGGGCGCGCCGTCGCCGTCGGCTGCCGGGTGCTGGTGCTGGACGAGCCGACGAGCAGCCTCACACAGGCGGACGCCGAGGCGCTGTTCGCGCTGGTGGCCCGCCTGCGGCAGCAGGGACACGCCATCATCTACATCACGCACTTCCTCGAGGAAGCCAAGCGCGTGGCCGACCGTTACACCGTGCTGCGCGACGGTCAGACCGTCGGTGGCGGGCCGACGGCCGGCGCGGAGGTGAACGAGATCGTGAATCTGATGGTGGGGCGGCGCCTGGAGCAGCTGTTCCCGCGATCGACGCGGACGCAGGGCGAGGCGCTGCTGGAGGTGACGGACCTGCGCGGTCACGGCAAGCCGGAGCGGGCGAGCTTCACCCTGCACCGGGGCGAGGTGCTGGGCATCGCCGGGCTGGTCGGGGCAGGGCGCACCGAGCTGTTGCGAGCGCTGGCCGGTCTGGATCCGGTGCGCGCGGGCAAGGTGAAGCTGGGTGTGCATCTCGGGCCTTCCTCGCCGACCGACCGGTGGGCGCAAGGAATGGCGCTGGTGTCGGAGAACCGCAAGGAAGAGGGGCTGGCCTTGAACCTGAGCATCGCCGACAACCTGGCGATGGCGACGATGCCGGCGGTGGTACGCCCGTCTTCGCTTCGCCCGGTGGTCCAGAAATGGATCGACCGGATGCAGGTGCGCTGCCAGGGGCCCGAGCAGACGGTAGGCGAGCTGTCCGGCGGCAACCAGCAGAAGGTGGCCATCGCGCGGTTGCTCCACCACGGGGTGGACGTCCTCTTGCTGGACGAACCCACGCGAGGCATCGACGTCGCCAGCAAGGCCCAGATCTACGAACTGATTGACGAGCTGGTGTCCAAGGAGCGTCCTGCCAAGGCGGTGATCATGGTGTCGAGCTATCTGCCCGAGTTGCTCGGGGTGTGCGATCGCATCGCGGTGATGTGCCGCGGGCGGCTGGGGCCGGCGCGGCCCGTGGCCCAGCTGACCGAAGCCGATCTGGTGCGCGAGGCCGCAGGTGCTGACGGCGAGGTGGCGGCATGAAACTCGCGCCGACGTTGAGGCGAAGTCTGGGCGCGCTCGGGGGCCTCGTGGGGATGTTCGTGCTGTTCGCCATCCTCCTTTACGCCAGCAAGGGTCTGAGCTTTGCCGACCCGCGCAACCTGGAGACGATCCTGCGGCAGACGACGATCGTCGCCATCGCGGCGCTGGGGATGACGATGGTGATCGTGTCGGGCGGCATCGACCTGTCCGTCGGCGCGGTCATCGCGCTGGCCACGGTGGTGATCGCCGCTTGCATGCAGGCGGGCTTTCCGCCACTGGCTGCGGCGCTGGCGGGCATCGGCACGGGCGTCGGGTGCGGCATCCTGAACGGGGCGCTGGTGACGCGGCTCAAGGTGGTGCCGTTCATCGTCACCCTGGGAACGATGCTCGTGGTGCGTGGCGTGGCCAAAGGCCTGGCGCACGAGCAGAAGATCGACGCGCCACTGTCGTGGCTGAACGAGCTTCTGGCGCGACTGCCGTCGGCGCGGCAGTGGATGATCTTTCCGCCGGGCGTCTGGCTGCTGTTTGCGCTGGCCTTCGGCGTGGGCGGCCTGATGCTGTACACCCGGTTCGGGCGCCACATCTTCGCCGTCGGTTCGAACGAGCAGGCGGCGCGTCTGTGCGGCATCTCGGTGCCGCGGGTGAAGTTCCTGGTCTACCTCCTGGGCGGGCTCTTCGCGGGGCTGGCCGGGGTCATGCAGTTCTCGCGGCTCACCGTGGGCGATCCCACGGGGGCCATGGGCCTGGAACTCGACATCATCGCCGCGGTCGTCATCGGCGGCGGTAGCCTGGCGGGCGGCGAGGGTTCGGTGCTCGGCTGCCTGATCGGTGCCCTGGTGATGCAGGTGATCCGCTCGGGGTGCTCGCAGATGGGCTGGCCGAACTGGGTCCAGGAGATCGTCACTGGCGCCATCATCGTCATCGCCGTCGCCCTGGATCGCCTACGGCAAAGAAAGGCCTCATGAGGTACAAGGACAAGGTCACCATCGTCACTGGCGGGTCGAAGGGGATCGGCCTCGGCTGCGTGCAGGTCTTCGTGTGCGAGGGTGGCGGCAAGGTGGTGTTCTGTTCGCGCGACGAGGCCGAGGGCAAGGCCGTCGAGAAGGACCTGGGCGGCCACGCGCTTTTCGTCAAATGCGACGTCAGCAAGCCCGACGAGGTCGAGCGTCTGGTCGACGTCACCGTGGAGAAGTTCGGCCGGCTCGACTGCCTCATCAACAACGCCGGCTGGCACCCGCCGCACAAACCGATCGATGACTTCTCGGTCGAGGAGTTCCGTTCGCTGTTCGAGCTGAACATGGTCAGCATCTTCGTGGCCTGCAAGCGGGCTCTGCCACACCTGCGCAAGACCAAGGGGAACATCATCAACATGTCCAGCCTGGTGGGCGTCATGGGACAGATCCACGCCACGACGTACGTTGCCACCAAGGGGGCGATCACCGCGTTCACCAAGGCGCTGGCGATCGATGAGGCCGCGCATGACGTCCGCGTGAATGCGGTGTCGCCGGGGAACATCTGGACGCCGCTGTGGAAGCAGGCGGTGGACGGCTCGGTCAAGCCCGACGAGACGTTCGCGACGGGCGAGGCGGCGCAGGCGCTGGGTCGCATGGGGACGATCGAGGAGTCGGGGCGGCTCTGTCTCTTCATAGCAGCGGAGGCGACCTTCACCACCGGTGTCGACCACATCATCTCGGGTGGCGCCGAGCTGGGTTACGGGCGCAAGACGCGGAAGTGACGCCGACCGTTGTCGTCGGTGACGTCCACGGGTGCCTGGACGAACTGCGCGAGCTCATCGCGGCCTGCGGCGTTGCCGGGCGCCTGGTGCTGGCCGGCGATCTGGTCGCCAAGGGGCCCGACTCGCAAGGGGTGCTGCAACTGGCGCGCGAGTCGGGGGCGCTGGCGGTGCTGGGCAATCACGACGCCCACGCGTTGAAGGCCCGCGCCCAGGGCACCTCGAAGCCCGAGCGGCAGCAGCTGCTGAACACCCTGACGCCACCGGACTGGGCCTATCTCGAGGCGCTGCCACTCTTCATCCGTCTGGACGCCGGAAACGTGGTGGTGCATGCGGGCGCCGTCCCCGGTATCCCCTTCGAACAGCAGAGCCGCGAGCACCTGATCGCCATGCGCAGCATCCGCGATGATGGAACGCCGTCCAAGCGCATCGAGGGGCGTCCCTGGGCCGCGGTCTGGAACGGGCCGGAGCAGATCGTCTTCGGCCACGACGCCGTCCGTGGGTTGCAGCAGTACCCGTTCGCCACCGGCCTCGACACGGGCTGCGTCTACGGCGGGCGGCTGACGGCCATCGTCCTGCCCGAGCGGCGGCTGGTGTCGGTGCCGGCACGGCGGGCGTACGTGACCGGCTAGATCAGCGATCAGGAGCCAGGCGAAACAGTGTCGGCTCTGGGGCGTCCAGGCGACCGCACACGACGGCAAATGCGTCGTCGTGGGTCAGCCAGTCGACTTCCTGTCGTGCCTTCCACGAATCGGCCAGGGGTCCGACGGCGACGAACTCGATCCGTCGGTCTCGAAGGCGCTGGATCCACTCCGATCTCGTTGCCGTGGTTTCTCCGACGTACACCACACGACGATCGAACCGATCACCATAGAACATGCGACCTCGATGGCTGAGCAGGTACCCGACCGTACGGCCTGGTGCGACCGCACTGTCGAAGCAGGCGGCGGTTGCCCCGTAGCTGCGGACACGATTCAGAGGTCTCGACCCGCCAGCCTGGTGGAAAAGGGCCGCCACCGTCGGAATGATCAGGATGTAGGCCATCGCGGGAAAGAGATAGCGAGCCGGGTGTTGATACCGATCGACGATGGCGACCGAACCCGCAACCACGACAGCACAGATCATCAGCGGCAAGTCCGGACTCAGGGACAGCTCGTCCGGCATCGCCAATGCGAGCGTCACGAAGGCAAGAACGGTCAGTGACGCATCGGCAGTGCGGCCGAAGGTTCGCTCGATCGCCACAGCGGCGAGAACAGCGACCACTCCAAACGCAGAAAATCCGAACCTCAGGGCCTGACCCATCCATGGGGTCAACTGGAAGCCATGGGTGCCGTTGTCGCCGCTGAACGGCGTGACTGCATAAAGGGCCGCTGCGATTCCAGCCAGGACGAGAAGCCACCGCAAAATCCGAGCGGGAGGTTGCGCTCCGGGCCGTGAAGGCCATGACAGCCCCAGGAGCGTCAGCAACGAAAATACAGCCCCAGGGAGGCCGAATGCCCACAGGCCCGCTGCCATGAAGACTCTCCAGTCCTCCCCGTGACTGACTCTGAACATGGCTGCCACCGTGCTCAGCCACAGGTCACGGATGCCGGGCAGCGTTCCCAGGATCGATTCATTTCGGATGTACCAGAAGGCACCCAGCCATCCGCCCACGACGCAGGCCGCCGCCATGCACCGGCGGTCGATGCGACCCACGGCTGGCCGAGCGCGGTATGTCCGGCGCAAGATCGCCCACACGACAAGGACAACGGTCGCGTACCCGAAGGCTGACGCCTTCGTGCCCACGGCAAGGCCCAGCGAGGTGACCGCAAGAACCGCACCCAGCCAGGAGCCCGTGCGAACCGTGAAGACCACGAAACAGCCCGAAGCGAGCACGATTGCCGCCAGCGGCATGTCGACGTGAGCCGTGCTGACGTGAACAACCACCGACGGTGCGGCCAGCGCCATGATCGCGACCGGGCCAGCGACTCGGCTGCTGCAGCCGCTCTCGATGGCAAGGAACCGTATGGCCAGTCCGAACGCGGCCCAGGCGACGAGGTTCGGCACGAGGATCGCGATGTCGTGCCGTGACACGATGACGAAGAGCGTGTCGATCGCCTCCCAGCTGAACGGATAGGCGCTCACATCGGAGAATTCGGCGGTCAGGCTGACGAAGCGGCCCTCTTGCATCCAGCGCCCGATGATCGGCATGTGATAGGCGATGGTGTCGTAGTCGGTGGTCGGGTTCGCGAGCGCCGCGAACACCAGGCTCGTTCCAACGACGATTGCCCCGAGTGCAAGAGGGCTCACCCAGCGACGCCAACGAGCCGGCGTCATCGAGCGAGAGCCATCGTCGGCCGGTTCGAGTCTCAGGAGGACGAGGCCGACGACGAGGAGCGCTGCCTCGGATCCAAGGACGGTACCCGCCGTCAGCCTCGTTGCGCCCAGCGCGAGGGCCACCGCAGCCTGGATGGTCAGCCAAAGCATCGCGGCAAACAGGTCCTGGAGGCCAGGGTCGGCTGACCGAACGATTCTGTCGCGACGCATGAGCGCCGCGACGATCGGCAGCGGACCGGTCGCGACGAGCGCGACGAACCACAGTTCTGTCACGGCACCTTGTTCGAGCCTCGTCAGTCCTGGTGGAAGACCAGTTCCATGATCGACCACCAGTCGCCGGTCTTGCGATCGGGGTGCTGGATCTGCATCGGCTCGGTGATGTCCCACCACTCGCGCATCCGCGGCGCGGCGGCCAGCTTCTTCATGGACGCGTCGTATTCCTTGTCGGGGCCGGTGTACTCGAAGTAGCCGAAGAGTTGCCCGCTCAGAAGAAAAATCGAGTAGTTGGTGATGCCGGCATCGCGGATGGCGTGCGCGATCTCGGGCCAGATCTGGACATGGATGCGCCGGTACTCCGCCTCGGCCTCCTTGCGCAGGCCGATGGTGAAGCCCATCCGCTTCATGTGACCAGGACGCCGCCGTCGATCGGGAACGCCTGGCCGGTGATGAAGGAGGCCTCGTCCGAGCAAAGGTACAGCGCCAGACCGGCGACTTCCTCGGGCTTGCCCATGCGGCCAATCGGCTGGTATTCGGAGAGCTGCTTGAGCATCTCCTCCTCGCGGCCGGGGTAGCTCTTCTTGACGTAGCCGTCGACGAACGGCGTGTGGATGCGGGCCGGGCAGATGGCGTTGCAGCGGATGTTCTTCTTCATGTAGTCGACGGCGATCGAGTAGGTCATGGTGTGGATCGCGCCTTTCGACACCGAGTAGGCGAAGCGGTCCGGCACACCGATCACCGAGGCGATGGACGACATGTTCAGGATCACGCCGCCGCCGCGGGCCAGGAAGCGGCGGACGGCTGCCTGGGTACAAAGGAAGGCGCCCTTCACGTTCACGCCCATCACCTTGTCGAAGTCGGCCTCGGTCGTCGTCTCGACGTTGCCGATGTGGGCGATCCCCGCGTTGTTCACCAGGATGTGCAGGCCGCCCAGCTTGTCGACGATGGCGTCCATCATCGCCTCGACGTCGGCGGCCTTCGTCACGTCGCAGCGGAAAGGGTGCGCCGTGCCGCCGGTGGCGGTGATGCGGGCGGCGGTTTCCTGGGCCGCTCCCTCCTGCACGTCGACCACCGCCACGCGAGCACCCTGCTGTCCGAACAGCACCGCGATCGCCTGACCGATCCCGGAGCCCGCGCCGGTGATCACCGCTATCTTGTCGTCCAGTCGAAACATGATCCGGGAATCTTAAGCACAACCGTTGATGTTGAGCAGTTCAAAATCGCTGTGGCGCATGGTATTTCGCTGCAGCATGAAGAGCCTCCTGCTCGTGTTCGTGTGTAGCTGCGCCAGCGCGCCCGTGGCTGTGGTGATTCCCGTTTGCACGGCCGCGTTCTGCGATGGCTTCGAGGGTGGCGTCTTGAAGGATTGGTCAGACGCCGGCGCCAGGAAGGGGACCGCTCGCATCGAGCAGGGGAAGGCGTGGAAGGGGCGCCATGCCTTGCACGTCACGGCTCCCAAGGACGAGCACGTGCAGGTGCTGGTCAGTCATCGGCTTGCCACGGCGCAGGAGACGCTGTTCGTGCGCATGTACGTCTGGGCTCCCGAGCCGCTGCCGCCTCACAACTGGAACTACCTCATCGTCCAGGGCCAGGGGCATTCGTGGCGACTCGGGGGGACGACCAAACCATTCGGCGACGAGAGCGGCGCGCGGCTGGTGCGGGTGATGCATCAGCCCCTGCACAAGGAACTGGTGTCGGCCGAGCGCTTCGAGACCGGCCGCTGGATCTGCTGGGAGATGGAGCTGCGGTCCAGGGACCGGGCGATGAACGTCTGGCTGGATGGGCGCGCGATCCCCGCGATGGCGCTGCCAGGAGATAGTGGCAAGGCCGACCAGCCGTGGGTGTTCCCCAGCTTCGAGCGGGTCGACATCGGGCTGCAGCACGCGCATCCGACGCCGGGCCCCGTCGAGGTCTGGATCGACGAGGTCGCCATCGACGCCAGACGAATCGGCTGCTGACCGTCACATCCCCCTCGGCGCCAGAGCCGCCTGACCGAAGCGATCCTGCACGTGACGCACGATGGTCTCGATCTCGCGGCCGAACTCGCCGCTGTTGTTCAGCAGTGTATGCGTGGCCTTCTCGCCATCGGCTCCCACCACGTACGGGGCGATCAGGGTGTGCTCGGTGCGAAGGCGGGCGATCACCGAGGCCAGCGCGAAGGGCCCCTCGATGAACCGTCGGACCTCGGCGTGGTAGGCGGCGCGGTACGTCGGCTCGTCCACCAGCGCGATGAGCGGCCACTGCTTGCGGTCCACCTCACGCAGGCTCACTGATGGCGCCTTGACCAGATTGAAGAACGCGCCTGCCTCCATCGCCTCGTTGTGGTCCCAGGGGATCCAGTGCAGGCGGCCGCCGTTCCTGGGGTCGGCGTACAGATAAAAGTTGTGGGGGAGCTGGCCGTAGGTGTCCCAGTTGGTCATGGTGGTGTTGACCGCGAGCCAGCGCAGGAAGCCAGGGACGTCGAAGACGCGTTCGAGGCCGGACCGCGCCTGAAGTGCCGCGAACACAGCCCGCACGTCGCTGTAGTCGGCGGCCATCTCGTTGCTCTTCTTGGGGAAGGAGGCCTCGTCGAAGCGGACGAATTTCGCGCCGTCCCCGTCGGGCTTGTAGAGGTTCCCGTCGCTGTCGCCGAAGTTGACTAGGAGCATCGGCTTGTCGGGCGTCTCCACCGCGGTGTAGAGCCCGAAGTAGAGCGGCCCCGCGCCGTGGTCGATGAACACGCGGTAAAAGGCGGAGCGGCCGCAGATGACGCCGGCGGCACGGAACAGATCGCCGGCCACCTTCTCGCGGACGAGCGACGCATCCCCGTAGTTGCTGACGAAGGCCAGGTTCTTGAAACCGTGGAGACGCTCGCCGTCGAAGTCCAGCTTGAAGGGCAGCTTGTTCTTCCCCTGCCGCCAGGCGTAGGCCAGCGTGGCGTTCCCTCGGTAGCGGAAGCCGACGTCCGTCCAGACCTTTCCTTCGAACGTCACCGTGGCTTGGACGTGCATGGGATCGCGTCCGAAGAAGGACACCGTGCCGGGTTTCGGGAAGACCAGGCCGCCGCTGCCGAAGGTCCCGACCAGGACATTCATGTCGGCGCGGATGGCCGCCCAGTCGGAGGCGGCGATCTGGATGTCGATCCGCTTGACCTTGTCCGCGGGCAGGACGACGTCGTACTCCGGCTTCGGTTTGGCCGGCGCAGCAGCCGGCGCCGCTCCTCCGTCCGCCGGGGGAGAGGGTATCCCGGGCGCGCCGCAGCCGATCAGCAGAGCGAGGGGGACGAGACGAGGCGCCATACGACCATGGACACCGCGCCGGCGGAAACTTGAAAGCGCCTACGGGCAGGCGCCGTCGGCGCGCTTGGAAACCCCGTTCGACTGGCGGATGCAGTCGTTGCTGTAGGTTCTGCCGTCGCAGCCGCAGACCGGGGCCAGGATTCTCGAGCAGATGCCTGGTTTGCTGCGGCACTCGCCCAGAGCGTCGCCGTTGCCGCAGCTTCCCGTGGCGTACTCGCAGTACTGATCAGTCGGGCAGAGCAACCCGAGGAAGCCACCGCAGCTGCGGGGCTTCGTGGCGTCGCTGGTCGGTGGAGCGTCCGCTATCGTCATGGCGTCGGTGGGGCTGATGCTCGAATCGCGAGGCGAGTCCGGGGGGGCAGCGTCCGGGCGGGTGCCGCCCATCCCACCCGTGCCGCCGACGCCGCCGGCGCCGGCATCGAGCGGGGCGCCGCCAGCGCCTCCCGTGCCCGCCGCACCGCCGCTGCCGCCCGTGGCTCCGAAGCCGCCCGCACCACCGCGGCGCCCGGTGCCGTTGTCGCCGCCAGCGCCTCCCGTCCCGCTGCCGTCGACGTTCTGTTTGTTGCCGCCGCCGCCGCCGCCGCATGAGAGTGCGAGAACGAAAACCACCGACCGAAGCTTCGTCATATGTGAACCGCTTCCCCCATGGCATTCGCCACGGCCTCGAACATGACTTCGGACAAGGTGGGATGGGGATGGATGCTGGCGAGCACGCTCTCGGCAGTCGCCTCGGAGGTGATGGCCAGTGACATCTCGGCGATGATGTCGGTCACGCCGTGGCCGACCGCGTGCACGCCGACGATGGCGTTGTGGTGTCCTTTGTCGATGACCACCTTGATGAAGCCTTCCGGGTGGCCCGCGCCGAGCGCCTTGCCGTTGGCCGAGAACGGGAATTTGCCGACGGCGATGTCCAGGCCTGCGGCGCGCGCCTGCGCCTCGGTCTTTCCGATGGAGGCCACCTCCGGATCGCAATAGGTGCAGCCGGGGATGGCGTCGTAGTTGACGCCCTTGGGGTGATGGCCAGCCATCTCCTCGACGCAGGCGATGGCTTCGGCCATCGCCACGTGCGCCAGGAGCGGCGGGCCAGCGCAGTCGCCGATGGCCCAGATGCCGGGGCTGGTGGTGCGGTAGTGGTCGTCCACCTGGATGAAGCCGCGGTCCAGGTTCACGCCCATCCCCTCGAGGCCGATCCCCTCGACGTTGGCGCGCACCCCGATGGCCATCAGGAGGCGCTCGGCGGTGATCGTCTGGCCGTTGACCGTCGCCGAGACGCTCTTGCCCTCGACCTTGACGCCCTCGAGCTTGGCGCCGGTGTGGAGGATGAGGCCCTTCTTTTTCAGGGCTCGGCCAGCGGCCTCCGAGATCTCCTCGTCCTCGATCGGCAAGATGCGCGGCATCGCCTCGACGACGGTGACCTCGACGCCGAAGGCGTTCCAGAAGTCGGCGAACTCGATGCCGATGGCGCCAGCGCCGATCACGATCACCGACTTCGGCGCCTCGGGCAGGACCATCGCCTCGCGGTAGGTGATGATCCGGTTGCCGTCCGCCTCGATGCCCGGGAGCATCTTCGCGCGCGCGCCGGTGGCCAGCAGGATGCGCGGCGTCTCCAGGGTCTGCTTGCCAGTCTTGCCGGTGACCTCGATCTTCCCGCGCCCGGTGATCGTCGCCGTGCCGGTGATGTGAGTGACGGCGTATTTCTTGAACAGGTGCTCGACGCCGCGGACCAGCTTGTCGGCCACGCCGCGGCTGCGCGAGATCACCTTCGCCCAGTCGAAGCCGATCTTGCCCTCGATGGTGATGCCGAAATCGGCGGCGTGCTGGACGGTGCGCATCGCCTCGGCGGATTTCAGCAGCGCCTTGGTGGGGATGCAGCCCCAGTTCAGGCAGATCCCGCCGGGCCGCTCGCGCTCGACACACGCGGTCTTGAGGCCGAGCTGGGCAGCGCGGATCGCGGCCACATAGCCACCCGGGCCCGCGCCGACGACGACGAGGTCGAACTTGTCCGCCACTTATGTCTTCCCGTGATGGCGGGACGGACGGGCTTCGCCCGATCGTCCCGCGGGGGTTTGGGGGGACGCAGAGGCGCCCCCGAACTCGACGACGAAAACCGAAGCGATCATGGCGCCGGGCGGTCCCCCCATTTGATCAGAACGCCAGCGTGATCGGCCGCTCGAGGATCGCGACCAGGGCCTGCAGCAGCTTGGCGCCCGTGGCGCCGTCGATCACCCGGTGATCGCAGGAGAGCGTGAGCGCCATGCGCTGGCCGATGACGATCTGGTCGTTCTTCACGACCGGCTCCTTGCGGACCGCACCCACGGCCAGGATTGCGGCCTCGGGCGGGTTGATGATCGCGCAGAAGTCCCGGATGCCCAGCATGCCCAGGTTCGAGATGCTGAAGGTCGAGCCGGACATCTCGTCGGGCTTGAGCTTGCGGTCGCGGGCGCGCTTGGCCAGTTCCTGGGCCTCCGAAGCGATCTGGCCCAGCGTCTTGACGTCGGCGCCGCGGATCACCGGGGTCACGAGGCCGTCCTCGATCGCCACCGCCATGCCGATGTCGACGCGCGCGTGACGGATGATCCCTTCGTCGCTCCAGCTGGCGTTGCACTCGGGCATGCGGCGCAGGGCGAGCGCCGAGGCCTTGAGGATGAGGTCGTTGACCGAGAGCTTGGCCCCGTGGACTTCTTTGACCTGCTCGCGGAAGGCCATGGCGGCCTCCATGTCGGCCTCGGCCGTCAGGTAGAAGTGCGGGATCTGCGTCTTGGACTCGACGAGGCGGCGCGCAATGGTCTTGCGCATCAGCGATAGCGGCAGGACCTGGTCGTCGGCCGCGGGGGCCGTCGCCGCGGGCCGGGATTCCTGGCGGCGCTCGGGGACGAGGGGGTGGGGCAGGGAGGCGTCGGCGCGAGGGATGTCCGCGGCGGGAGGCGAGGGGGCGGGGGCAGGTGCCGGGCTTCCGGTGGCGGCCTTCACGTCGCGCTCGACGATGCGGCCGCCGGGGCCGCTGCCCTGGACGCTGCGCAGGTCGACGCCGAGATCGGTGGCCAGCTTGCGGGCGAGAGGAGAGGCGAGGATCTTGTCGCCAGTGGGAGCGCCGTTGGCGACGGGGGCCGGTCGAGGCGCGGGCGCAGGCGCCGCCACAGGCTTGGGCGCCGGGGCTGCGGCCGCGGGCGCCGGGGCGGGCGCAGCCGCAGCCGCCTTGGGCGCCCCCGACTGGGCTTCTGCGAGCGCCGCGGCGATGTCCTCGCCGGCCTGCCCGAAGATGGCGATCGGAGCGTTGATGGCCACGGTCGAGCCGTCCGCGACGAGGCGCTTGAGCAACACACCGGTGTCGAAGGACTCGAAGTCCATCGTCGCCTTGTCGGTCTCGATCTCGGCCAGCAGATCACCGGCGGAGATCTTGTCGCCTTCCTTCTTGTGCCACTTGCGCAGCACGCCCTCCTTCATGGTGTCGGAGAGCTTCGGCATCGGGATGATGGTTGCCATGATCAGTCCAGGTACAGGACCTTCTTCACCAGCGCCACGATCTTGTCGGGATCGGGGCGAATGCTCGCCTCGACCTGGCGGTGGTAAGGAGCGGAGACGTCCATGCTGGTCAGGCGCTCGACCGGGTGGTCGAGGTCGTCGAAGCACCGGCGCTGCAGACGGTAAGCGATCTCGGCGCCCACGCCGTTCATCGGCCAGCCTTCCTCGACGATCACGCAGCGGCCGGTCTTCTTCACGGACTGCACGAGCAGTTCCTCATCGAGAGGCCGCAGCGTGCGTGGATCGACCACCTCGGCGTCGATCCCCTCGGCGGCGAGCTGCTCGGCCGCTTTCAGCATCACCTTCACCATCTTCGACCAGCCGATGAGGGTGATGTCCTTGCCGGGTCGCTTGATGTCGCCGACGCCGATCGGGATGGTGTACTCGCCGTCCGGGATCTCTCCCGAATCGCCATACATCACCTCGGACTCGATGAAGACGATCGGGTTGTCGTCGCGGATCGCGCTCTTGAGCAGTCCCTTGGCGTCCTTGCAGGTGCCGGGGGTGATCACCTTCAGGCCGGGAATGTGCGTCCACAGCGCCTCCAGGGCCTGGCTGTGCTGAGCGGCCAGCTGGTTGGCCGGACCGCCCGGGCCGCGGAACGTGACGGGGCACTTGTACTGCCCACCGGACATCTGCCGGATCTTTGCCGCGTGGTTGATCAGCTGATCGGCCGCCACCAGCGAGAAGTTCCACGTCATGAACTCGATGATCGGCCGCAGCCCGACCATCGCCGCGCCGATGCCTATACCGGCGAATCCGGCCTCGGTGATCGGGCTGTCGATGATCCGTTTTTCGCCGAAGCGCTGGAGCATTCCCTGTGACACCTTGTAGGCGCCGTTGTAGTAGCCGACCTCTTCACCCATGAGGAAGATGTTCTCGTCGCGCTCCATCTCCTCGGTCATTGCCTCGCGGATGGCTTCGCGTAACTGGACGGTGCGGGGCATGGTCGGCTCTTACTCCACGTAGTTGAACTGTTCGAGCTGGTCGGCCGGCAGGACCGGGCTTTCGTCGGCGAACTTCACCGCGTCCTCGATCTCGGCCTTGACGCTCTCTTCCATCTTGTCGAACTCGCCGGTGGGAACGCCCCACTTCTCGAGGTAGCCGCGGGCGATGGTCAGGCAGTCCCGCTTCTTGAACTCCTCGACCTCTTCCTTCGTGCGGTAGAGGCCGGGGTCGGACATCGAGTGGCCTCTGAACCGATAGCAGAGGATCTCGATGAGCGTCGGCTCGGACTGGAAGCGGGCGCGCTTGACCGCTTCGGCGATCCGGTCGCGCACGCGCAGGACGTCGAAGCCGTCGAAGCGGTCGCGGGCCATGCCGTAAGCCAGCGCCTTTTGCGACACGTCCAGCACCGACAGCGACCGCGACAGCGGCGTGCCCATCGAGTAGAGGTTGTTCTCGCAGATGAAGACCACCGGCAGCTTCCACAGCGCCGCCAGCGACATCGCCTCGTGGGTCGCGCCCTGGCTGACGGCGCCGTCGCCGAAGAAGCAGATGCACACCCGGCCGTCACCGCGGTATTTCGAGGCGTAGCCGACGCCGGCGGCGATCGGCAGGTGGGCCCCCACGATGCCCCAGCCGCCGAGGAAGTTGTTCGGCGCATCGAAGAAGTGCATCGACCCGCCGAGGCCCTTGCTGCAGCCGCCTTCCTTGCCGAACAGCTCGGCCATGATGGCGCGCGCCGACATGCCCTTGGCGTAAGCCTGGCCGTGGTCGCGGTAGGAGGTGATGATGTAGTCCTCTTGCTTGAGCGCGGCCGCGGCGCCGACTGCGACCGCCTCCTGCCCGATGTAGAGGTGCAGAAAGCCGCCGATCTTCTGCTGCGAGTAAGCCTTGGCCGACGCTTCTTCGAGTCGACGGATGGCCAGCATTTGACGGTAGTACTCGAGGACCTTGGTTTTCTCTTGGGCTTCGAGGACTTCGCGTTCGATGCGGCTCATTCCTTCTCCGTGACGATCGAGCGACGCATGATAGTCGAGCCTTCGACTCTTGCGCTAGCGGTATTCGAGAGCCGGTAGGTCAGTGCGGCAGCGACGCCGAACAGCGCGATGAGGAACCAAGCGGCGCGTGGCGGCACCGCGTCCAGCAGCGCGGTGCCGATGAGGGGGCCCGTCGACTGACCGACCACCTGGCACAGGCCGAAGAGGCCCGAGTAGGCGCCGATCCGGCCCGCGGGGGCGATGGACGCGACCGTGGCCTGCTGCGCAGGCGCGGTCAGGATCTCGGCCAGCGTCACGCAGGCCACGCAGACCAGCATCGAAAGATGGCCGACGGCCAGGCCCACCGAGGCATACGCCGCGGCGTAGACCAGACAGCCGATGACGAGGGCGCCGCGCGTGCCGAGCCGCTGGATGAAGCCAACGGCCGGCAACTGCAGCACCACCACCAGGGCCCCGTTGAGCATGTAGATCGTCCCGACCTCCGCGCGACCGAGACCGAGGACGCTGGCCGCGAAGATCGACAGCGACTGGTAGAGCTGCACCTGCAGGACGTAAAAGGCGACGGTCGCCAGGAGAAAGCGCACGAAGGGCTTGTCGTCGCGGAAGGCAAAAATTTCCCGCCAGCTCGGTCCGCGCTGGGCCGTGGCCGTCGCCAGCGTGGGCTCCTTGATGATGGCCACTCCGAAAGCGGCGACGAGAGTGACGGGCACGCTCCAGTAGAAGAGCTGGCTGTAGGGGACATCGGCGGCGACGGCGGCCACCGCGGGGCCCGCGGCCCATCCGATGTTGATGCCCACGCGCTGCAACGAGAAGGCAGCCACCCGGCGTTCCGGAGGCACCAGGTCCGCCACCAGGGCGTTCGCCACCGGATCGAAGAACGAGCGAAGCATCGAGTTGGCGACGCACAGCGCGCCCAGCACGAAGACGTCGGCTTGCAGCGCGGTGGCGTAGCCCAGGCCCGCGAGGTTCAACGCGCGCAGGATCATCGCGGCAACCATCACCGGTCGGCGCCCGACTCTGTCGGCGAGTTCGCCGGCGACCCACTGCATCCCCGCGCCGCACGCGCCGGCAACGGTCCAGATGAGACCCACGATCACCGCGGGTACCTGGCGCTCGACCGACAGGTACATCGCCAGGAACGGCAGCACCATCGAGAAGCCGGCGGTCACCACCATCCGCGCGGCCGCGAGCATCCACACCCGGCGATCCAGGACGCGGAACTCGGCGAGCAGAGCCACGGCGGGTCAGATACTACGTGATAAGGTTCCCTCGGTGATCGTCGAGCTGAAGAAGGAGTACCGCTTCGAGGCGGCGCACTTCCTGCCGCGCGTCCCGTCCGGGCACAAGTGCGCGCGCGTCCACGGCCATAGCTACAAGGTCGAGCTGCACGCGCGCGGGCAGGTGGACCCGCAAACCGGGTGGCTCATCGACTTCGCGGCGATCGACGGCGCCTGGGACGAACTACACCAGCGCCTGGACCACCGGAACCTCAACGACGTGCCCGGTCTCGAGAATTCGACCTGCGAGAACCTGGCCGCGTACATCTGGCAGGCGATGCGGTCGAAGATCCCGCAGCTGTCGGCCGTCACGGTGTGGGAGACCGTCGACGGCTGCTGTACCTACCGCGGTGAATAAGCTCCGCTGCCTCACGCTGAACCTGTGGGGCGCCGAGCCGCCGCTGGATGTGCGTATGCGGCTGGTGGAAGAGGGGTTGCGGGCGATGGCGCCGGACGTCGTTGCCTTGCAGGAGGTGCGGTCGATCCCGGGGCGGCTGCCGAACCAGGCCGAGACGCTGGCGCGCGCGCTCGGTTACAGCGTGGCCTTCGGATCGGCTGCACGTCCTGGCGCTCCTGACGACTGGGGGCTGGCGATCCTGTCCAAGGGCGCCATCGCCGATCGCGCGGCCATCGACCTGCCCGAGCCCGAGGAGAGCGAGCGGCGCATCCTGCTATCGGCGCTGGTCGAGACGGCCGCGGGGCCGGTCTGGGTGCACACCACGCACCTCAACTACCGCCTGCAGGACGGGGCGAAGCGCGAGGCCCAGGTGATGGCCATCGATACTGCCGTTGCTGCACGCGGCAGCGATCGGCCGCAGATCCTGATGGGCGACTTCAATGCGCGGCCGGACGCGGACGAGATCCGATGGCTGCGCGGGCTGACGACGCTGGCCGGCCGGCGCACCTGCTACCAGGACGGGTGGGACTGCGTGCACCCGGGCGAGGCGGGATGGACCTGGGCTTCGGCGAACCGCCAGACGGCACCTCTGCATTTCCTGGAACTGGACCGTCGCATCGACTACATCTTCGTCACCACCGAGCGCCGCGACGGCCGCGGCAGGATCCACGACTGCCGGGTGGTGTTCGACCGGCCCGACGGTGACGGCGTGTTCGCCTCGGATCACTTTGGTCTCCTCGCGGACGTGCAGGTCTGATGTTCCGCCTCGCCCATGTCACCGACCCCCACTTCAGGATGATTGTCATGGGGACCCTCAGAGGGTCCCCAAACCCTCCCGCGACGGGCCCACGCGAGCTAAGCTCGCGCGTGCCCACGCGATGCGCGGGCTGACATGTTCCGGCTCGCGCACGTCACCGACCCCCACTTCCGCTCCTTCGCGGGGGCTTCCCTGTCCGACTTCCTGAACAAGCGGGCGGTCGGGGCGTTGAACATCGTCGTGAACCGACGGCGCAAGCACAAGATGGAGCTGCTGGCGGCGATGCGCGAGGATCTGCGCACGCGCGGCGCCGACCATCTGGCGCTGACCGGCGACCTGTCGAACGTCTCGCTGGAATCCGAGTGGCGGGAGGCCCTGCGGTGGCTGGAGGGCATGCCGGCCGAGACGGTCACGGTGATTCCTGGGAACCACGACACCTACGTGCCCGAGGTGGTGCGCGCGGGGACGTTCGAGAGGATGTTCGCTCCCTACCAGACGGCCGAGGTGAGGTCAGACGGCGAGACGTACCCGTTCGTGCGGCTGCGCCCGGGCGTCGCGCTGGTGTCGGTGAACAGCTGCGTGGCCACCGGCGACCTTGGCGCCTGGGGAGAGATCGGCGCGGGGCAACTGGCGCGTCTCGAGACATGGATGATGGCTCCCGAGCTGGCCGGGCGGGTCCGCGTGGTGCTGATCCATCACCCGCCCGTCGTCCACCGGGGTGGCGAGGATCGCAACCTGCGCGACCGCGAAGCGCTGGCGGCGCTGCTGCGGCGGACGGGCGCCGATCTGGTGCTGCACGGCCACGACCACCGCGACGAGCTGGCCTCGCTGGATGGCCCCGGCGGGAAGAAGATCCCGGTGGTCGGGGCGGGGTCGGCGTCCTATGCGGGGGGGCCGGATCGACGGTCCCGCTACAACGTGTACGAGCTGGACGGACCCGGGATCACCGCCGTCACGTACGCCCACGACGAGGTGACCGATCGCTTTGTCGAGACCAGGCGGCAGGTCCTGCTCAGCGCGCGCTGAGCTTCTTGGCCAGGAGGCGCACCAGCAGCGGCGCGCGGCCGCTCAGCGACAGACCGTGGAGTTCGCCCCCACCCAGCGTCTGGGCCAGGCGCTGGGTGGCCTTGTCGATCTGGGCCAGCTGCGGGCTGGACAGAGCGAGGTGGCAATTGATCTCGCCCTGGTTCATGAGATTACCGTTGGTCATGGTGTGGATGAGACCGTAGGCGTGGCCCACCTCGTGGGCGATGACGATGTCGGGATACTTCAGGGCGGCCTTCACCAAGGTGGTGCCGACCATGGCGATCGGGGTGAAGTCCGTTGCACCGACCCAGTCGTACAGCTTTCGGGCGGGATCGTCCTGGGGCGCCGAGTCCAGCAGCTCGGAAGACAGGCCGAGGCCCGCGAGCTGAGCGGTGAGCATCTGCAGATCGGGATCCTCGGCGTCGCCTGTCGCGATCTCCGGCACCAGCCAGAGGTTGACCTGATTGCGGCGCGGCTGACCATAGACGCGGATCATCTCGCGGACGTTGTGGAAGATGGCCTGACCCACGAGACGCTCGACCTCCGCCTGCTCGGCGGGCGTGAGTTGCGTCTTGCTGGTGTCGAAGCTCGAGTGCTCGGTGAGATAGTCGGTGATGTCGTCGAGATCGAAGGTCAACGCGTGGTCGAGTGGCACGGTGATGACCTGGTGGCGCGCGAACACGTGCACCCCGTACTGGTCGAAATACCGGCGCAAGCCCCCGAGGAACGCGGTGACGTCGGCGTCGCTGATCCCTTTTGTACGGAAGATCCGCAATTCGGTCTTCGCGTTCAGCTTGGTGGGCGAGGTGGCCGCGCACTCGGGCGCAGGCTGGTACCGAAAGAGCGAATCGAACTGGGCTTCGTCCGACGGTGTGCCTGGGAAGGCCGGGTCGGGCTCCAGCGTCGGGAAGGGCTCGCGACCGCCGCCGCCGCAAGCGGCGATGGACAGAACCGCTGCGATGAGCCGCTTCACTTGGCGAGGAGCGACTGGACGGTAGCGGCCACGTTGTCGGCCGTGAAGCCGAACTCTTTCATGTTCGTGCCGCCGGGAGCCGAAGCGCCGTAGCGATCGATGCCGATGCAAGCGCCACGGTCGCCGACCCACCGGTGCCAGCCGAACGTCGCGCCCGCCTCGATGGAAACGCGCACCGCGATCGAGCGGGGCAGCACCTCTTCCTTGTACGCGGCGCTCTGGCTGTCGAACAGCTCCCAGCAGGGCAGGGAGACCACGCGTGTCCGCACGCCCGCCGTCGCCAGCTGCGCCTGGGCCTGCACGGCCACGCCCAGCTCCGACCCCGTGGCGATGATGATCGCCTGTGGTGCGCCACCGGCTGCATCCGACAGCACGTAGCCCCCTTTTTTCACGCCCGCGACGGGCGCCACTTTGGAGCGATCCTGGGTCGGCACGGACTGCCGGCTCAGCACGATCGCCGTCGGACCGTCCTTGCGAGACACCGCCAGCTTCCAGGTCTCGGTCACCTCGTTGGCGTCACCGGGGCGGATGGTCCACAGGCCGGGGATGGCGCGCAGGGCCGCCAGGTGCTCGATCGGCTGGTGCGTGGGCCCGTCCTCGCCCAGGCCGACCGAGTCGTGCGTGAACACGAACACCGTCGGCAGATGGCTCATCGCCGCCAGGCGCAGCGCTGGCCGCTCGTAGTCCGAGAAAGTGAAGAACGTCGCCGTGTAGTTGCGGACGCCGCCGTGGTACGTGATGCCGTTGGCGATGGCGCCCATGGCGTGCTCGCGCACCCCGTAGCGGATGTTGCGGCCGGCGCCGGTCTGCCCGTCGAAGTCGCCGCCACCCTTGAGCGCGGTGTTCGTCGACACCGACAGATCCGCGTCCCCGCCGATGAGCCAGGGCACCTTGCCGGCGATGGCGCTCAGCACCTTGCCGCCCGACACGCGGGTGGCCGGCTCGTCCTTCGGCCCGAAGACGGGCAGATCCGCGTCCCACCCCGCCGGCAGATCACCTGCCAGGGCCAGCTTCCATTCGGTGGCGAGATCGGGATTCGCCTTGGCCCAGCCGTCGAAGCGCTGCTGCCATTCCGCCTCGAACTTGGCGCCGCGCTCGATGGCCGAGCGCAGGTGTACGGCCGATTCCTGGGGCACGAAGAACGACTTGTCGGGATCCCACCCGAGGTTCTTCTTGGTGGCCTTCACCTCGTCGGCGCCCAAGGGCGAACCGTGCGCCTCCGAGGTGTTCCCTTTGTTGGGCGATCCGAAGCCGATGGTGGTGCGCACGAGGATGATCGAGGGGCGGCCGGTCTCGGCCTTGGCGGCGGCGATGGCCTTGTCGATGGCGTCGACGTCCTCGTTGCCGTTCTCGACGCGCTGGATGTGCCAGCCGTACGACTCGAAGCGCCGGGCCACATCCTCGCTGAAGGACAGCGACGTCGGGCCGTCGAGCGAGATCTTGTTGTCGTCGTAGAGGTAGACGAGCTTGCCCAGCTTCAGGTGGCCGGCCAGCGACGCCGCCTCGTGCGAGATCCCTTCCATCAGATCGCCGTCGGAGACCAGCGCGAAGGTGTGGTGATCGACGATGGTGTGGCCGGGCTTGTTGTAGCGATGGGCCAGGAATCGCTCGGCCATGGCCATGCCCACGGCGTTGGCCGTGCCCTGGCCGAGGGGACCGGTGGTCGCCTCGACGCCGGTGGTGGCGAAGTTCTCGGGGTGGCCGGGGGTTTTCGAATTCCACTGCCGGAACGACTTGACGTCGTCGAGCGTCACCTCGTAGCCCGTCAGGTGCAGCATCGAGTACAGCAGCATGCTGCCGTGCCCGGCCGACAGCACGAAGCGGTCGCGGTCCGGCCACTTCGGGTTTCGGGGACTGTGCCGCAGGTGGTTCTGCCACAGCACGTAGGCCATCGGCGCGGCGCCCAGCGGCAGGCCGGGATGTCCCGAATTCGCCTTTTGAACTGCGTCGATGGAGAGGGTTCGAATCGTGTTGATCGCGAGCGTCGCCAGCTTGTCCATGAGCGATCGCGAACGCTACCAGAGTCGTACAGTTGACTGGCGACTATTTTGGGGCGACGTTCCCTCCGGATGGGCACCAAGAACGACGCTTCCGGCCCGCCAGGCGCCAAGGAAATCGTTCTCGCTCAGGAGCAGGCGGACAAGCGCCGGGGTGTCGCTCGCATCGGTCCGGTTCTGGCCTGGGCGCTGGCCTTCGCCGACCTCGGCACGTCCATCTATTACGTGCCGGGCATCCTCTACGCCCAGGTGGGCGGGATGGCGGCGGCGTTCGTCCTGGTGACGACGGTGGCTTTCGTGCTCGTCGCCTTCGAGCACCTGGAAGTGGCGCACCGCTACCCGACCGGCGGCGGCGGCGTGTCGGCCGCGGTCGAGGCGTTCAGCCCGCGCGTCGGGGTGGTCTCCGGCTCGTTCATGGTGAGCGCTTATCTCATCGCCATCGCGCTCACGGTGGTGACGGCGATGCATTACATCGCCACCCTTGATCCTCCCTGGACGCACGACGTCCGGCTGCTGTCGGTCCTGGGCATCCTGGTGGTCGGGTTCGTCAGCTGGATCGGGGTGCGTGGTCTGGCCCGGCTGGCGCTGGTGGCGGCGATTGCCGCGCTGGGCGCGCACGTCTGGCTGCTGGCCGCGGTGGTGACCAAGTTGCGTCCGGCCGACTGGGCCGATCTGCTGGCCAACGTGACCCGGTTCCCCTCCCTGTCCTGGACCGATGTGGCGACGGGTTTCGCGGGAGCGTGGCTCGCCTACTCGGGACTGGAGACCATCGGACAGCTGGCGCCGGCGCTGCGTGAGCCGCGGCGAAAGGTCATCGGCGTGACCACGGCGCTCCTGATCGGAAGTGTTCTCGTCACGGTGCCGGTGTTCACCGCCGTAGCGGTCGAGGCGGCGACGGCGGGTCATCTCGGACAGACGCAGGCCCTCCTGGCCGAGGTGGCGCTGAAATACGGCGGCCGGAACCTGCAGATCGCCGTGACGGTCACCGGATCGATCCTGCTCCTGCTGGCCGCGAAGGTCGCGTTCCTCGGTTGCTACAACGTGTTCCAGGCGATCGGCGAGCATGGTTATCTGCCGGCTGCCGTGGCCAAGAGCCACACGCACGAGGAGGCTCCGCGCGGCGCGGTGCTGGTGGTGACCCTGGGAGCGCTGCTCCTCGTGGTGGCGACCAGGGGCGATGCCCGCACACTGGCGCAGCTGTTCGCGTTCGGACTCCTCGGTTCGTACACCATCACCTCCGTCAGTCTGGACGTGCTCCGATGGCGCGAGGGGCGCCGCGGCCCGGTGTTCATGTTGGGGCTGGTGGCGACGCTGGCGTTGGCCGTGCCCTGGGTGATCAGCTGGTTCACCAAGTGGGAGGCGACGGCTTACGGCGCCGGGAGCAGCGCGATCCTGCTGTTCGTGGCCCTGGTCACGCACAGGGGCTGGATCCGCTCGGGACGATTCGGTTTCTTGACCGCCGCCGCGGCCGAGCAATCCGCGGCGGATCTCACCACCGCGCTCGAGGTGCTGACACTTGGCGAGGCGCACGCCCTCAAGGAGTCGTATCCTTCATCGACGATGCTGGCCCTGCGCTCGCCGAACCCCGCGCTGTGCCGGGAGGCGGCTCGACGAGCCCGCGGTATGGGGGACAGTGCCGTTTACGTGGCATTCGTCGACGAGATCCCCGGCTTCCTGTTCCCGTCACGGCGAGGGCCCTCCAGCGAGGCGTTGCGGGTGCTGCGTGCGGCATCGAACGAGCTGCGCGCCGCCGGCATCGACGCCATTCCCGTCTGGCGTCTGGCGCACGACGCCGGGGCTTCCCTGGCCGAGGCGGCCGAGGAGCTGGGCATCACCTGCGTCTTCATCGGCACCACCCAGCGCAGCGCGGTCTGGCACTTCTTGCAGGGGAGCGTGCTCAAACGCCTCATGGCGGAGTTGCCCGAGCGGGTCCGCGTGGTGATCTGCGAGTAGGTGATGCGGGCGCTCGTCGTCGTCGCGTTCGCCACCGCCTGCGCCCCGCGGCCGGCGACCCGCAACGTCGAGCCGGACGACGATGCCGGCGTCTTCGTCGATGCCCAGGGCGCGCCGCGGGAGGACGCGGCCTCCGGCGATCTGCCGTCGCGTGATCTGCGCAGCGGTGATTCGTCGCCCGATCTGACGCCTCAGGATCGGCCGCGCGACGCCGCCGATGGCCAGCCGACATCGGTCTGGTACGGATCGGTGGTGGTGGTGGGCGTCGGCAACGATGGGCGCCGCCTGGTCTCTGCCGACGGGAACAGCTGGACGGACATCCGGGACGCGACCGGGAACCGGGACGGTCCGAAGGTGCTGCGCGCCGCGGCCTACGCCAACGACGTCCTGGTGGCAGTGGGCGGGGCCTGCGCTCCGGTCTGCACCAGCCGGATCATGACCTTCGATGGCAGGAGCTGGACCGAGATCAACGTGCCGCCTGGGCAGGGGCGGCTCAACGGCGTCGCCTATGGCAACGGGATCTGGGTGGCCGTCGGCTTGTCGGGCCCGGTGCTGCGCAGCGTGGACAACGGCCAGACCTGGACGCCCACTGCGTTCGCGGGCAAGCCGAACGGGTTGCGCGCGGTGGCCTTCGGAGCCGTCGGGGGCAAGGACATGTTCGTGGCCGTGGGCGAGGGGTACACGCGGGTCCGCAGCCTCGACGGCTTGAACTGGAGCGATGTGCAGGCGCCCGTCGGCACCGACGGATTCAACGCCCTGGCCATCGCCGGCAACGTCGCCGTGGCGGTGGGCGGCGGCGCCAGCGGTGGCCGACGCATGCGCTCGCTCAACGGTACCACCTGGGTGGATGACCAGCCGGGCGGGCCCGCCCTCATCAGTCTGGTCCACGACGGCAAGTTCATGGCCTACCCCGGCTCGGCGGACACCGTGGTGTTCAGTTCGACCGACGGCCGGACCTGGACCATGCAGAACACCACCGGCGCCGGTTCCAGCGTCGCCGTCGGAACCCTTGGCATCAACAACACCAAGGTCTTCATCAGCCGCCTGGCTCCCGGCACAGTCGAGGTCAGCAGCGATGGCGTCGCCTGGACCACCAAGTTGATGAGCAGCGCGGGCGATGCCACCCTCAACGGCTTCGCGTTCGCGGGCTACTGATCGGCATTTGACTCGGGAGCCACGAAGGTGAAGGTTCCGGTCTGGAGGTTGGCCTCGCGATGATACACACCGCCGTCTTGACCGCTGTACTGGTCGCGCAAGCCTCGCCCGCCGAGGCGCCGACCACCGTGACCATCGACTCGAAGATGGCCGCTCCCGAGTGGGCGAAGCTGGAGCGGCGGCTGCTGGCCGACCACGTTCCGGCCTGCCGCGAGTTCGTCGAGAAGTACTACGATGATCGCGGCTACGTGCAGTGCTTCTTGCGCTGGGGCATGAACGATGGGCCGGACGACGCGTTCGAGAACTTCAACCACTGGCCCGAGCTGCACGCCCTGGGCGCGAGCGACGACATCCTGCAGATGTACCTCAAGACGTGGGAAGGCATGCTCCGGCAGTACGCCGAGGCGAAGACCACCCAGGTGCCGATCGCTCGCGAAGGGATGTACCACAAGGACTTCTGCGTGCAGTCCGACTGGATGCACCACGGCGAGGGCATGCAGAACTTCAACCGGATGGGGCTGTCGGTTCCGGACCTGCCGATCTACCAGCAGCGCGCCCGCCGGTTCGCTGGCTTGTACATGGGCGAGGATCCCGAGGCGCCCAACTACGACCCGAAGCTCAAGCTGATCCGCAGCATGCTCAACGGCAGCCGCGGGCCGATGCTGCGCAAGGCGACCGCGCTCGACTGGGCTGGCGATCCGTTCGACGCGAAGGGCTTCGAGGCGCTCCATGGCGAGTCGACCTACGAGCAGTTCCTGGAGCACTACAGCGAATACACCGACGTGGTCGGCGACCACTTCCTCAACCTCGGCGCCACCGCGCTGCCGACCAACGCCTACCTCCTGGCCAACGAGCCCAAGTACAAGCAGTGGCTGGTTTCATACATGGACGCCTGGCTCGAGCGGATGCGGAGCAACGGCGGCATCATCCCCAGCTTCGTCGACCTCGACGGCAAGGTGGGCGGGCCCGAGGGCCGGTGGTGGGGCAACACCTATGGCTGGGGGTTCAGTCCCGTCAACCCCGTCACCGGCAAGCGCCAAGATCGCACGCGGATCGACCGCGCGCTCGTCGGGTTCAGCAATGCCCTCCTCGTCACCGGTGACTACAAGTACGTCGACGCCTGGCGCGCCATGATCGAGGCGGTCAATTCTCACGCGCGTACCGCGAAAGGTGGCCGGAAGGAGTATCCGACCATGCACGGCAAGGACGGTTGGTACGGCTGGCAGAAGGAACCGTGGGACGTCGGTGCCCGGGAGATCTGGTACTGGTCGATGAAGCCCGCGGACCTACCCCGGGTCCCCCGCAACGACTGGATCTCCTATTTGCAGGGCAAGGGCAGTGGCTACCCCGAAAAGGCGCTGGGTGGCGCGCTCGATCAGCTGCGAAAACGGCGCGAGGCGATCCGGCGGGACACCATGCCCGCGGACAAGCGCCTCGCCGACAACATGATGAGCAAGAACCCGGCAACGACGGGCGCGCTGGTCCAGCTGATGCTCGGAGGGCTGCCGCCGGATCGCGACGGAGGCCTGGTCAATGCGCGCCTGCGCTACTTCGATCCCGATGGGCGCCGCGCGGGCGTGCCCGCCGACGTGGCGGCCCTGGTCTCCGAGCTCACCGGCACGCGCACCGTGGTGACGCTGGTGAACGTGAGCGCCAAGGAGTCACGCACCGTCATCGTCCAGGGGGGCGCGTACGGAGAGCATCAGATAGAGATGGTGGAGTCCCGGGGCAAGACCACGAAGGTGGATGCGCCCGCCTTCACGGTGCGGCTCGCCCCGGGCGCCGGCGCCAAGCTGCGGCTGCAGATGCGCCGCTACGTCAATCCACCCACGGTGAGGTTTCCGTGGGACCGCTGATGCTCCGGAACTCCCTGGCGTTCGTATTGCTGTGCGCGTCGGCGCCCGTTTCCGCTGCCGAGGCGGTGCGCCTCGGCGCCGCCAACTGGCAGCTGGTGCCGTCGGGCAAGGAGGTTGACGCCGTCTACGGCGACTACCTCATCCGCAACGACAAGGTGGTGGCGGTCATCGGCGACGCCATCCCCGACCGTCACGCCCACCTGCACTGCCTGAGCGTCCAGGGCGCGGTCATCGACTTCACGCTGCTGGCCACCAACAACGACCAGCTGACCGCTTATTACCCGCACGGCCGCCCCGATACCAACGCGGACGCCAAGGTGGGGTATCCCCCGCCGCAGAGGGCCTCCGCGACGGAAGCCGAGATCGTCACCGCCCGTGGCAAGAAGGTGGTCATCCGCTTCAAGCGCCTGGGGACGCCGATCGAGGCGATGACCGAGTACACCCTGGCCGACGGAGACAGCTTCATCCAGGTGAAGACCCGCTACCGAAACGTCGGGTCCCAGCCGGCGAAGCAGCGCCCGGCGGATCACCTGCGCGTCGATCGCACCTTCACCCAGACCCCGGCGGGGGACCTGCCTGTCGTACAAGCGTATGACAGGTGGTTCGGCGCGGCCTACGCGGTCGGGCGCAAGGGCGGCCTCATCCACACCGACGGCACCGGGGGGGAATCGAACAAGGGCGCCTGGTTCGACTTCCCGGATCTCCCCGCCGAGTTGAAGGCCGGGCAGGAGGTGGAGGTGGTGCGCTACCTGGCGGCCGGCCGCGACGCAGCGGAGGCGGAACTGGCCGCTCAGAAGGCGATCGGTCTGAAGACCGCACGGCTGAACGTCACCGTCCTCGAGGGCAAGAAGCCGGTCGCCGGCGCCGAGGTGAAGCTGCCGGGCACCGCCGCCCGCACGGACGCCAGGGGCCGCGCCACGTTCGGCCTGTCGCCGGGTCGCTACCCGGTGACCGTCAGCCAGATGGGCCGGGCTCCCGTGGAAACCGCCGTCGAGGTCAAGGGAACGAAGAACGCCACCGTTGCCGTCGGGCCGCGGGCCCAGGTCGCCCTGCAGGTCACCGACGCCGACGGCAAGGCGATCCCCTGCAAGGTGCAGTTCATGGGTACGGGTGGCACGCCCGATCCGGACCTCGGCCCGGTCCAGCGCGGCGACGGCTGCAAGAACATCTACTTCACCCCGAACGGGCGCTTCACCACCGGGCTTCCTCCCGGCAGCTACAAGGTGGTGATCTCCCGCGGCCCGGAGTACGACGCCGTCTTCCAGGACCTGACGCTGAAACCGGGGGAAACAGCCCCCATCGCCGCACGGCTGGCCAAGGTGGTGGACAGCCGCGGCTGGATCTCGGCGGACTTCCACAACCACTCCTCGGAGAGCGGCGACAACAGCACCTCGCCCGAGGGACGGATCATCGCACTGGCCGCCGAGGGGGTGGACTTCGCGGCATCCACCGAGCACAACCGGATCCAGACCTACCGCCCGCGGATGAAGGCGCTGGGCCTGGAGGGGCTGATGGCCACCTCCGACGGGATCGAGCTGTCGGGGCGGCCGGGCGACATCCTGCACATGAACGCCTTCCCCCTGAAACTGAAGGCCCATTTCCAGGACGGCGGGCGCCCGCGCACCGAGGCCGACCCCTTCGTGCAGATGCGCAACCTGATCGAGGCCGACGGCAACAGTGAGAAGCTGGTGCAGCAAAACCACCCCAGCATCGGCCGGCTGTTCTTCGACCCCGGCTTCAAGACGGCGGCGATGACCCACGTGATGGAGGTCTGGGCGGGCGACATCCTGGTGTCGAGGCCGGTGGTGGAGAACAAGGGCCAGCCGGCGGCGAACCGCCTCTTCCACTGGCTGCAACTGGTCAACCAGGGGACGCGCATCCCCGGGGTGTCGAACACCGATGCGCACGAGTTGTTCCACCAGTCGGGGCGCATCCGGAACTTCGTCAGATCCTCGACGGACGACCCGGCGAAGATCGACGAGATGGAGGTGGTGCGCGAGGCCAAGCGGGGGCACATGGTGATGTCCAGCGGTCCCTTTCTCGAAGTGTCCCTGGACGGCGCGCTCCCCGGCGACGAGGTGAAGCTCGGCAAGGGCACTCTGAAGGTCCGGGTGCAGACGCCGAACTGGTTCAGCGTCGACCGTGTGCAGGTGCTGGTGAATGGCGCGCCCGATCCGAAACTGAACTTCACGGACATGCGCGACGGGGTGGTGAAGTTCGATCGTCAGATCACGATTGCCCTGGCGAAGGACGCGCACCTGATCGTGGTGGCGGTGGGCGAGCGTTCCTCGACGGCGCCGGTGATGGGCCCGAACGGCGGGCGGCCGATCGCCATCAGCAACCCGATCTACGTGGACGTCGACGGCAACGGCTTTGTCGCCAGCAAGGACACCCTCGGTCATCCGCTGCCGAAACGAGGCGGTCCCGGCGGCGAGGAGTAGCTCATATCCTGACTCTTTCGTAGGGCAGCGTCATGCGATACTCCGCGTCGATGTCCAGAATCGTCGCTACGGTGGTCGTTGCTCTTGCCCTGGGGTGCTCGTCAAGCTCGGCTATCAGGAGCGAGGCCGGTTCAGGCGGCACCGGCGGGACGAGCGAGTCCGATGCCGCGGTCGCGGTGGATGGGCCGATCCGGTTCGATTCGTCGGCCACCGACAGGCCGGCGACGACGATGCCCGACGGTGCCAGCTGTGGAACCGCCGGCGCCTCCTGCTGCCCGGGCAACACCTGCGCCGCCGGCGGTTGTTGCGTCGGCAATCGTTGCATCGCCACGGGGGCGAGCTGCGCTCCTGTGGCTGGCACCTGCGCCGCCGGCGCCTGCGGCACCTGCGGCGGTCCGGGACAGCCATGCTGCGCGGTTCCGCCCAGCACCATCCCCAGCGCCTGCACCGCCGCCGGCACCCGCTGCGCCAATGGCACCTGCGGCCGCTGCGGCAGCGAGGCGGGCGCGCCCTGCTGCACCTCGGGGAACACCTTGGTATGCCTCGACGCCGGCCTTGCCTGCTCGTCGGGCGTCTGCCGGACGTGCGGCCAGCCGGGCGGTCCCTGTTGCGCCAACAGCGCGTGCGGTGGCGGCTCCTGCTGTTACGCGGGCGCCTGTCTCGCCGCCGGCGCTGCCTGTGGCACCGGTGCCACGGGCGGCGGTACCTGCACCGACGGCAAGTGCTCGGGGTGCGGCAGCCGAGGGCAGCCCTGCTGCCAGAGCACCTGTTACGAAGCCTTGACCTGCCGGGCGGGAACCTGCACCTCCTGCGGCGGGGCCGGCGATCCCTGCTGTCCAGGGGCAACGCCCTGTGCGGCCGGCAGCGTCTGCAGCTCGACCTTCGGCGACGGCATCTGCCAGCGGTGCGGTGATCCGGGCGGCCCCTGCTGCGCGGGGAGCACCTGCAACGCGGGTGGCTGCTGCTTCAACAACCAGTGCGTGGCCAGCGGCGCCTCGTGCGGCTCGGGGACGGCCGCCGTCGGCACCTGCCAGGGCGGTCGCTGTCCGTGTGGCCGCAATGCCGAGGCTTGCTGTCCATCCTTCTCCACCACGACACAGTGTGAGCCCACCCTTGCCTGCAGCGACGATGGCACCACCCGTCGCTGCGTCCCCTGCGGCATAGCGGGGGCCCCCTGCTGCGCCGACGGCCGGTGCACCGATCAGGGCACCGGATGCGTCACCTCGGCCGGCCGGAACCGGTGCCTCAAGTGCGGCGGTCCGGGCGAGCCCTGTTGCCCCCAGACGCCCCGCTGTTCGGACACGACGACCGTATGCGCTTACGTGTTCGGCGGAGAGTCGCAGTGCCAGAAGTGTGGTGTCACCGACGGTCCTTGCTGCGACGGCGTGACCCGTTGCGCGGATCCCGGCACCATCTGCACATACAGCGCTGGTGCGAACGGCAGCCGTTGCCTCAAATGCGGCGTGGCGGGGGGACCGTGCTGCCCCGGCGCTCTGTGCAGCGACGGGAGTTGCTGCGTGACGGGTGTGGCGGTTTCCAGCCCGTCCTGCATCGCCCAGGGGAGGTCGTGTCACACCTACGCCCAGCCGGGTCAGACCTGCACGACGGCCGCGGGCGGCAGTTGCGGCGGAACCTGCGGCGGCGTTGATCAACCTTGTTGCTCCGCCAGCATCAGTGCCTCCATTCGCTGGTGCGCGGCCAGCGGCACCACGTGCGTCTACAACGCCGCCAGCTTGGCCTACAGTTGCCTCAGGTGTGGCGGGATGGGCCAGCGGTGCTGCGGCGACAGTTCTTCGACCGCCTCCTGCTCTTCGGGGCTGACCTGCCGATACATGTCGGCGACCGGCGGTTATCTTTGCCAGTGACCTGTCCCGCTCGACGATCCTGACCGCCAGCGCCCGGGCTGCGCCTATGGCGTTCGCTGGAGGCGCCACCTGTCACACGCACGGCATTCCAGGCATTGCGCAGCACGAACCCTCGCAGGACCACGAAGCCCTTGCCGTCGATGTTGAAGGCGCCCCGGTGTTTCGGGGCCAGGGTCACGTCTTCATCGTCCGGGTCTTGTCCCCGCCTGAACTTGACGTAGGCGTACGCTCCCGAATTTCCGGCGAGGGCTTCCAGGCCGTCCCACTGCGGTGAAGAGGGATTCCAGGCGAGCCACTCCCAGGTCTGCCTCGCCTGATCGCCGGCCCATACGATGTACTTGTTCCTCGAGGTGAGGTTCGACGGGTTGTACCCGATGGCCGAATGGGCCTTCTTGTAGACACCAGCCCCCTTTTCGGTCGCGGGGTCCCAACCGCGGATGGCGTCTCCCCCGTCGATGACAGCGCCGGGCTCTCCGTGAAAGATGATCGACTCGCCCAGCACCACCCGAGCGTTTGACGTCGACGTTGCGTGCCCGGGTTGCTGTCATCTCCGGCGGGCGACACGTAGTAGATCTTCCCCGTGAGCGGTGCAGTGGTGGCTGGCGGCGATCCGAGAGAAGATGATGGAGGACGTCCACCGCCGGCTCGCGATGCGGTTGAAGGTGTCGGACACGGAGATGGGGAGCATCCTGAATCTGGTTCGAAGTCAGGTGGCGATCCGGCTGCCGGAGAAAT